>JBHGBM010000118.1:0-11544 GCA_041946965.1 Bryobacteraceae bacterium
GCAAACCCCGCCAGGTCCGGAAGGAAGCAACGGTAGCGGTTTAACCCGTGTGCCGCGGAATACCCTGGGCCTGCCTTAGTCGTATCCACCCCATGTACCAGGTCATCGCCAGGAAATACCGGCCGCAGTCCTTCCGCGAGGTGGTCAACCAGGAGCACGTCAAGACCACCCTCGAGCACGCCATCGCTCAGAATCGCATCGCGCACGGCTACATCTTCTCCGGCCAGCGCGGCACCGGCAAGACCACCGTCGCCCGCATCCTGGCGCGCTGCCTGAACTGCGTCAACGGGCCCGCCGAAACGCCCTGCGGCGTCTGCGCGAGCTGCACCGAGATCGCCGCCGGCGGCTCGGTCGACGTGATCGAGATCGACGCCGCCTCCAACCGCGGCATCAACGAAATGCGCGAGTTGCGCGAAAACGTCCGCTACCAGCCCGCCCGCGACCGCTACAAGGTCTTCATCATCGACGAAGCCCACCAGATCACCAACGAGGCCTTCAACGCGCTGCTCAAGACCATCGAGGAACCCCCGCCCTGGGTGGTCTTCGTGCTCTGCACCACCGAGGCCCACAAGATCCCCGCCACCATCGCCTCGCGCTGCCAGCATTTCAGCTTCCGCTCGGTGGAATTCGAGGACCTGGTGGCCCGCATGGCCTGGATCTGCGAGCAGGAGGGCATCGAGGCCTCTCCCGATTCCCTCTCCGTGCTGGCCCAGGCCGGCGAAGGCAGCGTGCGCGATTCGCTCTCCGCGCTCGATCAGGCCATCGCCTGCTGCGGCGCGAAACTCGAAGCCGCCGATGTGCGCGCCCTGCTCGGAGCCTTTTCGCTCGAGGCGCTCGAACAGGTTTCCCAGGCGCTCGCCGAAAGCCACTCCGGGCGCATGCTGGAAGTGGTGGACGAACTCGAGCGCAACGGCCGCAACCTGCAACACTTCAGCCGCGAGCTGGCGCGCTATTTCCGCAACCTGCTGGTGGCGCGCATCGCCGGCCCCAGCGCGCGCCTCATCGCCGCCTCCCCCGCCGAACGCGAGCGGCTGGCCGCCACCGCCGCGCGCTTCTCCGAGGAAGACCTCACCCGCTACCTCCACCTCGCGCTCGAACTCTTCCGCGACCTGCAATCGTCGCTCCAGCCGCGCTTTCATCTCGAAATCGGGCTGGTCCGCATGGTGCAGGCCGGAAAGCTCCTGCCCATCGAAGAAGCGCTCGCCCAGTTGCCCAAAGGCGGCCCTGGCAACGGTCCCGCGCCGCCCCGTCCCGCGCCCGCTCCCGAGAAGCCCCAGAAGCCGTCGCCCTTTGAACTCGACCGCGCCCGCAAGGCCGCGCCGCCCGCCTCCGTGGGCGACTGGCGCACCGGGCTGCACCACAAGCTCATGGAACTCGGCATGTCCTTCACCGCCGATGCCGTGGAACGCTCCAGGGTCGAGGAGAGCAACGGCGAGCTGCGCATCACCGCGCCAAAATCCGCCGAGCTGATGCTGAAAGCCGAAGACGTGGGCAAGGCGGCCCGCGAACTCGCCGGGCGCGCCCTGCGCGTCCGCATCGCGTTCGAGGAAACCGTCGAGCCGCAGACGCCCATACCGGCCTCCGAAGACGAGCTCAAAAGCCGCGCCCTGCAACACCCCGAGGTGCGCCGCTACCGCGAGCTGTTCGGCGGCGAAGTGAGCCAGGTCCGAAACCTGAAGGAGTAACCCATGAAGATGCCCGGTAACATGCAGGCGATGATGCAACAGGCTCAGCGCATGCAGGAGAAGTTGCAGGCCGAAATCGCCCTGATCCGCGTGGAAGCCACTGCCGGAGGCGGCATGGTGACCATCACCATGGACGGCCACAAGAACGTCCTCGGGTGCAAGATCGACCCGGAAGCCGCCGGCGACGCCGAAATGTTGCAGGATATGGTCGTCGCCGCCTGCAATGAAGCCGTCAAGAAGGTCGACGAGCAGACCCGCGAGAAGATGAGCGGCATGCTCGGCGGCCTGGGCCTGCCGCCCGGTATGTTCTGATGCCCGATCTCGCCGAACCCCTGGCCCGGCTGATCACCGAGTTCAAGCGCCTGCCTGGCATCGGGCAGAAGTCCGCCCAGCGCCTCGCCTTCCACGTGCTCCGCGCCAGCCGCGAGGACGCCGAAATGCTCGCCCGCGCCCTGCTCGACGTCAAGGACAAGCTCGGCCTCTGCGCCGTCTGCAACAATATCAGCGACTCCGAGCTGTGCGTCTACTGCTCCGACCCCGGCCGCGACCGCGCCACGATCTGCGTGGTGGAGGAGGCCCACAACATCGTCGGCATCGAGACCACGCGCCAGTTCAACGGCCTCTACCACGTGCTGCACGGCTCCCTCTCCCCGCTGCGCGGCATCGGACCCGAGCAGCTCAAGATCAAGAGCCTGGTCGAACGCATCGGCTCGGGCGAAGCGCGGGAGATCATCCTGGCCACCAACCCCACCGTGGAAGGCGAAGCCACCGCGGTCTATCTTTCGCGGCTGCTCAAGCCGCTGGGAGTGCGGGTCACCCGCATCGCCATGGGGATCCCGGTGGGCAGCGACCTGGAATTCGCCGACGAAGTTACGATCTCGAAAGCCATGGAAGGCCGCCGGGAGATGTAGCCTCCCGCAGCCCCCCTTCCCTCACGCCCCCGATCTCGATCTCCACCAGCCGGTTGGGCTCGCGCGGCGCCGCCAGTTCCACCTTCAGATAGTTCCCCGTAAGCGCCATGCCCGGCTCGTGCAAGGTCACCGCCGGAAGCCTCTTCCCCACCATCGACTCGCGGAACGCCAGGTTCTTGCGCGCGGCCAGCTCCCGCAGCACGCGGTTGCGCTCCTTGCGCACCGGCATCGGCACGCGCTCGCCGCTTTCCGCCGCCGGCGTGCCCGGACGCTCCGAGTACGTAAACACGTGCAGGTAGGTGAACGGCATGGCCTCGATGAATTGCCGGTTCTCCTCGAAATCCGCCTCCGTCTCGCCGGGGAACCCCACCATCACGTCCGCGCCAATGGCCGCGTCCGGCATCATCCGCCGCGCCGTCTGCACCCGGTCCGCGTAGTGCCGCGGGCGGTACCGGCGGCGCATCAGCCGCAGGATGCGGTCGCATCCGGTCTGTAACGGCGCATGCACGTGCCGCGCCATGCGCGGCGACTCGGCCATCAGCCCCAGCAGCTCGCCGGAGAAATCCATCGGCTCCACCGAGCTGAGCCGCAGCCGCTCCACCGGCGTCTCCTCCAGCAGCCGCCGCACCAGGTCCGCCAGCCGCATGCGGCTGCCCGGCTCGCGTCCCCACCGGCCCAGGTTGATGCCGCTCAACACCACCTCCCGGTACCGCTCCGCAAGCCGCCGCACCTGCGCCACCACGTCATCGGCCGGCGCGCTGCGGCTGCGCCCGCGCACGAACGGGATAATGCAGAACGAGCACCGGTTGTTGCAGCCGTCCTGAATCTTCAGGTTGGGCCGCGTGCGGTCGCCCGCGGCGTCCTCCACCGGCGCGGAAAGAAAATCGCGCTGCGCGAAAACGTCCCCCACGTGGATGTTGCCGTGATACGGAGCGCTGCTGACCAGCTCCGCGATCTGCGCCTTGTGGGTGTTCCCCACCACCCACTCGACCCCCGGCATGCCGGCCAGTTCCTCGGGCGCGCGCTGCGCATAGCAGCCCGTCACCAGAATCCGCGCACGCGGATTCTCCCGGTGTACGCGGCGCACCGCCTGCCGCACGTCGTCATCCGCCGCGGAGGTGACCGTGCACGTGTTCAAAATAACGAGATCGGCCTGCGCGCGCTCCCCGGCCGGCTGCATCCCCCGCGCGGCCAACATGGTTTCGAGCGCTGCCCCATCGGCCTGTGTGGCCCGGCAGCCGAAGTTCTGGACAAAAAACTTCCCCACTCCTTCCAATTATACCGGCGCAGCGGGGACGCTCCCCTCTGTCCCTGGTTCTGGCTACACCCCCTGCATCTCGATCCCCACCTTCTTCAGCGCGTACCCGCACTCCTTCAAATGCTCGCCGTAGCTGGTCATCCAGTGAAAGCCCTTCATATCCCGCGCCAGCGCGTCGCAGGAGCCCTTGATCTGCACGTCCACCTGCGCGCGGCAAATGGGCAGGAAGGGCGAGTCCACGATCTCCCCCTCAAACCCCACCCACTTCTTGAAGCTGAAATCCGGCACCAGGTTGGTGCACTTCGCGCCCTTGCGCATGTCCACCTTCGGCGAAGCCCCGTAGTCGGATTCGAAGTGCGTCACCAGGCGCGTGGGCTCGGCACTGTCGCCGTCCATCTTGCGCGGCGCGGTGCAGTGCGCGATCGTAACCACCCCGTGGTGCGGATACGTCGGGTCGTTCAGGAACACCGGCTTCCGGGCTATGTACTTCAGCAGGATGCCCGAGGGGATCACCACGAAATCGGATTCGCAGAACGCCATGTACCCCTCGTCGTTCAATATGCTCAGCGGCAGGCAGGCGCTGGTTTCCGAAATCCCCATAATGGTGCCCATGCACTGGTTGATGGTGATGGCGTCGGTCTGCGCCTGGTCCAGCAGGTCGCGGAAGACCTCCGTCAGCACGAAGGCGTTCTCCACGAACTTCCGGTCGGTTTCGAGCTTGACGCCCTTCTGCTTCAGCAGCGCCGCGCACGCCGCCCCGGCGCGCTTCGCCAGCGCGCCGTCCGCGCGCGCCTTCTTGATGCGCTCCCCAAGATCCGGGTACGTCACCGTCTGGATGTCCAGCTTGAAAATGTCGCGGCTGAGTTGCGCCGCCTTGCGCCCTCCCGCTCCCCAGCCGGCGGCCCCCCCCACCGCTACAATGCGCTTGCCCAGCGTGTTCTTCACCGCCGAGAGCGCGCGCAGGCGCCACGCCAGGTCGGATTGGCTGTCCACCACCACGTCCTGGTAGTCCATGCCCGGCTGCCCGTATTCATCCACCGTCTTGCGCAGGAAACGCGGATGCGCAATCTCGTACCACAGGTACACCGGACCCGATTTGTGGCGCACGAACATGATGGCCCATTTGCTCGCCGGGGCCAGGATCTCCTGCACCTTCACGTCGCAGCCCGCCGCGTAAACCAGCGTCAGGTCGTGATCGCCGGCGATCACTTTGGCCGCATCCTCCGCGTTCTTCACCATCGCCACGGGACGAAATTCCACGCCCGCCGTCTTCAGCGCGGCCGTCTCCTTCTCGATGCGCGCCTTTTCCTGCGCGGCGTCCTGCTCGGTCTGTATCGCGCCCCACGACCTCCAGCTTGTCGCCTCCCGGCGCCGCGGCGTCGCGTAGGTCAGCACCGGCTGCACCGCCAGCGTCTTCAGAATCGGCGCCTGGCGGCCCGGTTCCTTCTGCATGGGACGCGCTTCCAGCACGGGGAACAGCGCGGCGCCCGCCCCGGCGAACAGCCCGCGGCGCGTGATCTGCGCCGGTGCGCAAGGCGTATGGCAGCAACGGCACGGATTATAATCGTTCATGTTTTTGACCCTCATTCGGTGCCGGCTGCGGCCGCTGCGAAGCGGACATAGCGGTCCGAAAGTCAAGAATACGTCGAATTCAAACCTCTGATCAACGTCCCCGAAAAACTCTAGCGCAACCCCGCCCTATCGGATAAGCCTGGGTGAATAGTCTGATATCATAGGATCAAGACCCATGATTTATTCGCGATCCACAGAATACGCTATCCGCGCGCTGATCCCGCTGGCGTCGGCTCCAGAGGGACAGTACACCATGGCAAAGAAGCTCGCCGAACAGGAAGACATTCCGTCCCATTTCCTTGCCAAGATTCTTCAGCAGCTCGCCAGGAAAGGTTTGCTCCGTTCCAGCAAAGGGCCAATGGGAGGCTTCGCGTTGCGGCTGCCCGCGGACAAGATCCGCATCTACGATATCGTTGAGGCGCTCGACGGCCTCCAACCCTACCACCTGTGCATCGGGGGCCGGGGAGAATGTCCCGAGGACGATCATTGCCCCATGCACGACGGCTGGGTGGCCCTGCACGAAGCCATTCTGGACTACCTGAAGGACAACACCGTCGCCGACCTCGTGGTGGCCCTGGACCAGAAACGCAAGTCCATTGCCCGCAAGGCCAAGCGCCGCGAGCGCCTGGCGGCCGCGCGCAACGGCAGGAACCACAAGTAGGCCCCGTGGCGCGGCCGCGCGCGGCGGCCGCGCCTACACATCCAGATTCTTCACGTCCAGCGCGTTCTCCTCGATGAACCGCCGCCGGCTCTCCACGTCCTCGCCCATCAGCGTCGAGAAGATCTCCTCGCTCTCCACCGCGTCTTCCAGCCGCACCTGAAGCAGCGTCCGCTTCTCCGGATTCATGGTCGTCTCGGCAAGCTGTTCCGCGTTCATCTCCCCCAGCCCCTTGTAGCGCTGCACGGAGGCGTCCCGCTTGCCCTCGTTCTTCACGTAGTTCAGCAGGTCCAGCCAGTTGTTCAGAACCTCGCGGCGGGTCTCCTTGATCACCGTGAACGGCGGCTGGTTCAACCGCGAGATCTGCCGCGCCAGCGTGCGGAAACGCCGGTACTCCGGGTGCGTCGCCAATTCGATCCCGATGCCGCGCTCCGCATTGGTCGAATCGCGGAACACCACCTCGAAGGCCGAATGTTCCTCGTCCGCCCGCAGCTCCGAGTTCACGCCCCTGGCCTCCAGCGCCCCGCGCACCCGCTCCACGTTGGCCTGGTCCTGGAAATCGGCCTTGTAATCCACCTTCAACTCGATGTCCGAAAGCGCCTCCACCACCCGCGCGTCGCGCAGGCGGCGCTCCGCCTTGTGGAACATCTGCTCGTACTCGTCCAGGCTCATCAGGAACGTGCGCAGTTCCTGCCCGTCCACCCTGCCGTGCTTCGTTTCCACGGCCAGGTTTTCCGTCGCCCGCCGCATGATCTCGCGGGTGAACTCCTTCTCGTCCTTGATGTACTTCTCGTTCTTGCCCTTCTTGATGCGGTACAGCGGCGGCTGCGCGATGAACACCCGCCCGCGCAGGATCAGCTCGTTCATGTGCCGGAAGAAGAAGGTCAGCAGCAGGGTGCGGATGTGGGAACCGTCCACGTCGGCGTCGGTCATGATGATGACTTTGCCGTAGCGCAGCTTTCCCGCCTCGAAATCGTCCTTGCCGATCCCCGTGCCGAGCGCCGTGATCATCGTGCGGATTTCCTCGTGGCTCAGCATCTTGTCGTAGCGGGCCTTCTCCACGTTCAGGATCTTGCCCTTGAGCGGCAGAATCGCCTGAAACCGCCGGTCCCGTCCCTGCTTGGCCGTGCCGCCGGCCGATTCGCCCTCCACCAGAAACAGCTCGCACCGCTCCGGGTCGCGCTCCTGGCAGTCGGCCAGCTTACCGGGCAGGCCCCCCGAATCGAGCGCCCCCTTCCGCCGCGTCAGGTCGCGCGCCTTCCGCGCCGCCTCGCGCGCGCGGGCAGCCTCGATCGCCTTGCCCACGATCTTGCGCATCACCCCGGGATTCTTATCGAAATATTCCCCCAGCTTCTCGTTGACAAACTGGACCATCTGGCCCTGAATGTCGCTGTTCAGCTTGCCCTTGGTCTGCCCTTCGAACTGCGGCTGCGGGATCTTGACGCTGACCACCGCCGTGAGCCCCTCCCGCACATCGTCGCCGCTCAGGCTCTCGCCCTTGTCCTTGAAAAGCCCGGCCTGCTGCCCGTAAGCGTTGATGGTGCGGGTGAGCGCGCTGCGGAAGCCGCTCAGGTGCGTGCCGCCGTCTACCGTGTTGATGTTATTCGCGAAGCTGAAGACATTCTCCGAGTAGCCGTCGTTGTACTGGAGCGCCACCTCCATCGTGAGGATGCCGCCGTTGGGAAGGTCGCGGTCGGCCTCAAAATGGATCGGCTTGTCGTGCAGCACGCTCTTGCCGCGGTTCAGGTGCGTGATGAACTCGGCGATGCCGCCCGAATAGTGAAACTCGTGGCGCTTGGGCGGATCCGTGCGCTCGTCCGTCAGACTGATGGTAAGACCCTTGTTCAGGAACGCCAGTTCGCGCAGCCGCTGCGCCAGGGTGTCGTAGTTGTAAACCGTTACGTCCATGATGGACGCGTCCGGCTTGAAGGTGACCTTGGTGCCCGTCTTCCGGCCGGCCTTCCCCGCGCGGGCCAGCGGCGCCTTCGGGCGGCCCTGCCCGTATTCCTGCTGCCAGGTGTACCCGTCCCGCCAGATTTCCAGCTCCAGACGCTCGGAGAGCGCGTTCACGCAGCTTACCCCCACGCCGTGCAGCCCGCCGGAAACCTTGTAGCTCCGGGAATCGAACTTGCCCCCGGCGTGCAGCTTGGTCATCACTACCTCGGCGGCTGAGACCCCTTCCTCCTCGTGCATGTCCACGGGAATGCCGCGGCCGTTGTCGATCACGGTGATGGAGTTGTCCAGGTGGATGGTTACGTCGATCTTGTCGCAATAGCCCGCCAGGGCCTCATCCACCGAGTTGTCCACCACTTCGTAGACCAGGTGGTGCAGCCCCATTTCTCCCGTCGAGCCAATGTACATAGCCGGGCGCAGGCGGACGGCTTCCAAGCCCTCCAGGACCTTGATGCTGGAGGAATCGTAAACTTCCGCGGAGCTGCTGTTCACTTCATTTGGCATAGAAAAGCTTCGTCTCGTTTACTGTCCGCCGGTCAGATGCGCATCGGCATCACTACGTAGCGATACTGCTCCGCGCCTTCTCCGGCGGGACGCATCTCTCCGGCGCTCTTCTGATCCTTCAGTTGGAAGGTAATCTGGTCCTGCGTGATCGCCCTCAGGAAATCCAGCAGGTAGTGGGCGTTGAAGCCGATCTCGAGTTCCGGCCCGCTGTACTCGCAGGGCACGCTCTCCTCGCTCTCGCCGGTCTCCGCCGAAGAGGAGAAAACCCGGACCTCGCCCGCCGCGAACTGCACCCGGATCGAGCGCGACCGCTCATCGGCGAACTGCGCCACGCGCTCGATGGCCGAACGGATCTCCTCCCGGTTGATCTTTACTTCGTGCGGGCTCTCCTTCGGCAGGACCCGCTCGAAGTCCGGGAAGTTGCCCGTGAGCTTGCGCGTGATCAGCAGCCGCTGGCCTATACGGAAGAAAAGGTGGTTCTCGCTTCCAGCAACCACGGCTTTATCTTCATCGCCGCTCTGGTCAGCAAGCTTCAGGATCTCCGTCATGCCCTTTTTAGGCACCAGGGCGCGAAACGTCTTGGTCATCTCCTGCATGCTCTCCGGATGCGCCTGGACGAACGCCAGCCGGTGGCCGTCGGTGGCGACCATGACGATCTCTCCCGGCTTCAGCAACAGTAGAGCGCCGTTCAGCGTAAACCGCGTTTCCTCGGTGGAGATCGCAAAACCCGTCCGCGTAATCATGGAAGCTAACAGCTTTACCGGAACCTCCGCTATCGATTCCGGCATTTGCGGCAGCTCCGGAAAACTCTCGCGGGACATCCCCGCCATGCGGGTCTTCGAGCGGCCGCATGTCAGGCTGGCCCAGTGATTCTCAAGGAACTTCACATTGACATCTGCATCCGGGAGCAAACGAACATAATCCAACAGCCTGCGTGCTGGAATCGTGCCGCTGCCCTCTTTCTTGACCCGGGCGGGGAATTCGCAGCGGATACCCAACTCCAGGTCGGTTGCAGTCAGGACCACCCGGTCTCCCGCGGTTTCCAACAGGACATTGGAAAGGATCGGGATGGTGGTCTTTTTTTCGACTACCCCCTGCGAGAGGCTCAGTTCTCGTACCAGATCAGCCTTGCTAACAGTGAATTCCATTCCGCCACAGCTCCTATCCTTTACCGGCTTGTGAACATGAATACGGAACAACAGGATTCATGGGGCCTGTGCAAATGTTGAAATCTACCTAAATTATACCAAAATATAGCACTTTTGAGAACCAGCACCTGCGGAATCCAGGTGGACGCAGGCTGCAAATAAACCGCTTGCCGGGAGTTCTCCACAGACGCCACAACCGGATTTGGGCTGTCCTTGTGGAAAAAGAGATAAGTTCATTGTAATGAGTCTATGAGACTGTGGATCATCCTGTTTAAATCTGGGTCGGAATGGCGCAGCCGGTCGATCTTCTGTATGGAGTGCATGACCGTGGTGTGGTGCTTGCCTCCAAACGCCCGGCCAATTTCCGGAAGCGATGCCGGCGTCAGTTCCTTCACCAGGTACATGGCGATTTGCCGCGGGTACACTACATTTTTTGCGTTGCTCTTTTCCTTCAGGTGCGCCTGCTTAACGTTGAAACGTTCCGCAACCGCTTTCTGAACGCTATCGATGGTGATTTTGCGTTCCTGCGCCTGTACGATGTTGCGCAGAACCTGTTGAGCCATTGAGATGTTGATCGGCGTGCCGGTCAGGGAGGAGTAGGCGATCAGCTTCACCAGCGCGCCCTCCAACTCCCGCACGTTCGACTTGGTCTTCGACGCCATGAAGATGCGCACATCCTCGGGCAGCCGGACGCTTTCCGCTTCCGCCTTCTTGTCCAGGATGGCCATCTTGGTTTCCAGGTCCGGCGGTTGAATATCCGCCAGCAACCCCCATTCGAACCGCGACCGCAGCCGCTCCACCAACCCGGGCACTTCCTTGGGTGGAGCGTCGCAGGAAATCACGATCTGCTTCTGGTGCTCGTGCAGTTCGTTGAACGTGTGGAAGAACTCTTCCTGCGTGCGTTCCTTGTTGCCGAGAAGTTGAATATCGTCCACCAGCAGAGCATCCGCGCAGCGATATCGCTGGTGGAACGAAGCCATGCGGTCCAGACGGATGCAGGTGATCATCTCGTTCATGAACCGCTCGCTTGTCGTGTAGACCACCCGCATGGAGGGATAGTTGTCCATCAGCGCCCGTCCCACGGCGTGCATCAGGTGCGTCTTACCCATCCCCACGCCGCCGTACAGGAACAGCGGGTTATACGCCCGTGAGGGATTCGTCGCAACCGAGCGCGCCGCCGCGTGGGCGAACTGGTTGCAGGCGCCTACCACGAACGTGTCGAAGGTAAACTTGGGATTCAGTTGCGATGCCCCGTTATCGAGTTCCATCACTTCGCTGCGGAGCATGTGATTGCCGCTGGAACTCCTGCCCACCACGTAGGCCACCTCGGAGATGCGCAGACCGAGATTGCGGATGATCCCGGAGACGTAGCCCGAGTACTCGGACTCCATCCACGCCTTCGTGTCTTCGTCGGGAACATTCACCAGCAGGACGCTGCCATCCATGCCCGCAAAACTCGTGCGGCTCACCCAATTGTGAAAACTCTCGGCGCTGAGCCGTTGTTCCAGTTGTCGTCTGATTTGATCCCAAGGATTCATGTCGAATTGCCAAAGCCGGCGGAACGGCACGGAAGAGTGGTGTCCGCTGGTAAAACGAGAGAATGCCGGTTTTCGACCGAGAATGTAGTCTAACACAACGCCGGGCGCCGGGATGCACAGGGAAAGTCTTGCGTTCCGAATTACTTAGCGGACATTTGTGCCTCGCTGGAAGTTGCGGTAAAATCAGGGTTTGCTCTTGGGACGCGGGCGGGACGTTTGACACCCGGCGGCATCCTGAAGGAAAATAAAATTTCTCGGTCGAGCGGGAGTAACTCAGTTGGTAGAGTGCGACCTTGCCAAGGTCGATGTCGCGGGTT
>JBHGBM010000119.1:0-11518 GCA_041946965.1 Bryobacteraceae bacterium
CCATCGTGGAAGCGCAGCGCGGCATGTGGTTCATCGTGCCGCAGTTCCTCGGCTTCGTGCTGTTTCTGATCGCGGGCTCCGCGGAGATGCGGCGCATTCCGTTCGATCTGCCCGAGGCTGAAAGCGAGCTGATCGCGGGCTTTCACAGCGAGTACTCCGGCATGAAGTTCGGCATGTTCTTCGTCGGCGAGTACCTGGGGCTGGTGCTGATCTCGGCGTTCCTCAGCGTGTTGTTCTTCGGCGGGTGGCTCGGCCCCGTGCTGCCGCCCATTGTCTGGTTCTTCCTCAAGACGTTCTTCTTTATCTGCTTTTTCATCCTGCTGCGGGCGGCGCTGCCGCGCCCGCGTTTCGACCAGCTCATGAACTGGGGCTGGAAATATATGTTGCCGCTGGCGCTCGCCAACCTTCTTGTGACCGGCGCCGTGGTGCTGGCGGTGAGGTAATCATGCTGAGTCTTCTTCGCGGCATCTGGGGCGTCTTCCTGCACGCCTTCCACAAGCGCGTCACCGTTGAATACCCGGAGCACAAGGCGCCTCTTTCGGCGCGGTACCGCGGGCGCATCGTACTCTCACGCGATCCCGACGGCGACGAGCGCTGCGTGGCCTGTTACCTGTGCGCGGTGGCATGCCCGGTGGACTGCATCGCCCTCCAGGCCACCGAGCGCGAAGACGGCCGGCGCGTCCCGGAGTTCTTCCGCATCAACTTTTCGCGCTGCATCTTCTGCGGCTACTGCGAGGAGGCCTGTCCTACTTACGCCATACAGCTCACGCCGGAATTCGAGATGAGCGAATACCAGCGCCAGAACATGGTGTACGAGAAGGAAGACCTGCTCATCGACGGTCCGGGTAAGTACCACGATTACAGCTTCTGGCGCGTGGCCGGCGTGGCCATCGGTGGCAAAGGCAAGGGCGAAGCGGAAAGGGAGGCCCCGCCCACCGATGTGCGGAGCCTGCTGCCGTAGCGTATGGAAACCGCATTCTATGTCGCCGGGGCCGTGGCCATCGCCGCCACAGTGATGGCGCTCACGCGGCTGAACGCGGTGCACGCGCTGCTCTACCTGGTGGTTTCGCTGCTGGCGGTCGCGGTGGTGTTCTATCTGCTCGGCGCGCCGTTCGTAGCCGCGCTGGAGGTCATGATCTACGCCGGCGCCATCATGGTTCTGTTCGTTTTCGTGGTGATGATGCTGAACCTGGGCGAGCGCGCCGTGCGGATGGAGCGCGCGCTGCTCACCCCGGGGATCTGGGCCGGGCCCTCGGTGCTCGCCGCCATCCTCATCGCCGAAGTGTTTCTGATCCTCACGCGAGGCGCCGGAAGCAACGCCGGCGCCGTGATCGGCCCGCGCGAAGTCGGCGCCGCGCTCTACGGGCCTTACCTGATCGGAGTCGAACTCGCTTCCATGCTGCTCGCCGCGGGACTGGTGGGCGCCTATCACCTGGGTTGGCGCGGAGCCCCCAAACCGGAGACTGGAGATGCCGTCAATACCGCTCAAAGACGCACTGATGCTATCGGGGATTCTGTTCTCGCTGGGACTGGCAGGACTGCTGGTGCGGCGGAACCTGGTGTTCGTACTGATGTCCATTGAGGTGATGCTGAACGCCTCCGGGCTGGCCTTTGTGGCCGCCGGTTCGCGCTGGAATCAGCCGGACGGGCAGGTGATGTTCCTGTTCATCCTGGCGATGGCGGCGGCCGAGGTCTCGGTGGGGCTCGCGCTGGTGCTGGCGATTTATCATCGCTACGGCTCGCTCGATGGTGACGCCGCCAGCGCCATGAAAGGCTGATATGGGGGGTCTGCTCTGGCTCGTTCCCGCGCTGCCGTTTGCCGGCGCCGCCATCCTGCTGGTGCTCGGCGGGCGCATGCCGAAGTGGATGGTCCCGGCGGTGGGCTGCGGCTCCATTCTGGCGTCCGCCATCGTCATCGCCGGGATCTTCGCGGGCTTCACGGAGCCGTATACCCAGCGGCTGTGGACGTGGATCGGGGTGGGCGGCTTCCGCGCCGAAATCGCCTTCTATCTCGACTCCCTCTCGCTGGTGATGGCGACCGTGGTGGCGTGGGTGGGGTTTCTCATCCACGTCTACTCGGCCGAGTACATGCGCGAAGACCCCGGGTACAGCCGGTTTTTCGGATACATGAACCTGTTCGTAGGGTCCATGCAAACGCTGCTGCTGGCCAACAACCTGCTGTTGCTTTACCTCGGCTGGGAAGGGGTGGGGCTGTGCAGCTACCTGCTGATCGGCTTCTGGTACCAGGATCCGGCCAACGGGCGCGCGGGCCAGAAGGCTTTCATCGTGACGCGCGTGGGCGATGCCGCCATGGCCATCGGGCTGTTTCTGCTGTTCCACAGCCTCGGGACGCTGGAGATCCAGCCCATGTTGCAGCGGGCCGCCGGCTCCGCCTCCGTGCTGCTGCCCGCACTGCTGCTGGTGGGCGGCGCAGTGGGCAAGTCCGCGCAACTTCCCTTGCAGGTGTGGCTGCCGGACGCCATGGCCGGCCCCACCCCGACCTCGGCGCTGATTCACGCCGCCACGATGGTGACCGCGGGGGTCTACCTCATCGCCCGCACCCACACGCTGTTCACGCTCGCGCCCGAGGCGCAGTTGGCGGTGGCGATCATCGGGGCGGCCACGCTGTTGATGGCGGGTTTCAGCGCGCTCGTGCAGCACGATATGAAGCGCATCCTGGCTTACTCCACGGTGAGCCAGATCGGGTACATGTTTCTGGCGCTGGGCGTAGGCGCCTGGCCGGCGGCCATCTTCCACTTCATGACGCACGCCTTCTTCAAGGCGCTCCTGTTCCTGGCCGCCGGCGTCGTAATTGAAGCGCTGCACCACGAGCACGATATCTTCCGCATGGGCGGGCTGCGGCGCGAACTGCCGGTGACGTTCTGGACCTTCCTGATCGGCGGCTGCGCGCTGGCGGGGCTGCCGCTGGTGACGGCGGGTTACTACAGCAAGGACCTGATCATCTGGGGCGCGGCGAACGTCCCGCGGGGCGCCGCGGCGCTGTGGATCGCTGCCATCGTGGGGGTCTTCATGACCGCGCTCTACACCTTCCGCCAGATCTTCGCAGTGTTTTTCGGGCCGCTGCGCACGCCCGTCACGCACCGCCCCGGTCCGGCCATGACGGTCCCGCTGGTGATTCTCGCCGCGCTGGCGCTGGGCGGCGGCGCGCTCGGGACGCCGCTTATGAACATGCTGGCGCGGGCGCTGCCGCATATGCGCGAGGAACATGGCGGCGCGCTGACGGAGCACCTCTCGGGGCTGATCGCCTCGGCGGCCTTCGCCGCGGGACTCCTGGTCGCCTACATCTTCTTCCTGCGCCGGCCGCGGTACGCCGAAGCTCTGGCGAACACCGGTGCGGGCCGCGTGCTGCACCGCTGGTGGCACGCCGATTGGGGCATGGACTGGCTCTACGACCGCCTGTTCGTGCGCCCGGTGCTGTGGGTGGCGCGCGTGAACCGCGGCGATTTCGTGGATTCCGGCTACCGCGGCCTGGCCGCCGCGGCGGCGCTTTTCAACCGCGGACTGAGCGCCACTCAATCCGGGCGCGTGCGCTGGTACGCCGCCGGCCTTGCGCTCGGCTCGGTGGTGTTCGTGGCCGTTGCGATGCTCCTATGATCCTCCTCTGGCTGATCGTCATTCTGCTTGCGGGCGGCGTGCTCGCGTGGCTGGCCGCGCGCTGGCGCGCCAGCCTGGCGCGATGGATCGCGCTCGCCGCCTGTGCGCTCGACCTGGCTCTGTCACTGGGCTTGTGGGCGCGCGGCGGCGCCGGCGGCCGGTGGATGCAGGAAGTCAGCGCCCTCTGGGTGCCGCAGTTCGGCATCCGCTTTCATCTCGCCGTGGACGGCCTCAGCCTGCTGATGCTGATGCTCACCTTTTTCCTCGGTGCGCTCTCCGTGCTGGCCTCCTGGAGCGAGATCGAGGAAGGCGTGGGCTTCTTCCACTGGAACCTGATGTGGATTCTGGCGGGCATCACCGGCGTGTTCGTGGCCGTGGACCTGTTCCTCTTCTATTTCATGTGGGAGCTGATGCTCGTGCCCATGTATTTCCTGATCGCCATCTGGGGGCACGAGAACCGGGTCTACGCCGCCGTCAAGTTCTTCCTCTTCACCCAGATCACCTCGCTGCTGATGCTGGTGGCGATTCTCGCGCTGTACTTCATCAACCACGCCCGTACGGGAGTATACAGCTTCGACTACCCGGACCTGCTGGGCGTTGCGATGGCGCCGCACGTCGAGATGGTTATCATGCTCGGCTTCTTCATCGCGTTCGCCGTGAAGCTGCCCATGTTCCCGCTGCACCCGTGGCTGCCGGACGCGCACACGGAAGCGCCTACCGCGGGCAGCGTGATCCTGGCCGGACTCCTGCTGAAGACCGGCGCCTACGGGATGATCCGTTTCGTGGCGCCGCTGTTCCCGCGCGCGGCCGACGCTTTCGCACCGGCCGCGATGTGGCTGGGCGTGGCCGGGATCATTTATGGCGCGGTACTGGCCTTTGGCCAGACGGACCTGAAGCGGCTGGTGGCGTACACCAGCGTCAGCCACCTGGGCTTCGTCCTGGTGGGCATCTTCAGCGGCAACGCCCTGGCGTTCCAGGGCGCGGTGGTCACCATGATCTGCCACGGCGTGAGCACCGGCGGCCTGTTCGTGCTGGTGGGAGCGCTCCAGGAACGCATCCACACGCGCGAGATGGCGCGCATGGGCGGGCTGTGGTCCACCATCCCATACTTTAGCGGAGCGGCGATGTTTTTCGCGCTGGCGTCGCTCGGGCTGCCCGGGTTGGGCGATTTCGTGGGCGAGTTCCTGGTGCTGATCGGATCGTTCCGGGCCAACGCGGCGGTGGGATGCGTGGCCACCGCCGGCGTCCTCTTCGCCACGTTCTATGCGCTGCGTTTCGTGCAGCGCGCCTTCCAGGGGCCGAACGAGAGCGGCTGGAGTCTGCCAGACCTGCGGCCCCGTGAGGCGCTCATTGCCGGATCCATGATGCTGGTGCTGCTGTGGCTCGGAACCTATCCGCGGCCGGTGATCGACACGCTGGCGCCTTCGGAGGAACAGATCCGCACGGTGGCCCTGAGGTGACGCCATGCTGATTTCCATTCTGCCGCTGCTGGTTCTCTCGGGCGCCGCCATCGCCGCCATGCTGGCCATCGCCGTTCACCGCAGCCACAGCGGCACTGCGGCGATCGCCATGCTGGGGCTCGCGGCCGCATTCGCCTCGCTGTGGACCGCCGGAGCCATGGGCACGCAGCAGGTGACGGCGCTGCTTGTGGTGGACTTCTACGCGCTCTTCTACCAGGGGCTGATCATCGCCGCGGCGTTCGCGGTTTCGGTGCTCGCGTACGGCTACATGGAGCGGCACGACGTGGACCGGGACGAGCTTTACGTGCTGCTGCTGATCGCCACGCTGGGCTCGGCCGTGCTGGCCTCGGCCAGCCACTTCGTCTCGTTCTTCCTCGGGCTGGAGCTGCTGAGCGTCTCGCTTTACGCGATGATCGCGTACCTGCACACCCAGGAGCGGCCGGTGGAGGCGGGGATCAAGTACCTGGTCCTGGCGGCGGCCTCGGCGGCGTTTCTGCTGTTCGGCGTGGCGCTGCTCTACGCGGAGCTTGGGACCATGCAGTTCAGCGAGGTTGCCGCGCGGCTTTCCGGCGGCGCCGGAGGCCGCGCGCTGGTGGCGCCCGCGCTGGCGCTCATCGTGGCCGGCATCGGGTTCAAGCTGGCGGTGGTGCCGTTCCACATGTGGACGCCGGACGTTTACGAAGGCGCGCCCGCCCCGGTGACCGCGTTCGTGGCCACGGTTTCGAAAGGCGCCATGGTGGCCCTGCTGCTGCGCTACTTCAACGGCACGGAATCGCACGCGGCGGTGTTCGCCGTGTTCACCATCGTCGCGCTGGCTTCCATGATCGCCGGCAACGTGCTGGCGCTGTTGCAGCGTAATGTGAAGCGGCTGTTGGCCTATTCCTCCATCGCGCATCTCGGCTACATCCTGGCGGCCTTCCAGTCGCGCAACAGCCGGGCGGTGACGTTTTACGTGGTGGCGTATTTCGTGACCACGCTGGGGGCCTTCGGGGTGGTCTCGGCGGTTTCGCCCGCCGGGCGCGAAGCGGCAGAGATCGAGGACTACCGCGGCCTGTTCTGGCGCCGCCCGTGGCTGGCGGGTGTGTTCACCGCCATGTTGTTCTCGCTGGCCGGCATTCCCCTGACCGCGGGATTCCTGGCGAAGTTCTACGTGGTGGCGGCGGGCGCGGCGGCGGCCCAGTGGGGCCTGATCCTCACTCTGGCGGTCACCAGCGGCATCGGGGTGTACTACTACCTGCGCGTGATCGTGGCGCTCTACATGCAGCCGGAAGGCGCGCCGGAGCTGGCCGCCACGCCCGCGAGCTCGGGCATGCTGCTCGCCGCTTTGACCGTGCTGTTGATCTGGTTCGGCGTGTACCCCGGACCGGTGCTGGATCTGATTCAGAACACCGTCACGCTGTAGCGTCGCAAGGAGCGCGGAAGACGCTCACCGCGCCGCGCTCGCCGCCAGCCGCTGCTGCTTGAGGAACCGCAGCCGGCTCTGATGCTCCTGGTACAAGGTGCCGAAGCCCGCCCACCAGTAACCCATCACGAACAGCAGCAGGAAAGGAATGGCGAAGAAATTCATCGTGTTGACCGCGAACACGATCATCGCCACGAAATAGCCGCCGATGGCAATCTCGATGTACGGCAGCCACCCGCTCTTGCGGCGGTATTTCTTGGCCTCGAGGTTCACGGGACGGTCGCCCACGGCGTACTTCGGAGTGCGCACGAACGAGGTCTGCACGCCGAAGATCGCCTCCATCACGGCGCGCGTATTGATCACGGTGAGTCCCACTCCCACCGCGATCAGCATGGGCAGCAGCAGGATGGAGCGCTTCCAGTGCTTCGGGTACAACTCCCGCTGCGCCACCACGTAGAACGCCGAGATCGACCAGAACGACGCCGCGATCAGCGGCAGGTCGATGAACACCATCTGCCATACGCCCATATAGAAACGCACAATCATCACCGGCAGCATCAGCGCCGAAACCACGATCATCAGCGGGTAGGAGATGTTGGGCGTGAGATGCAGAAACGCCTCGGCCTTCACGCGCCACGGAATGCCGGCGCGGAGGATCATGGGCAGCAGTTTCTTGGCGACCTGCGTGAGTCCCTTCGCCCAACGCGACTGCTGCACCTGGAAACCGTGCATTTCCACGGGCAGTTCCGAGGGGCAGTGCAGCCCCGGCAGATAGACGAAGCGCCACCCCTTGATCTGCGCGCGGTAGCTGAGGTCGGAGTCTTCCGTCAGGGTGTCGTGCTGCCAGCCGCCCGCGTCGTCGATCATCTTCTTCCGCAGAATGCCCGCTGTGCCGTTGAAGTTGAAGAAGTAGCCGGCCCGCGAGCGCGCCCCGTGCTCCAGGATGAAGTGGCCGTCGAGCAGCATCGCCTCCACTTCGGTGAGGAAGTTGTAGTCGCGGTTCAGATAGCTCCAGCGCGTCTGCACCACCCCGACCTTGGGGTCCGCGAAGAAGTGTACCGTGCGGGTGAGGAAATCCGGCGGCGGCACAAAATCCGCGTCGAATACCGCCACGAACTCGCCCGTGGCCGTCTTGAGCCCTTCCTGAAGCGCGCCGGCCTTGAAGCCTTCGCGGTGTGTGCGGTGGTGGTACTCGATGGGGTAGCCCAGCGCACTGTAGCGCTCCACCAGCGCTTCGGCGAACGGTGCGGTGTCGTCGGTGGAATCGTCGAGCACCTGGATTTGCAGCAGCTCGCGCGGGTACTCGATCCGCGTAACCTCTTCGATCAGCCGCTCCACCACGTAGCGCTCGTTGTAAAGCGGCAGTTGAATCGTCACCGGCGGCAGTTGTGCGAAACGTTGCGGCGGTTCCGTGGTGGCGTGCTTGCGGTACTTGAAGTAGGTGCGAATCGTCTCGTACCGGTGGATGCCGTAGACGGAAAGGATGCCGAGGATGGCGAAATACGGGATCAGCATGGCCCAGTCGAACCATGCCAGTTGATGAATGCCTGAGAACGTGTCGTCAAACAGGCCGCGTACGAAGCGGTCCGCCGCCGAGGGCGCCGCGAGAAACGCAAGAACGAACACGTGTACTATGAGCGTCAAGCATACATAATGATAGCAAATGGTCTTCCCAGGCTCTATAGGATGGGACCGCGCCGGGGGATCGCGCTAAACTTCTACCTATGAAAGCCACCCGGCGCGAATTTCTGGAAGTCACCGCCGCCGCTTCGGCCCCCATCCCGCGCACAGGTCCCAACGACCGCATCCGCGTCGCCACCATCGGCGTGGGAGGAATGGGGAGCGGCGACACCCGCTACGCACTGGCCGTCCCCGGCGTCGAACTGGCGGGCGTGTGCGACATTTACGACGGACGCCTGGCGCGCGCCAGGGAAGTCTGGAAGGGCGGCATCTTCACCACGCGCGATTACCGCGAGGTATTGGCGCGCAAGGACGTGGATGCCGTCATCATCGCCACTCCCGATCACTGGCACTCGCAGATCGCCGTGGAGGCGCTGGGCGCGGGCAAGCACGTCTACTGTGAAAAACCCATGGTGCAGCGCGTGGAAGATGGCGCCGGGGTGGTGCAGGCGCAGGAGCGTGCCGGCCGGGTGTTCCAGGTGGGCAGCCAGTATGTCAGCTCGCTGGTGTACGCCAAGGCGCGCGAACTCTACCGCGCCGGGGCCATTGGGGAGCTCAACATGGTGGAGGGGTGGCTGGACCGCAACACCGCCATCGGCGCGTGGCAATACTCGATCCCGCCGGACGCCTCGCCCGCCAACATCGATTGGGACCGCTTCCTGGGCCGCGCGCCGAAGCGCCCGTTCGAGCCCATCCGGCTCTTCCGCTGGCGCAACTACAACGATTACGGCACCGGCGTGGCGGGCGACCTGTTCGTCCACCTGCTCTCCGGCTTGCACTTCGTCACCGGATCCAACGGGCCCGTTCGCGTGATGGCCACCGGCGGGCTGCGCTATTGGAAGGACGGCCGCGACGCTCCGGACGTGATGCTCGCCATGATGGATTACCCGAAGACTGCGGCGCACCCGGAGTTCACCCTGGCGCTGCGCGTGAATTTCAAGTCGGGCCTGGCCGAGGAGCAGTTCGGGTTCCGCTTCGTGGGCAGCCAGGGCATCATGACCACCGGCGCAACCGGCGTCACGCTCCAGAATTCGCCCGACGAAACCGAGCCCGGCTTCACCATCAACACCTTCGCCAAGGCCACCCAGGAGGAGTTCCTGCGCGAATACCGCAAGAAGTATCCGCCGAAGCCGGACACGCCGGAGAATGTCCCGGCCGGCAGGGAAACGCGCTTCGCCATTCGGCAGGAGGCTCATGCCGAACACCACCGGCGCTTCTATGCCTCTATACGCTCCGGGTCGCCTTCGGTGGAGGACGCCGTCTTCGGCTTCCGCGCCGCCGGCCCCGCGCTGTTGAGCAACGTGAGCTACTTCGAGCGGCGCATCGCGAACTGGGATCCCGAGAGGATGGCGGCCTCGTAAGCGGTGGAGCGCTACTGTTCGAGCAGCGCGCGGGCAGGCGCGGCGGCGGCGGGAAGCAGGCCCTCGAACACGCTCAGGTTGCTCGCCAGCTTTCCGATATCGGCGCCCTCCTGAAGCGTGACCTCGTGCTCGATCCAGTTGGAGAGCGGCAGGTTGCGGAAGAACAGGCGCTCTTCCAACACCAGGCTGCGGCGGGTCATGAAGAGCATGCGGTTCTCGCGGACGTAGTGCCGCTGCTCGATGCGGACTTCGGAGAGGAACTCATCCAGGGCCTTGCGGCGGCCGCTCTCCTCGGCGCTGCGGAGAGAATCCTGCATGCCGCGCCGTTCGGCGTCGATCCGGCCGCGCACCTCCGCCAGGGATTCGCGCTCGCGGGCGACCGCCACCTCCATCCGCGATTGCATGATGAACCAGGCCAGCAACCCTGAACCGACCGCGGTGAAGCCGGGCATAAGTATCCAGATGACGGCGTCCACGTAGCAATTATACCCGCAGTGCCCGCGCGGTTTTGATGCTAACTTTGGGTACCGTCCAGCTTTTGACCTGAGATAAGGTAGGCGAACTGCCTCAGCCGGAAAGAGAAAAAAGCCTTAAGGGTGGCGGAGATGCGCGCGCCGAGCCAGGAGAACATCCCCTGGTGCTTCCAAAGCCAGGTAGCGGCGCCAAGCTGGAAATCGGCCTGCCGAAGGTCGGAATCGGCCTGGCGGCCGTGGTGCAGGGCGCGCACGTCCGGCAGAATGAGCACCTGTTTATCCACGCGCCGGATCTGGTAGCAGATCTCCGCGTCGCTGCCGAACTGCCCGTAGCGCTCATCGAACTTGCGCATGGCCTTGAGGAAGAAACTGCGCACCATGAGGGCGGCTCCGCTGGCGTAATCCACCTCAATCGGTTCCGCACCGGGCTCGGCGGGCTGGAAGACGCCGTCCGGCGGCAGGTTTCCGGCTTGAGGGGCGGGACGGCCCTCGGCATCCACCAGCAGCGGCGCCACCGCGCCGGCGTTGGGCGAATTGTCCAGCGCGGCGAGCATCGCCTCAATGGCGCCGGGGTCGAGCAGTTCGGTGTCCTCGTGCAGGAATAGCACAAAGTCAGTTTCCCTGGCGCGGATGCCGATGTTGAGAGCCTTGGTCAGGCCGAAGTTGCGGGGCAGGCGCATCACCTGGACGTTGGGGAATTCCGTATCGATCTGCTGGCTGCCGTCGCGCGAGCCGTTGTCTATGAGAACGATATGGAAGGTGTCCCGCGCGCGCGAAGCCTCGAGCGCCGCCAGGCACCGGCGCAGCAGCGCGATACGATTGCAGGAAACCACCACCACGAGCAGGCGGGGCGGAGCCTGTTCCTGCGGCTGTTCTGGCTGTTGTTGGGGCAACGCTTACAGGATATCATCCAAATCTGCGTGCATCAGCGCGTGATCCTCAGTGAATCGTCCGCGTCTTGCGGTTCATGTAGTCCATCAGCAGGTACTGGCCGAGCGTGAAGGGCGTGGTGAAGTAAGCCTTGCCGCGGCAGATCTCCGTCACCTTCTGCACGAAGTTCACCAGGCCGTAATCGCTGGCCAGCATGAAGGTGTTGATGATGATGCCCTGCTTCTTGCAGCGGTTCACTTCTTCGAGCGTCTTGCTGATGACCAGCGGGTCGAGCCCGAAGGCGTTCCTGTACAGGCGGCCGTCTTCCAGCGTCAGGCAACTCGGCTTGCCGTCGGTGATCATGACGATCTGGCGCATGTCCTTGCGCTCCGCCTGAAGCAGCCGCTGCGCCAGGATCAACCCGTCCCGCGTGTTGGTGTAATACGGCCCCACCTGCACGCGGGCCAACCGGCTGAGCGCGAGTTCCTCGGCGGAATCGTGGAACAGCACACAGCGCAGCGAATCGCCGGGATACTGCGTGCGGATCAGGTGCGCCAGCGCCAGCGCCACTTTCTTGGCCGGCGTGAAGCGGTCCTCTCCGTAGAGAATCATGCTGTGGCTGCAATCGAGCATCAGCACGGTGGCGCAGGAACTCTG
>JBHGBM010000012.1:0-85412 GCA_041946965.1 Bryobacteraceae bacterium
TCGTCGGCATGGTGGTGCTGGTCGTGGATTTTTGGGCGATGCGGTTGTACTCCAGGTTGGTGAAGAAAAAGGTTCGGTCCTTGCCATTGTACGCCTTCGGAATGAATATGGGGCCGCCCACAGATCCGCCGAACTCGTTGCGGTTGTAGTACGGGGGCTTGTCGTAGTAATCCTGGCGCCTGCGCGCGACTCCAATCGCGCTGTTGCGGTTGGTTTCGAACAAACTTCCGTGAACCTGGTTGCCTCCGCTCCGGGTCGAAAGGATTACCGAGCCGGGCCGTTCAAACTTTGCCGAGGAGAGGCTGGTCTCAACCCGCAACTCCTGAATGCTGTCCAAGCCGGGGAGCCGCCCGCTGAAGTCGCCGGTGTCGCGGTTCTTTAGGATCGCTCCGTCGTAGTACATTTCCACGCTGTCGCGCAGACCGTTCAGAATCGGGTTGATCGAGCCGTCCTGCCCATTAAACATGCCGGGCGTGGTGAGCATCGCCAGGTTGGAAATGCTGCGCCCGTTCAAGGGCAATTGCTCAATGCGGGTCCGCTCCAGATTTCTCGAGATCGTCGAATCCGTCGTGGTAACGAGGGGAGCGACATCCCCGGCCACGGTGATCTCGGTGGCTACGGTCCCAATTTTCAGGACAGGGCTGATTTCGGCCGTCTGTCCTACCACCAAAAGGACCTTGCCCTCCCAGGTCTGCATGCCTGGCGCTTCGACCTTGATCTGGTAGGAGCCGGGCTGGACGGGCGGGAATCCGAAGAACCCGACGCCGTTCGTGATTGTCGAGTGCTTCCCCGCAGTGGCCGTATTGGTGATGGTCACTCTTGCGCCTGCAATGACCGCAGAGGTGGCATCCTTTACGACGCCTTGAACGGTACCGCTTCCGGTCTGAGCCACGAGGGCCAAAGCCGAGATAGCAATCAGTACCGCGAACCGCAATACCCTTCGTGAAAACATGGATTCTCTCTCCTGCGAATTTCGCTAAGGGCACATTATAGGAGCTTCTCTGAAATTGCAGTTGATAATAACCCCGAGTCTCACCCTGTGTCAACGGCTGTGCGGGTAGGGCGCTTGTTTGTCTGGCGCGCTCTCAGGAAACCAGCGCTTCGGTGACGCGCGAGGCGAGATGATCGAAGGTCAGTACCTCGCAGAGGCCGGGATCGGACATCAGGCGCGCCACCAGCGCGGCGTGCATCGCGTGGCCCGCGCGCTCGGCGATCACATGGCCCAGCAAAGGACGGCCCAGCAGCGCCAAGTCGCCGATCAGGTCCAGCGCCTTGTGGCGGCAGCACTCGTCCGGGAAGCGCATGCCCTCGGGGTTGAGCACGCCCGTGCGGGTGAAGCACAGCGCGTTCTCGAGCGAGGCGCCCCGAATCAGCCCCATGTCGCGCATCTGGCCGAGCTCGTATTCGAAGCCGAAGGTGCGCGCCGGGGCGATCTCCCCGGCATAGCGCTCCGGCGTCACGTCCATTTCGAGAAGCTGCCGTCCCACCAGGGGGTGGTCGAAGCGGATGTCGCAGGTCAGCCGGAAACGCTCGTCCGGAACGATCGTGATGCGCTTTCCGCGGTCTTCCACCGTCACCGGACGGCGCACGCGAATGTAGCGCCGCTTGCGGCGGTAGCGCCGCAAGCCGGCTTCGCGCAGCAGGGCGACGAACGGCTGGCCGCTGCCATCCAGCACCGGGACCTCGAGGTTGTCGATCTCGAGATAAGCGTTGTCGATCCCCATGCTGTACAGCACGCTCAGAAGATGTTCCGTGGTCGAAATCAGAACGCCCTGCCGCATCAGGCTGGTGGCGTAGCTCACCCTGGCGACGTGGCGCCAGCTCGCCGGGATGGGGAAGTTGTCCAGGTCCGACCGCAGGAAAACGATGCCGGTTGCAGCCGGCGCCGGCCGGATACGGAGCGACACCGGAACTCCGCTGTGCAGCCCTACACCCCTGGCTTCGACCGGCCGCTCAATGGTGGTCTCGAAACGCATGCGCGCACTAAGTTGCTTACGCTAGCAATCTGTTAGCCAAGGGGGAATTTCCCGTATTCTCAATGGGTTATATGCGGCGCTGTGTTGCAAAAATGCAACAGAGCCGAGGCTGTTGTGCCGCACGAAAAGCCACGTTACCATGGGCGCGTGCCCAGACCGCGCCTGTTCCTCGTCGATTCGTTTGGATTCATCTTCCGCGCCTATCACGCCAGGGCCCGTTCCGGCGCGCCGCCGATGCGCACTTCCACAGGGCTTTCCACGGAGGCGGTGTACATATTCAACAACATGCTGCGGAAGCTCGCCAACCAGTACAAGCCGGAGTACATCGCCGCGGTGTTCGAAAGCGCCGCCCCGGTGCACCGCTTGGAGCAGTACGCCGAATACAAAGCCAACCGCGCGGAGATGCCCGCCGACCTGCGGGACCAGATCCCTTATATCCGCCGCATCCTGGACGCCATGCAAATCCCCATCCTGGAGTACCCGGGATTCGAGGCGGATGACGTGATCGGCGCCATCTCGCGCCGCGCCGAAAGCGAGGGCATGGAGGTGGTCATCGTCTCCAGCGACAAGGACATGATGCAACTGGTGGGCGGCAACATCTCGATGTTCAATCCCGCCAAGGACGAGACCTACGACGCCGAGGGCGTGAAGCGCCATATGGGCGTCGCGCCCGAGCGCGTGCCGGACCTGCTGGCGCTGGTGGGAGATGCGGTGGACAACATTCCGGGTGCTCCGGGAATCGGGGACAAAGGCGCGCGCGAGCTGATCGAGCGCTTCGGCGCGGTGGAAAGGGTCATCGAGCACGCCGCCGAGGTGGAGCGGAAGGCCTACCGCGAGAGCCTGCTGAACCACACCGGGCGCATCCTCATGTCCAAGCGCCTGGCGACGCTCGACTGCGGCATTCCCATCGAATTCTCGGCGGAGGCGGTGCGGGCGCGCGAGGCCGACGCCGAGGCCCTCAAGCAGGTCTACAAGGAACTGGAATTCCACTCGCTCATCAAGGAACTGGAGCCGGCCGAAGATGCGCGGCCGGGCGACTACCGGGCCTTCGCCTCCGAGGAGGAGATGGCCGCGTGGCTCGGCGCGATTCCCGCGGGCTCGCCCGTGGCGGTGGCCGTCGCGCGGGCGGGAGACGGCGAACTGCCGCTTGAAACCATCGGGCTGGCCTGGCAGCCGGGAGAAGCGCGCTCCACTCCCCAGGACCGCCTCGGGCCTCTACGCGCGTTTCTGGAAGACCCGGCCCGCGTGAAGGCCACTTGCGACCTGAAGAGCGCCATACTGCGCTTTCGCAGCCTTGGGATCGAGCCGCGAGGCTTCGCTCACGACGTAATGCTCTACGGTTTCCTGCTGGACGCGGAACCGGGCGGCTGCGCGCTCGAGGAGCAGGTGCTGCGCCGCTTCGACCGGCGATTGGGCCCCACGCCGGAGCACCACGCCGGCGCCATTCTCGAGCTTTGCCGGATGCTCGGCCCGGCGGTTGACGAGCGTGGGCTGCGCCGCCTGTACGAGGAAATCGAGCTTCCGCTGGCCCCCGTGCTGGCGCGCATGGAAGCGCACGGGATCCTGATCGACCGTGGGGAACTGCGGCGGCTTTCCGAGATGATGGAAACCGAAATCGCGCGCCTCACCGCGGAGATTCACGCGCTGGCGGGCAAGAGCTTCAACATCGCCTCGCCACAGCAACTCGGCAAGGTGCTCTTCGAGGATCTGAAGCTGCCCGCGCCGGTGCGCTACGGCAAGGGCAGGACCGTCTCCACCGCCGCCGACGTGCTGGAGGGACTGGCGCAGGAACACGAAATCGTGCGCAAGGTGCTGGACTACCGGCAGCTCGCCAAACTCAAAGGCACCTACGTGGACGCCCTGCCCGCGCTGATCGACCCGCAAACCGGACGGCTGCACACCAGCTTTCACCAGACCGGCGCGGCCACGGGGCGCCTCTCGTCCTCCGACCCCAACCTGCAAAACATCCCCATTCGCACCGAGCTTGGCAGAGAAATCCGCGCGGCCTTCGTTCCCCGCCCCGGCTGGAAACTGCTGGTGGCGGATTACTCGCAAATCGAGCTGCGGCTGCTGGCGCACATGTCGAAAGATCCGGTGCTGGTGGACGCCTTCCGCAACGGCGAGGACATACACACCCGGACGGCAGCCGAGGTGATGGGGATTCCGCCGCTGATGGTGACGCCGGAGGCGCGCCGCGCGGCCAAGGCGGTCAACTTCGGCATAGTCTACGGCATCAGTCCCTTCGGCCTGGCCGCGCAGCTTGGCATCGCGCGCGAGCAGGCGGCCGAATACATCGAGAGCTACTTCGCGCGCTACTCCGGCGTGAAACGCTTTATTGACCGGACGATCGCGGAGGTA
The DNA here is from genome assembly GCA_041946965.1 of Bryobacteraceae bacterium. GTDB lineage: Bacteria > Acidobacteriota > Terriglobia > Bryobacterales > Bryobacteraceae > JBHGBM01. The sequence continues at coordinate 4,335 of JBHGBM010000012.1, forward strand.
CGCGCCAAGGGCGCGACCAGGACCCTGTTCGGGCGCGAGCGGCCCATCCCTGATATCAACAGCCGCAACCCCAACGCGCGGGGATTCGCCGAGCGCACCGCGGTCAACTCCCCGCTCCAGGGCACGGCGGCGGACCTCATCAAGCTGGCCATGGTGCGCATTGACGCGCACCTCGCGGGCATGCAGTCCGCCATGTTGCTCCAGGTACACGACGAGCTGGTTTTCGAGGCGCCTCCGGAGGAGGTAAAGGACCTGGCCGGCATGGTGAAACGCGAGATGGAACACGTGGCCGCGCTGGAGATACCCCTTGTAGCGGATGTGGGAGTAGGGGAAAACTGGCGCGACGCAAAATAGAACTTTTGTTTTAGAACGCGCGTTCCAGGCCGATATGCCTATTTCATGACGCGCGGCGCCTCCCTTCTTGCGAAGATGTTCTTCCCGCTCGCGGGGATCCTGCTGGCGGCCCTGCGCCCCTGGCCGGCGTGGGTGCTGGGGCTGACGGTGGCCTTCGTCGTGCGGCGCTGGTACCGCCTGCACGCGGACCGGCTGCGGGCCGAGCAGGCCCGCGCGGCAGCCACCGGGCAGCTCCATCTGCGCACCATCGAGGCGCTGGCGCTGGCTATCGAAGCCAAGGACGAAGGCACGCTCGCGCATCTCCGGCGGGTGCAGGTGTACGCGCTAGGGGTGGGCCGCGCGCTGGGACTCGCCGGACCGGAACTGGAGGCCCTGGCCGCCGCCGCGCTGCTGCACGACGTCGGCAAACTAGCGGTGCCGGAACACATCCTTTCCAAACCCGGCCGGCTGACACCGGAAGAATTCGAAAAGATGAAAATCCATCCGGTGATGGGCGCCGGGATCGTGGAGCGCGCGGGTTTCCCGTACCCGGTGGCGCCGATGGTGCGCAGCCATCACGAGCGATGGGACGGCACGGGATACCCGGACGGCCTGTCCGGAACCAGGATTCCACTCGGCGCTCGCATTCTGGCGGCGGTGGACACGCTCGATGCGCTGGCCACCGACCGCCAGTACCGCCCGGCGATGCCGCTGGCCGAAGCCATGCAGGCGGTGGCCGCGGAAGCCGGAACCGGGTTCGATCCGCGGGTGGTGGCGATCTTGCAGCAACGCTACCTGGAACTCGAGCGTGAGGCGCAGCAGCGCGCCGGCGAGGGCGGCCGCATCGTCGCGCCCGAAGCGGTTGGCGGCGCGCGCGTTCCGCGGAACGGCCTCGAGCGTGTGCCGGATTCGCGCGGCTCGCGGCTGGACTTCCTCACCGCCATTGCCTCGGCGCGGCACGAAGCGCAATTGCTCTACGAGTTCACCCAGGTTCTGGGCAACTCCCTCAACCTGCGGGAAACCCTCTCGGTGCTGGACAGCCGCCTGTGCCAACTGGTGCCCTATGCCGCCATGGCGGTCTACGTCCGCCAGAACGGGTTTCTGCTTCCGGAGTATGCGCGGGGCGTGTGCGGCGCGCGGCTCAGCGTGGCCTGCGGCACGGCCGGATGGGTGACCGAAACAGGACGCATGCTGGTCAACGGATATCCCGCGGCGGAAGAGGCGAGCGGCTTCGCATCGGCGCTCTCCGCGCCGCTGGAGGGCGCCTCGGGCCGCTTCGGCGTGCTGTGCCTCTATCACGCCGATGCCGATGCGTTCACCGGCGATCATGTGCGGATTCTCAAGGCCATGCTGGCGAAGATCTCGATGGCCGTGGAGAATGCGCTCCGCTACCGGGCAGCAGCCGAAGGCGAGCACCTAGCTGCGCGCCAATTCTTCGTGAAGATGGAGCACGAGCTCCAGCGCGCGCGCGCGGACGGAGACCCCGTCACGCTGCTGGTGGGTGACCTGGACGGGCTGGCCGAGATACGCCGGCGGCGCGGCCCGCTGTACGCGTCCAAAACCGTCCGCGCCGCAGCCGAGGCCGTGCGGCGGTGCTGCTCGGAGAGCGACCTGCTGGGACGCATGGGCGCCGACGAGTTCGTCGTGCTGCTGCCCGGCATGCGCGCCCAGGAAGCCGGAGAGAGAATCGCTATCCTGCGCCGGGCGGTGGACCGCGCCAGCAACGGCGCGCTGGCGTTCGAGGCCGCGGCCGCGACCTTCCCGGACGACGGCGCCCAGACCGAGGAACTGCTGGCCGCGGCCGACCGGCGGCTGTACGCAGCGGCGGGGGCGTAGCGGCTACTCTTCCCGGAAACGCTCCAGTCCGCGTTCACTTGCCATTGGCCAGCTTGGAAAGCCCTTCGGTCAGTTCAATGCGCGTCCCCCACGGATCGGTGAGGAATGCAATCGTCAGGCCGAGGTCGGGGCGCGTCGCTACCGGCGCATCGAGCTTCACGCCGGAGGCCTCGAGCTTCGCACAGAAGGCTTTGAGGCCGGCCACTTCCAGGCCGATGTGGTCGAGACAGCGGCCCTTGGTGGGAACGGGCGGCGCGCCGGCCGTCTTCCAGGAGAGATTCACGCCGGGAAGGCCGGCGGCCTTGAACCGCCCCCTCATCCCGGGCGCGGCGCCGAAGACCTTCACGTACCAGGCCCGCATGTCATCGATCTGGTTGGATGCCAGATGGAGGTGGTGGTGCTTGACTGGCGCGTCGAGCTGCGGATCGCCTGTGAACTCGACCAGCACGCCATCGGGGAACTGGGCGAAGAACTGGCTCTGCTCCGGCGCCTCGCGAGTGATGCGCACTCCCGCGGCAATGAGTCTCGCTTTTGTCCCGGCAAGGTCGCGGACGGCGAAACCGAGGTGGTCCACCACCGAGCCTTCGGTGCCTCCCCGCGCCTCGCCCTTGCGGAAACCGATGAGGACCCCGGGAAACACGGCGAATTCGAGCGGGCCGGACTTGAGAAATTCGCCCTGGAGCGCGTCCACCCACACCTTCTTCTGGCCGTCGGGGTCGGGCGTGATGATGTGGAAGTGGCCCATGGATATGCCGGATGGGTCAGGCGGAGCAAGCTGAGCGAGCAACGGGAAAGCGAGAAGCACGGCGAGCACGATGACGCGCATAAGATCCAGATTACCTCACCACCGGCGGCGTGTTGCCGCGGTGTCTGGGACCGGGGCCGCTGGCTTGCCGGGGCGCCTGAAGGGGAAATAATCTCTTGACATCTATTGCCGATTGCGATATAGCTATTGCTGATGGCAATGGAACGCGGAAGGCATCTGGCGAGATCCGCCGACCGCTTTGCCGCGGTCGTGGCAATCGCTATCGCAATCAGCTATACTTGCCTCACAATCGGCGATATGAGGCTCGGCGAGAAAATCCGGTACCTGCGGGAGGTCGAGGGCACGCTCCGCGGCCTCGGCCGCGAGCTCACCCAGAGCGAGGTGGTGCGCCTGGTGAAGAAGGAACTCGGCAAGACCATCAGCCAGTCCTACCTTTCCCAGATTGAAAGCGGCGCCCGGCCTCACCTGACCAACGCCACGCGCATGCTGCTGGCGAAGTTCTTTCGCGTTCACCCGGGCTACCTGGTGGACGATCCCGAGGGGTATCACACGGAGCTGATGTCGGACCTAGGAGCCCTGGAAGACAAGCTGGACCTCTGGCTGATCGGCGGCGCGGAGCGTTTCAGCTCCGACCCCGAGTTGGGCGACGCGCTGGTGAGGCTGGCGCGGCACAAGGATTCGCGCATGTGCCTGGTCCTTTTGGGCGCCATCCTGGACACCCCGGGACTGAGCGACCGCCTGCTGGAGGTCCTGAAGCCTGAGGCAAGGAGAAAACCATGAACTGGCCGGCGTTCTACATGATCTGTTTTCTGCTCGGATTCGGCCTGAGCGTGATTTCCCTTCTGGCCGGAACCCTGCACCTGCACCTGCCGCACCTGCACCTGCACGATTTCCACGGGCTGGATTTCGGGCACGGCGACGCCGGAGCGGGCGCCGGACACGCGCAGGACGGTCCCTCGCCCTTCAACCTCACCACCATCGCCGCCTTTCTGGCCTGGTTCGGCGGCACGGGTTTTCTGCTCACCCACTACTACAGCATGTGGTACGCGCTCGCGCTGGGCGTGGCCGGGCTGAGCGGGGTGGGCGGCGCGGCGGTGGTGTTCTGGTTTCTGGCCAAGGTGCTGATGTCGCACGAGGAAAACCTGGACCCCGCCGATTACGACATGGTCGGGGTGCTCGGAAAAGTCAGTCTGCCGATTCGCGAAGGCGGCACCGGCGAGTTGATCTTCTCGCAGGGCGGAACGCGCCACGTTTCCGGCGCGCGCAGCGAGGACGGCAAGGCCATCCCCAAGGGGGCCGAGGTGGTGGTCACCCGGTATGACAAGGGGATTGCCTACGTGAAACCGTGGGAGGACCTGGCGGGCCCCACGATCCAGTGAAGGAGAAGCCATGATATCGGGTGAAGTCTTCGTCATCGCCGGGTTGATGCTGCTGGCCATCATGCTGCTGATGACCATGCTGGCCAAGTTGTACCGCAAAGCCGGGCCGCACGAGGCGCTGGTGGTGTACGGCTTCCGCGGCACGCGCATTATCAAGGGCCGCGGCACGGTGATCTTTCCCATGGTGGAGAACTGCCGCTGCCTGTCGCTCGAGCTGATGTCGTTCGACGTGGCGCCGCAGCAGGACCTCTATACCAAGCAGGGCGTGGCGGTCACGGTGGAAGCGGTGGCGCAGATCAAGGTGAAGTCGGATCCCGAGTCCGTGCAGACCGCCGCCGAACAGTTCCTCACCAAGACGCCGCAGGAGCGCGAGGGGCTCATCCGGCTGGTGATGGAAGGACACCTGCGCGGCATCATCGGCCAGCTCACGGTGGAAGAGATCGTGAAGCAGCCGGAGATGGTGGGGGAGCGCATGCGCTCCACCTGCGCCGACGATATGAACAAGATGGGGCTCGAGGTGATCTCATTCACCATCAAGGAAGTCAAGGACAAGAACGAGTACATCGCCAACATGGGGCGGCCGGACGTGGCGCGCATCCGCCGCGACGCCGACGTGGCCGCGGCCGAAGCCGAGCGCGACACGGCTATCAAGCGCGCCGAAGCGCAGCGCGCCGCGGCCGTGGCCAAGGCGCAGGCCGACCAGGAACGCGTGCTGGCGGAGACGCTCTCCCAGGCCAAGCAGGCTGAAGCCGGGCGCGACCTCGAGATCAAGAAAGCCACTTACCAGGAAACCGTGAAGAAGCAGCAGGCCCAGGCGGACAAGGCTTACGACATCCAGACCAACGTGATGCAGCAGCAGCTCATCGCCGAGCAGGTGAAAGTGCAGCAGGTGGAAAAGGAGCACGAAATCGCGGTGCAGGACGCCGAAATCAAGCGGCGCGAGCGTGAGCTGATCGCCACGGTGCTGAAGCAGGCCGAGATCGAGCGGCAGCGCATCGAAACCCTGGCGGAGGCGGAGAAGCGGCGCCTGGTGATCGAAGCCGAGGGCCGCGCGGCGGCCATCCGGGCGCAGGGCGAGGCCGAGGCGGAGATCATTTACAAAAAGGGCGAGGCCGAGGCCAGGGCCATGAATGTGAAAGCCGAAGCTTACCAGGAGTGGAACCAGGCGGCGGTCGTGGACAAGCTGCTCACCGGCCTTCCCGAAGTGGTGAAGGCCATGGCCGCGCCGCTGGCCAACGTGGATAAGATCACCATCGTCTCCACGGGCGATGGCAACGCCGCCGGCATGAACAAGATCACCGGCGACCTGACCAAAATGGCGGCGCAGATCCCGGCGCTGTTCGAGACGCTCTCCGGCATGCAGATCGGCGAGCTGCTCTCGAAAGTGAAGCTGATCGGCGAAAAAGGCGCCAATGCCCGGGAGAAGGGTAAATCCGCCGGCGGGGAAAGTTAGTTCGAGGAGGTAACCGTGTCCCTTTTAGAGAGAGTCTCAACTTTGGTTCGCGCCAATCTTAATGACCTGGTCGATAAGGCCGAGGATCCGGAGAAGATGATCAAGCAGGTGGTTCTCGACATGGAGAACCAGTTCCTGCAAGTCAAGACCCAGGTGGCCATCGCCATGGCCGACCAGCACGTGCTGGAGAAGAAGCAGGCGGATAACCAGGAGAAGGTGGCGGAGTGGACGCGCAAGGCGGAAATGGCGCTGGACAAGGGCGATGAAGCCCTCGCCAGGGCCGCGCTGGAGCGTTCCCTCACCCACAAGCAGATGGCCGAGGCCTTCGGGCAGCAGGTAACGGACCAGCGGGTGCAGGTGGAGAACCTCAAGTCCGCGCTGCTGAAACTGGAGCAAAAACTGGCGGAGGCGCGCTCGAAACGCGACGTGCTGCTCGCCCAGCACCGCCGCGCGCGCGCCTTGAGCCGCGCCGGGGAGGCGCAGATGGGAATGGGGGAATCTTCCAACTCCGCCGCGTTCGACCGCATGAAGCATAAGGTCGAGGAAGCGGAAGCGGTCAGCCAGGCGACGGCGGAGCTGGTCACCGACGACGTGGACGACAAGTTCGCGGCGCTCGAAAAGGAAGACCGCGTGGACCGCATGCTGGCGGAGCTGAAGGCGCGCCGCGGGAAGTGATGCCGTGCGGCGGCTGTTCTGGTTCCCCACGCCGCGCGAGACCTACCGGGCGGCGGCTTGCGCCATCGGCTGCTTCGACGCGCGCTTCGAGCTGGCCGTGCGCAAGTTCCTGCGCCGCCGCGCCGGCCAGTGGGTCGATCACGTGAAGCTCGCCGGAGGCGTGCGCGCGCTGGCCTCGCCGGTGGAAGACTGGGAGCGTGAGTTCGCGCTGCGCCAGGTGCGCGCCGCGGCCTTTCTGCACGGCGCGGAGCACGTGATCCTGATGGCCCACGCCGATTGCGCCGCCTATGGAGGCCTGGCGGCGTTTCAGGGCGATGAAGCCCGGGAAGCCGCGCACCATCGCCGCGAGCTCGAGCGCGCCGCGGCGGCGGTGGCAGAGTCGTTTCCGGGAATGGCCGTAGAGCGCCTTTATCTCAACTTCGAGGGCGTGTGGGAGGCGGACGACACAGTTGAACACTCCGCCCGCGAGTATTAAGATGCCAGTCATGCGCCTGCGCTTCGCCGCGCTGTTGCTGGCCGCCTGGCCGCTGGCCGCCATGCCGGTCGACGACCTCAGCGTGGCCCAGTACACCACGTACCTGAACGGGCTTTACACCCACACGGGCCAGAGCCGGGCGCCCGGCGCCCTCAATCACGGGTACGCGCAGACGGACGTTTATGACGCCTTCCAGAGATTCGGTTTGACCACCAGCCTGGACCCCTTCACGTACAACAGCTCGACGTACAACAACGTGGTGGGGCTGCTGCCCGGCCTGGTTCATCCGGACCGGTACTACGTGCTCGGCGCGCACTACGACTCCGTGGCGAACAGCCCCGGAGCCGACGACAACGGCAGCGGCGTGGCGGGCGTGATGGAGGCGGCCCGCGTCTTGAGCCGTTACCGGTTCGACGCGAGCCTGCTGTTCATCGCCTTCGACGTGGAGGAGGCAGGGCTGAGAGGCAGTTGGGCCTACGCCAACAGGCAGCACGCGCTGGGCACGGATATCCGGGGCATGGTCTCGCTCGATATGATCGCGTACAACTACGGTTCCGCCAACCGGGCGAGCGTGGCCTGTACCTCTTCCAATGCGCTGCGCAGCACTCTCATCACCGCGCTCTCCACTTACTCCGGCATTACGGCCAACGCCACGACCTCGAGCGCCAGCGACCATTACCCCTTCGAGGCAAACGGATACCAAGCCTGCCTCATGATCGAAGACCTGAGCCACTTCAACCCCTACTACCACTCCGGGCTCGATTCGGTGGATACGGCGGGCCTGATCGATTACAACTTTGCCACCAACATGACCAGGGCGGCGGTCGGTTATCTGAGCGACTCCGCCATGCTGGTGCCGGAGCCGGCACTTACGGTTCTGACCATCGCCGCGGCGCTCTGGATCATCCGCCGGCGGCGCTCCGCGGGAGCTTGATTATGGGACTTCTCGATTTCATCGGCAAGCAATTCATCGACGTTATTCAGTGGACCGAGCCCGAAGAGGGCATCCTGGCCTACCGGTATCCCATGCGGGACATGGAGATCCAGAACGGCGCGGTGCTCACGGTGCGCGAGTCGCAGATGGCGGCCTTCGTCAACGAGGGCCGCATGGCGGACGTGTTCGGCCCCGGGCGGTACACGCTCACCACCAACACGCTGCCGGTGCTCACCAACCTGATGAACTGGGACAAGGCGTTCCAGTCGCCGTTCAAGAGCGACGTGTACTTCTTCTCCACGCGGCTGATCACGGACCAGCGCTGGGGCACCCCCATGCCGGTGACCATCCGCGATAGGGAATTCGGAGCGGTGCGGCTGCGTGGTTTCGGCATTTACACCTACCGCCTGGCGGACCCGCGTGCCTTCCACACGCGGGTGAGCGGCACGCGCGAGATCTACAAGGTGGGGGACCTGGAAGGGCAGCTCCGCAACACCATCGTGGCGCACATCGCGGACGCCTTCGCCAACAGCAACGTGCCGTTCCTGGACATGGCGGCGAACCAGATGGCGCTGGCGGGAAAGATCGCCGAGGCGGTGAAGCCGGTCTTCGCCGGACTGGGGCTGGCGCTGGACGGCTTCGTGGTGGAGACCCTCTCGCTGCCGGAAGAGCTGCAAAAGCTGCTCGACCAGCGCATCGGCATGAACATCGTGGGCGATATGGGCAGGTATACGCAGTTCCAGACCGCGCAGTCCATTCCGGAGGCCGCGCGCAACGAAGGCGGGGGCGCCGGGATCGGCGCGGGCTTGGGCGCCGGCATGGTGATGGCGCAGCAGATGATGAACGCCATGAAGCCGCCCGAGCAGATCCGGCCGGCGGCGCCGGAAGCGGCGCCGCAAGCCGCGCCGCCGGCCGGGGAAACCAAGTTTTGCATCGAATGCGGCAAGCCGATTCCGAAGCGATCGAAGTTCTGCGCGGAATGCGGCGCCGCGCAACAATGACAGGCATCGAGTGGATTATCGAGGCGCACGGCTGTGACGCCGCTGCGCTGGCCGACGGCGCGCGATTGGCGGCGCTGTTCCAGACGCTGGTTGCCGAACTGGAACTGCACCCGGTGGGCGCGCCCTGCTGGCACCGTTTCCCCGGCACCGGCGGCCTGACCGGATTCGCCATGCTGGCCGAATCGCACCTGGCCTGCCACACTTTTCCCGAGCACCACTCGCTGTGCCTGAACCTGTTCTGCTGCCGGCCCAGGCCGGATTGGGATTTCGAGGGCAACCTGAAGCGCATTTTCCACGCCGCGAGCGTCCGGGTGCGGCGTATCCAGAGACCATACGATGAGCCCGAGGACAACCAACTGCCCGAACTGCGGAGCGCCGATCCGATTCCGTTGGTCTAGCGCCGTCCAGACCACGTGCGGCTTCTGCCGCTCGATCCTCGTGCGCCGCGACGTGGATCTACAGAAGGTGGGCGTGGTTGCCGACCTGCCCGCGGACAGCTCACCGCTCCAGATCGGCTCGGAGGGCGTCTACCGCAACCGCGCGTTCACCGCCATCGGCCGCATCATCTACGAATACGAGCAGGGCGGCTGGAACGAGTGGCACATCCTGTTCAACGACGGCGCCAGCGGCTGGCTGAGCGACGCGCAGGCGGAATACGCCGTCTCCTTCCTGACCAACCCGCCGTCGCCTTTGCCGCCCGCGGCGGAAATCACGCGCGGCCGCACGTTCCAGTGGGCCAACGCCGTGTTCCGCGTCACCGTCCTGACCGAGGCGCATTACAAGGGCGTGGAGGGAGAACTGCCGTTCGAATACTGGGATCACAGCACGGTGACGTTCGCCGACCTGCGCACCGCGGATGCGCGCTTCGCTACCATCGACTACAGCGAATCGCCGCCGCTGCTGTTCCTGGGCGAGGCGGTTGAGTTCGACGACCTGAAGCTGAAGAACCTGCGGGAGTTCGAGGGGTGGCGGCGATGAGCGGACCGGTTCGCAACGTGGAGGGGCTGAACTGCCCCAACTGCGGCGCGCCGCAGACCATCCGCGGTTTCGGCCGCGCGCTCGCGGTGGTGTGCCCCAACTGCCACTCCGTGCTCGATGCGAAAGACCCCAGGCTGCAAGTGTTACAGCACTTCGAGGCCAAGGCCAGGCGCCTGCCGATTCCGCTGGGCACGCGCGGCACGCTTCAGGGCGGCGAATGGGAAGTCATCGGCTACCAGGAACGCGAAACGCGCAGTGAAGGCGTCGCGTACCAGTGGCGGGAGTACGTCCTCTTCAACCCCTACAAGGGCTTCCGCTACCTGACCGAGTACAACGGGCACTGGAATTTCGTGCGGCCGGTTTCGGCGGCGCCGGGCGAAGGCGGCGTGGGGCCGCGTCCGCTGGTGAACTGGGCGGGCCAGCGGTATGTACACTTCACCACCGGTGAAGCGCGGACAGTCTACGTCCTCGGCGAATTTCCGTGGCAAGTGCGGGTGGGCGAGACGGTCACCTACCGCGACTACATCGCGCCGCCCAAAATGCTGAGCTCTGAGACCACCAAGAACGAGACCACGTGGTCGTTGGGCCAATACATGACGGGCGCGGAGGTCTGGGCGGCATTCAAGCTCCCCGGACAGCCGCCGGCCGTCTCCGGCATTTTCGCCAACCAGCCCGCGCCGCCTTCGGACGTGGCCGGCATGTGGACGGCGGCGGTTTTTCTTCTGCTGGCGCTGGTCGTCCTCGCGCTGGGCATTTCCACCACCGCGCGCAACGAGGAAGTGTACCGGGCCCAATACACCTTCGCCGCCGGCGCCGTGACCACGCCGGTGTTCGAGCTGAAGGGCCGCCCCTCGGACGTGGCGGTCTCGACGCGCGTGGACCGCGGCGCCAACGCGTACATCCATTTCGCGCTGATCAACAACGGCACGTCGCAGGCGTTCAACTTCAGCCGCGAGGTGGAGGGCCGCGATACCGCCATGGTGTCCGCGGTGCCGTCGGGGCAGTACTATCTTCTGATCGACCCCGAGGCCGAGTCCGTGGACCGTTCCACCGGTTACCAGGTGACGGTGAAGCGCGACGTGCCGGTTGCGGGTTTCTACTGGATCGCGGGGCTGCTGCTGCTGGTCCCGCCGGCGGTCAAGAGCATGAAGGCGGGCAGCTTCGAAACCCGCCGCTGGCAGGAAAGCGATTACGCAAGCTGATTATGTTCCGGCACCCTGTTTATCTCGTTTACGGTTTTCTGGTGCTGCTCGCCACCGGAATGGCCGAGTACCGCGGTTGGACCCTGAGTTCGACGAGCGAATCGAAAAACGTGCCGCGCAGTGTGCGCGACAACCCGGGCGCGTACCGCTCCATTTACCGCGGTTTCCCCCGTTACACAGGAGGCAAATGAAATGATGGATATCCCACTGGTGAACGCGATCGTCTTCGCCGCGCTCGGCATCCTGATCTTCGTGGTGTCGTTCGCCATTCTCGACAAGCTGACGCCCTACGCGCTGTGGCGCGAGATCGTGGAGGAAAAGAACGTCGCGCTCGCCGTGCTGGTCGGCGCTATGTCCCTGGGTATGTGCATCATTATCGCGGCCGCGGTGCACTAAGCGCGCGTGCCGGTCCTGATCTTCATCACGGTCGCCCTCATTGCCGCGTGCGGGCTGATCTATGAGCTGGTGGCCGGGGCGCTGGCCAGCTACCTTCTGGGCGACAGCGTTTTTCAGTTCTCCACCGTGATTGGGACGTACCTCTCGGCGATGGGCGCGGGGAGTTACCTCTCGCGCTACGTGACGCGCGGGCTGGCGGCGCGCTTCGTAGCCATCGAGCTGATGGTGGCGGTGGTGGGCGGATTCTCTTCGGCTGCGCTGTTTCTGGCGTTCGCCTATACCGACGGCTTCCGGCTGCTGCTGTACGTCATGGTGGTGGCGGTGGGCGTGCTCGTGGGGCTGGAGATCCCGCTCATCATGCGCATCCTGAGAGAGCGGGTGGAGTTCCGCGAGCTGGTGGCGCACGTGCTCACCTTCGACTACCTGGGCGCGCTGGCGGCTTCCCTGCTCTTCCCCATCGTGCTGGCGCCGCGGCTGGGCATGGTGCGCGCCGCGCTGCTGTTCGGACTGGTGAACGCCGGGGTGGCGCTGTGGTCCACCTGGCTGTTTCGCGAGCTGCTGGGCGGCGGCTTGCGGCTGCGGGCGGCGAGCTTCGCGGTGATTGCGGTGCTGGCGGCGGGCTTCGCCGGGGCGGAGCGCGTGACGGCGGCGGCGGACAACAACCTGTACGCGGACGAGGTGATCCTCGCGCGCAACACCCGCTACCAGCGCATCGTGCTCACGCGGTGGAAGAACGACCTGCGGCTGTTTCTCAGCGGGCACCTGCAATTCAGCTCGCGCGACGAGTACCGCTACCACGAGGCGCTGGTGCATCCGGGGCTGGCGGCGCTGCCAGGCGCCCGGCGCGTGCTGGTGCTGGGCGGCGGCGACGGACTGGCGGTGCGCGAAATCCTGAAGCACCCGAGCGTGGAAAGCGTCACGCTGGTGGACCTGGATCCGGGGATGACGGACTTGTTCGCCACGCACCCCGTACTTTCGGACCTGAACCGGGGATCGCTGAAGAATCCCAAGGTGCGCGTGGTGAACGCCGACGCCTTTCCATGGCTGGACACCAACACGGAGCCGTACGACTTCGTGGCGGTGGATTTTCCCGACCCCACCAACTACTCGCTGGGGAAGCTCTACACCACGGCGTTCTACCGGCTGCTGGCGAAGCACCTCAGCAAAGGCGGCCTGGCGGCGATTCAAAGCACCTCGCCCATGTTCGCGCGGCAATCCTACTGGTGCGTGGTGGAAACGGTGCGGCAGGCCGGCCTGCGCGCGCACCCGTATCACGTCTACGTGCCGTCATTCGGGGAGTGGGGCTTCGTGCTGGCAGGCGCGGGGCCCTACGAGCCGCCCGCGCGGCTGCCCCCGGACCTGCGCTTCCTGCGCGTGGAAAACATACCGGCGATGTTCCAGTTCCCCGCGGACATGCAGCCCGTGCCGGCCGAGCCGAACCGGCTGAACGACCAGGTGCTGGTGCGGTATTACGACCGCGAGTGGAGCGAGATCGCGCGGTGATTGGTGATGACGTAGTTGTTCTACGCCGCGCCCCCGCTCCCTCGCGGTCGCGGCCAGGCATCCGGGCGAGATCATCAAAGAGGAGTACCTGCTGCCTCTCGGCATGAGTGTCAACTCACTTGCCAAGCAGCTCGGAGTCGCCGCGACGCGCCTTAACGAGATCGTTCGCGGACGGCGCGGCATAAGCGCGGATGCGGCGCTGCGGCTCTACTCCCCGACTGCAAACCCCGCGATCGCCAAACCCGCCGCGTCCGCCTGCGCCAGCATCTCTTCGCGGTCGAGGAGCAGCGTGCGGCCGGCGTCCACGGCGAGCGCGGTGGCGTTGGTTTCGCGCATCACGGCGACGGTGCCCGGACCCGCCACCGGCACATCGAACAGCAGATGCCCACGCCGGCGCGATGCTTTTACCAGCGTGAGCGGCCTTCCGTTCACCAGGCTCGCGGCGCGGCGGAGCATCGCGTCGGTGCCCTCCATGGCTTCCACCGCCACGCAGGCGCGCTCGCAGATGGCCACGCTCTGGCCCACGTCGAGCCCCGCCAGCGCATTGGCGATGCGGCGGCCGTATTCCACGTCGGCCTGTTCGCGCTTGTCGAGCGTGCGCCGCGTCATGGCGCCCTCGGTGGCGAGCAGCGGCTTGAGCAGCGCGGTCGAGTCCGTCAGGCGGATGCCTTCGCTCTCCAGTTCCCGCATCACGGCGCCGATCAGCCCGTCGGTGTTCTGGAACGGCAGACGCATCAGCAGTTTCGAGAGCCGCCAGTCGGGGCGTATGGAGGAGAAGATCTGCGCGTGCTTCACCTGCCCGGCCATCACAAGTTCGGAAATCCCTTCTTCTTTCAGAATTTCGATAAGCCGGCCCAACTGCCCGAGCGAGATCCAGTGGCAGCGTGCGGCAAGCTGTTCGACTTCCGGCGCGGCCTCTTCCTTGATGGCGACAGCCACCACCTCGTGCCCCAGCCGGCTCGCGCTTTCAAGCGCCAGCAGCGGAAAGCGCCCGTTCCCGGCGATCAGGCCGTAGCGCATCACTTCACCACGCCGCGCGAGGAGGAGCGGATGAACTCGATCAGCTCATCCACTTCGGCGCAAGGCGGCACGTCGGCGCGGATGCGCTCGATGGCCTGGCTGGTGTTCAGTCCCGCGCGCGTCAGCAGCCGGAGAGCGGTTTGCAGGCACTCGATGGACTCCGTGGGGAACCCGCGCCGCTCCAATCCGATGCGGTTGGCGCCGAAGACCTTGATCGCGCGCTCGCTCACGGTGCTGGAAAACGGCATCACGTCCTGCGTCACCACGCTGTAGCCGCCGATGATGGAGTGCCGGCCGATGCGGCAGAACTGGTGTACGCCGGTGGACGCGCTGATCACCGCCCAATCGCCCACCGTGACGTGCCCGCCGAGCGTGGCGGCATGGCCCAGCACCACGTGGCTGCCCACATCGCAATCGTGCGCCACGTGCACGTAGGCCATCAGCAGGTTATCGCTGCCGATCGAGGTCAGCATGCCACCGCCCACGGTGCCGCGGTGAATGGTGACGAACTCGCGGACCTTGTTGCGGTCGCCGATGCGCGTTTCGGAGCGCTCCCCCCGGTATTTCAGGTCCTGCGAGGCCACGCCCACGGTGCTGTACGGGAAGAAGATGTTGTCTTCGCCGATGCGGATGGGGCCCTCGACGTAAACGTGCGCCATCAAGCGTGTGCGCTCGCCGATTTCCACGTCAGGACCAACGACGCAGTACGGACCGATCTCGGCCGTCGGGGCCACTCGCGCCCGCGCATCTACGATCGCCGTCGCGTGTACCGGCATCAGACGGATAGCCGCTCGTCCTTGTCGGCGAGCTTGCACATGACTTCTGCCTCGGCCACCACCTGCCCGTTCACCGTGGCGCGGCCGGCCATCTTGGCAACCGATGCCTTGCGCTTGATGACCGTCATTTCCATGCGCAACTGGTCGCCGGGCACCACCGGCCTGCGGAAGCGCGCGTTCTCGATGGACACCAGCAACACGAGCTTGTTCTCGCGGCCGGCGATGGATTTCAGCACCAGCACGCCGGCGGTCTGAGCCAGCGCTTCTACGATCAGCACACCGGGCATCACCGGGAAGTCGGGAAAATGGCCCTGGAAGAATGGTTCGTTGTGGGTCACGTTTTTGATGCCCACCACGCGCTCCGCCTCCATCTCCACGATGCGATCCACCAGCAGCATGGGGTACCGGTGCGGCAGGATCTGGCGGATCTCGTTAACGTCCAAAGTGGTCATGAATGCCGCTATTATAGCAACGGTGGATGCTTTCCTCGATTTTGCGCAACGCAAGCGGCGGGCTATCATCGCGCTGATCCGTCAACTGGTGGAGTGCGAATCGCCGAGCGGCGACCCGGCGGCGGTGAACCGCTTCGTCGAGCTGGTTTCCGATACCGTGGCGCCGTTGGCTTCCGTGCGCGCCACCAGCGGCGGCCGGTTTGGCAGAAACCTGGTTTGTGAGTTCCGCCTGCCCGGCCGGAAGAAGCGCGGACAGATCCTGGCACTCGGCCATTCCGATACCGTGTGGGCCGTGGGCACGCTGCGCGCGATGCCCTTCCGCGAAGCCGAAGGCCGGCTGTGGGGCCCGGGCGTGCTCGACATGAAATCCGGTGTGGCATTCTTCATCTTCGCCATGCGCGCCCTGCGCGAGTTGGACGTGCCCGTGCCGAGCCGTGTCTTCATGCAACTGAACAGCGACGAGGAAGTGGGGAGCGAGGTTTCCCGCGTGCTCACCGCGCGCAACGCGAAACACAGCAAGGCGGTGCTGGTGCTGGAGCCCGCCACGGGGCTGGAAGGCAGGCTCAAGACCGCGCGCAAGGGCGTAGGCGATTTCACCGTCACGGTGCGCGGCAAGGCGGCGCATTCAGGCGTGGATTTCGCCGCGGGCGCTAGCGCCGTGCTGGAGCTCGCGCGGCAGATCGAAAAGATCGCCGGGTTCACCGACCTGAAGCGCGGCATCACCGTGAACCCCGGCATGATTGCGGGCGGCACGCGCTCGAACGTGGTGGCGGCGGAGGCGCGTGCGGAGGTGGATATGCGCGTGGTGCGCCTGAAGGACGCGCCCGCGCTTGAGCGCAGGTTCCGCGCCCTGCGTCCGTTCGACAAGCGCTGCACCCTCGAAGTGCGCGGCGGCCTGAACCGGCCGCCGATGGAGCGCTCCCCCGGCATTGTGAGGCTTTTCCGTCTGGCGCAGGCGCTAGGGCGCGAGATCGGGCTGGAACTGGACGAGTCGCTCACGGGCGGCGGCTCCGACGGAAACTTCACCGCGGCCATGGGCGTGCCCACGCTGGACGGACTCGGCGGGGTGGGTGAGGGCGCGCACGCGGCGGGGGAGAGCATTCTCATCGATCAGATCGCTCCGCGCACCGCGCTGCTCGCGAAGCTGGTGGCCAATATCCCATGAAGACTTTGAAGCAGATGTTGGAAGAGGCGAACGCCGCCGTCGATGCGGTTCCGCCACGGCAGGCGATGACCTGGTTGGAAGACGAGACGACCGTGTTCATAGACCTGCGCGACAGCGCGGAGATTGCGGCGGACGGCGCGATTCCGGGCGCCGTACACGTGGACCGCGGCATGCTCGAATTCCGCATCGATCCAAAGAGTCCGTTCCACAATCCGGTGTTCACTTCGGGGAAACGGCTGGTGTTTTACTGCGCCGGTGGAGGCCGTTCCGCACTGGCCGCGGCCACCGCGATCGAGATGGGGCTGGCGGACGTGGTCCACGTGCAGGGCGGGCTCAAGGCGTGGAAGGAAGCCGGAGGCCCCACAACGTAGCGCACAGGAGGTCGTATGCTTAGCAGTTTCCGTGGGGCCGCGCTGCTGGTTCTTTCCGGCGTCTGCTTTGGACAAGCTGGCAAACCTCCGGCAAGAACTCTGAAGCAGATGTTGGAGGAGGCGAACGCCGCCGTGCAAGCCGTCGCCCCCAAGGAGGCGTTCGCCTGGGTGGGACGCCAGGACACCGTCTTTATCGACCTGCGCGACAGCGCGGAATTGGCGAAGGACGGCTCCATTCCCGGCGCCGTACACATGCCGCGCGGCTCACTGGAACTCCGCATTGACCCTGCCAGCCCCTCGCACAACCCGGTCTTCTCTTCAGGAAAGCGGCTGGTCTTTTACTGCGCGAGCGGAAACCGTTCCGCGCTGGCCGGGGCCACGGCCCTGGCAATGGGCCTGGAAAACGTGGTGCATCTACAGGGCGGATTCAGGGCCTGGAAGGAAGCCGGCGGGCCGATTCGTCCGCCTGCGAAGTAGCGCAAGGCTAACTCAGGAACCGGCCGGCATTCTCTTTCGTGACCAGCGTGGTGCCGGTATCCACACGCGCTTCCACCGGCAGTCCACGCGCGGCCTTCACGGCTTCTTCCACAGCGCGGCGTCCCATCATCTCCGGATTCTGCGCCACCACTGCGTGCATCTGTCCCGCTTCGACGGCGCGCACGGCTTCCTTGGTGGCGTCGAAGCCGACCAGCACGATGCCGCGCCTGCGGAGCGCCGCGATGGCCTCCATGGCGCCCAGCGCCATCTGGTCGTTGGTGGCGAAGACGGCGCTCAGGCCGGGCTGCGAGGTGAGGATGTTCTCCATCACCGTCATGCCGAGCGCGCGCTCGCTGTTGGCGGGTTGCACCGTGACCACCTGTATCCCGGGGTGCGCCGCAACGGCTTCGCGGAAACCCGCCAGCCGGTCCTCGTGGGTGGCCACGCCGAGCACGCCGCGCAGCACCGCCACCTTCCCCTTCACGCCGATGGCGCGCGCCACGCAGTCGCCGGCGAGCTTCCCGCCCAGGCGGTTGTCCGTGCCGATGTAGCTGAGCTTGGCGGGCCACGCCACATCGGTGTCCACAATGAGCACCGGTATGCCCGCGGCTTTGGCCTTATCGAGCACGGGGATCACCTCGGAGACCCCCGCGGGCGCCACGGCAAGCGCCGAGACTTTTTTCAGGATCTGGTCTTCCAGGATGGCAACCTGCTGGTCGATGTTGATCTCGCGTTCCGGCGCGAGCACCGCCAGGCCAACATCGCCGTGCGCGCGCGCCGCGGCTTCGGCGCCGTTCTTCAGGCGCTGCCAAAACTCGCTGTCGAGCGCCTTGGTCACTATGGCGATGGAGAGCTTCTTCGAGCCGCCGCTGCCGCAGGCGGCCAGCAGTAACGCTCCGCCAAACACGGTCCTGCGCGTCATCATGCCTTCCCCGCCCTCGCGCGGGTGGCCGCGCGCTGCCGCATGACGTCCACCCATACCGCAATCACGATCACCACCCCGATAACCACCGTCTGCCAGTACGCCGAGACGTTCAGCAGGTTCAAGCCGTTTCGCAACACGCCCATGATTAAAGCTCCCACCAGGGTACCGCCGACCGTGCCCACTCCGCCGAAGAAACTGGCGCCGCCGATGATCACCGCGGCGATGGAATCAAGCTCCGCGCCCGCGCCCGCCAGCGGAAAACCGGAATTCATGCGGCCCGCGAGCACCACCGCCGCCGCCGCGGACATCAGCCCGCTCGCGCCGTACACCATGATGAGCCGCGCATCCACCGGCACGCCGGAAAGCAGCGCGGCCTGCCGGTTGCCGCCGATGGCGTAGATGTCGCGCCCCGGCGTGGTGCGGGTGAGGAACACGTGGAAGAGCGCGCAAAACGCAATGACCACCAGCACCGCCATGGGGATCCCCGCCAGGGTTCCCGCGCCCCAATAGCGGAAGCCCGGGGGCAGCTCGGAGATCGGAAACCCGCCGGTGATCACCAGCGCCAGCCCGCGCGCCACGTTCATCATGCCGAGCGTGGGGATGAAGGGATGCGGCAGCTTCAGCTTGGTGTAGAGCACACCGTTGAGCGCGCCCATCGCGACGCCCGCCGCAAGCGACGCCGCGATGGCTATCCCCGCGGGCACGCCCGCTTTCAGCATCATAGCCGCGAGCACGCAGCACAAACCGAGAATGGAGCCGACGGAAAGATCGATGCCCGCGGTGATGATGACCAGCAGTTGCCCCAACGCCAGCAGTGCGTTCACCGCCGATTGCCGGAAGACGTTGAGCAGGTTGTCCACGGTAAGGAAGTGCTCGGAGAGCAGGCTGAGGGCGGCGCACATGGCCGCCAGGCCCGCCAGCGGCCCGAACCGCCGCAGCACGGTCTTCATCTAGTCGCTTCCTCCCGTCGCAACCTTCATGATGCGCTCCTCGGTGGCGTCTTCCCGCGTCATCTCGCCCGCGAGCCGGCCGCGGTGCATCACCAGAATGCGGTCGGCCACTTGCAGGATCTCCTCCAATTCCGAGGAGACCAGCAGCACGGCCGCGCCGCGAGCCGCCAGATCGCGGATCAATTCGTGAATCTCGGCTTTGGCGGCCACGTCCACGCCGCGCGTCGGCTCGTCGAACAGGAATATTTTCGCATCCGCAAGCAGCCAGCGCGCGAGGACCACTTTCTGCTGATTGCCGCCGCTCAACTCGGAGACGCTCTGGCCGGGGCCGGCGGCCCGCACCCGTAACTCGCCGATCATGCGGCGCGCCATGTCCTGCTCGGCGCGAGGGCGAATGACGAACCGCCGCTGGGTGGCGAGCGCCATGTTCCACGCCAGCGGCGCGCCGGCAATGAGCCCCTTGCCCTTGCGGTCGTCGGGAACCAGCGCCACGCCGTGCCGGATGGCGTCCCGCGGCGAGCGGATGCGGACCTCGCGGCCGTTGAGAAACACACGTCCGCCGTCGTACCGGCACGCGCCGAAAATGGTTTCGAGCACATCCGTGCGCCCGGCGCCCACCAGGCCCGCGAGGCCGCAGACCTCGCCGTAGCGTACCGCGAGACTGACATCGGCGAAGCGGCCGCGCGCCGTCAGGCCCTCCACGCGCAGCGCCTCCGCGCCGGCGAGCGCCGGCGTGCGCCTCTCGCGCGGCTTCACATCGCGGCCCACCATGTGCCGCACCAGCAAATCCTGCGGCATGTCCGCCACCGGCGCGCAGGCCACCCGGCGGCCATCACGCAGCACGGTGACGCGGTCCGGGCCCTGATAGATTTCCTTCAGCCGGTGCGAGATGTAGACCACGCTCGCACCGCGCTCTTTGAGCCGCGCGATGACGCGCAGCAGGCGCGCGGTTTCGTGCCCGGACAGCGGCGCGGTAGGCTCGTCCATGATGATCAGCCGCGCGTTGAAGCTCAACGCCCGCGCGATCTCCACCACCTGCTGCTCGCCGATGCTCAGCTCGCCTGCCGGGCGACGGGGGTCCAGGTCATGCCCCAGTTCCCGCAGCAGTTCGCCGGCGCGCTGGTTGATTTCCTTCCAACGCACGCAGCCGCGCCGCGCCGGGTGGCGGCCCAGGAAGACGTTCTCGGCCGCGCTCAACTGCGGCGCCAGCGCCAGTTCCTGGTGTACGAAGCTGATGCCGAGATCCTGCGCCTCGCGCGGACCCGCCGGCGCCACGGGACGGCCGTCCCAGATGATGGCGCCGGAATCCGGCCGCATGACGCCGCTGGCGATGTTCATCAGGGTGGACTTCCCCGCCCCGTTCTCGCCCACCAATGCATGGATTTCGCCCGGCAACACCTCGAAGCTCACGCCGTCAAGCGCCGCCACGCCGCCGAAGGTCTTGGAGATGCGCTCGAGTTTGAGGAGCGGTTTCATGTCAGCAGCCACCGCTTTGAAGACTTACTGGCATCTCAAAACCTCCTCGACCATTCCTTCGGCCAGCGTTCGATCACGACCTTCTTATCGGTGTAGAACTCCACCGCGTCGCGCCCCTGCGCGTGCTCGGTCCCGAAAAAGCTTCCCTTCCACCCGCTGAACGGGAAGTATGCCATGGGCGCGGCCACGCCGATGTTCACTCCCACGTTGCCGGTAGGCGACTGGTTACGGAACTTGCGCGCCTCCGCGCCGCTGGTGGTGAAAATCGAAGACGCATTCCCGTAGGCGTTGCGCGCGATCACCGCGAGCGCCTCGTCCACATCGCGCGCGTGGATCAGGCTCAGCACCGGTCCGAAAATTTCGGTCTCGGTAAGCTGGCTGGTTGGCGGCACACCGTCAAGCACCGTGGGACCGACGAAATTGCCGCGCAGCCCGCGCCCATCCACGAGCGGCACGGCGCCCTCGCGCTCCGCCGCGCCTACCAGCGATTCAATGCGTTCGCGGCTGGCGGCGGTAATCACGGGTCCCATCTGCACCCCGGCATCCAGCCCGTTGCCGACTTTAAGCGCCGCCGCGGCGCCCGTGATCGCATCGCGGAACCACTCCCGCGATTCCCCCACCGTGACCGCGACCGACACCGCCAGGCACCGCTGCCCCGCGCAGCCGTAGGCGCTATCGGCGACGATCTGCGTGGTGCTGTCACGTTCCGCATCCGGCATGACGACCACGTGGTTCTTCGCGCCGCCCTGGCACTGCACGCGCTTGCCGTTCGCCGCGGCGCGCGCGTAAATGTAGCGCGCCACCGCGGAGGAGCCGACGAAGCTCACCGCCCGCACCGCGGGGTTATCGAGCAGCGCATCGACGGCGGGCTTGCCGCCGTGCACCAGGTTGACCACCCCGCGCGGCAGCCCGGTCCCGGCGACCAACTCGAAGATGCGCGTAATGGCCAGCGGCACGCGTTCGGAAGGCTTCAGCACGAACGTGTTCCCGCAGGCGATGGCATAGGGCAGAAACCACAGCGGGATCATGGCCGGGAAGTTGAACGGCGTGATGCACGCGGCGACTCCCAGCGGCTGCCGCACCATGGTCTCATCGATGCCGGGCGCCACATCCTCCAGGTTGTAGCCCTGCATCAGGATGGGGATGCCGCAGGCGACCTCCACGTTTTCGATGCCGCGCCGCAGCTCGCCCCGCGCCTCCCCCAGCGTCTTCCCGTTCTCGATGGTGATGAGGCGCGCGATCTCCTCGAAGTGCTCTTCCAGCAGCGGCTTCAGCTTGAAGAGATACTGGATGCGCTCGCCCGGCGGCACGGCGCGCCACTCCGGAAACGCTTTACCAGCCGCGGCGCACGCCGCGGCCACGTCTTCCGGCGCGCCCTGCGGAAGTTCCGCGAGCGTCTCGCCCGTAGCGGGGTTGACCGACTGGCCGCCCACCGCCCCCGAAGCCTGCCGCCACTCGCCGCCAATGTAGTTCAGGACCATTTCGCCACCTCGAAGTGCCGCTCTTTCGTGACCGCTTCTTCGTACCGCGCGCGCGCCTCGCGGATGCTCGCGATTTCAGACACCGCCGAGACCGGCACATCCCACCACGATTCGTAACCCGGCACCCGTTTCTCCTTGTCCACTTCCACCACCACCACGCTGGTGCGGCCGTGCCCGCGCACCGCTTCCAGCGCGCGCTCCACCTCATCGAGGGTAACAGCCCGCACGGTGCATGCGCCGAGGCCCTCGGCGAGCTTGGCGAAATCCACGGCCACGCGGTAGTCCGTGCCGAAGCCGCCCGAGCCGATGGATTGCGAAAGCCCGCCGATGCTGCTGAAGCCGCGATTATCCAGCATCACGATGTTGAGCTTGTAGCCTTCCTGAATGGAAGTGGCGATCTCGGAGGACATCATGAGCCACGAGCCGTCCCCCACCATGACCCACACGTCGCGCGAGGGATCGGCCATTTTTGCGCCGATCCCGCCGGCGATCTCGTAGCCCATGCACGAGTAGCCGTACTCGAGGTGATAGCCGCCGGGACGCCGCGTGCGCCACAGCTTGTGCAAATCGCCGGGCAGGCTGCCTGCCGCGCACAGCACGACATCCTCAGGGCGGGAAACGCGGTTCACGGCGCCGATCACTTCCGCCTGGCTGATGGGAGGCCCGTGCCGCTCGCCGAACAGCCGGTCCGTCTCCGCTTCCCAGAAGTCCTTCCAGGCGGCGATCTCGCGCGTGTACGCGCCGTCGACGCGATAGCCGTCCAGCGCCGCCTGCAACTGCCCGAGGGCCGCGCGCGCATCCGCCACCACCGGGACACCCGCGTGTTTGCCCGCGTCGAACTCCTTCACGTTCACGTTAACGAAGCGCACGGCTGGGTTCTGGAACGCGGTCTTCGAAGCGGTGGTGAAATCGCTGAGACGGGTGCCGATGGCGATCACCACGTCCGCGCCGCGCGCGGCGAGGTTCGCGCCGGGTGTGCCGGTCACCCCGATGGCGCCCAGGTTTTGCGGGTGATCGAACGGCAGCGAACCCTTGCCCGCCTGCGTCTCGCCCACCGGAATGCCGGTGCGTGCGGCGAACGCCGCCAGCGCTTCGCACGCTTCACTGTATAACACGCCGCCGCCCGCCACGATCAGCGGACGCCGGGCTCCGCGAATGCGCTCGGCCGCCTTCGCCACCATGGCGCGGTCGCCCTGCGGCCGCGCGATGTGCCACACGCGCCTTTCGAACATCTCCGCCGGATAGTCCCACGCCTCGGCCTGCACGTCCTGCGGCAGCGCCAGCGTGACCGCGCCGGTTTCGGCGGGCGATGTAAGCACCCGCATGGCTTCCATCGCCGCGAACGGCAACTGGTCCGCGCGGTTGATGCGGTCCCAGTAGCGCGAGACGGGCTTGAAGGCGTCGTTGACCGAGATGTCCTGGCTGTGCTCGGATTCGAGTTGCTGCAACACCGGCGCCGGCACGCGCCGCGCGAAGATGTCGCCCGGCAGCAGCAGCACGGGGATGCGGTTGATGGTCGCGGCGGCCGCGCCGGTGATCATGTTGGTGGCGCCGGGACCGATCGAGGACGTACACACGCACGCCCCCATACGGTTGCGCGCTTTGGCGTACGCGGTGGCGATGTGCACGCCCGCCTGCTCATTGCGGCAGAGGCGGTACGGGAAGTCGGGATTCTGTTGCAGGGCCTGTCCCAATCCGCCCACGATGCCGTGCCCGAAAATGCCCCAGACGCCCGCGAAAAACGGGTACTCGCGCCCGTCCCGCTCCACGTGCTGGTTCTTCAGAAAGCGAACCAGCGCCTGCGCCATCGTCATCGTCATGTCAACACTCCTCCACGCCCGGCTGGACCCACGCCGTGCGCACCCGGGCGTAATCCGGGGCGTCCGACGCCCCCATGGAGCGCGCCGAACCCGCCGGCGCGTTCAGGTAATAAAATGCCGCTACCGCGGATCTCCACCTCGGCCTGATCAGGCGTCACCAGCCGCGCCGGGTGCGTCTGCTCGGCGCGGCTGTAGCACAGCGCCAGGTCGCAGGCGGTCAGGGCGGTGAGGGTGAAAGTCGTCCCGGCTGGCAGGTAGGCGGAATCCACCGTGCAGTGCCCGCCCAGCGCCACGATACCGGGCTTGCAGGCGCCGGTCGAAGCCGGGAGATGTTCGCCCGCGGCCATCTTCCGCGCCTGAAAAGAGAGGCGCCGATAACCGAACGCCGCGGGGCGGGAGGTGGACGCCTCCGGGCGCACCAGCAATGCGCTCATACAACCTCCGCTTCACATCAGGAACAGGCGTGCCGAGCCTAATGATTTCTCAACTTCGGGTATTTAATCGAACCTGCGGGCGGAAGTCAAAGGGGAGCCAAAAAGGAGGGTAGCGCCGGGGCTTCGGCGGGAAGCCGAAGCCCGCAGACCGAATTACTTGGCCTTCTTCTGCTTTTGCTGGCCGACGCGTACCTTGAAGTGCAGCACCTTGGATTCCTGGAACGCTTTGTGATCGTGGCGCGCCACTGCGTCCGCGAGGTAGGCATCCTGGTCCGCGTTCTTGGGGAGCACGGCCATCAGCGTGAAGCTGTCATTGCACACCGGACAGAAGGGCCGAAACCGTTTCACGTTGGGAATAGCTGACATAACTTGCTTCATTGTAGCATGGCCGCATCACCGGGCATGCACCCGCTCGACGGAGAAGTCCGCGTTGGCACCGTGGCAAACGGCGCAGGATTCGCCAAGCGACGGACTGGTGTTCAGTTGGGCGTGCGCCGCCGCGTCCAGGGAAGTATGGCATCCCAGACAGGCGGCCGCGGCCGGCCCCATCGGGTTCAGCGGCCCATTGGGATCCGTCACCGGCAACAGGCCCTGCGGCAGCGGCAGCGTGTAAGTGGCGTCCAGATGGCACTTGGCGCAGTCGCGCAGGTCGCCGGGGAACAGCACCTCGTTGAAGTTGATGGGGCGCCCGCCGAAGCCGTAGATGGTGTAATCGCTCTGGATCTCCTCGCCCCGGTGGATCTTGTGGATCATGTTGGCGAAGTGTATGGTTTCGGGCGGTCCCGCGCCGGCGGGACGCTGCGAGGCGTCGTTGGCGTTGGGGTTGTGGCAGAGCACGCAGTATTCGGTCCGGTTGCGAATGGTTCCATGCGCCTGCAATTGGAAATGGCACTGGTTGCACTCGTCAGTGCTCACCACCAGCCGGCGTGGCGCCACCCGGGTGCCGCCCAGGGCGGCATAGGTCACCTGGTTGGGAGCCACGTCGCGCACCGTCTGCGCGATGACGGTGTTGGGGTCGAGGACCACGTTGCGGTAGCCCTCCAGGCCGAACGCCACCGTGCCCTGTGTTCCCGCCGGAATGGCGTTCTGAAGCGCATAAGTGTACACGCCGTTCGTTCCGGTGGCGTTGCGCAGACTCTCCTGGAAGTAGGTCGAGTAGTCCGTGGCCGGATATGCCACCGTCACGTTCAGCAGGTTCATATCGGTGGGATTGATCGCCTTGCCCGCCTTATCCCTCAGGGTGAACGTGATGGTGGGCCGCTGGCCCGCCGCCACGTTGCCCACCGACTGGAATCCGAGGACGACGCCGGGCAACTGGCTGGAGAACCGCGGCAGCGTGTGGGCGCCCACGATGGAGGCGTCGAACTCGTTCTCCCCCTGCGGAATGTGGCACTGGTTGCACTGGTTGTCGTTAAGCTGCGGCAGGCTAGCGGGCGAGTGGCCCTCGCCCGTTTGAAAATTGACGTTGTCGTGGCAGGCTCCGCATGCTTTGCGGCTGGGGCGCGACAGCCATGCGTCCGCCTGCGCGGCTGAACTGTCGTGACAGAACCTGCAATTCGACGGGCTCTCCGCGGGGAAGACCACGGCTGAATAGTCGTTCACCGAGTTGTTGAATCCGACGAGTTGGTACGGGCGCCCCAGTTGCACGCTGGGGAGCTCCTCGCCCATGTGAATCCTGTGGATCATCACGGGGAAATCCACGGTGTTTCCGCTCTGCGCGTCGCTGCTTTGCGGCGTGTGGCATAGCACGCACAGCGCCACCCGCTGCCGCGAGCCGCCGTGGGCGTTCAGCGGATCGTGACATTTGTTGCAGGTCTCGGTGCGCACCTCCTCGTGCATCTGGGTTACGGGAGAGCCGTTGGGGACGAACGTGAACACGTCGTCGGAATACTGCGAGCCAAGGTCGAATTCCGCCAGGTTGCGGGTGGACCACACGCCGATGCTGTGCGTGGCGGCCGGGTCGAAGTTCGCGGCCTTGTTCCCGAACGTGTAGATGTACTCCCCGTCGCCCACCTGCTGGTAGGCGCCGCCGGTATCCGCCGTCGCCTGGGTCGCTCGCCTGCCGCCGGCCGCATCCGTTTCCACCCGCGTGGTATAGGCCACGTACTGCGTAGCCGGTCCGGCTGGATTCTCCTGCCTGGGCAGATAAGCTGCGATGAAAGTCGTGGAGACCGCGCCGGGGGTGGTGATGCCCTCGCGCTGGAGCGGCAGCCCGCGGGGATCGGTAATGCGGAAGCGCGCGGTGATAGTACCGTCCTGCGCGATCTGGGCCGAGAGGATTTTCGTCACCAGGCCGGGCCGGATGAAGGACTGCTGGCTCGGCTCCAGGTAATAGGCTTTGTCGCGCGGTGTGAAAGGGCGGTCCGAACTGCTCATGAAAGCCGCGGATACGAATAGCGGAAGGGCGATGAGAATGCGCACGATCTTCCCCCTCCCCTCGAATGTAGTTGAGGGCGCGCCGGACCGACGCCGGGCAAGCGGCTCGGGTTGTGCGATTGTTTACCCTGTCGCCGCGGCCCGGTGCGTTTCTTTACGCGCTGTGCGCGGCGATGTAGGCGTCCACGCCGGTCTTGCGCCGCATGCCTTCGTAGGACATGTAGCGCACTGAGCCCAACACGGGCCGCTCCGGCCACGGGCGGTCGTGCAGGCCAAAGCACCAGAGGATGTTGGCGTAGCCGTTTGGGTCGCGGCCGTCGAGAGCGTAGCGGTCGTTCAGGTAGATCATGGTGACGAGGGCGTCCTCGCATGTGCGGGACCACTCGATGATCTTCTTGCCCCAGTACATGCGGTAGTAGCCGTGGATGCGGCCGCAAGTGAGCAATTCGCGCTGGGTGGCGTTCCACAACGGATCGTGAGTCGCGGCGTTTTCGAATTGTTCGCGCGAGTACACAAACGGGCGGCGGTCCCGCGCGTGCTTGCGCAGCGTCCGCTGCGCCCAGTCGGGCAGCGCCGCAAGCGTGTGCGGCTGGGGCGTGAAGCGCGCGAAGTTGAACGCCAGTTCGCGGCGGACGATCAGTTCTTCCAGAAACTCCTCGGCGATCAGCTTGTGCCGCTCCGCGTACTTCTTCACCGCCAGCGCGACCTCCAGCGGCGAAATCTGCCCGAAGTGGAGGTACGGGCTCAAGCCCGAGGTCGCCTGCGCGGAGGGCTCGTTCTTCTCGCGCGCGTAACGGCGCAGGCGGCGCCGGCAGAAGTCCGCGAGCGTGCGCTCCGCGGCCAGCCTGCCGCCGGGGAGGGGCGCCGCGGCCGCTGCGGGCGCGGGCGCACGAAACTCTTCCGCGCCGCCGCGGTAGGGGCGCCGCAGCGGAACGGCCTCGACTGGCCGCAGGAAGCGCGGCAGCAGCCGGCGGATTTTGGGACGGATGCTGTAGGCCGCCCACTCGCGTTTCGGCATCATGCTCATGGGAACGATGCAGCTCGAATCCACCGCGTAATGCGCGGGCCCGGGGGCGCACAACGGATGGTCGTCGGTGACCACCAGCGCGGCGCGGGCGGCCAGCGCGGCCAGGGCGCCGCCGCCGGCGTGAAACAGGTAGCCGATGCCGCGCGCGGCCAGACGCCGCTCCTGCTCCGCGATGCCGTCGAGCACGAAGCCTGGGTGGGGGGAATCCGGGGCCAGCCCTTCGTAGACCAGCAGCGGGAGTCCGCGCTCATTGGCCATTTCGGCGGCGAACTCGAGCGCGTGGTTGGCGTCCGCGCGGCGGTTCGCCTGCGCCCAATAAAGCACCCAGTCCGCGCCCGCGCGCGGCGTGGCGTGGTTCAACACAAGCACGCGCTCCCGCTGCATCCCCTTACAATAGATGAATCCGATGCGGGTATGGAACCGGGCAAAACTTCTCTGGGGGTACCTGGCACGGCGCGCGCGTTTGCGCGCCATGCCCGTGGAGTACATTGTCGAGACCACCGCCAAGTGCAATCT
Source organism: Bryobacteraceae bacterium (assembly GCA_041946965.1). GTDB lineage: Bacteria > Acidobacteriota > Terriglobia > Bryobacterales > Bryobacteraceae > JBHGBM01. Next base: position 32,532 of record JBHGBM010000012.1, read on the forward strand.
CTACTGTCCCATGTGCCCGCGGGAAACCTGGCCGCAGCCCAAGGAAGACATGGCGGACACGGTCTTCGAGCGCCTGGTGAGGGAAGCGGGCCCCACCGCCGAACACATGATGCTGATCGGGCTCGGAGAGCCGCTGCTCGACCCGGCCATACACCGCCGCATCGAATTCTGCCACCGCCACGGCATCTCCACGCTGCTCTCCACCAACGGCACACTGCTTGATGCGCGCGCGGCCGAAAAGATCCTCTCCGGGCCGCTCGAGCAGATCACCTTCAGCTTCGACGGCGCCCGCAAGCAGACCTTCGAGTTCTACCGCAAGGGCGCCAACTTCGAAAAGGTCCGGGCGAACTTTATCGGGTTCGCGCGTCTGAAAGCCGAGCGCCGCGCGAAGATCCAGGTCGTGGTTCAGATGGTCCGGATGGACGGCAACGCCGGCGAGGTGGAAGAGTTCCTGCGCTTCTGGCGCGGCGTGCCCGGCGTGGACCAGGTACGCATCAAGGAAGACGAAACCAACCTGATGCGTCCAGACGCGGGCCACGCCCCCGGCGCGTGGCGGCATCCCTGCCATTACCTCTGGCGAGGTCCGCTCTACGTGAAACACTCGGGCGACGTCTACCCGTGTTGCCAGAGCTACATGCTGGGCGGCAAACCGGTGGGCAATATCGCCGTGCAGCCGCTCGCCTCCATGTGGAACGGTCCCGAAATGCAGCGTATGCGCGCGCTGCACACCAGCGGGCGGGCGGGCGAGATCGACATCTGCGCGCGCTGCTGCACCACCATCCCGCATCCCGTGCTGGTGGCGGGAAGCCTGGTGCTCGACGGGCGCACGGTGCGCCGGCTGCTGCCGGTCATCGAGAGGCTAACGTATCTGGCGAAACTGCCGCGGGCGCTGCTGACGCCGCCGCGGGCGCGCTGAGGAGCGGGTTCGGCAGCTTGTGCTCGGCATAATAGCCGGGCCGCACGCGTTCCACGATCTGCGCCACGGGCCGTTCCAGCGCGCGGAAGTAGGGCTGCGGGTAGCAGCCGATCCAGAAGGCCCAGGCGATCAGCGGCGCGAACACCGCGATCTCGCGCCAGGAGAGGTCCTTCATGCCCATGTTCTTTTCGCTGGTGTTGCCCAGCATGGTGCGCTGGAACAGCCAAATAAGGTAGGACGCGCCCAGCGCGATCCCCACCGCGCCCCAGAACGCCCAGTTGAAGGACATCAGGTAGGCGCCCTGCAAGATCGTGATCTCGCCGATGAACCCGTTGAGCGGCGGCATCCCCATGGAACTTAGCGCGGCGATCAGGAACACGATGGTGAACACCGGCATCACCCGGAACAGCCCGCCGTACTCGGTGATCTCGCGCGTGTGCCGGCGCTCGTACACGATGCCGACGATGAGGAAGAGCATGCCGGTCGAGATGCCGTGGTTGATCTGCTGGATGATGGACCCCGCGATCCCCGCCGGGTTGAGCGCGAAAATACCCAGGGTGCAGAAGCCCAGGTGGCTCACCGAGGAGTACGCCACCAGCTTCTTCCAGTCCTTCTGCATCAGCGAAGCCAGCGCGCCGTAGACGATGCCGATGATGGAGAGCACCGCCATCACGTTGACGATGGCCGGATCCTTGGCCGAATCCGGCAGCAGCGGCAGCGAGAACCGCAGGAAGCCGTACGTCCCCATCTTCAGCAGGATGCTGGCCAGGATCACCGATCCGGCGGTGGGCGCCTCCACGTGCGCGTCCGGCAGCCAGGTGTGGAAGGGAAACATGGGCACCTTCACCGCGAAGCCGACAAAGAACGCCCAGAAAACCCACCACTGGATCCCCGCCGGGACGTTGGTCCGCAGCAGGTCCGCGATGCCGAACGAGAACGTCTGGAACTGCTGCGCGTGCTGGTAATAAAGCGTCAGGATGCCGAGCAGCATCAGCACGGACCCGATCAGGGTGTACACCATGAACTTGATGGCGGCGTAGACCTTGCGCGGGCCGCCCCAGATGCCGATGATGAAGTACATCGGCACCAGCACCGTCTCCCAGAAAACGAAGAACAACAGGAAGTCCAGCGCCATGAACACGCCGAGCATGCCGGTCTGGAGCAGCAGGAAAAACGCGTAGTATTCCTTCAGCCGGTCCTTGGCCGAGTTCCAACTGGAAAGGATCGCCAGGAAGCCGACCACCGTGGTCAGCATGACCAGCAGCAGCCCGAGCCCGTCAATGCCGATGTGGTAGGCGGCGCCGATGCTCGGGATCCAGGCCGCTTTTTCGACGAACTGAAAATCCTTCGCCGGGTCGAACTGAAAAACCAGCGGGAGAGACACCAGGAACCCCACGAAGGCGGCAGCGTTGGCCCAGATCTTGATCAGCCGCGTGTTGGAGGACGGCAAGAGCAGCAGGACCAGCATCCCCACGAGCGGGGTAAACAGAACAACCGAAAGGATGTGCTCCATAGGGTAAAGCTTGCAGGCAGAACTCTATGTTAACACCGGGACCGGCGCAGCCGTGAAACAGCCCGTTTCACTGCGCCTGCTCCAGTTTCTTCCGGTAAACGGCTTGCGCGGCGCGAAGACCCTCCAGGGTCCGCTGCCGCAGATCCGGCGTATCGGCGACGATCAAGCCGCGGCCGGGCGCACCGCCTTCCAGGTCACGAATCATGGCTTCGACACGCTTCAGCAAGTACTCCGCCTCGACCCGCGGGATCGGAATCGGCTCATGGCCGCGCCAAAAATAGATGGGCGAAGTGTGGGCCACGTCACAGGCCGCCCCCCGCTCGTCAAGCCACCGTGCCGCCACCCAACTGCTGGCCGTCAGGCGCAGTTCCCGCCTGCCCCGGCACACGCGACCGCGCCCGGCCGCGGAAAGCGCAACGGGGAAGGCTTTGCCGTTTACTATCACCTCGGCGGAGCTCCGCGGCTTTTCGGACCAGAGTTCGATTTCGGCGGTGACGTCGAGCGGGAAACGGCCCGCGCGCGACTCCGCCCCGGGTTCCAGGCCGTTCACTTTCAGGAACAACATCGGCCCGGTGGTGGCGAAGGATCGTCCGGCCGCGGCGCCCTCGAACCATTTCTCGGGCCGGAACTCGCCCTTCACTTTGACGTACAGGCGGCTCCAGCCCAGGGGAACGGGGTGAACCCCGTTGGCGCTGCCGGCCGAGACCTTCAACGGAAAGCCCATGTTCAACAGCACGTAGTACATATCCAGACCCGCCAAGGCGTACCCGGCGCATGCCGGCGCGTAGGAGCGGATCATCTGATCGGGCCACGCGCCCCACCCAGGGCGGTAATAGCCGGTGCGCCAAAAATGATTGTTGGCGAGGCCGACGAATTGGCAGCCCCCCAGGGCGGCGATGACAGGCAACTCCCAGGCGGTTCCCTTCTCCACATCGGCCAAGGCGCCGCGTTCCACGGAACGCTTTCCATACTCCACGAGCGGATACCGCAATTCCGCCGGCCGGCGCCCCAGGCGGGTGACCAGCACCGCGGAACCGCGCGGTTCGAGCTCTTCGTTGAGGACCGTCATCCAACGGTGACCAGCGATTCGGATGGCCCCGAGGGCATCGGCGCGCCCACTCAGGAATTTCAAGGTGTCCTCGTCTTCGCGAAGCTTATCGGGCGTGGTCCGCCAACGGGTGATCGGCAGGCCCAGGTTCAAATCCTCGGCTTCCAGGAGCGTCGCCATGTCGCGCAGCGGGCGGTGGACGTGCATGTCCGCCGAGTACCACCCCAGCCGCGCCATGTGGACCCAGCGGGTCAAGCGCACGGTGCGCTCCACACGTCCGGATTGGGGGATCGTAATCGCTTCGGAGACCGGCAGGTACTCCTTGCCGCGTTCGATGGTGAGTTGGCAGACGCCGCCCGGCAGGTCCACGGAGAACCAACCGTTTGCCGGGACGAAGTGCTGTTCGGCTCCGAAGCCGTCCGGCCGGACGCGATCATAGACGATGGCGCCGGCCGGGAACTGCGCTTTGCCCGCCGAATCCACCAGGTAGACGCGAGCCGGCGTGGGCTTCCGGGACTCGTCAAGAATCGTGACTGTCAAAGTCCCGGCGTGCACGGCGGACGCGAACGCCCACAGGAGAACACCGCAAAGCGATGGCGGAGTATTACTCATCGGAAGCTGAAGTCCGCCCGTTCCGGTACGCTTCGTCGAGGATCTCCACCACGTGCGCCACTCTCTGCCCGCGCCCGAACAGGCGCGCTCCGGCTTCCAGTTGCAGCATGCAACCCGGGTTGGCCGTGGCGATGATGTCCGCGCCGGTGGCGTTCACCGCATCCATCTTCGCGCGCAGGATGGCCATGGCCAACTCGTTCTGGACCACGTTGTAAATGCCCGCGCTGCCGCAGCAGACCTCCGAGTTGGGCAGTTCGCGGAAAGTCAGCCCCGGCACGGCCGCCAGCAGCTTGCGCGGAGGCACGCGCACTTTCTGCCCGTGTAACAGGTGACAGGAATCCTGGTAGGTGACCGTCGCCCGAACCTCGTTCATTTCCCGGTTCAGCGGAATCGAAGCCAGAAACTCGTTGATATCGCGCATCAAATTGGTGAAACGTTGGGCCTTTTGCGCGTACTGAGGGTCGTCCGCCAGCAGTTCCCCGTATTCCTTCAGGGTGGAACCGCAACCGGCGGCGTTGGTGATGATGGCGTCGAAATCCTCTGCCAGGAACGCGTCAATGTTGCGCCGCGCCAGCTTGCGCGCTTCTTCCTTCAGCCCCGAGTGAACATGCAGCGCGCCGCAGCAGGTCTGGCCTTCGGGCAGCACCACCTCGCAGCCGTTCTTTTGCAGCACCCGGACCGTAGCTTCATTCAGCCGCGCGAAGCTCACGTTGGCGATGCACCCCGCCAACATGGCCACGCGATACTGGCGCTCGCCCTCCGCGGGGAAGGTTCGGCCAATCTTGGAGAAGAAAAACGGAGCCTCGGCGGCGGGCGTCAACTGCTCCACTTTGCCCAGCGCGCCCATGAGCTTGAATACCCCGATGGCCCGGAGCAGCCGCTGGGCGCCGCTGGCCTGGTACATCCAGAGCAGCGCGCCGGCGATGCCCAGCATGCCGCGCGAAGGCAGCAGCCGGTTGAACAGGAATCGCCGGAATAAGCGCACGGGCAGCGGCCGCACGGTTTGCGCTTCAATCTGCGCGCGGGCCGCCTCGATCAACTTTCCGTACTGCACGCCCGAAGGGCACGCCGATTCGCAGCCGCGGCAGGCCAGGCACCGGCCGATGTGCTCCAGGTAAGACGGACCGATCTCCATGGCCCCTTCGGCCACCCGCACCATCTGGTAGACGCGCCCGCGCGGCGAATCCATCTCCAGACCCAGTTCCCGGTAGGTGGGGCAGGCGTTCAGGCAGAGCCCGCAGTGGATGCAGCGGTCCAGGTCGAAAAGGCGTGGCGGCTCAGATACGGCCATACATTCTGCCACGGTTCAGCAGCCCCTCCGGATCGAACATGCGCTTGACCCGCTTCATGATCTCGAGGTCCTCGCCAGGGGAGGGCCACAGCTCGAAGTTGCGTTTCTGCCGCTCGGGAGCGAACTCGATCACGGGCCGCCAGCCGCGTTTCACCGCTTCACCGGCGAAGGCGGAGGCGAACTCCAGGTAGCGGAAGCCCGCGTACACTACGCCGGCGCCGCCGCGCGCCACGGCCGCGCCCCCGGCGGCCTCCATAACGGCGGCCACGTCCTTCAGCGCGCACCCCACCCGCACCACGGCGCCATCCGGGTTCGCCGTCAGGTACTGCGGGACGAAGTTGACGATGGCGCGCCAGAGCGCGGTCTCATGCGCACCCTCGAACGCGCGGCCATCGCCGAACGCGGCCAGCTCGCGCTCGTAACGGGACACCACGGCCTCGTTGCCGCCTGCCTGCACGGCCAACGTCCAGCCCTCCGCGCCCAGTTCCCTGGACACCTCGGGGCTCAGCACGTCCAGCGCCTCCGGCTGCAACACGCTCTTGAGGATCCCCATGCGCGCCCGGTCGGCTTCGCGCGCGTCCGGGAACGCCACCAGAAAGCTGCGCTCCCGCGTGGGCTTGGGCGTCACTTTGAAGTTGACCACGGCGATGGCGGCCAGCGTTCCGAACGAGCCGATCAGCAGCTTGGCCATGTCCAGCCCGGCTACGTTCTTGACCACCATGCCCCCGGTCTGTGCCAGGCGGCCGTCGATCAGGGCGAACTTCATCCCGATCACCATGTCGCGGGCCGTGCCGTAGAGGCGCCGCCGCGGCCCGCTGGTATTGGCCGCCACCACGCCGCCCACGGTGGCTTCCTCGCCGAAGGGCGGATCGAGGGGGATCATCTGCTTCTTTTCCGCCAGCACGCGCACCAGTTCGCGCCAGCGCATCCCGGCGCACACGCTGATAGTGAGGTCGCCCGGTTCGTATTGCACGATGCCGCCCAGCCCGGCGGTGGAGATGACCACCTCGGCTTCGGGCAGAGGTCCGGCCATGCGGCGCTTGGAGCCCGCGCCATTCAGCGCCACCGTCTGCTTGCGCGAGCCCGCCGAGCCGAGCGCTTCAGCCAGCTCGCCGGGAGTTTGGGGCGTCAGCACACCTTCAGGTTAGTTCAAAAGACGAGGTGGCGGAGCACGGTGGTCAGAATCGTGAGCACCAGTGAGCCGAGCACCGCTGAGAGGCAGCCCTTCACCTCGAATCCGGGAACCAGAGCCGCCGCCAGTTTCAGCAGAAGCGCGTTGATCACCAGCAAGAAAAGCCCGAGCGTCAGAATGGTGAGCGGGAAGGTGACGATCTTCAGCACGAGCCCGATCGTCCCGTTCACCACCGCAATCACCACCGTGGCGATCATAGCCCGGCCGAAGCCCGCCACCGTAATGCCCGGAATGATCTGGGCCACCAGCCACAGCGCGAACGCGGCGATCAGCCAGCTCACCAGAATATGGATCAGCACGGTGCGATTGTACTATTTCAAAAGCCGATCTTCAGCCCGAGTTGGAATTGCCTCGGGTCGAAGGCCGACGTGAAGGCAAACGGAGTGGTCGGCGCCCCGCGGCGGCCGGCTATGGGCTGCGGCAGATCCGACAGGCGCACTTCGCCCACGGTGTTGTTCACCGTGCGGAAATTCGTCCGGTTGAGGAGGTTGAATCCCTCAGCCGTGAACTGCACGTAGCGCTTGCCGTCCACTCCGAAACCGAACCGCCGGGAGACACGTAGATCCGCGCTCACATAGCCCGGGCCGCGTCCGATGTTCCGCCCCGCTCCGAAGGGGCGGTGAGTGGTCGTGTGGCGATCGCCCAGATTATCGAAACCGGCCAGCAGGTTGAACGGCCGTCCGGAGTTCGCGCTCAGAATGGGCGAGAGCGTCAGCCCCCAACCGGGCTCCACCACGCCGCTGGCCACGAAGCGATGGCGCTGGTCGAAGCTGGAAAGCGCCCGTTCGGCCCGCGCGTTCAATTGATCGTGCGGCTCGAAGTCGCTGTTGAAGTCGGTCACCTCGTCGATGGCTTTCGAGAACGTGTAGTGGGCGTTCAGGCTGAAATGCGAGCGGAAGCGGCGCCCGGCCTGCAAAGTCAGCGCGTGGTAGAACGAGTTCGCCGTGGACTCGAGCACGTTGTTTTGCAGCAGCATGGGATCCCGGAAGCCGAATACGGGCTGGTCCGCCGCCGTGCGGCCGGCGTAGTAGAGGTTGCGGTCGAGCATGCGCGTCAGCCGCGCGCCGCGGTTGAAGGTGTACCCGGCCGAGAACGCCATGTCCCCGATCGCCCGTTCCACTTCCAGGCTGGCCTGATGCGAGTAGGGATCCACGTAGTCGGACGCGATGCCGAAGATCACCCGGCCGAAGGATTGCGGCCCCGGCCGCAGCCCTACCTGCGCGATGTCCTCGCGGGTGATAGTCCGCCGCCCCAGCACGCCCTGCGCGCGCAGGGTCTGGTACACGTCGAAGGACGTCAGGGGGCGTCCCGTGAGGGGATTGTTGAGTCCCGGCAGCGCCTGCGCGGTGATGGCCGCCTGAGCGATCTGAATGCCGTCGAGGGTGGCCGGAAGGTTGGCGATCTGAGCGTTGATCTGCCCGTAGTAGATGCCGTAGCCGCCGCGCACCACGGTCTTGCCGTTCTCCGACGGGGTCCACGCGAAACCCACGCGGGGCGCGATGTTGTTACCGTCGGTCTTGACCGGCTGCGGCGGGCTCTCCAGGTCGTAGCGCACGCCCACGTTCAGAGTAAGCCGCTTGGCGGCCCTCCAGGAGTCCTGTGCGAAAAACGCGTAGCGTTTGAACCACACCCTCCAGTTGGGATCCCCGAAGCCCTGCTGGTAGAGCACGGGCAAGCCCAGGTTGAAGGCCTGGAGCGCCGAGATGGGCACCTGAAGGTTGGCTGCCAGCCGCGGCTGTCCGATGGCGGTGAGCGCTCCCGCAACCGCCGCCGTCGCGTTGGGATCCCCCGTCAGCATCGGCAGCAGCGCGCCGAGCGGCACCTGCTCGCCGAAAAGGAACCGCCCGCCGAAGAACGTCTCCGACCGCACCACGTCCCGCACGGGATTGATGTCAACCCCGAATTTCAGGGCGTGCCGCCCGGAAGCATACCCGAGGTGCTGCTGCACCTGGTAGTGGCGCTCGAAGCCGCTCGAGGGCAGGAAGATCTCGCGCCCGAAAGAGCCGAAGCCCGTGATGGTGATATCGGGGCCGATCCCGTCGGTAGGCGTGACGGCCAGCCGGTTGTAGGCGAACATGAGGCGGGTCTCCGCGATCCAACTCCCTCCCAGCATGCGGGTGTTGCCGAACGCCAGGGTGCCGTCGGTGCCGGCGATCGACCGGCCGCGGTTGAAGCCGATGAGCGCGCCAAACTGGGCGTTCTGGTTGGCGCTGTCAGTCAGGTTCCCGCGCAGGAACATCTGGTCCCTGGCGCTCCAGTGATGATCGAACCGCAGGGAGAACTGGTTGACCGCCTCGCCGAACGGGAACACGCCGCTGTTGGCATTGAACAGCCGCACGGTATCGGGGAAGTTGTCGGTGATCAGGTAGCGGCGCATGGCTGTACCCAAGTCGCGCAACTGCGGCACGCGGTCGAACACGTCGGCAAGCTGTTGCTGCGAGGGCGTGAGCCGGCTGAAGGCGCTGCGGTCCTGCAAAATGGGCACGAACGCGGTTTCGTGCCGGTCGAGCCTCTCAAAGGCGGAGAACAGGAAGGTGCGGTCGCGCTTCAGCGGGCCGCCGGCGGCCGCTCCGTACTGCCCCCGGGTAAACGCCGATTTGCCCGGATCGAAGAAGTTGCGCGCCTGGATCTCGCGGTGCCGCAGAAAACCGAACAGATCCCCGTGCAGTTCGTTGGTGCCCGAGCGGGTGACGATGTTTATGGCGCCGCCCACCGAGCCGCCGAACTCCGCGGCGAAGCTGTTGCGGTTGACCTGGAACTCCTGCACGGCCTCCTGGCTGACCGAGGGGCGCACGCCGCCGGAGTTGTAGTAGTTCGCCAGGCCGTCGATGGTGAAGGCGTTGCCGCGCCCGTTACCGCCGCCGAAGCTGAGTCCGGAGTGCGGCGTCTGGGCCACGCGGAAGTCGGTATCGTCCACCAGGTCGCTGGTCTCCACCACTCCCGGCGAGAGCAACGCGAAGTCCAGGTAGTTGCGCCGGTTGATCGGCAGCGACTCCATTCGCCGCAGGTCGATGCTGCTGGCCTGCTGGCTCCGCTCCGTGTCCACCACGGGGGCCTCGGCGGAGATGGTGATCTCCGTGCTGATGGCGCCCACCTCCATCACCGTGCGCAGAACGCGGGTCTCGCCCACCCGCACTTCCACGCCCTCGGTCACGCTGGTGTTGAAGCCGGCCGCCTCGACGCGCACCTTGTAAGCCCCCGGCTCGAGAAGCGGTACCCGGTAGGCACCTTCGCTATCCGCGACTGCGGAGCGCGATATGCCCCGCTGCGGATCGGAAACGGTGATTTGTGCGCCCACAATCGCGCCGCCGGCCTGATCCAAAACACTGCCCTTCAGGTCGCCTGCGTGAGCCTGAGTCTGTGCCCACACGACCGGCGCGCCGAGACATGCCAGAACGATCAATTCTGCGATTCGCATCCCGCAACCCCCAATGTCCGGTAAAGTATACTAAATCAAGCCGGGTGACTGCTATGCGAATGATGCCGTTTTTAGCAATGGTATCCAGCTTAACCGCGATGGCGGCGGAATACAAGGCGGGTGTAGCTGCTAAAGTGATCACACCCCCCGAGCCGATCTACATGTCAGGGTACGCTTCCCGGACGCACCCCTCCGAGGGGGTGGTGATGGACCTGAAGGCGAAAGCCCTGGCACTGGAGGATGCCAAGGGCGTGCGAGCCGTGGTTGTCACAGCCGACGTCATCGGTTACCCGCGCTCGTTCACCGACCCGCTGGCGGCGCGCATCCTGAAAGCGTACGGAATCTCGCGTTCGAACCTGGTATTTAACGCTTCCCACACGCACACGGGACCGCTGATCGGGGAAAACCTTGAGATCATGTTCGAGCTTTCGCCCCAGGAACAGGGGGTGGTTAACCGCTACGCCCGCAAGCTGGCCGATGACATCTTCACCGTGGTGGGCGCCGCCCTGGCAGACCTCCAGCCCGCCAGTTTGTCCCTGGGGCATGGGCGGGCCACGTTCGGCGTCAACCGCCGCAGGCCGACGCCGAAGGGCTACCAGATTAACGTGAATCCAGAGGGGCCTACGGACCCCGATGTGCCGGTGTTGAAAATCACAACACCCGACGGAAAGCTGCGCGCCGTCCTGTTCGGCTATGCCTGCCACAACACCACCATGACGGGTGAGCATTGCCGGCTCAGCGGCGACTACGCCGGCTTCGCCCAGGCCGAAATCGAACGGGCCAACCCCGGAGCCACGGCTATGTTCCTGGAGCTCTGCGGCGCGGACCAGAACCCCAATCCGCGCAGCACCGTGGAGCTTGCCACGCAGCACGGGACCACGCTGGGAGCCGAGGTGAACCGGGTGCTGGGCGGTGCATTCGCTCCGGTGCGCGGCCGGATCAAGGGCGCCTACCAGGTGGTGGACCTGGCGTTTGCGTACCACACCCGCGCCAAGTTCGAAGAACTGCTTAAAGACGCCAACAAGTGGAAGGTCCGTAACGCCAGGAGACAGCTCGCCTTCTACGACCAGCGCCGGCCGCTGCGCAGCTATCCCTACCCGGTGCAGGCCATCGCCATCGGCAAGGATTTCACGCTGCTGGCGCTGGGCGGCGAGGTGGTGGTGGACTACAGCCTGCGCGCCAAGAAAACCTTCGGCGACAAGAACCTGGTGGTGGCCGGCTATTCCAACGACGTGATGGCCTACATCCCGTCGGCGCGCGTGCTCAAGGAAGGCGGCTACGAGGCCAACGACAGCATGACCTACTACGGGATGCCCGGTCCCTGGCAGGACGACGTGGAAGACCGTGTCTTCGGCGCCATCGAGAAAGTCATGAAGCGGGTCGGCCGGAGCAGGATCTGATATGTGGAACAAGTTCCGCACCGCGACGCTGGGGAAGCTGCCCACGCCCGTGTGCCGTTTGGGGCTTTCGGCATCCTACTGGCCGGGCAAACAAGCGGTGTTCCGCGCCATCGACCAGGGCGTGAATTACTTTTTCATGTACGGCTTTGACGGCCAGATGACGCGCGCGCTGCGGGAAGTGCTGCCCGGCCGCCGCGAGCAGTTCGTGGTGGCCTCCGGCGCTTACAACCTGATCTGGATGCAGCAGGACTTGCGCCGGGCGCTGGAGAAGCGCCTGCGGCAGCTTCGCACCGACTACCTGGACGTGTTTCTCTTCCTCGGCGTGATGAAGCCGGAGCACATCACCCCGAAAGTGCGCGACCAGATGGAGGAACTACGCCACGATCCGCGCGTGCGGGCGGTCGGGATGTCCTGCCACGACCGCGTGTTCGCGGGCAACATGGCCGCGCAGGGCGCGCTGGACGTGCTCATGATCCGCTACAACGCCGCCCACCGCGGCGCGGAGCGGGAGATCTTCCCACAACTGGCGGCGCATCGGCCCGGCGTGGTCAGCTACACCGCCACGCGCTGGCGCAAGCTGCTGATGCGGCCCCGCGGATGGAAGGGCGCCCTGCCCACGGCGCCGCAGGCCTACCGCTTCGTCCTGAGCAACCCGCACGTGGACGTGTGCATGACCGCGCCCTCGAACCTGAAGCAGCTCGAACAGAACCTGGCGGCGCTCAGCGCGGGCCCGCTCCCGGAAGACGAGATGCGCTTCATGCGGGAGTTCGGCGACACCGTGCACGGCTACTTCATGTAGCCCGCCGCTCGGCCCGCTGCGGCCATTGCCCGTGGCGCGAGCCTGCCGCGTGCGGAGACTTCCTCGCGCACCTGCGCGGGTGGTTGCTCACGGGCGTGCGAACAGAGGCGCCACCGAAACCAGCCCGAGGCCGCAGGCGAACAGCACCAGCATGATGGCGACGAGCGATTTCACCCGGGTGTCGGCGCCGGCGAATTCCTTCCAGACCAGCAATCCCCAGAGCGCGCTGACCATGGTGGCGCCCTGCCCGATGGCATAACTCACCGCCGGGCCCACATGGACCTCCTCCGGCGCGCTGGCGGCCACGAAGCTGGAAATGGTGCCGGTGTACCAGATGATGCCGCCCAGAATCCCCATGACGTGCTGCTGGAAGCGGCCGCGGAAGTAATCCAGAATCTCGATGGGCGGGCCTTCCACGGGCAGGTTCATGAAGAACAGGTTGAACACGAACGTAGAGGCGAACACGCCCAGCGCGAACACCGCCCCGATAGCGTACGGCCCCAGGCCGATCTCGCCCTCCTGGCCCTTCATCACCAGCGGGTAGAAGCAGCCCATCAAGACGCCGCTCACCAGGCTCAGGACGATGCCTTTGGCGCTCACCCGGCGCATGGTGCTCCCGGCCTTGCCCGACTTGGCGAGCTGCTCGTGCCGGATGATCCCCAGGGCCCGGTAAGCCAGCGCATCCACCACGATGGCGGCCACAATCACGCCGCAGCCGGCGAACAGGAGGATGGGGTTGCCCTGCGGCCGGATGAGGTAGTTCCAGACCACCCCGATGATGAGCGCCATCCCGATTCCCACCGGGAAGGCCACCGCCATGCCGGCCACGGAGATGGCCGCCACCAGCAGCATGTTGGCGAGGTTGAACACCACGCCGCCGGCGAAGCCCAGGGCCCATTGGCGCTTGCCGGCGTGCATCAGGTCATCCATGAAGGAGAACCCGTCGAAGCCCAGCGACCCGAAAGTGAGCGCGTAAATCAGCGCGGCGGCCAGCACGCCGATGGCGTAGTCGAAATAGAACAGCTCAAAGCGCCACCGGCCGGTGATCTTGAAGGTATTGGCCCATGACCCCCAGCACAGCATTCCGAGAATCATCAGCAGCAGCGCGGCGAGGTAAGTCTGCGGAAGCGTCATAGCGGCTATTCCGTGTGAAACTGTACCACACCGCGGCGGTGTCCGCGCTACTTCCCTTTGACCAGTTCAAGGAACGCCACCGCGGCGTGGCTCAGGGCGCGGCGGGTGGGGTACACCAGCCGGATCTTGCGCTCCACCTGCAACTCGCGGATGCGCACCTCGCACAGCGCCTTCTGCTGGATCTCCATCTCCACGCACATGCGCGGGAGAAACGCCACGCCCTGGTTGTTCTGCACCAGCTTGCGGATGGTCTCGATGGTGGGCATCTCGACCTCCATGTTCAGGGGCACCTTGTGGGCCTGAAACTCGCGCAAGACCACCTCGCGGTAGGGAGAGATCACGTTGTGCGCGATGAACACTTCGGAACCCAGCTCTACGATGGGCACCGTCCTGCGATGCGCGAAGCGGTGGCGGGGTGAAACCACGAAGGTGAGCGAGTCGGTGTAGATCACGCGGCTGTGCAGCCGCTCGTCGCCCGGGTCGTAGCTGATGACGCCCATCTCCAGGTTGCCGTCGATGATCTCGTTGGGAATCTTGCTGGAAAGGCTGCGCCGGATCTGCACCTTGATCTTGGGGTACAACCTGCGGTAGCGCTCGATGTGCTGCAACAGGTAAAGCGCGGTGGATTCGTTGGCGCCCACCACCAGCCGGCCGGCGGAGTGGTCGCGCAGCTCGGCCAGCGCGTTCTCCATCTCCAGGCGCAGGTTTTCGAAGCGGCGGGCATAGTCGAGCACGGCGCGCCCGGCGTCGGTCAGCATCAGCTCCTTGCCCGAACGGTCGATCAGCTTTTCGCCCAGCTCGGCCTCCAGCCGCTGCAAGGCGAGGGAAACCGCGGGCTGCGTGCGCAACAGCCGCTCGGCGGCGCGCGAGAAGCTGCGTTCGGTCGCGATGGCCAGGAAGACCTGGAGGGAGTACAGCTCCATAACGCTATCTTATCTATGGATCCGAATCCATAAATTTACCAAATTCAGGAGCAGCATTACAAGACCTTATACGTACTACTAAAAATATAAATTTGCCAAATCAAACAGGGAGCCGCCATAATGGTCACACCGGAGCAATGAGCGAGCGCGTATACATCTTCGACACGACGCTGCGCGACGGCGAGCAGTCGCCGGGATGCAGCATGAACACGGCGGAAAAGCTGAAGATGGCCCGGCGGCTTGTGGAGCTTGGAGTGGACGTGCTGGAAGCCGGCTTTCCCATCGCTTCCGCAGGCGATTTCGAGGCCGTGGACGCCGTCAGCCGCGAGTTTCCGTGGGCGAGCGTGGCCGCCCTGGCGCGTGCCTGTCCCCTGGACGTGGAGCGCGCCGCGCAGGCGCTGACGCATGCCAGGCGCCCGCGCATCCACACCTTCATCGCCACCAGCGATATCCACCTGAAGTACAAGCTGAAGAAGTCCCGCCAGGAAGTGCTGGAGGCCGCCGTGGCGGCGGTGGAACTGGCGCGCCGCTACGCCGATGACGTGGAATTCTCGGCCGAGGACGGCGCCCGTACCGAGCCCGATTACCTGGAAGAGGTTTCCAAGGCGGTGGTTGCGGCGGGAGCGCGCACGGTGAACATCCCGGACACGGTGGGCTACTCGGTGCCCGACGAATTCGCCGCCCTGATCGGACGGGTGGCGCGCGCGCTGGGCGATTCCGCCGTGGTGAGCGTGCATTGCCACGACGACCTGGGGCTGGCGGTGGCCAACTCCATCGCCGCGGTCCGCGCCGGCGCCAGGCAGATCGAGTGCACCATCAACGGCATCGGAGAGCGCGCCGGAAACTGCTCGCTCGAAGAGGTCGTCATGATCCTCAAGACGCGGCAGGACGTGCTCCCTTACGAAACCGGCATCCACTGCGAGCACCTCTACCCGGCAAGCCAGTTGCTGGCGTCCCTGATCACCTTCGGCGTGCAGCCCAACAAGGCGATCGTGGGCCGCAACGCTTTCGCCCACGAGGCGGGCATCCACCAGGACGGGATGCTGAAGGACCGTACCACCTACGAGATCATCGACCCTAAGACGGTCGGCGTACCGGAAAGCAAGCTGGTGCTGGGAAAGCACAGCGGACGCCACGCGTTGAAAAAGCGCTGCGAAGACCTGGGCTTCCAGCTCGATAAGGCCGAACTGGACGACCTGTACCGGCGCTTCACCGATTTCGCCGACCGCAAGAAAGGCGTGCTGGACGAGGAGATCGCGGCTCTCATCCGCGACGGCAACATGGCCCGGCACGCAACCGCGAAGTGAACATGGACCTGAACGTACTGGTTCTGCCCGGCGACGGCATCGGCACGGAGGTGACCCGCGAAGCCGTCCGCGTGCTGCGCCACGTGGCCGGAAAGTGGAACCACAAACTCAATTTGAGCGAGGGGCTGCTGGGCGGCATCGCCATCCATAAGACCGGCGATCCGTTTCCGGAAGAGACCCGGCGGCTGGCTCTCGCCGCCGACGCCACCCTGATGGGGGCGGTCGGCCTGCCGGAATTCGATAACGCCCCGCCCGAGAAGCGTCCCGAAAAGGGGCTGCTCGGCATACGCCAGGCGCTGGGAGTTTACGCCAATCTGCGCCCGGTGAAGGCTTACGCGCCGCTGCTCGATTCCTCTCCGCTGAAGAACCATCTGGTGGAGGGCACGGACATGATCATCGTCCGCGAGCTCACCGGCGGCATTTATTACGGCACGCCTCGCGGGATCACCGGAGAGGGGAGCCAGGCGCGTGCGGTCAATACCATGACCTACACGAGCCCCGAGATCGAGCGCGTCACCCGCATGGCCTTCCACCTGGCCCGCGGCAGGCGCAGGAAGGTAACGTCCGTGGACAAGTCCAACGTGCTGGAGAATTCGCAGCTCTGGCGCCGCGTGGTGGTGGAGACCGCCGCGGAGTTCCCGGACGTGGCCCTGGATCACATCCTGGTGGACAACTGCGCCATGCAGTTGATCCTGAATCCCCGCCGCTTCGACGTGGTGCTCACCGAGAACATGTTCGGCGACATCCTCAGCGACGAAGGCGCGGTGCTGGCGGGATCGATCGGGATGCTGCCTTCGGCCTCCATTGGGGACCGGAAGCCTTCGGGAGCGTGGACCGGGCTTTACGAGCCGGTACACGGCTCGGCGCCGGACATCGCCGGGCAGAACCGGGCCAACCCGCTCGGCGCCATCGGCTCGGTGGCGGCGATGCTCGAATACAGTTTCGGTTTGAAGGAAGAGGCCGCGGCGGTGAACACGGCGGTAGAAGCCGTTCTCCGGACCGGGAGAGTCACCGCCGACCTCAAGCCCTCCGGCGCCCCCGCTACCACCGAACAGGTTGGCGAAGCGGTGTGCGCCGCGATCGGATGAGCCCGGGAGCTTACCAGCTTCCGGGCTCATCCGGCCCCTTGGGTTAAACTGGTATTCCGAGCCGCGACCGCCAGGGAGCGGTGGAGTTTCCTCATGCAAAACATCATCGAGAAGGTGTGGAACGCCCATGTGGTGCACGAGCAGCCCGGCGCTCCCACGCTGCTCTACATCGATCTGCACCTGGTCCACGAAGTGACTTCCCCGCAGGCGTTTCAGGGGCTGCGGGAGCGTGGTCTCAAGGTGCGCCGCCCCGAGTACACCGTGGCTACAGTGGACCACAGCATTCCCACCACGGACCGCTCGCTGCCGGTAGCCGACCCCATCGCCGCCGCGCAGATCGCGCAGCTTGAGCGCAACTGCGCCGATTTCGGAATTGCCTGCTTCGGCACGCACAGCGAGCGGCAGGGCGTGGTGCACATCATCGGGCCGGAACTGGGGCTGACGCAGCCGGGCATGACGGTGGTGTGCGGCGACAGCCACACGGCCACGCACGGGGCGTTCGGCGCGCTGGCGTTCGGCATCGGCACCAGCGAAGTGGAGCACGTGCTCGCAACCCAGTGCCTGTTGCAGCGGCGCTCGAAGAGCTACCAGGTGCAGGTGGATGGCGCCTTGCGGCCGGGAGTGGGGGCCAAGGACATCATCCTCGCGCTGATCGCGAAGATCGGCGTGGGCGGCGGCACCGCCAGCGTTTTCGAATACACCGGCAGCGCCATCCGCGCGCTTTCGATGGAAGAGCGCATGACGGTGTGCAACATGTCGATCGAAGCCGGCGCGCGCGCGGGCATGATCGCCCCGGACGATACCACGTTCGAGTATCTCAGCGGACGGCCTTACGCACCCAAGGGAGCCGCCTGGGACGCCGCCGTGGCGCGCTGGAAGAAACTGGCCACGGACGAGGGCGCGGGCTACGATCACTCGGTCTCGCTCGACGCCTCCGCGCTCGAACCCATGATCACCTTCGGCACCAATCCGGGCATGGGCATCCCGGTCACCGCGCCGGTTCCGGACCCGGCGGGCGTGGCCGACCCGCTCCAGCGCGAGTCCATCGAGAAGGCCCTGCGCTACATGGACCTGCCCGGCGGCAAGCCGCTGCTGGGCCGCCCCATCGACGTGATCTTCATCGGAAGCTGCACCAACGGCCGCATCACGGACCTGCGCGCCGCCGCCTCCGTGCTCAAGGGCCGCAAGGTCCACCCGAGGGTGCGCGCGCTGGTGGTGCCCGGATCCCAGGAGGTGAAACGGCTGGCGCTGGCCGAAGGTCTCGACCGCGTCTTCCGCGAAGCGGGCTGCGAGTGGCGCGAGCCCGGCTGCTCCATGTGCATCGCCATGAACGGAGATCAGCTCCAGCCCGGCCAGTACAGCGTCTCTACTTCCAACCGCAATTTCGAAGGCCGCCAGGGCAAGGGCGCGCGCACCTTCCTCGCCAGCCCGATGACCGCCGCCGCCAGCGCCATCGCCGGCGCCGTGGCGGATGTGAGGACCCTGCTATGAAACCCTTCACCAGCTTTTCCAGCCGCATGGTTCCGATGCCGGTGAACAACATCGACACGGACCAGATCATCCCCGCCCGGTTCCTGAAGACCATCTCCAAGCAGGGGCTCGGCGACCAGCTTTTCTACGACTGGCGCTACGACGAGCACGGCAACCCCAAGCCCGATTTCATCCTCAACCAGCCGAGCGCCAAGGGCGCACTGATTCTGCTGGCGGGCGATAACTTCGGCTGCGGCAGCTCGCGCGAACACGCCCCCTGGGCGCTCACGCAGTTCGGCTTCCGCGCGGTGATCAGCACCTCGTTCGCGGACATCTTCAAGCAGAACGCGCTGAAGAATTCGCTGCTGCCCATCGTGGTGCCGGCGGACGTGCACGCGAAACTGTTCCGGAACGCCGATGCGGAGGTCTCGGTGGACCTGGCGGCGCAGACGCTAAAGCTTGCCGACGGCACGGCGGTGGAATTCCCCGTGGATGCCTTCGCCAAACACTGCCTGCTCGAAGGCGTGGACGAGCTCGGCTATATCCTGAAGAACGAAGCGGCCATCGCGGCCTACGAGGGTTCGCGGCAGGCGCCGGTCAATACACACCTGTGAACGCGCGGCACGGCGCACCGCCCGTAAGTATTTGATTCCTTGATGGCAACTGGCGTGCCGCCGGGAAGGCATGCTACTCCTGCTGATCCCCGCCCTGCTGCTTGCTCAGGCTGACAAACCATGGCAGGAACCCTGCCGGCAGGCACGCGAAGCCATCACGGCCGGCCACTACGACGAAGCCGAAAAGATCCTCGAAACCTATGCCGCCGGTGCGGGCGCGCTGG
This sequence comes from Bryobacteraceae bacterium, assembly GCA_041946965.1. GTDB lineage: Bacteria > Acidobacteriota > Terriglobia > Bryobacterales > Bryobacteraceae > JBHGBM01. The sequence continues at coordinate 51,481 of JBHGBM010000012.1, forward strand.
CGCACCGTGCCGCGCCGCTGCTGCGCGATGTGGCCCGCGGCTATGAGAAGGAAGTCCGCTACGCCGAGGCCGAGCGCGTCTACCGCAGTGTACTCGCGTTGTGGGAAGCGGCCGCGCCCGGCCAACCCGTGGTGGCGGCCAGCCTCAACGACCTCGCCGCGGTGCTGCGCGGCCGGCGCCGCCATGCGGAGGCCGTACCGCCCGCAGAGCGAGCCGCCGCAATCCTCGGCGCCGTGGCAGGCCAGGACTCGCCCGCCTTCGGCATGGCACTGGACAAACTCGGCGAAACCCTGGCGGCCGCGGGCCGGCAAGCGGAAGCCGCCGCCGCGTACCAGCGCGCGCTGGGCGTGCTGAACGCGTCTTTGGGGCCGCAGAACATGATGTCCGCAGGCGTGCTCGGCCGCTATGCCACGGTGCTCTCCACGCTGGGCCAGAACGAGGAAGCGCGCCGCAGCCGCGAGCGGGCCGAGGAGATCCGCGCGGCCAAGTCCGCCAGGGCAGCCTCGGTGACCATGCCCTCGCTGATCGAAAAAGTGGAGCCGCGGTATTCCGAGGAGGCCCGCGCCGCAGGCTTGCAGGGTTCCATCGTCGTGTATGCGGAAATTGATACGGACGGCCGAGCCTCGCGGGCCTACGTCATGACACCGCTCGGCATGGGCCTGGATGAAGCCGCCATCGCCGCCGTGAAGTCCTGGCGCTTCCGTCCCGCTTACCGTGACGGCACGCCCGCCACGGTTGCGGCAACCATCGAAGTGAATTTCCGGCTGATGTAGCTTGCGGGATATAATCGGACCCTGGTGGATGTTACAGTTCCCTTCCGCCAGGAGGTGGCCCATGCAAGCGAAACGGTTCAGCCGGCGCTCGCTGCTGCGCGCTTCGGGCGCGGCGGCGGCGGTCTCGCGCGCGCTGCCCACGCCCGCCGAGGCGCGGGAATTACAGGGAGTGAACCCGCGCTCGGCGCCTTCCAGGCTGCGCATCACGGATATGCGCGCCTGCACGGTGGCGGCGAATTACGATTACCCGATCATCCGCATTGACACCAACCAGGGCGTCTACGGCCTGGGCGAAGTGCGCGACGCGGGCGTGAAAGGCATCGCCCTGATCCTGAAGGCGCACATCAAGGGGAAGAACCCGCTGGAGATCGACAACGTCCTGGCCGGCATCCGCCCGTTCGCCGGGCATGGCCGCATGGGCGGCGGCTACAGCGCCGTGGACATGGCGCTGCACGACATCGCGGGCAAGGTGTACGGCGCGCCGGCGTGGCGGCTGCTCGGCCCCAAGCGCCGCGACCGCATCCGCGTCTACTGCGACACCACCGGGCACGACGATCCCAAGATCTACGCCGCGCGCATGTTGAAGCGCAAACAGATGGGGTTCACGTTCTTCAAGATGGACCTCTACACGAGGATGGTGGCCCAGCGTCCCGGCGCGGTGAACCAGAGCGGCGTCGCGACCGAAAAAGGCCTGAAGTACCTTTGTGAATACATTCAGGCCGTGCGCGACGCCATCGGCTGGGATCAGCCGCTGGGGGCCGACCACTTCGGGCGCCTGAGCGTGAACGACGCCATACGCTACGCGCGCGCCTTCGAGCCCTACCAGCTTGCCTGGGCCGAAGACCTGATTCCCTGGAGGGACTGGCGGGGCTACAAGAAGATCAGCGAATCCACCACCACCCCGACGCTCACGGGCGAGGATATTTTCGGCCTGGAAGAGGGCTTCCAGAATCTGATCGAAAACCAGGCGCTGGACATCATTCAGCCGGACCCGGAGACCTCCGGGGCGCTCATCGAAACCAAGCGCATTTCCGATTTCGCATCCATGCACGGCATCCCCACGGTGCTGCATTTCGCCGGCTCGCCGGTGGGATGCATGGCCAGCGTACACCTGGCGGCCACGCTGAAGGATTTCGTGGTGATGGAAAACCACGCGGTGGACATGCCTTGGTGGGGCGACCTGGTGAAACCCAGGGTCGCCATCCAGGACGGCCACCTGCCCGTGCCGGACGCGCCGGGGCTGGGCGTGGAGTTGAACGAGCCGGTCATCCGCGAGCATCTGCGCTACCCGGGCTATTTCGAGCCCACGCCGATGTATGACGACTTCATCATCAGCGGGTTCCGGCGCGTGGGTCCGTGGCCGCACTTCGACGAGGACGGGAACTACGTGAACAAGGTGACTTACTAACGAAAGGCCTTCCGGCGCGTCCAATGGCGCATGAAGTTTCGAATTCCCCTCGCAGTGTTTGCCCTCGCCGCGCTGGCCGGCGCGCAGGAGATTGCTTTTGAGCGCAGCTTCCCCGTCAGCGGACCGGTGGAGTTGAACGCCGCCACGCACGCCGGCAGCATCTCCGTGCGCGCCGGGACGGGCTCGGAAGTCCGCGTCCGCGGCGCCATCCGCCCGAATGGCGACAGCCGCCGGCTTGACGCCCAGGCATCCGGCATCCAGCAGAACCCGCCCGTGCGCCAGTCCGGCAACATCATCACCATTGAACGCCTCCCGGAAAGCGATTTGCGCCACCGCGTTTCCATCCGGTATGAGATCGAGACACCGGCCGTCACCCGCCTCGCAGCCGAAGCGGGCGCCGGACAGGTGTCCGTGGAAGGACTGCACGGCGACGTGAAGGTCCGCACCGGCGCGGGAAAGATTTCAATCGCCGGAGTTCACGGCGCCATCGACGCCCAGAGCGGTGCCGGGAGCATCAACGTGGAGCAGGCCACTTCGGCGCCGGTTTCGGCCCGCACCAGCGCCGGGTCGATCATGGTGCGGCTGCCGGGTTCGGGCTTCGACGTGAAGGCGCACACCTCGGCGGGGCGCGTGCAGATCGCCGGTGCGTCCCAACCGGCGGCGCGCAGTCCGCGGCAGGACATCAACGCGAAGCTGCGCGGCGGCGGGCCGGCGGTGGACCTCAGCACGGCCGCGGGCGGCATCCGGGTGGAGTAGCCTACGGGTTGATCTCGACCGGCGTGCCGTTGGGCACCAGGTTCCAGATCTCCTCGATCTCGGCGTTGGTCACGGCTATGCAGCCATTGGTCCAGTCCGTCAGGCGGTGGGCGGCGCCGATAAAACCCTGGCCGTTCGGGAGGCCGTGAATCATGATGTCGCCGCCCGGATTCACACCCTGCCGCCGCGCGCGCTCCCGGTCGGCGGCATTCGGATACGAGACCCGCAGCGACTTGTGAAAGGCGCTGGCGGCGTTTCTTCCGCTGATCGAGTAGTTTCCTTCGGGTGTCTTGCCATCGCCCTGGCGGGTCTTCGGCCCCACGGGATTATTTCCCAACGCGATCTTGTAAGAACGGATCACGTTCCCGCCACGGTACAGGAGAAGCTCCCGCTTCGCCTTGTTGACCACCACCCTGTCCGCGGGGGCGGTCCTGGCGGCGGCAGAACCCGAAAGCAGACACAACGCCGCTGCTGCAAGCATCCGGACGGAGTAGCCGGGCGCGCTCACTCTTCCTGTGCGTCGATGATGATCTCCGGGCAGGCCGCGTCCATGAACACGGTATACTCCAGCCTCGAGTCGGGGCCCGTCAAGGCGACGGAATAGCCGAAGTGCCCGGTGCGCCTGGCTACCAGGCGCGGCCACATTCTCGCCCCGTTGCCGTGGGCCACGGTGGCCCCGCCGGGCCCTTCCGGCGACCGCTTGCCGTGAAACTCAAGGGCCCAGGGGGTCCCCGGGGCGGCCTCAAACCGGATCTCCTGTCCCACGTAGAACTGGGCGTAGTAGGGGGTGACGACCACCCTTCCATCTTCGACGGCGAACACTACTTTATCCGTGCGTGCCATCTGCTTCGCTGGTATTCCCATACACCATCCTTCTTTACTTGCTGACTTGCTGGAACGCGGGGTCGCGGCGCAGCTCTGCCAGGTCCCCGGCATGCAGGACTTCTTTCATGGGGTGCCCTAACTCGATCGCCCGCCCGATGGCCTTCAGCGCGTCCTGACGCTGCCCGAGCCTCTCGTATACCAGCCCGCGCCGGAACTGGACCGAGGCCTCTTCCGGAGCCAAGTCCCCAGCCTCGCGCGCGTGCCTGAGCGCGGCGGACTTGTCCCCTACGCCGGCCAGGTAATAGGCCAGGCTGGCGTGTGTTTCGGCGTGCTTCGGCGCGGCGCGCAGGCGGGCTTCGGCGATCCTTATGGCCTCGCGCAGCGCTTCCAGGCCTTTATCGCGCATTCCGGGCACACCCATGTAGGACATGCCCAGGTTGCCCCAGATCACGTGATTCCTGGTGCGCTCCTCCCTGCTCAGCCGCAGCGCATTTTCGAAATTCGGGATCACCTCTTCGTAGCGCTGGAGGTAGTAGCAGACCGTGCCCAGGTTGGCGTAGGCCTTGGCGGTAGGCTTGATGGACAGGGATTTCCGCAGGTAGCTGATGGCGTCCTCCGGCCGGTCCATGAGGTGATAGAGCGCACCCACACGCCGGTAAGCGTCCGCGCTTCGCGTGAATTCCAGCATCAGCAGGAACTGCCGCTCGGCATTGCGGAAATCGCCCATGCGGTAGTACGCCAGCCCGAGGTCGCGGTAAGTGGTCCACAACTCCGGGCGGAGCGCGATGGCCGCAGTCAAAGTTTCGATCGCCTGTGCCTTGCGCGCCGGATCGCGCCGGGACATCGCGGCATAGGCGTTGCCGAGCGCACGCAGCGCATCGGCGTTCTTGGGCTCGGAGGCGAGCGCCGCTCTCAACTCCCGCACGGCGCTTTCCGGCTCGGTACGCGCCAGCCAGACGTTGGCGAGCGCGATGTGGGCCTGCGCCATGCGCCGGTCCACCCGCAGGGCTCGCTCGCAACTCTCACGCGCCCGTCCGAGCCATGCGCCGTCCTCGGTGGCCTGATATTTCGCCAGGTAGGCCTCGCCGAGATGCGCATGGGCCTGCGCGTAGGCGGGGTCCCGGCGGACGGCCTCCTCCAGCAGGGTGATGGCGGGATCCACGTCCTCCACCTCGCCGCTGCCCAGATGGCCGATGCCGCGCACGAAGGCGTCGAATGCGGCGGCGTCGCGCGTGCGTCCTGCGTCCAGGCGTCCGCGCTCGGCCGGGGGCAATTTCAGGTCGAGCATGCCGGCGGCTAGTTCGGAGGCCTCGTCCTGGAGCTTCACCAGCTTCGCGGCGGAGGAATCCAGCGTCCGGCTGGCCGTCTGCACGGTGTTCTCGGCGTCCACCAGGTTCACGATGATGCGCACCGCGTCGCCGATGAACTCCACGCTGCCGGTGACGGCGAGCTGCACCTTGAAAATCTTGCGCGCCTCGGCCGCGCTGGTGATGCTTTCACCGCGAACTTCGGAATACGGCACCACGAGCACGCGGTTCTGGAACGGCTCGGTCTGCGTGAACTTGTTCGAGATCGTGTTCGCCAGGCCCTCACAGAAGGCGCGGTGCGCGTCCTCCGCGCCCAGGCAGTGGAACGGGACCACCGCCATCAGCCGTGCCGGCTTCGGTGGCGCCGGCGTGCGTCCGTACCAAACCACTCCCAGAACGGCGGCGGCCACGGCCAGGAACATCAGGAGCACGGCACGCCGCCTCGGTTTGGGCGGCGGGGGTGCGGCGGACACGAGGACCGCGGTCGGCTGCTCCGACATCGAGACCAGCCTGTGCTGCAAGGCCAGCAGGTCCGTCTCCATCTGTTCCACGTCCTGGTAGCGTTCGGAGAGCTGCTTGGCCGTGGCGCGCTGGATGATGCGGTCCATCTCCTCGGGCAGGTCGGGACGAACGGCTTTCAACGGCGGCGTCGGTTCCGTCACGATGCGGTTGAGCAGGTCGAAGCCGCTCGAAGCGGTGAACGGAAGCCGCCCCGCCGCCAGTTCGTATAGCACGACGCCGAAGGAATAGATGTCCGTGCGGCAGTCCAGGTCGAGGCCGCGCGCCTGCTCCGGCGACATGTAGGCCACCGTCCCGGCGGGTGCGCCCGGCGCGGTGATGTCGCGCCCGTCATCCGCTTTCGCCATGCCGAAATCGGTGATCTTGACGATGCGGTCCTCGGAGAACATCACGTTGGAGGATTTCACGTCGCGGTGCAGGATGCCGTGCCGGTGCGCGTGCCGCAAGCCCGAGGCGATGGCCACGCCGCAGCGCAGCAGCTCGAACGGATCGACGGGCGAGCGCTGTTCCACGGAGCGCTGTATGAGCTGCCGGAGCGTGCCGCCCGACAGGTACTCCAATACCAGAAACATGCGGCCGGTTTCCGGATCGGTGTCCACGTCGTGCAGCACCACGATGTGCGGGTGGCTCAGGGCGGAAACGGCGCGGGCTTCGCGCCGGAAGCGTTCCACGGCCTGTTCGGAGTCAAGCAGGTGGGTGGATATGAACTTCAGGGCGACCAGGCGCTCGACGCGCGTATCCCGCGCCTTATAGACGGCGCCGTAGCCGCCCTCGCCGAGTTTCTCAAGGACCTGGTATCGAGAGACCACGCTTCGCGCCAATCGCAGCAGCCTCCCCTCCCACTTGGGAAAGCATACGCCCGTCACGGGCGTTACGCAAGCGCGCCGCGGCTGCTGTTTCTAGTATGCTCAGAGGTGATATGAAAATCACGCGCAGGCATGTGCTGGCCGGAAGCGCCACCCTCGCCGCACAGGCCCAGTCACGCAAAGTGTGGCGCCCCAAGCTTGGCATTCTGTGCCGCTTTTCGCAGCAGAATCTCGCGTTTGCGAAGAACGCCGGCTTCACCAGCCTCCAACTCATGACCGACGGCGCGTCGCTCAACCCGGAGCGCGTGGACGACTCCCGGCTCCAGTTTATCCGCGCGCAGGTGGCCGCGAACAACCTGTACCTCTCCTCGGTGGGCGACACGGTGAACCACGTGGCGCCGGAGGCGGAGGCGCGCGCCCGCGCCAACGCGCGGTTCGTCAAGGTGATCGAGATGGCAGGCAAACTCGGCGCGCCCTACGTCGGCACCGCCTCGGGCACCATTCCAGGACGCCCACTCAAGGAGCAGGTGGCTGAAATCGTCAAGGTTTATACGGAGAAATACTTCCCCGCCTGCCAGCAGCACAAAGTGCGCATCCTTTGGGAGCCCTGGGCCGGCGGGCCGAACATCGCCACGGGGCCGGTCGGCTATGAGGCGCTGTTCTCCGCTTTCGGCGACAGTCCTTATATCGGCTTGCAGTACGATCCCTCGCACCTGCGCTGGCAGATGATGGATCCCATACAGGCGGCGCGTGACTTCATCGACAAGATCTACGACGTCCACCTTAAGGACGTGGAGATCATCGAGTCCGTGCTGCGGCGCACCGGCATCAACCCGCTAGCGCGCGCGCGCTGGTGGCGCTTCCGGCTGCCGGGTTCCGGCATCGTGGACTGGAGGTCGTTCTTCACCGTTCTGGCCGACTCCGGCTACCAGGGCGCCATGAACATTGAGCACGAGGACGAGCTCTACTATCCGCCCTACGACGCGAGCGGCGAATTCACGCCGCAGTTCAAACAGGGGTTCCAGGTGGCGCGGGCATTTCTGAAGCAGTACGTCCCCGAATAAGGGGGTGGCGGTGCGGGCTGCGACCATCGCCGTTCTCCTGTCGGCAGCCGCGGGCGGCTGCCTGGCGCAGCAGGAACCCTGTTCCGTGGAGGGCGCGGTCTACAACTCATCCACGGGCGAGCCGCTCAAAAAAGTGCAGGTCACGCTCCGTGGCATGGCCACCGCCGGCATGTTCGGCGCCGTTACTGACGCCTCGGGCCGCTTTTCCATCACGGGGGTAAACCCCGGCCGGTACATGTTGATGGCGGAACGCACGGGGTTCGTCCGCGCCGAGTACGGCGGGCGCGGGCGGAGGGGCGCGGCCTTCACGCTCGCCGCCGGGCAGCGCCTGAAAGACGTGGTGTTTCGCCTGGTGCCCCACGGCGTTATCGCGGGACGGGTGCTGGACGAGGACGGCGAACCGGTGGCGAACGCCAGCGTCGCGCTGCTGCGGCCGGGATACGTGGCCGGGGCGCGAAGGCTCACACCGGCGGGAGGCGCCAACACGAACGACCTGGGCGAGTATCGCGTGCCCGGCCTGGCGGCGGGAAAGTATTACCTCTCGGCGACCTTTCGTTATCCCCCCATGCAGGGCGGCATCGCGGAGGAGAGCTACGTCACCACGTATTACCCGAACACCCTGGATCCAGGCGCGGCGGCGCCCATCGAGCTTACCACCGCCGCGCAATTGCGCGGCATGGACATCACCCTCCGGCGCGCGCGCACGTACCGGATTTCGGGCCGCGTGACGGTTCCGGCAGGCTCGGGGCGGCGCAACGTGCTGGTGTTCCTCGCGCCGCGAGACACCGCCATGCACGGCTACGGCGGGCGCAGCGCGCAGATGGCGCAGGACGGCAAGTTCGAGTTGCGCAACGTGCTGCCCGGCGCCTATACGCTCGCCGCGCACTCTTACGATGAAGGCCGCCGGTACAGCGCCAGCCAGCCGCTCGACGTGGGCCACGGCGACGTGGAAGGGATCAGCCTGACGGTTTCACCCGGTCTTGAAGTCAGCGGGCGCGTTCGCGTGGAAGGAGGCGGACAAACGCAGTTCAAGGGCGCGCGGGTGGTGCTCCGGCCCGTGAACGACGCCAACCTGGAGGCCAATGCGGGCGGCTCGGCCGCCGTCGGCGAGGACGGTTCGTTTACCATAAACACTTTGACGCCCGATGCGTACGTGGTGCAGATGTTCAGCGCGCCGGAGAACTTGTATGTCAAGTCCGTGCGGGCGGGCGACGGCCCCGCTGCGCAGGACACCGTCACCATCGAAGCGGGCGCGGCGGCGCTCGACATCCTGCTGAGCCGCGCGGGCGGGCAGGTGGACGGCGTGGTGATGGAAGAGCAGCAGCCCGCCCCCGGCGTTACCGTGGTGCTGGTTCCCCAGGAGAGCCGCGAGCCGCCATTCGACCGCTCCCGCGTGTCCGCCACCGGCCGCGAAGGCAAGTTCAGCTTTAAAGGCGTTCCGCCCGGCGATTACCGGCTGTATTCGTGGGCCGACGCGGAACCCGGCGCGTGGCAGGACCCCGAGTTCCTCAAGCGCTTCACCGGGGACAGTGTCACGGTGCGCGAAAACGGACGCGAAACCGTGCAGGTAAGGCTGCTTTTCGCGGAGGAGCGATGACCACGCGCACGTTCGGGTGGACCGGCGAGCAGGTGCCCGTCATAGGCCAGGGCACGTGGATGTCGCGCGGGGTTTCCGCCGTGCAGGCGCTGCGCGCGGGCCTGGATCTCGGCATGACCCACGTGGACACGGCCGAGATGTACGGCAACGAGCAGATGGTCGGGGAAGCCATCGCGGGCCGGCGGGACGAGGTGTTCCTGGTCACCAAGGTTCTGCCCTCGAACGCCTCCTACGAGGGCACGCTGCGTGCGTGCGAGCAGAGCCTGGCGCGGCTCGGCGTGGACCACGTGGACCTGTACCTTCTGCACTGGCCCGGCAGCCACCCGATCGGCGAAACCATGCGGGCGATGGAGAAACTGGCGGCGGAGGGGTTGACGCGCTACATCGGGGTGAGCAACTTCGATCTCGAGGAATTGCGGGAGGCCGAAGCCGCGCTGCGCAATGGGCGCATTGCGTGCAACCAGGTGCTCTATCACCTGGGCGACCGGGGCATCGAGCGCAGGCTGCTGCCCTATTGCCGCCAGCGGCAGATCGCCGTGGTGGGCTACAGTCCCTTCGGCCACAGTGGCTTCCGCGGCGGTGGCGTGCTGGAGGAAATCGCGCGGCGCAACGGGCGCACCGTGCGGCAGGTGGCGCTCAACTTCCTGACGCGCGAGGACGTGTTCGCCATTCCCAAGGCTTCCAACGTCGAGCACGTGCGCGAGAACGCCGGCGGCGCCGGCTGGCGGCTCTCGCCCGAGGACATCGCGGCCATTGACCGCGCCTTCCCCGCCCCCGTGCGGGATGTGCCGCTAGGAATGATTTAGTTAGTTAGTTGTTCCGCCGGCAGGTACGTCAGCCAGCGGTTGTCCTCGCCGCGGTTGGCGCGCGCGTAAAACGGAATCAGTTTCCCGTTCGGCAGAGTGAGCACGTTCACGCCACCCAGCAGGTTCGGCATCCAACGCACGCGCACGCCGGCGGCCGTGGGCCGCACCCGCACCTTTTCGAGCGGAATGGCGGAGTCCTGCTGCTCCAGGCAGTACACCAGCGGGCCGCGCGCGAACGCGACCTGTCCCTGGTTTTCCTTGTCGCGCGGGTCCGGCAGGATCACCCGCACGGGCATGGGGAGCCGCAGCCGGACCACGTCGCCGGCCTTCCAGGCGCGCTCCAGAACCGCGTACTGTCCGGCGGGCACGGGCTTTGCGCGCTCCTTGTTCACCGCCGCCGTGGCCCCCTCCGCCCATGCGGGGATGCGCAGGCGCAGTGCGGTTCGCGAGGCCTCCTCGATGCGGATGAGCACATCGCCCTGGTGCGGATAGGCGGTCTCTATCGAGAGCGCCAGCGGCTGCCGCAGCCGCGCGGAGGTGTAAAGATTCACGTACACGCCGTCGCGGCCGTACGAGAAGAGGTACTCGCCGAGCGCCCCGAAGAAACGCCACTCGTTGGTGATGCAGCAGGCGGTGCTGTGGATGGCCGGCAGGCGCGTGCGCGCGGTGAGCGGCCCGTCATGGTCGGTCTTCTTGCCCAGGTCCCCGGTCATGCGCAGCGGGTTGTAGTAGAACGTGCCCAGGTGGTCCAGCGAGACCGCGCCCAGAAAGTGGTTATACAGGATCGTCTCGATGCGGTCGTAAAACCGGCTTTCACCGGTAAGCCCGTGCATGCGGAGGGCGAACATCATAAGCGAGATGGAGGTGCAGGTCTCGGCGATGTCGCGCCGCTCATGGGTGGTCAATTGCGGCAGCCAGTACGGCTCCTTCTGGTACGCTTCATGCACGCTGACCCCTCCGGCGACGAAGGAGCGCGTCGTCACGATCTCGTCCCACAACTCGCCCAGCCCGGCGCGGAACTCCTCGCGGCCGGTTTCAAGCGCCAGGTCCGCATAACCCGCCAACAGGTAGTTGGTGCGCACGGCGTGGCGCCCCGTGATGAGCGCCGGCCCCACGGGAATCAATTTGGTGAGCGTAATGGAAAAATCCAGGTAGCGGGGTTCGCCGGTGGCGCGGTAAAGGCGCAGCAGCCCGAGTTCGTATTCGGAATGCTCGCGCCGCGCCACGGTTTCAAAATAGGGGTTGCCCTTACGGTGCTCGGCGATGAGGTAGTCCGCCCAGCGCCGGGCGGCATCCAGCAGCGTACGGCGGCCGGTGACTCGGTAATGCGCCACGGCGGCCTCGAAGAAATGACCCGCGGTGTACAGGTCGTGGTTGATGCGCGTATCGAAGCGCTGGTTCGGCGGGACCTGCGTATTGATGTAGCCGTCCGGCTGCTGGCAGGCAATCACCAGCCCGGCGATGCGTTCCAGTTGCGCTTCGAGTTCCGCGTCGCCCGTGACCTTCACGGTGTACGCCGCGCCCTCCATCCACTTGTAGAGGTCCGAATCGGACGCCAGACGATCAGTTTCCGGGCCGGGTTCGCGCCCGGCGGCGCGCGCTTCGAAGCGCCGCGGAATCGGGCTTTTCAGCCCCGCCATGAGGCTGGGCCGGTTGGCGTCCACGTGCCGGCCGAGGAAACCCGCCGCCTTGACGTTGGCCAGCGGCACGGGGCGGCAGCGCGCGTACGTCTCGCCCCAATCCGCCGCGTACACGGCGCCGCCGGCGGCGCCGAGCGGCGCGGCGGCGGCGAGAATCAGCAGGAGGAAACGCATCAAAACACCATTCTGGCCCCGAGCTGAATGTGACGCGCGGGCTGAAGGTGGAGGTCGAGCGCCCGAACGCCGGAACCTCCTGTCGCGACATTCTATATTAGCCCGGCAGCTTGCCTTCCGGCGCGCGATCGGGTACCCGTAATACTTGTGAAGGCACAAGCCGTTCTTACCATGGCTGCCGCCGCGCTGCTCGCAGCCGGCATCTGTCCGGCACAGACCTGGAAGCACCTCTCGACCACCACCGGCGACCTGCCCGTCCCCAACACGGGCAGGCAGCAGACCGCCTCGGCGGTGTTCGATATCGACAAGGACGGCGTCAACGACTTCGTCATCACCGAGCGCACCGCCGCGCCCGCCGCGGTCTGGTACCGCCGCGGCAAGGCTGGCTGGACGCGCAACATCCTGGAGCCCGGCCCGCTGCGCATTGAGGCCGGGTCCCTCTCCCACGACGTGGATGGCGACGGCGATCTCGACTTCATCGCCGGCGGCGACGGCCAGGCCAACGAAGTCTGGTGGTGGGAGAATCCATATCCCAACTACACCGGGGCCGGTTGGAAGCGCCGTATCATCAAGAGCGGCGGCGCGCCGAAGCATCACGACCAGATGGCTGGCGATTTCGATGGCGACGGCAAAGCCGAGCTGGTCTTCTGGAACCAGGGCGCGCAGAAGCTCCTGATGGCGCGTATCCCCGCCGATCCGCGCACCGCTTCGCCCTGGCCCGTCTCCGAGATCTACGGCTACAGCGCCGATAGCGAGCCGGAGCAGCGCGGCAAGGCGGACCGGTTCAGACGCGTGAATGAGCACGAGGGGCTGGCCAAGGCCGACATCGACGGCGACGGCAAGCTCGATATCGTGGGCGGCGCCCGCTGGTTCAAGCACACCGGCGGCAGCCGGTTTCAGGTCAACCTGATTGATCCGAGCTACAGCTTCTCACGTGCCGCCGCCGGGCAACTCAAGGCGGGCGGGCGGCCCGAAGTCGTTCTGGTAGTGGGCGATGGTTTTGGTCCGCTGATGATGTACGAGTGGCTGAAAGGCGCCTGGGTGGGCCGCAAGATCATCGATATCGAACACGGCCACAGCCTCGACCTGCTGGATTTCAACGGCGACGGCAACCTGGACATCTTCTGCGCCGAGATGCGGCTGAGCGGCGGCAACCCCAACGCGAAGATTTACATCCTGCTGGGCGACGGCAACGGGAATTTCAAGACCACCGTAGTCGCCACCGGGTACGGCAATCACGAATCGCGCATCGCGGACCTGGACGGCAACGGCACGTTCGACATTCTGGGCAAGCCCTACAACTGGGAAACGCCGCGGCTGGATATCTGGCTCAGCGCGAAATAATCGCGTCCATCGGCAGAGCGCGCAGGTCGCGCAGCAGAAGATCCGGGCGGTGCCCGGCGAGTTCCTCCGGCGTAGAAATGCCTGTGTATACGGCGATGGATTTCACGCGGTTGGCCTTGGCGGCCTGAATGTCGGCGGGAGCATCGCCCACCAGCGCGATGGGAGAGGCCGGAGTGATCCAACCGCGCTCGCGCGCCTTGCGGATGGCCAGCCGCGCCAGGCCCGAGCGGTCGCGCGCCATCTCGCCGAACGCGCCGTAGCGGAAGTACTCCTTCAGCCCCGCGCGCTCCAGCTTCTTCCAGCCGATGCGCGTGAGGTTGCCGGTAACCAGCGCGAGCAGCGCGCCGCGGTGGCGAAGCCGCTCCAGCGCGGCGCGCGCGCCCGGGCAGGTCTTGCGCCGCAGGTCCGGGCAGGTGCGGACGTACACGCGCTGGGCGCGCGCCACAATCTCCGGCATGGCGCGGCGAATCAGCGAGTTCGGGGCGCCCGCCCGCTGCATCATGATGGTGAGGATGTCCGGGTCGAGCATGCCGTGTACCGGCACGCCCTCCGTCGTGCTCTCCAGGCCCGTGACGGCCCGCACCGCCTCCACCAGCGCCTCGCGGTGCTGCGGTCCGCTGCGGCGCACAAGCGTGCCGTCGATATCGAACAGCACCAGCGGCCGGCCGGCGGTCACTTCGCGACCTGCCGCGCCGACGCCAGATAGACGGCGTTCAACAGGAACTTGAACGTCCCCCAGGTCTGGCCGCGGAACTGCGGCCGGAAGCCGAACAGCACCACGCGGCCTTCTCCCAGCGGCGCCTCGACCAGCGCCGCCTTGCCCAGCACCGCCTTCTCGCCGGAGACCCAGCCGCTGGCGAGCAGGTTCTGCTTGGCGAAATTCGCCACCGCCGTGCCGGATTCGAAAATCGTGCCGCCGCTGGTCATGGCGATGATGTCCTTCGGCATGCCGAACGCGAGCGGTTTGGAGGTGTCCACGGTCATGCGCACCAGCGAGCCCGGACAGTAGAACTGGCTCGCGCCTTCGCCGCGTCCCGCCATGCGCACCGAAACGGGGAAAAGCTGCACGGGCAGTTCCGTGGCGGAATCGAAGGCGATGAGCGTCCCGCCCGCACGCACGAATTTCTCCAACTCGGCGGCGCCCGCCACCCCGATGCCGCCGGTGTATTCCGGCCGCTGCGTGCCCGCGCCGCGCGCCGGCCGCGCGCCGTGCAGGATGGAGGCGAGCGGCTGCGACGCCAGGATCACCGCATCGAACTTTTCGCGCAGCCCGCCCCTGGCGAAATCCGGGGGGTGAACGATCGTGTAAGGCACCTCGAAGCGGTCCAGCACCCACTGCGTCCATCCCTGGTCCGCGTTGCCGCCCCATGCCTCGTACAGAGCGACGCGCGCGGGCCGAAGCTCCCAGGCGGGTTTGCCGCTGTTGATGGCGCCGTCGGCGGCCCACGTCACGCGCTCGCCGCGCGCCAGCATGCGCGCCATGGCGACGAACGACGTGGTATCGCGGTGGTCCAGCGCGGGCTCGGTGGTGTAGGGCCCGGACCACGCCTCGAGATCCGCCTTGAAGGGCTCCTCGATGCGGTCCACGCTCACGCCCATCTGCATGCTGAGCGTCCAGCCCGCGATGTCGTAGGGGCGCTTGGTGGGACCGCTGGAGCCGACGCGCAGCTCGGGATATTTCTGCGGCTCCATCAGGTCCACCAGGTAGGGGCGGAACGCCTGCGCCGTCAGCATCACCGGAGTGCCCGCGGGATATTCCTTGCCTCCCGCCTGAAACGCCGCCCGCGCGCGGCGCACTTCGACGCCCGACCACGCCAGCCGGTCGAGCATCTCGCCCGGCGCCGAGCGGTCCCATTGCGCCGGCGGCAGCACGTACGCGTAAGGTTTGCCCTTCGCGCCCGCCTCGATCGCGGCCTGCGCCATCTGCCAGCTCTTCAGCAGGAAGTCGGAGCCGCGCTCCGCCGCGAAGGTGAGAATGGCGAGATCCGCCGTGAGCATGTATTCCACCGCATCGCGCAGCGCCCACTTTCCGCCGAGCCACGGGTGCGGGTAAAACATGGACGGTTCCCGCACGGGCATTCCATTGCCGAACGTGCCGGTGACGGCGGATGCGGGATAGGTGTGCGGCGTGGCGTAGCCGTAGCCCGCGGTCTCCGTGAGGATGCCGTGCATGTTGTGAAAGGCCGGCGCGGAGCGCAACCCGCCGTTCCACCAGGCGTCGAAGTTCGTGTAGGAGATCACGCCGGGTTTGTTTTCACGGGCGAAGCGCTCCTTCATGGCGCTGCCGATTAATGTGATGCCCTCCGTCACCGCCGTGGGGATGTTCGGATTCAGCGGCTCCGAGTAGGGCGGCACGAAAATGCGCGCGGGGAACGGCGCCACCTGGTGCTGGTTGTAGATGATCTGCGGAAACCACTCCTGGTACATCATGCGGGTCACGTTGCGCGTCTCCGCCAGGTTGAGCATGAAATAGTCGCGATTGTTGTCGTGGCCGGAGTATTTCTGGTAGAGCTTCGGCAGCGGCGCCATCTCGTACGGCGTGCCTACGTTCTTCGCGTACCAGTGCGCGATCATGTCCAGCCCGTCCGGGTTGATGCAGGGAATTTGAATCAGAATTACCTTGCGCCGCACGGCGTCGATCTCGGCGTTGTCTTCGGTGATCATCTTGTACGCCAACAGCGGCGCGTGCTGCGCGGGGGCCACTTCACTCGCATGCAGCCCGGAGTCGATCCACACGATCACCCTGCCCTCCGCGGCCAGCGCGCGCGCCTCCTCGGCGCTCGCCCGCCCGAGCGCCAGCCGCTTGCTGATCTCGCGGAAGCGGTCGAGCCTGCGCAGGTTCCCGGCGTCGGAGATGAAGGCCGCGTACATCGGCTTGCCCTCGGAACTCTTGCCGAACTCCAGCACGCGGATGCGCGGGCTGGAGGCCGCCAGCTTGTGAAAATACCCGCTGATCTGTCCGTAGCCGGCCAGTTTGTAGTCGTCGCCCGGAGTGAAGCCGAAATGCTCCTTGGGCGTGGGCACGGCCGCCTGGCAGAGCGCGGCCGCCCACACGAAAAACCATCGCCTGATCATAGGAATTCTCAATGATACCAGCCCGCCTCTTTTAAAATAGAAGCGTGCACGACTCGAAGTTCCGCATCGGTCTGGTCCAGATGGCTTGTTCCAACGACCCCGGCGAGAACATGGCGAAAGCGATATGGCGCGTGAGGGAAGCGGCGGGTCGAGGGGCGCAGATCGTGTGCTTGCAGGAGTTGTTCCGCTCGCAGTACTTCTGCCGCGAGGAGGACGCCGCGCTGTTCGATCTCGCCGAGCCGGTGCCCGGCCCTACCACCGAAACGCTGGGCGCGCTGGCGGCGGAACTGCGCATCGTGATTGTCGCCTCGATGTTCGAGCGGCGCGCCGCCGGCGTGTACCACAACACCGCCGCGGTGATCGGGACCGGCGGCGCGGTCGCGGGCCTGTACCGCAAGATGCACATCCCGGACGACCCTCTCTACTACGAGAAGTTCTATTTCACTCCGGGTGACCTGGGTTTCCGCGCTTTCGATACGCAGTACGCACGCGTGGCGCCGCTGGTGTGCTGGGATCAGTGGTATCCCGAGGCCGCGCGCCTGGCATCGCTAGGCGGCGCCCAGGTGCTCTTTTACCCCACGGCAATCGGATGGCACCCCTCCGAAAAGGCCGAGCACGGCGCGGCGCAGTACGATGCCTGGCGCACCATACAGCGGGCGCACGCCATCGCCAACGGCGTGTACGTGGCCGCGGTGAATCGCGTGGGTTTCGAAGGGCCGCCGGACCGCGGCCTGGAATTCTGGGGCGGATCGTTTGTGTGCGACCCCTTCGGGCAGGTGATCGCCCAGGCGGCGCACGACCGCGAAGAGATCCTGATCGCGGAATGCGACCCGCGACGGATAGAGGAAGTCCGCCGCAACTGGCCGTTCCTGCGCGACCGCCGCATCGACGCGTATGCGCCCATCTGCTCGCGCGTGCTGGACCGGTAGGTCCGCGTGACATAATGAAAGGTTAGTGGCCCATCTCTGTTATCTGGACGCCTTTTCCGGAATCAGCGGCGATATGACGGTGGGGGCGCTGGTGGATGCCGGCGCCGACGCGGCCGCCATTGTCGAGACCGTCGCGTCTCTCAATGCCGGCGCTTCCGTATCCTTTGAGCGCGCCGGGCGCGGCGGAATCGCGGCCACCAAGTTCCGCGTAGTCTGCGCCGAGACCTCGCGTCACAGGCATCTGCATCACATTCTGGACATGCTCGAGCGCGCGCCGCTGCCGGGGCGCGCACGGCGCAATGCGGAGGCCATCTTTGAGCGGCTTGGCGAAGCGGAAGCGAAAGTGCATGGCGTCGATGTTGGCAAGGTTCACTTTCACGAGGTCGGCGCGGCCGATTCCATCGCCGATATCGTGGGCGCGTGCCTGGCCTTCGATCTGCTCGGCGTCGAGGAAATCGTCTGCTCCCCGGTGAACGTCGGCTCGGGGACGGTGGAAACGGAACACGGCATGCTGCCCGTGCCGGCGCCCGCGACGGCCGCGCTGCTCGAAGGCAAGCCCGTCTATTCGCGCGGCCCGGCCATGGAGTTGACCACCCCGACCGGCGCCGCGATCGCCGCCACTCTGGCCTCGCGCTTCGGCGCGCTGCCCCCGATGAAGATCGCCCAGATCGGGTACGGCGCGGGCGACCGCGAATTCGCCGAACAGGCCAACGTGCTGCGCGTCATGTTGGGCGAGCCCAGCGGCGCCGCCGAAGCCAACACCGTCTCGGTGATCGAGGCCAACATCGACGACCTCAGCCCCGAGGTGGTGGCCTACGCCATGGAACGCGTGCTTGAGGCCGGCGCGCTGGACGCGTCCCTGCAACCGCTGCAAATGAAGAAAGGCCGGCCCGGAGTGCTGCTGCGGGTGGTCGCGCGCCCCGAGACCCGCGAAGACCTCGCGCGCCTGATCTTCGCCGAAACCTCCACCTTCGGGCTGCGCATGTATGAGGCCGAGCGCCGCGTGCAGTCCCGTTCGTGGGTGGAAGTCCACACGCCGCACGGCCCCGTACGGATCAAAGTCTCCGGCGAAGGCTGGTACGCGCCGGAATACGAAGACTGCCGCAAGGCCGCGCGGCAAAGCGGCGCGCCGCTCAAGCAGATCGCGGCCGAAGCCATTCACGCTTACCTGAACCGATGAAATACTATCTCACCACACCGCTCTACTACGTCAACGCCGCCCCGCACATCGGGCACACGTACACCACCATCGCCGCCGACGTGATCCGCCGCTTCAAGCAGATGCAGGGCTATGACGCCGTCATGTTCACCGGCACCGATGAGCACGGCCAGAAGGTGCAACGCGCCGCCAGCCAGGCCGGCGTGAACCCGGAAGAGTACACCACCCGCATCGCCGCCGAGTTTTACCGCCAGTGGAAAGAGTTCGGCATCAAGGTGGACCGGCAGATGCGCACCACCGACCCGCGCCACCACAAGACCGTCCAGTGGCTGTTCGAACGGTGCTACCGGAACGGGTACATCTACAAAGGCTCTTACACCGGGCAGTACTGCACTTACGACGAGCTCTACGTGAGCGACGCCAAGCCCGGCGATCCGTGCCCGGATTGCGGGCGGCCCACCGAGACCGTGAGCGAGGAGAACTTCTTCTTCAAGCTCTCCGCGTTCCAGGACAAGCTGCTGGCGCTCTATGAGAGCGACCCGGAGTGGATCGAGCCCGAGTCGCGCCGCAACGAGGTGATCTCGTTCGTCAAGCAGGGCTTGAGCGATCTCTCCATCACCCGCACGACCATCAAGTGGGGCATTCCGGTGCCGGAGCAGGGGCGCCACGTGTTCTATGTGTGGTTCGACGCGCTGATCGGCTACCTGAGCGCGGTGCGCGACGAGAATCTGTGGCCCGCGGACCTGCACCTGATCGGCAAGGAGATCGTCCGCTTCCACGCCGTGTACTGGCCGGCGTTCCTGATGGCCGCGGACCTGCCGCTGCCGCGGAAGATCTTCGCCCACGGCTGGCTGCTGTTCGAAGAAAGCAAGATGAGCAAGTCGCGCGGGAACATCGTCCGCGCCACCCCGATCCGCGAAGTGATGGGCGCCGACGCCCTCCGCTATTTCCTGCTGCGCGAGATCGTCTTCGGGCAGGACGGCAGCTTCAGCTACGACGCGCTCATCAACCGCTACAACGCGGAGCTCGCCAACGGGCTCGGCAACCTCAGCAGCCGCACTCTGACCATGATCGCGCAGTATCGCGGCGGCGCCATCCCGGCGGGAGGTCCCTCGCAGATCTCCGCCATGGCCACCGAAACCATCGAAGCCGCCGTTTCGGCTTTCGACCGCTTCGAGTTTTCGCGCGGGCTCGAAGCCGTGTGGGCGCTGCTTTCCGCGGTGGACAAGTACATCGTGGAGCAGGCTCCCTGGAAGCTCTGGCGGCAGCCGGACAGCGCCGCCCAGCTCGATACCGCGCTCTACACCGCGGCCGAGGCGCTGCGTATCGCCACCGCTCTGCTGGCGCCCGTGCTGCCCGATTCCACGGCGAAAATCTGGGCGCAGCTCGGCATGACGGAGCCGCTCGAAGACGTGCGCTACGGCACGCTGGCGTGGGGCCAGTTGCAGGCCGGGCAGAAGATCGGCGAAGTCGTCCCGGTGTTCCCGCGGGTGGAGGCCAAGCCGGCCGTCGAGAAGATGCGCGCGCTTGAAGCCCGCGTCACCGAGGAACAGGCCGCACTGCTCGGCAAGGCGCCGGCGCCCGCGCCCGCCGCGGCGGGAGAGAAAATCCCCATCGAGGATTTCGCCAAGGTGGATATGCGGGTGGGCCGGGTGATGCTCGCCGAGCCGGTGAAAGGCGCCGCCAAGTTGCTCCACCTGAAGGTGGACATCGGCGAGCCGGAGCCGCGCGAGCTGGTGGCGGGCATCGCCGAAGCTTACCAGCCGGAGCAGTTGGTGGGCCGCAAGGTGGTCATCGTGGCCAACCTGCAACCTCGCAAGCTGCGCGGCATCGAATCAAACGGCATGATCGTCGCCGCCTCGGTGGAAGGCGGCAAGCCCGTGCTGGCGGGGTTCCTGGAAGACGTGCCGGTCGGGGCGCGCCTCAAGTGAACCTGGTCGATTCCCACTGCCATCTGGACGACAAACAGTTCGACGCCGGCCGCGAGGCCGTCATCGAGCGCGCCCGCGCGGCCGGCGTCGGGCGCATGCTGGCCATCGGCGCCGGCGACGGGCCGCCGGACCTGGAATCCGCCCTCCGGCTGGCCGAAGCCATGCCGTTCGTCTACGCGACGGTGGGTGTCCACCCTCATGACGCTTCCAAAGCCGATGCGGCGTCGTTCGCGCGCCTCTCAGCGCTGATCGAACATCCCAAGGTGGTGGCGTTGGGCGAAATCGGGCTCGACTACCACTACAACTTCTCGCCGCCCGAGGTGCAGCGCGAGGTCTTCCGCCGCCAGCTCGCCATCGCACGGGAAGCGGGCAAGCCGGTCATCGTTCACACCCGGGAAGCCTGGGCGGATACGCTGGCCCTGCTGCGCGAGTCGGACGTTCGCCGCGGTGTGTTTCACTGTTTCAGCGGCGGGCCGGTGCAGGCGCGCGAGGCGCTGGAGATGGGTTTCCACCTCGCATTCGGCGGCGTGTTGACGTTCCCCAAGGCTGAGGGCATCCGGAACGCGGCGCGGGAAACCCCGGAAGACCGGTTGCTGGTGGAAACCGACGCGCCCTATCTCGCGCCCGTGCCGCACCGCGGCAAGCGGAACGAGCCGGCGTTCCTGGTTTATACGGTGCGGCGGCTGGCGGAATTGCGCGGCGTAGAGCCGGAGCATATCGCGGAGATCACCACCCGGAATTTCGAGCGGCTCTGTTTGCCCTCGACCGTTCACGGCGGGTAAACTGAAAACTTCGATGAACACGGGCAAGCTGGGGCAGGCCGTTTCCGCCAAGCAGATCTTCGACCTCATCCGGGAAGACCTGGAAAGCGTGGAACGGGAAATCAGCCTGGAGTCGGTGGCCTCCGTGGACGTGGTGACGGCCATAGGGCGTTACTTGCAGGCCAGCGGCGGAAAACGCCTGCGCCCCGCTCTGCTGCTGCTTTCGGCCCGCCTGGCGGGAAACGGCGGCGCCACGGCCATCCGGCTGGCCGCCGTGGTGGAAATGATCCACGCCGCCACGCTGATGCACGACGACGTGATCGACGCCGCTGAGACCCGCCGCGGCCGTCCCTCCGCCAACGTTCGCTGGGGCAATCATACCTGCGTGCTGGCCGGGGACTGGCTGTACATGCAGGCCTTCCAGGTGGCGCTGCGCGAACGGAATTTCCAGATCCTGGACCTGCTCATCGGCCTCACCCAGATGATGGTGGAGGGCGAGTTGCTTCAGCTCGAGCGCATCGGCCGCATCCAGATCACCGAGGCCGATTGCATGGAGCTGGTGGACCGCAAGACCGCGCGTCTGTTCTCGGTATGCGCGCGGCTTGGAGCGCTGGCGGGCGGCGCGGACGCGCACTTGCAAGACCAGCTCGGCGAGTACGCCTGGAACCTCGGCATGGCGTTCCAGCTCGTGGACGATGTCCTCGATTTCACCGCGCGCGAAAAGACCCTGGGCAAGCCGGTAGGCAACGATCTGCGCGAGGGCAAGGTCACGCTGCCGCTGGTGTACGCCCTGGAATGCGCTTCACAGTCCGAGCGCCGGCAGATCGAAACCATTCTGCGGGAACGCCACTACGAGTCGGTCCCATTCCGGGACGTGCTGCACATCCTGGAGACGTACGACGCGATCGAGCGCGTACGGCAGCGCGCCCGCAGTTTCACCGAGCGCGCCCGCGCCATTGTGGGGCAGTTCCCCGAGTCCCCGTACCAGCGGGCCCTGGCCTCGGTCGCCGGGCTGATCACGGAACGGGATCACTGAGGGACCCTTGACAGCGCCCGCCGGCGAGCGTAGGCTGAGTCAGAAGCCACGGAGGTTTGCCCATGCCGAAGTCCGAATCGGAGGAACGCAGGGTCGTGGTTCTGGAGTTCGTCGCGGCTTCCGCCATCTTCACGATCTTCGCCATCGTGCTGTACATGGTGTTCAGCTACAAGCCCTCGTAGGATCGCCGAACCGGCGGCGCACGAATTCCAACGCTTCCTCGCGGTTCCCGACCGCCCCTTCCAGTTGTGCGTCTTCGACCGAGGCCAGGATGCCGGCGAAAAGCGGACCGGGCGCATAGCCTGCCGCGATTAAGTCCCGGCCCGTCACCAGCGGCGCCGGCTTGATCTGCTCCGCCGGGAACTCCGCCAGCTTGCGGCGCACGAAATCGTACGTTTCCAAGCACCCGTTGCTCGCCCGGCAGTCGAGCCGGTGCAGCTCGAGGTGCTCATCGAAACGCGGCAGGCGCAGGAAGCGCTTGAGCGTGCTCGCCCGCATGGCCGCGGCGTCCTTGAACCGCATGTGGTTCGCCACCAGCGCGACGATCTGCTCGTACTCGTCCTTTGAGAACCGGAGCCGGGTGAGGATGCGCCGGGCGATCGCCACGCCCGCTTCCACGTGCCCGTCGAAGCGTATGCGCCCGGCCACGCGGAAAGCCGGCGGCTTCCCCACATCGTGCAGCAGAGCCCCCCACGCCAGGGTAACGGCCGGCTGCTCCAAGCCCTTCAGCAGCATGAGGGTGTGGGTCCACACGTCGCCCTCGGGGTGAAACTCGGGCGGCTGCGCGACGCCTTTCATCGCGGCCACTTCCGGCAGGATCTCCGTAAGCAGCCCGGTCTCGTCCAGCAGCTCGAAACCGCGACGCGCGCCGCCTTCGGTAAGGATGCGGTTCAGCTCGTCGCGCACGCGCTCGGCGGCCACCGTGTGGATCTCGGCCCGCGCTTGCCGTATGGCCTGGAGCGTTCCCGGCTCGATCTCGAAACCCAGACGCGCGGCGAATCGTACGGCGCGCAGCAGCCGCAGGTGATCTTCGCGGAACCGCGCCTCCGGATCGCCGATCGCACGGATGATGCCGCGCGCCAGGTCTTCCCTCCCCCCGGCGAAGTCCAGCACCGCGCCGGAGAACGGGTCCATGAACAGCGCGTTGACCGTGAAATCGCGCCGGCGGGCGTCCTGGGCGGGATCAGCCTCGAAACGCACGCTGTCCGGCCGGCGGCCGTCGGTGTAAGCGAAGTCGCTGCGGAAGGTGGCCACCTCCACCTGGGCGCCATCCTGCCGCACCAGGACCACGCCGAAGTGAGCGCCCACGCGGTCCGCCTTGGGAAACAGTTCCAGGATCTCGTCGGGGCGGGCGCCGGTGGCCACGTCGAAATCCTGGGCATCGCGTCCCAGCAGCAGGTCGCGGACGCACCCGCCGACCAGCCACGCCTGGTGGCCGCGGGCGCGCAGCGCGGCGACAATCCGGGCGGCAAGTTCGCTGGGCGGCATAGTCAAATACCATTCTCCCGGCAGCAGCCGGTCCCCGGCAACCATCTTGCCGGGGGCGTGGAAACAAACTTAGGATGGAATGAGATGTCCGATTCCCAAAGGCCGCCGGCCGCCAAGATCGTCGTTGCCACCACCGTGGCTCTCGCGTTCATCTCTTTCTGGCGGGCGGCGGCGGTGGTGCTCAGCGATCTGGCCTCTTCGGCCTTTTACGCCGGCGGCATCGCCGAACAGGCCATAGGGCCGAGCGCTCCCTGGTTCATCCTCGCCGTGATGCTCTTCAGCTTCGCCGTGCGCTCAGTGTACCTGGAGAGCAGCAGCATGTTCGTGCGCGGCGGCGTGTATGTAGTGGTGCGGGATTCGATGGGGCCGTTCGTGGCGCGGCTGTCGGTCTCTTCGCTGATTTTCGATTACATCCTCACGGGGCCGATCAGCGTGGTGAGCGCGGGGCAGTATCTGGGCCGCCTCATCAACGAGATCGGGGAGATCACCCACTCCGCCGTACGCGTCAGCCCGAACCATTTCGCCGCGGTATTCGGCGTCGCCGTCACCATCTACTTCTGGTGGCAGAACATCAAGGGGATTCACGAATCCAGCGGGAAGGCGCTCAGGATTTTACAGATCACCACGGTGATGGTGGTGATCTTTCTCATCTGGGCGCCGCTCACGGTTCTGATTGAGGGGCGGACAGCGCTCCCTCCGGCGCCGGCGCCCTCGAATCTCCGCTTCAGCCAGGAGGCGTTGGGCTGGTTTCGAGGCACCTTCCTACCCAACATCGGTGCGATCGCGCTGGTCATCGCGTTTGGACACTCGCTGCTCTCGATGAGCGGGTTTGAAACGCTCGCGCAGGTTTACCGCGAGATCGCCTACCCCAAGCTCACCAACCTGAAACGCACCGGAAACATCGTCTGCATCTACGCCCTCTGCTCGACGGGCATTATCACGGTGCTGGCGGGCATGATCATCCCCGCCGGCCAGCGGCACCTCTACGTGGACAATCTGCTCGGCGGGCTCGCCATGCATCTGGCCGGACCGCCCATGTTGAAGCTGCTGTTCCACACGTTCGTGGTCCTGGTCGGCGTGCTGATCCTTTCCGGCGCGGTGAACACCTCGATGATCGGAGCCAACGGCGTGATGAACCGCGTGGCGGAGGACGGCGTTCTGCTGGACTGGTTCCGCAAGCCGCACCGGCGCTTCGGAACCACGTTCCGCATCATCAACCTGGTGGCGATCCTTCAGATTGCGACCATTATTCTCAGCATGGGCGACGTCTACCTCTTGGGCGAGGCGTACGCGTTCGGCGTGGTGTGGAGCTTCTTCCTGAAATCCATGGGCGTGCTCGTGCTGCGCTACCATCGCAAGGACCAGGAATACAAGTTCCCGCTGAATCTGCATATCGCCGGGAAGGAGATTCCCGTTGGCCTGGGTCTCACCACGCTGCTGCTGTTCGTGGTCGCGGTAGCGAACCTCTTCTCCAAACAGGTAGCCACCATTTCCGGCGTGGGCTTCACGGCGGTGCTGTTCGCGATCTTTACGATCTCGGAGCGCATCAACGCGAAGAAGCTGCGCGAGGGCAAGGCGGGGCTGGAGGAATTCAACCTGGAAATGCGGCCGTCCGTGGATGCCAGGACGCTCCGCGCACGGCCGGGCTGCATCCTGGTGGCGGTCCGCGACTACAGCCACATGACGCACCTCCACCGCATCCTGCAAAAGACCAACCTGCGGCGCCACGACATTGTGGTCATGACCGTTCGCCCCCTCATGTCGGGCGAGGGCGAATACAACCTGGCGGAGAACCAGATCTTCGCGGATTACGAACGCGAGCTGTTCACGCGCGTGGTCTCGATGGCGGAGCGCGAGGGCAAGCCGGTGGAGCTGCTCGTGGTCCCCGGCGTGGATCCTTTCGACGCCATGGTGCAGACGGCCGCGCACCTGCAAGCCTCCCGGCTGGTGACCGGCGTTTCGCCGCGCATGGATTCGCACGAGCTGGCGCGCCGCATCGGCCTGGCGTGGGAGCGTCTCCCCGAGCCTCGCCACGGATTTTCGCTCGAAGTGATCGCGCCCGGGCGCGATTCCGTGTATGTAAACCTCGGCCCGCATCCGCCGCGGCTGTGGCCGGAAGACGTGGACCGCGCCCACGAGATCTGGCTGGCCGTCAGCGAGCGCTTCGGTCACAAGCTGCATCATCGCGACGTGGTGGGGGTTGCGCTCCGCCGCCTGGAACGCGACCTGCAAACCAATCGAGAGGAGGTGCTCAACGATCTTCAGGGCGAGCTGCGGAAAGACTGACAATGCACGCCGGCAGGCGAAGCCGCCTGCCCTGCCAGGCTGGATCACTCCGCCGAACCTGCTCACGCTCTGGAGGCTGGCGGCAACACCGTTCGTGCTGCGCGCGCTCCTGGCGGGGCGGCGAATGGAAGCCCTGGTATGGTTTGCCGCCGCGGCCTGTACGGACGGCCTGGACGGCTGCCTCGCGCGGCGGTTCGGCTGGCAGACCGCCGCGGGCGCCTACCTGGATCCGTTTGCGGACAAGATCCTGCTCTCGGGAGTGTTCATTGGCCTGGCGATGATCGGGGAAACACCCCTGTGGTTCGTCGGCCTGGTTTTCGGCCGCGACCTGCTGATTCTGCTCTTCGTCGCCTTCGCGCTCGCATTCACATCTGTGAGGAAATTCCCCCCCAGTTTCTGGGGAAAACTGAGCACCCTGCTCCAGGCTTCGGCCGGCACAGTCATGCTGGCGCGCGCCGCGCTTCCCTCCCCGCCCCTGGAGTGGGCCGCGGCGCCGCTGCTGTGGGCCGCGGCCGCGGGCACGGTTTGGAGCGGGGTGCACTACGGCTGGAGGGGGTACTGCATACTCCGCCAGCCGCATTGACGGCAATGGCGCGCGGGAGTAGTCTAAGAGTGTCGGGGTTGCAGATGACGCGCTACACGCCCGCGAGACACTACCTCATCTTCGGAGTCGTGGCGTTCGTGCTGGCGGGCTTCTCCGCCTGGCTTGGGATGGACTGGACCCCGGCGCTGGTCCCCGCCGTTCTCTTCCTCCTGAGTTCGATCCTGCTGCTTCTGATGGCGTTCCGCCCCGGCATCGAGATCCACGAAGGTTACCTGGCTATCGGGAGGCGCCTGGTTCCGTGGATGGACATTCGCCGCCTGGACCGCACCGGCTGGATTTCGCCGCTGATCGTGCGCATCACGCTGTTCGACGATTCCCACATCCACGTCATCTACCCCGGCGACCTGGATTCCTGCAACAGCCTGCTGCGCCACCTGCGCCGGCTCTCCCGCGACGCTCTCATCGACGGCATTCCGTACCGGCAGTACTGGGGCGAGGTCCTCGCGCCCGGGAGCGACCGGAAACAGATCCCTCCGCCACGCTACCGCATCCTGCGCCCGGAGGACGAAGCCGAGGTCGAACGCCTCTATCAGCGCCTGAAGACCGTCGGCAAGCTGGATGAGAACACCACGGACGAGAAATAGTCCGTGCGCCGGTCCCGATTCGCTTTCCTTTTCCTGCTCGCGGCGATAGCCGCGACGGCCGCCCTATGGCCGTGGTGGATGCGTGCGATGGGGCGCGCCCTGGTGGTTTCGGAAGCTCCCGTCGCCGCCGATGCGGCCCTGGTGCTGGCGGGGGATTTCTGGGGCAACCGGATTGTGAAGGCCGGCGAGTTGGTTCGCCAGGGCTACGTGCCCAAGGTGCTGGTGAGCGGCCCTGAAGGCATGTACGGAACCCACGAGTGCGACCTGGCCATCGCCTACGCGGCCGGGCAGGGCCTGCCGCAAACGTGGTTCGTGCGAATGCCCAACACCGCGCTGTCCACGGAGGAGGAGGCCGAGCAGGTCGTGCCGGTCATGCGGAAAATGGGCGTGCGCCGGCTGCTGCTGGTCACCAGCGACTATCACACCGC
This sequence comes from Bryobacteraceae bacterium, assembly GCA_041946965.1. Lineage (GTDB taxonomy): Bacteria > Acidobacteriota > Terriglobia > Bryobacterales > Bryobacteraceae > JBHGBM01. Next base: position 78,781 of record JBHGBM010000012.1, read on the forward strand.
CCGCTCCGCGCGCGTGTTCCGCCGCGCGGCGCCGGATTTCGAGCTGCACGTGGTGGCGGCGCCCGACCGGTACTTTCACGCCGATACCTGGTGGCGGACGCGCCAATCGCGCAAGATCGTGGCGCTCGAGTGGCTCAAGACTTTTGCGAATTGGGCGGGCCTGTAGCGCATGTGGAAGACCCTGGCGACCGTTCGGCCTTACCTCTGGCGCCATCGCGGCAAGCTCGCGCTGGGCATGGGCGCGCTGGCGCTCAAGGACCTGACCGCCGCCGCCCTGCCGCTCATGATCAAGGGCGCGGTTGACGCGCTCACCGCCTCCGGCGGTTCCGGCGTGTTCGTGCGCTACGCGCTGCTGCTGGTGGGCCTCTCCCTGGTGAAGGGCGTGTTCCAGTTCTGGATGCGCGTGATCCTCATCGGAGCGTCGCGCGATATCGAGTACGAGCTGCGTAACGATCTTTTCGCCAGGCTGGTGACGCTGGCCCCCGATTACTACGGGCGCGTGCGCACGGGCGACATCATGGCGCGCGCCACCAACGACCTGAACAGCGTTCGCATGATGCTCGGCCCGGGCATCATGTACTGGACCGAAACCAGCCTGACGTTCCTGCTGGCCATCGTCATCATGGTGACGGTGGACTGGCGGCTGGCAGTTCTCGCGCTCCTGCCCGCGCCGCTGGTGAGTCTTTCGGTCATGATCTTCGGCCGGAAGATTCACGACCGCTTCGAGCGCATCCAGGCCATGTTCTCCGACATCAGCAGCCGCGTGCAGGAGAACCTTTCGGGCGTCCGCATGATCCGCGCCTTCGTACAGGAGCAGGCGGAGATGGAACGCTTCGAGCGGCTGAACCGCGATTACATCGCCCAGAACATCCGCCTGGTGCGGCTCTCCGGCCTTTTCCAGCCGCTGCTGGAAGCGCTCATCGGCGTTACCTTTCTGGTGGTGCTGTGGGCCGGGGGCTACCAGGTTTTGCAGGGCCGCATCACGCTGGGCAGCTTCGTCATGTTCAACACCTACATGGGCATGCTGGTGTGGCCCATGATCGCGCTGGGCTGGGTGGTGAACCTGATGCAGCGCGGCGCCGCGTCGTTGGGACGCATCAACCAGATCCTGCACGAACGGCCCACCATCGCGGCGCCGCCCGCGCCTGTACCGCTCAACGGCGTCCGCGGCGAAATCGAATTCCGCGGGGTCTCCATGCGATACCCCGCCGTGTGCGCGCTCGACGGCATTGATCTGCGCATCGAGGCCGGCTCCACAGTGGCCGTGGTGGGCCATACCGGCTCGGGCAAGAGCACGCTGGTGAGCCTGGCGCCCCGCCTCATGGACCCGACCGCCGGCGCGGTGCTGCTGGACGGCGTGGACCTGCGCGATCTGGACCCCGCCGAGTTGCGCCGCCACATTGGTTTCGTGCCGCAGGAAACCTTCCTCTTCAGCGCCTCCATCGCGGACAACATCGCCTGGGGCGTGGAGAACGCCACCGAAGAGCAGATCCGGCGCGCCGCGGAGCTGGCCGGCCTGGCGGGCGACATCGACGCCTTCCCCAACGGCTACCGGACCATGGTGGGGGAGCGCGGCATCACGCTCTCCGGAGGGCAGAAGCAGCGCACCGCCATCGCCCGCGCGCTGGTGCGGGACCCGCGCATCCTGATCCTCGACGACGCGCTTTCGAGCGTGGACACCCTTACCGAGGAGCGCATTCTGAACGGGCTCGCCGAAGTGATGCGCGGCCGCACCGTGATCCTCATTTCACACCGCGTCTCCACCGTGCGGCAGGCCGGCCGCATCGTGGTGCTCGAACAAGGCCGCATCGTGGAGCAGGGCACGCACGCCGAACTGATCGCGGCCGGCGGCTACTACGCCGATCTTTCACAGAAGCAACTGCTCGAAGAGGAGCTCGAGCAGGCGTAACCCGGGCGATGCCGCAGGCTGTTTTTCGCTTCTATGCCGAGCTGAACGCCTTCCTGCCGCCCGAGCGCCGCGCCAGGCCCTTCGAGCACGCCTTCCTCGACGCCGCGCCGGTCAAGGACATGATCGAGTCCTTCGGCGTGCCGCACACCGAGGTGGATCTCATTCTGGCCAACGGCGAATCGGTGGACTTCGCTTACGTGGTGCGCGACGGCGACCGGATCAGCGTCTACCCGATGTTCGAGACGCTCGACATAACCCCGGAACTCAAGGTCCGCCCGGTCCCGCTGCGCAACCCGCGTTTCGTGCTCGACACGCACCTGGGGACGCTGGCGCGCTACCTGCGCATGATGGGCTTCGACGCGCTGTACTCGACCGAAGCCGGCGATGCCGAGCTGGCGCGCCTCTCACGCGACGAGCGCCGCATCCTGCTGACGCGGGATGTGGGGCTGCTGAAGCGCGCCATGGTGACGCACGGCTATTTCGTGCGCGAAACCGCGCCGCGCAGGCAACTGGCGGAGGTGGTGAGCCGGTGCAACCTGGAGCGCGTCGCACGCCCCTTTACCCGCTGCATGGTGTGCAACGGGGTGCTGGAACCGGCCGCTCTAGAGCAGGTTGCGGGCCGCGTCCCGCCGCGCGCGCTGGAACTGTACGATGAATTCCTCGCCTGCCCCGGCTGCGGGCGGGTGTACTGGAAAGGCGGCCATTACCGCCGCATGCTGGGACTGTTGCGGTAACTTACCTGTGCCCGAAGTACATCAGCCAGCCAATGCCGAACAGCGCCACGATGAAGCACACAAAGACATATACGCCGTAGTTCAGGCGCTCGCGGTCGGTCTTCTTCGTGACTACGCCCAGCACGATGGAACTGAACAGCGCGAACAGAAACGCGGCTTCGAAGTGAGAGACGGTCATGGTCGGCATCAGCTTTTCCTCCCCGCCGCGATTTCGAAGGCGTCCACCATCGCCAGGATGTTGAGCAGCCCGGCGGTGACCAGGAACTTTGTCCCATAGTCGTGTACGTGACCGGCTACGTCAGGCTGGTTGTATCCGAGCCACACCGAAAGCAGGTAAAGGATGCCGGTGAAGATGTCCCCGATGAAGCCGCCCACGTTGATCAGCGTGGTCAGCAGGTCGCCGGTCTGAGGCTCGAACATGGCGCCGCGCATCATCAGACCGCAAACGAACATGCCGGTCACGGAGAACATGATGAGCCCGCCGCGGCCGTGGCGTTTCAGAAGGAAATGGCCGCCTCCGGGGACCAGCCACCCGAGCGCCACCGCCGGCAGCCACACGTTCGGCGGCGGCATAGGCGGCTTGGGCGCCTTGCTCTGCTTTGCCATACTGTATTGAGTTTAGCAGCTTACGGGCGTCTGCCGGGGTCCAGGATGCTGCCCCACACCACCTGGTACGCCTCCACGTCGCCCTCGAAGTTGCGCGATCCGCGCACGAACACGCGAGTATTCGGCTTGAGCGTGGCCGCCGCCACCTGTACGCCGTCCTGCAAATACCTCGTATCGTCGCGCAGCATGATGGACTGGTCGCCCTGGGCGCGCGTCCGCAGCACCATGCGGCCGCGGTCCACTAGCCGCACCAGGCCGGAAAAGGTGAGATTGCCCTTGGGCGCAATTTCATCCATCCAACCCCGGCTGATCCGCGTCCGGTAAGACCTGGAGGCAGCCCGCCGCGTGTCGCTTGCGAGCACGTGCACGGTTCGCGCGTAGCGCACCATGGATTCCGGCACGCCTTCCGAGACGATTTCCAACTGATCGCCCTTTTCGAGTTTCAGGGCGCTGATACGGGCCTTCTCGCGCTCGAAATATGTCTTCGCGTCGAAGCTGAAGCGGAAGACGGCGTTTTCCGCCGTGCGGACGCTCAGCTCGCCGCCTGCGCCCTTGAGGTCGCACTCGATCATCTCACCGCGGGTTACCGCCCCCGGGCGCGCTCCCTGCCCCCACCCCATCAGGGCCACCCCTGCCAGCATCGCCGCGGATCGCGCTGCGTGCATACTTCCACCCTACCATTACCGGCGGCGCCCGCCGACGAACACCTGCGTAAACCAGTACGAACGGCCGCGGGCCGCCACGCCAACCCCGGTGCGCGCAAATACGGGATGGAGCACGTTGCGGCGGTGGGCGGGGCTGCTCATCCAGCTCTGGACGGCGGAACGGACCGGATCGGGCATACCCTGCTCCTGGTACAGGTTTTCGCCCCACACGCTCCAGTGCAACCCGGCCGCACGGAGCCGCTGCCGCGCGTCGCCGAGTTGCGGGTCGGTATGGGAGAAAAAGTTCAGATCGCGCATGCGGCCGCTGTGGGCGCGGGCCGCTTCCGCCACGGCTTCATCCCAGGCGAGCGCCTTAAGCCTGCGCCGTGCGCGCTCGCGGTTCACGGCCTCGAAGATGGCGCGTTCCAACCCGGCCGCGCCGCCGGCGGGAACCAGGGCGAAAAGCAACATCCGCCTGGAGATCGCGCTCACGCCACAGCCCCCTCCCGATAGATCACCGCACCCTTCTTGACGGTCATGTGCACCAGGTTGATGCCGAAGTAGTGCACGGCTTCGCGGTAATCGGGAACGTTCAGCACGATCAGGTCGGCCTGTTTGCCCGGCTCCAGCGAGCCGGTCATCTGCCCTCGCCCCAAGGCCCAGGCGCCGTTGATGGTAGCCGCGCACACCGCCTCGGCGGCGGTCATGCCCGCGCGGGCGGCCAGCGCCAAAGCCATTTGCATGCTGTAGACGGGTATGGCGCGCGGATCGAACCCGGTGGCCAGGGCGACGGCGGCGCCGGCATCGATCAGGGCGCGCGCCGGCAGCGGCTTGGGCGCGCCGAAATCTTCGCAGGGCAGCAGCGTGGCAATGGCGTCCGAGTTGGCGAGAACACGCACGCCGTCATCGGAGAGGACGTCCAGGTGATCCACCGTCACCCATCCCATGCCCGTGGCGGGGAGAGCGCCGTGCGCCTTCAGCTTCAGCCCGGCCTCACGCGCCGCGGAAATCAGTGTCCCGGCGTTTGGATCGCATGCCGGGATGTCGGCGAAGACCGCCAACCCGCGTTGCGCCATGCGTCGAACCCAGGCGGGAGAGAGCGCGTGCGGCGGGCACGCCATCAAGGCCGGGACCACATCCAACGGGTCGCCGTTCACGGCGGCGAGCACCCGCAGGATCTTCTGCTGGGCCGCCTCATCGCACCCGTGGCCGGTCTTGGCCTCGAGCGTGGTCGTGCCATGGCGCGCCATCCCCGCCAGCGTCGCCCGCGCCCGCAGTTCCAATCTCCGGGCGGAGGTGGTGTGAATGAGGTGCGTGGGGTCTACCGGCGCGCCATCGGCCGGCGCGCCCGCGTGTACCAGGTGCGTGTGGCTGTCCACAAAACCGGGCATGACCACGCGGCCCGTCGCGTCGATCTCCTCCGCGCCGTGGGCCGAGGCCAGGTTCTCGACGCGCCGTGAGGGACCCACCTCTTCGATAACGCCGTCGCGCAGGAGCACCGCGCCGTCCGCAATCAGTCCGATTTCCCGCATGCCCGGCCCGCGCCGGGGACCTTGCGCGCCGTGCAGCGTGAGCAACTGCCGGGCGCCGCGGACCAGCAGAACATGCCCGCCGGAATCCATAAACTAAGTATGTGGGTAATGAGCGCCCTCTGAAAACCCTCGATCGCGTGCTTTCGAAAGCCGGGCTGGGTTCCCGTACCGAAGCCCGCGCCTGGATCGCCGCCGGGCGCGTGCAGGTGAACGGCAGGCCGGCCCGCGACCCCGGCCGCTGGGTGGATCTCAAGCGCGATCGCGTCACATTTGACGGCCGCCCGGTGCGCGCCGGCAGGAAGGTCTACGTCCTGCTGTACAAACCCACCGGCTACCTCACCACGTACAACGATCCGCATGGCCGGCCGACGGTCTACGACCTCATCCGCGACCTGGGCGAGTGGGTCTTCCCCGCCGGACGGCTCGACCTCGATACCAGCGGCCTGCTCATCCTCACCAACGATACGCAATTCGCCGAACAGCTCACCAACCCCGGTCACAAGATTCCCAAGACTTACCAGGTGAAAGCCGCCACGCTGCTGACGGATGAGCAACTCGACCGGCTCCGCGGCGGCGTGGAACTCAAGGACGGCCCCACACGCCCGGCCGCAGTAAGACGGCTGCGCGATTCCGGACGCCACACGTTTCTGGAGATGACCATCACCGAGGGCCGCAACCGCCAGGTGCGCCGCATGCTGGAAGCCGTGGAGAGCAAAGTGCTCAAGCTGGTGCGGACCGCCATCGGCCCCCTGCGCATCGGGCCCCTCCCGATCGGCAAGTGGCGTCATCTCACGGCGGAAGAGGTGGCCGCCTTGAAACGCCGCTGAGCATTATACTGGCGGGGTCATGACCTGGTTGATGTTTGCCCTCCTCGCCATGCCGGCGCCGGCCGGCATGCGCGCGGTGATCGCCGAACGCGCGCGCGCCCTGGCCGCGCTGCCCGCCTCCCAGATCCGGGAAGCCACACCGGAGGTCATCGCGCAGGCCGAAAAGGTGGTGCGCGGCACGGCGTTTTTCTACGGCCGCACCGAAGTGCAGATCGGGCTCAAGAACATCGACTGGAGCGGAGCCCACATCAAGCACCAGGAGTGGCCCGCGCAGTTGAACCGCTTCTACCACTTCGGCCCGCTGCTGGCGGCGTACCGGGCCACCCGCGACGAGCGCTACGCCCGCGCCGCCCGCGCCTACATCGAGGACTGGCTGCGCG
>JBHGBM010000120.1:0-11324 GCA_041946965.1 Bryobacteraceae bacterium
GCCCACCTCATTCAAAGTAAAGGGGTAAGCCTACGAAACCGTCAGGAACTTCGGGTTAGACGAAGTTTCGCCCATCTGCCATGGATAAGCGCGGCGCGTTTCCGGCGTTCCCCCCACCGTGCCCTGGCGGTCGCGGCGGCGCGCGGAGTCAACGAAACACGTTAGAAATGCACTCTCACCGTATACTGTAACTCCCGCCCGCGGTTTGCCTGGTTATTGCACCGCCCGAAAGTGGCGCTGACGATGTTCACATCCGGATTGGACGGGATGAAGCTGTTGGTGAGGTTGTAAGCCTCGATGCGGAACTCCAGGCGCTTGCGCTCGCTGAAGTTGAAGAACTTGGCGAGCGTTGTATCGACGTTCCAGTTGCGGGGTCCCGTGAGACCCTCATACTGATTCGGATTAGTGCGCCGCGTGTAAGCCGGCAGCCGGGTGAATACCGACGTGTCGAACCAACGCTCGCGCGTGGGGTTGTCGATGATCGGGTTGCCGTTCACGATGGCGCCGCCGAAACGCAGGAAGTTGCCGGAGTTGAGCGCCAGCATGCTGCTGGTGGACCAGCCGCCCAGGATTGCGTTCACCACCGGATGGGCACGGTTCAGCAGGGGCCGTCCCTTGCCGAACGGCAGGTGGTAGGTGCCCGCCGCGGACAGGCGGTGGCGCGGCAGGTTGCTGTTCAGCCACGTGAACCGGCGCGCGTAGGTATCGTCGTCGTTGAAGAAGTTGTATCCCTTCTGGCGGGCGTAGTTGTATGCCGTCATGAACATGAACCCGCCGCTGAACGCGCGCTGCACTTTCACCTGGAGGGAGTGGTAGCGGTCCAGAATGCCGTTGGTGTTGTTCTGCTGCACGCTCAGGTATTGGGGATACGGCCCCAGCAGACTGCCCTTGGCCACGTTTTGCTGGTTGCGCAACTGGCCGGGAAACTTGTCCGGTGTCGAGTAGCGGTAGAAGGGATTGGCCACGGTCTGGGTGAGCAGGGTCTTGTACTGATAGCCGATCTCCGGATCGGCCATGTTCACGTTCCACGTGTAGGGCAGGTCGTGTCCCATGTTGAGGAAATAGGTCACGTCGGCCACGACGTGCCCGCGCAGCTCGCGCTGCACCGAGATGTTGAAACGGTCGCTGACCGCCGGCCGCAGTTCGTACTGGTTCCACGCGGCGTTTCCGCCGAGGTTGGTGTAACGCCCGTATCCCTTCCCAACGGGCAGGATCAAAGGGTTGGTCGCGGGGAACGGATTCGACAGGGTGGCTTGCGGCACGCCCTGTAGCGGGGCCACGACGGTCGTGGCCGCGTCAAATCCCGGGTAAGCCAGGCTGCCGAGCGTATCCACCATCATTTCCGGCAGGACCATGTACCGGGCGAAGCCGGCGCGCAGCGCGGTCTTGTCGTTGACGCGGAACGCCATGCCCAAGCGCGGCATGAAGTTCGTCTTGCTGGCCTGGAACATGGAGCGGTGTTCGCTATCCGTGAAGACCCACGCACCGTTGAAGACGTAGGGCTTTCCGCGCCACGCCGCTACATCGGCGGGCATCTTGGGCGGAGCAGTCTGCATTTCCGGGATGGGATTCGTAAGGTCCAGGTATCGCGAGAGCCGGTCCTGCGGGTCGCGCGGGCCGCTCTGGTATTCCCACCTCAGGCCGAGCGTGACGGTCAGCCTGCGGCTGAGCTTCAAATCGTCGTTCACAAACCCGCCGTAGAAATTGAATTGCGGATTCTGCCGGGGTATGTACTGCGCCTGGGAGTCGCTGCCGATCACGCCCAGCAGGAAAGTGGCCCACGCGTCGCCGGAGACCCTGGTATTGGGAGTCACGTAGGTGTCCGCGGTATGCGCCGGCTGGAGGTTGAAGTACATCAGGTTCGGGCGGATGGCGTCGCCGCGCAGAAACCGGAGATCGGCGCCGCCCTTGATGTAGTGGCGGCCGTGGTCCTTGGAAATCTTGGCGCTGGCGTTATGCGTCGCGGGATGCTGCCAGAAATAGTTCGCCTTGCCGAAGGTGGGGCTGTTTGTAGTGCTGTTCGGGGTGTTGCCGGGGAAAATCAGCGCCGGGTAGTAAATCGCGGGTATGTCCTTAATGTATGGTTTGTACCACGGGTTGTTCGGCCAGAATTCGGCAAGTCCGGTCTCTCCGATGATGGAATCGGGTGCATGGTAGTCGTCGTTCAGATACCCGTAACTCCATCGGCCGCTGAGCACCGTGGTGGGATTCAAGGTGTAGACCGTATCGGCGGCGACGTTAAGCGAATTCATGGCCGCCGCGCTGCCGTTCGTCTGTGCGCGCGAGTGGTTGGGCGTATAGTTCTGCTCGCCCACCTGGGTGCGGAACGTGCTGTATCGCACGAAGGTTTTCCAGTTGTCGTGTATGTTCCAGTCCGTGCGGTTGGAGAAGTTCCAGTAATTGATGTCCGAGCTGTACCCTATCTTGAAGTTATTGCTGTGGGCGGCATCGTCGCCCGATCCGTTCGGGAGCCAGATATCTTTGAGGATGCGCAGGGCCGTGGGATCCATGCGGTTCGCCGGGATTCTGTTCCCGGCGAACGGCATTCGCGTGACCTTGCCGGCCGCGTCGAGCTTGGTGGTGTAAGGGTCGTAGATCGCGCGTAGATTGCCATAGACGTTCAGCGACCGGGAGAAATCTCCGGCGCGCTCGGCTTCGGTGGGCAGGGTATATAGCCGGTTGAGCGGGTCCTTATTCTTCCAGGCTTCGTAAGCGGTGAAGGTGAATAGCCTGTTTCTGCGGATGGGATTGCCGAGCGTGCCGCCCCAGATGTGATTGCGGTTCACGTTGGGGGCGCGGGTGACGGCGCTGCTCACGGCGTTCAGCGCGGGATTCCTGCCGAAATAGTACGCCGTGCCGTGAAACTCGTTGGTGCCCGACTTCATGCCCACGCTGAGCACGCCGCCGTCGCTGTGTCCGAACTCCGCGTCCACCGCGTTCTGCTGCACGGTGAACTCCTGGACGGCGTCCATGGGCGGCGAATACGATCCCTTCTGCCCGATTTGCAGGGGCGCGCCGTCGAGTTGCAGGTCGTTCTTCATGTCCGTACCGCCGCCCACGTCGATCCGGCTGGACGACCACATGTAGAACGGGTATCGCGTGGCCGTGTATTTGTTCACGGTGGCCGGGTCGAGCAGCGCCAGGGAGAAGGGGTTCCGCTGCTGCGCGGGAAGGTCGTCGAGCATGCGGCGGTCGATGGTCATGTCCATGGTGGCGGTGTTGAATTGAAGCGAGACGGCGCGTTCCGACACCGTGACCGTTTCGCTGACCGATCCCACCGTGAGGTGCGCGTCCACGGTCACGTCGCCGCGGACCTGCACCAGGATGTTCTGCTGCACGAACTTGCCGAACCCGGCGGCCTCCACGATCAGGTTGTAGGCGCCGGGTTCAACAAAATCGAACAGGTACCGGCCGGCTTCGTTGGAGAGCTTGACGGTCTCCACGCCGGTTTGCGTATTCGCCAGAACCACCCTGGCGCCCGGCACGGCCGCCTGGGTGCTGTCGGTAATCGCACCCTGCACCCTGGCCCGGTAATCCTGAGCTTGAGAAAGAGAGAAGAAAGCGGCAATGCCCAGGCACAGCGCCTGCACTGCTGTTCGCATGGCGAACCCCTTGTTCCACGTCCCCGCATTCGCGGAAACGGCTAAGCCGCCCGGGGCCCTTCAATCAAAACTTCAGGGCGGAGTCCCGCAGGCAGCGGTTGAAAAAGTTTTCCGTGATCCTCTGGACGCGGCGGTCCACGCCGAACGTGCGGCCCAGCCGGGACGCCGCGGGCGCGTGGCCCGGCGGATTGCCGAGCCCCTCGCTCCACCAGATAGTACCCGCGTTGAAGACCCAATTGCTCTTCTTTCCGGGGAAAACCACCGCCGCGAATTTCCCGTCCTCCGGGGAATGGCGGCTAAAAGGCGCCAGAGGTCCGGCAGCTACGACTTCGAGTCCAGGCAGGGCGGCAGGCACACCGTGATATTCCCAGCCCACGAGGCCGGGGATATAGTCGCCGTTGCGCATGCCGGAGCCTTCGAAGATCCAGTGATCGGCCTTGGTCACGACCCAATCCCCGTACCCGGGGCCGAACGAGCGCAGGCCCATGAGCAGGTGTTCATCGGAGAACTGCCTCAGCCGCGCCATGGTCCGGAACGGCTTCCCGGTGACGGTGCTCTCGTAAAGAACGACTTCGCCGCAAATCGCGTTGCCGCTGAGGAAAGCCAGGCTGACGCCGCGGTCGCGCGCGGCCATGACGTTGTCGTACATGCGCCGCGTCCAATACTCGTCGTGACCCACCGAGAGAAAAACTTTGCAGCGGTCCAGCACGGCGGGATCCCGGTGTACGTCGAGGTTGGAGCAGTAGGTGACTTCGTAACCTCGCTGCTCCATCCAGAACGCCAGTGGAAACTCCCACAGCAGGTACTCGCCGGAGCCCAAGGAGAGCGCCACCTCGTGCACCTGCCCGTAGCGGCAATAGGGCCTGTCGAAACTGGTGCGCACGTTCGGACCGGTGTAGTAGTGGCCGTTGGTGGGATGCGGCAGACCGTCGTCGTACAGCGAGTCGTGCCCGGGCCACTTGTTGTAAGCGTTCCACGTCAGGTCGCTGCACTGGAACAGGAAATCGGCGGGCCGGCGGCTCTTTACGATGAAGATGACGTAGCTTTCGATCGGGTCGTCCACGAGCGACAGCTTGCCCAGGTAGACGCCGCTCGGCCAATCCGCGGGAATCGCGAGCCGCGCCTGCGATTTCCAGGCGCACTCGCGTACGCGTTCCATGCCCATCATGGGCACGGGCTGCGGTTCGCCGGCGAACGGCCCGAGGCGCACCATATGCCGGCCGCCCGCGCCGTCATAGCAGCCGGTGCGGTAGATGTCTATGGTGTACTTACGGGCAGGGTTGGTGCTGACCGGAAACTCGAGCGTTTCACCCGGGTAGGCGCTGGTGTCGGAAACGAACCCTTCCAGTTGCGGCGAGCGCAGGTTGGTTTCGTTGTCATACCGGTAGTGGCGCAGTTGCCACTCGACGGTACCCGGCCGCCGGTTCTCTTCGGCAGTGCGGGTGTCGAATGGCTTAACGTCGCCACGCCGTGGCAGGGCGGATGCGGCGCTGAGTTGAAGCAGCCTGCGCCGGCTAATCGCCATAGGTCACGAACTTCTTCCTACTGCCGATCAATATACTACGAAAAAAGAGACGCTGACACCGGGAAAGTGAACGGATCACGCGGTGGCTCTTCAGCTCACGCTTTCCGCGCTGTACCTGGCCAGCAGGCCGGTGCGCACCGCCTGCCGGTAGACGCGCGCGAACAGCCACGCGGCCAGCAGCACGTCCGCCAGCGCCAGGGCCGTGGCCCAGAGAAGCGCCGTCCACGAGCCGGGCTGACCCGTCACGATCGCGCGCACGTTCTCGAAGACGTAAGAGGGCGGCAGCGCCCACGCGATCGACTGCATCCAGCGCGGCAGCGTAGCGAGCGGGTAGAACACCGCCGCGAAGGGCGAGAGCATGGCGGGAATCGGCCAGATAAACCACTCCGCCGCCGGACCCAGCCGCAGCACCAGGGCGATGCCCACGATCCCGAGCGCAATTCCGAACAGGAACAGCACCATCAGGAAAGGCACGAGCATCCAGCCGTAGCCGAGGAACGAAAGGCCGAAAATCGAGGTGGCCAGCGCCAGCATGACGGCGAGCCCGACGGCGCTCGTGCCGATGCTCGCGAGCACCAGTCCGCCCACGTACTCCGAGACGGAAAGCGGCGTGGCGAAGATGTTCAGGAAATTCCGCGACCACACGTCCTCGAAGAAGGTCATGGTCACGCCCTGCATCACCCGCACGAAGAAATCCCATAGCAGGACGGCGCCCAGCAGCGCGGGCACGAAGTTGAACCCAGGAGCCGCGACGCTGTTGAGGTATCGCGACATGAAGCCCCAGAGCACCATGTCGATGGCCACCCACGCGAACATGGGGACCGCGCGCGCGGCGCTGCCCCGCAGCAGGTAATACTGTCTGAGCACGATGGCGGCGGTGCGGCGGCAGGTCATGGCGTCAGGAGAGTTCCAGGGTCAGCGGCTCGCGGGCCACGGTGATGAACAGTTCTTCCAACGTTCGCTTGCCGTGCTCGGCGGGCAGGGTCTTCGGGTCGCCCTCCAGCAGGATTCTGCCATGGGAGAGGAACAGCACGCGATCGCAAACCTCCTCCACCTCGTACATGTTGTGCGAGGTCCACAGCACGCCCCCGGAGCCGCGGGACGCGAATTCGCGGATCCTTAGGCGGATGTCCCGCGCGGTCGCCGGGTCGAGCGACGCCGTGGGTTCGTCGAGCAACAGCAGTTGCGGATCGTTCAGCATGGCTTTCGCCAGCCCCACCCTGGTCTGCTCGCCGGAGGAGAGCACGCCGCAGCGCACATCCCGGAAGCGCAGCAGGTCGAACTGTTCGAGCACGGCCTGAATGCGCTCGGAGGCGTTCCGCACGCAGTAGATCAGGCTGAAGACGCGCAGGTTCTGCCAGACCGTCAGATTGCCGGGCAGGGCTGCGTACACGGCGGCGAAATTGGAGCGCTCCAGGGCCTGCCCGCGGCGCCGCGCCACGTCGATGCCCTCGATTTGTATGCTGCCGGACGTCGGCGCGAGCACGCCGAGCACCATATTGATCGTGGTGGTCTTGCCCGCGCCGTTGGGGCCCAACAGTCCCACGATCTCGTTGGGCCGGACCTCGAAGGAGATGCCGTCCACCGCCCGTGTTTCGCCGTACTGTTTGGAGAGACAGTCCACCGCGAGCACGCCGGGCATCGCGACCATCGTAGCAACGCGCGCGGCGCGGCTACAGCGTGATCACCTTGTTCGCCTGCATCTGCGCGTCCAGGATGTCGGTCATGCCTCCGACCGTCCCCACGCGCACCAGGGCGGTGATGCCCAGGTAGTCGAGACAGGTCTTGCACACGATCAGCCTGACGCCGCGGCTTTCCAGACGGCGCAACAGGGCGAGCACGGGCGAGCCCTCGACCACCAGCCGCACCCCTTCGGTATAGAAGCAGAGCGCGGCGGGCGGGGGCTCAACATCCTCGAGCAGCGAGAGGTATTTGGCGATCAAGGTCTGCTGTAACGGCGTGTCCGCCCGGCCCATGCCATTAGCGGACAGGACAATCACGGTGGACATCCCGTTTACTGTATCTTTTTCCGGCGTTGCCCGGGGGCACGGTCCGGGGTATTCTTTTCCATGGCACTCCGCCGCTGATGGAGCTGTAATGATCTGCCCGAACTGCCGCACCGAGATTCTCGACGATTCCCACTATTGCAGCAAGTGCGGAGCCGCGATCCATTCTTCCGGCGACACCGCCACCCACACCATCGTACGGCCCGCAGAGGAACTGCCGCCGGGAACCCTTGTGGCCGGCAAGTACCGCATTCTGGACGTGGCGGGCCGGGGCGGTATGGGCGTCGTCTACAGGGCGGAAGACACCAAGCTCAAGCGCCACGTGGCGCTGAAGTTTCTGCCGCCCGCCCTGGTCAACAACGTCGAATCGCGGCAGCGTTTCGTCATGGAGGCGCGCGCGGCGGCCGCGCTTTCGCATGCGCACATCTGCACCATTCACGAGATCCACGACGAAGAGGCCAAGCCCTTTATCGAGATGGAATTCGTGGAGGGAGAGAACCTGCGCGCCCGCGTTCGTAAAGGCGCGCTGCCGGCCAGCGAGGCGATCGAGATTGCCATGCAGATTGCCTCCGGCCTGGACGCCGCGCATCGCAAGGGCATTATCCACCGCGACATCAAGAGCACCAACATCATGATCACGCCCGAGGGCCAGGCCAAGATCATGGACTTCGGGCTGGCCAAGGTCAAGGGCGAGACCCTTTACACGCGCGACGGCACCACGCTGGGGACGGTGGCCTACATGGCGCCGGAGCAGGCCGCCGGAGGCGAAGTGGACCAGCGCGCCGACGTGTGGTCGCTGGGCGTGGTGCTGTACGAGATGCTCAGCGGGCAACTGCCGTTCAGCGGCGATCGCGATGCGTCCGTCCTCTACGCCGTGGTCCACGAGCCCGCCAGGCCGATTGCGGACGTCGCCCCCGGAGTTCCTCCGGACATTCAGCGCGTGATCGAGCGCGCGCTGAAGAAGAACCCGGCGGATCGCTACGGCTCGGCGGAAGCCATGCTCGCCGACATGCGGAAGTACCGCGACCGCATCAAGGCCGACGAGCTGCGCGCGCCGGCCCAAAGGACCCGGTGGCGGAAACTCGCCGTGCCCGTCGCGGCGGGCTTGCTGGCCGTTGCCGCTGTTGCGGGCTGGCTCGGATACCGGCAGAGCCGCATCCACTGGGCGCGGGAAACCGCGCTTCCCGAAATTGCGCAGTTGCTGGCGAGTGTGGAACCGGGGTGGGCCAACCTCCAGAAGGCGCACGCGCTGGCCGAGAAGGCGGCGCGCTATATTCCCGGGGACGCGCGCCTGCGGGCTCTTCAAGACCGTTGCGCCGTCACGATTGACATCACCACGGACCCGCCCGGGGCGGAAGTGTACCTGGCGCAAGCGAGCGGGAAAGAAGAGTGGCGTCACGTGGGCACATCGCCGATGCGGCAGACCCGGCTCCCGGCCGGGACGTTCCGGTGGCGGATGGAAAAGAGCGGCTGCCAGACCGTCTACGCCGCCGCGCCCACTTTCCGCCTTGACCTGACGCAGCCATCTCTGATCGCCCCCTACAACATCCACAGGATCCTCGACGCGGCCGGCGGCATTCCAGCCGGAACGGTGCGCGTGGTGGCCACCGAGACTCAAGCCGGCAAACTGCCCCCCTTCCTGATAGACAAGTACGAGGTCACCAACAGGCGCTACAAGGAATTCCTCAACGCGGGCGGGTATCGCGACCGCAAGTACTGGAAGCACGAGTTTGTGAAGGACGGCCGGAAGCTCACCTGGGAGCAGGCCATGGCGGAGTTCGTGGACCAGACGGGGCGCTCTGGACCTGCCACCTGGAGCGAGGGCGATTATCCGAAAGGGCAGGAAGACTACCCCGTTTCCGGCGTAGCCTGGTACGAGGCCGCCGCCTATGCCGAGTTCTCCGGGCGCAACCTGCCTACGACGTACCATTGGGGCGCCGCTATCGGCGCCTACACGCCCCTGGTAACTCCTTTTTTCGGCACAGGCTGGCTCTATCAGGCGAGCAACTTCAAGGGCGAGGGACCCGCCGCCGTGGGGAGCAATCCGGGCATGTCCGCTTACGGCGCGTACGACATGGCTGGCAACGTGCGCGAGTGGTGCTGGAACGAAACCGGGAGCGGGAGGACCGTCCGCGGCGGCGCGTGGAACGATGTTTCCTACATGACGCTGAACATCAGCCAGGCGCCCGCCTTCGACCGCTCCCCGAAGAACGGCTTCCGCTGCGCCAGTTATGCGGACGCGGTCCAGATCCCCGCCCAGGCGCTGGCGGCTCTGGCGCCGCAGCCCATACCGGATTACTACCAACGCAAGCCCGTGCCCGAAGCCGTCTACCAGGTCTACAGGGACCAGTTTTTGTACGACAAGCGCCCGTTGAACACGAAATTGGAGTCGCGTGACGAACGCTCACCGGATTGGGTCCTGGAGAAAGTCACGGTCAACGCCGCCTATGGCAACGAGAGGCTTCCTCTGCACCTGTTCATCCCCAAAAACGCCTCTCCGCCTTACCAGGCCGTCGTGTACGTGCCCGGCTCCGGGTCCACCCACCAGGCCTCGAGCAAGAACCTCGGCGAGTACCGGGAATTCAACATGTTCCTGTCGTTCGTGGTCAAGAGCGGCCGCGTGGGCGTGTATCCGGTGTACAAGGCGACCTTTGAGCGCTCCGACCCGGCGCTGACCCGCATCCACAGCGGCGCCGAGACGCGGCAATACTCCGAACTGGTGGTGCAGATCGTCAAGGACTTCCGCACCGCAATCGACTATCTCGAGACGCGCCCGGATCTGGACCGCTCCAGATTTGCCTACCTGGGGATGAGCTGGGGCGGCGTGTTGAGTCCCATCATTCTCGCGGTGGAGGGCCGCATCAAGGCCAGCGTCCTGGTGGTTGGCGGGCTCCGCAGCCGCTGCCGTCCGGAGGTTGACCCCGCGGTATACGTGCCGCACGTGAAAGCGCCCACCCTGATGCTGAACGGGAAATACGATTTCACTTTCCCGTTCGAGACCTCCGCCAAGCCGATGTTCGACCTGCTGGGCACGCCGCCCGAGCACAAACGCCAGCGCGTCTATGAGAGCGACCACTACGTGCCGCGCAACGAGGCCGTGAAGGAAACCCTGGCGTGGCTCGACCGCTACCTGGGCCCGGTGAAGTAGAGCGCCGCTACAGCTTGGGATACCAGCGCAGGCCGACGAAGCCGCCCATCAGGGTGCCGCGCCAGAAGAGTTCCTGCTTGGTGGACGTTCTGAAGTGGAACGCCTTGGCGCCCACGTTGAGCTCGATCCGCCCGCCGCGGATGGCGACGAACGTCTCGGCGTCCCACAGCGCGGGACGCCCCGGCCAGACGAAGCCGGATCCCTTGGCCTCCCAGCGGAAGTTCCGGTTGGCCACGTATTGCGCGCCCATGCCGAGGCTCGGATAGAGAAACCAGTTGGTGCCTTTGGTGTCCCACGCCTGGGCCGTGCCTTCCTCGTCTTCCAGCGGATTCAGCGGCGCGTTGAAGGTGCTCTTCACGCTGACGTACTGCGCCTCCCACAGCGTCTTCACGCGGAACTTGCGGTCGGCGACGGGAAAGGGCCAGGAGAGGTAATCGAGCGAGATCTTCGCATTCTCAAGCTTATAGCCAACGGCCAGATAGTCGCCCGGGCGGTATCCCACGCCGAAGATGGAAAGCTCCGCCGGGGCATTGGTGTTCACCGTGCGGTTGGCACGGAAATAGGAGAAGCGCAGCGCGTGGTGCGTGCCCGCGGGCAGGGTCAGGACCACGCCGGGGACCTGCACGCTCTTGCGCGGCAGATTCAGGTCCGAGTTGCCCGTGGCAAGCGCGCCGGTGCGCACGTGCGTGCGGTTCGGACCCATCCAGTAGAACAGCCCAACGGATACCTGGCCGTCGTTGTAAGGCGAAGCCGGCTCCGGCTGCGCGGGAGCCGGGGCCGCCGGGGGCTGCGCCGGTTTCGGTTCCGCGGCGGGCTGCTGAGCAAAACATAACGATGCTCCCGAAAGGAGCAGCAAAATGGCAGACAAAAATCGAACGTTGCGGCCGTTGAGCACCACACTCTCCTCAATTAAGGCGGCGAATCACGAAAAACGCGAGGTGAACACCGATTTTAGCGTAACCCGGGGGCGCGTTTGCGCCCCCGCGTCAGTCACAATGGGGCGACCAACCCCGATTCGCAGTCGCGCGGGTTACGCTGTGAGT
>JBHGBM010000121.1:0-11257 GCA_041946965.1 Bryobacteraceae bacterium
TCGGCGCGAGCCAGCGCCTTGCGGCCCTTCCAGGTGATCAGGTCCGGATCGCCGGGACCCGCCCCCACCAGGTAAACCGTGCTCATGAATCCCTTGTGAGCCGCGCCGCGAGCTCGCGGCCGGCCGCTTCGGCGTCCGCGGCGGATCCGCTGACTTCCGCGCGCACCACGCGCGAGCCATCGGGCGACGCCACCATGCCGAGCACCCGCAGCCGGTCTCCTTCCAGCCGCGCG
This sequence comes from Bryobacteraceae bacterium, assembly GCA_041946965.1. GTDB lineage: Bacteria > Acidobacteriota > Terriglobia > Bryobacterales > Bryobacteraceae > JBHGBM01. The sequence goes on from JBHGBM010000121.1 coordinate 234, forward strand.
TAGGCCCCCATGGGCAACTGGCAGCCGCCGCCGAGCGCCTCCAGCATGGCGCGTTCCGCCGCGACCGCCGCCCGCGTCGGCGCGTGATCGAGGAACGCCACCAGGCGGCGCCCGTCCTCCCGCGTTTCGATTCCCAGCGCGCCCTGGCCCACGGCGGGACACATGATTTCGGGGTCCAGGACCTCCGCCACCCGGTCCGTCCAGCCCATTCGCTTCAGGCCCGCCAGCGCCAGCACGATGGCCCCGTACTGCCCCTCGGCCAGCTTCCGCAGGCGCGTATCCAGGTTGCCGCGCAGCGAATCGATCACCAGGTCGGGACGCACCGCGCGCAGTTGCGCCGCGCGCCGCGGCGAACTGGTGCCCACGCGCGCCCCGCGCGGCAGGTCGGCCAGCTTCATTCCGAGAATGGCGTCGCGCGCATCTTCGCGCACGGGCGTGGCGGCCAGCACCAGCCCCGGCGGCAGAGCGGTGGGCAGGTCCTTGAGGCTGTGTACGGCCACGTCGCCGCGCCCGTCCAGCAGCGCCTCCTCGATTTCCTTCGTGAACAGGCCCTTGCCGCCGATCTGCGGCAGGGGCGCGTCGGTGATCCTGTCGCCCGTGGTCTTGACGATCTCGATGCGGCTGCCGGGCAATTGCCCGCTGATCCAGCGCGCCTGCCAAAGCGCGAGCTGCGAGCCGCGCGAGACAATGACCGGCGGCCCCCCGTTACGGCTCATGCAGGTGAAAAACCTTTCGGATAGTCTGGATGACGTGCGCGCCGTCCGGGCGGCCCGCCTCCGCGCGCAGGGTCGTGATCGGCCCGTGCGCGATCTTGTTGATGATGCCCCGGGTGAGCGCCTCCCAGGCCTCTTCCTGCTCCGGCGTGAGCGGCCCGTACTTCCGGCGCATGCGTTCGATCTCCGCCGTGCGGATCTGCTCGAGCTGGTCCTGCAAGCCGACGATGGTGGGTGTCACTTCCTGAAGCTTGAGGCGCGCCATGGTGCGCTCCACCTCCTGCCTCACGATTTCCTCGGCGTGCTCGGCCTCCTTCAGGCGCTCGCGCAGGTTCGCCGCCACAACCTCCTGCAAATCGTCGATGTCGTAGAGAAACACGCTTTCGATGTCGTTGACGGCGGGCTCGATGTTGCGCGGCACCGCGATGTCGATCAGGAACACCGGGCGGTGGCGGCGGGCCGCCATGACCCGCTCCATCTCGGGCTTGCGCAGGATGTATTCGGAGGCGGCGGTGGAGGCGATCAGGATATCCACCTCCGGGAGCATGGCCGGAAAGCGCGTCCATTCCACCGGCGTGCCCTGGAACATGCGGGCCATTTCCACCGCGCGTTCGTGCGTCCGGTTGGTGACGAACACGTGGGAGGCGCCGCAGCGCCGCAGGTGGCGCGCCGCCAGTTCGGACATCTTGCCCGCGCCCGCGATCATGATCTTACGCTGCGCCAGCGTGCCGAAGATCTTGCGCGCCAGCTCCACCGCGGCGAAACTCACCGAAACCGCCATCTGCCCGATGCCGGTCTCCGTGCGCACCCGCTTGGCCACGGTGAAAGACCGTGAGATCAGCCCGTCCAGCCAGCCGCACAGCGCGCCCGCGCTGCGCGCCGCCGAGTAGGCGTTCTTCAACTGTCCCAGGATCTGCGGCTCGCCGACGATCATGGAATCCAGGCTGGCGGCCACGCGGAACAGGTGATGGATGGCGTCGCGGCCTTCGTGCCGGTACAGGTACGGCTCAAGGGCGGGCAGGCCGATGAACCCATCGACCACCGCGCGCGGGTCGCAGGTGTCCTCGGCCGCCACCACTATCTCCACGCGGTTGCAGGTGGAGAGGATTAGGGCCTCGGTCACCCCGTCGCTGCTCTTGAGGGTGCGCAGGGCTTCACCGAGCCGCGCCTCAGGCACGGCCAGGCGTTCGCGCACCTCCACCGGGGCGGTCCTATGGCTCACACCTGTGACGAGGAGCTTCATCGGTGCAACAGCATCGCCCCCAATCGCGCGTGCGCCGCCCAGGTGAGCGCCGAGCAGAACAGCGCGAGCACCGCCAACACCGCGGCTTTACGCCCGCGCCATCCCGCCGCCACGCGGAAGAACACCATGGCCAGGTAAAGGCCCCAGGTCAAGAACGAGATCACGATGCGCGGTTCGCTCACCCAGCGCGTCTTCCATTCGATGAACGCCCAGGTCACGCCCGCCACCACGGCCACCGTCATCAGGACAAACCCGAGCGCCATGGATTTCGAAATCAGGTCGTCAAGGGTGCCGAGCGGCGGCAGGCGGTAGTAGAATGGGCGCGGCTTCTTGGATTTCAACTCCCGCTCCTGCACCAGGTACAGCAGCGCCGCCACCGCGGTGAACATCAGCGCGGCATACCCCAACAGGACCAGCACGATGTGCAGGCTGAGCCAGGCGTTGCGCACCACCGGGCTGGTCCAGGCGCTCACCGGGTTCCCCAGCGTCGCCACCATGGACATCATGAACACCACGGGAAAGATGAAAACGCCCAGCGATTCCAGCCGGTAGCGCCAGTGTACGAAAAGAAACAGAACCGCCATCAGAAACGCGCACATGGAAAGCGTTTCGTACACGTTGGCTATGGGACAGCGGCCCGCCGCAATGCCGTCCTCCACAATCGCGACGAAGTGCAACACCGCGCCCGCCGCAAACGCCATGAGCGCCGGCCGGAACAGGTGCTCACGCTTGCGCAACAGAGTCAGAAGGGCGTGCAGGAGGCCAAGCGAATACAGCGCAGCAGCCACCCTCAGCCAGATGACGCTCATCTCGGCCATGGTGGGTAGAAGTACCAGTATACCAGCCGGCCGCGCGAAACCGCTCCGCGTGCATGGGCGCAGCCACGGATGGACACGGATTCACACGGATTGAAGAACCAGGAAATTCCTGTCGAGCTTCGGGCCGTTCAGAAGGACGCGCACGGCCTGACGCCCGAACAGATCCGCCCGCGCCCCATGGATGCGATCGCCGGCAGAATCGGCGTGGTAGCATCAATCCGGAGAATAAGGGAAAGATGACCCAAGCCTGCCGGTCGTGGTGGCGCAATTGCGCCATCGAAGCCGATTCGGAGGTTCTGGAGATTGATCAACTCGAGGACGAAATCGCTCCCCTCGCTTCCGATGTGGCCAGGATCCGGGAGCTCATCTCGAGTCTCGAACTGTGTCACCACAAGGCCGCGCGCTGGGTCCACAATATCATTGAGGCCATCGGCCTGGGAGAAACCAGCAAGGGGCTGGGCACGCGCCCGCCGGGCCAACTTCATCCCGCTGAAGAAGTGTGGCAGGCTGCCTGCGCCGGACTCTCGGCCTGGTGCGCGGGATGTCCGGCTGCATCGCTTCAGCTTTCCGTAGGCGGAATTCCAACCTCCCGGCTGCTGGCCGGCCTCGGACAGCGCTCTCCGTTGAAAGAGTGGCAAGTCTACAGAGTCATAGACAAGATCCGCAGCCTGCTCCCCTGGCTGCCGTCGTCCAAAAACCCCGCCGCGCAATACGTCTGGATCCTCCTTGGCGGAGGAGAGTACGAACTGCTCTATCGTAGCCGGTGCCCCGAACACTACCGGGAACACGAAGATTTCTGGGCGGCCACGGCTCGAACCCTCATCTGCGACGCTGCAAACGGCGAGAGCGCGACGCTTTCGTTGGGCTTGGCCATCGACATGCTTTGGCCATGCCACTGGAGGTTTGTGGAGAACCTTCAAATCGTTCTGGACGCAATCGGCGGGAGACTCAAGCCGGAGAAGCCGTTCGCCGCGTGCGGCAGGAACATAGGATTGTCGCCCATTCGCGACCGGATGAGAGTGGTTTCTGCAACCTTAAGGGCCTTTTGTGGCCGCACCGGGGCGGGCGGCGAAGCGGACCCGCAAATACTGGTCCTGCTCGGACAACCTACCGCGGCGAGAAAGTGGTTGGCCGCCTCGTTGGATAAGACCCTCCGGCTGCAAATGGATCCGCCGGCCGGCGTGCGGGCGATATCTGCTTTGACCGGACCCGATTGGGTCAGGCAGGTCTGAAGCGTTCGAGCGCCGGATGGCCGGTCCCGTTCTGCAAACGGGACCTCACGGCAGGTACGGTACAATAAAGCTTCAGGAGCCTGCCGTGCGGTTCTGGTCTTTTGTTTACTCGCGGAAAACCCTTTTCGTCGGCGCCGCCGCACTGGTGCTGCTCTCCCTGGCCGCGCTGGCCCAGCAGGCCATCAAGATCTCGGTCAACGAAGTGATCGTGCCGGTGACGGTCACCGACGAGAAGAACCGCTTCGTCTCCAACCTCGAGGCCCGGGACTTCAAGATCTACGACCAGGGCAAGGAGCAGCGCATCGAGTTTTTCAGCCGCGACCACAACCAGCCCGTCGTGGTGGGTTTCCTGCTGGACCTCAGCTCCGCCAGCCGTCTGCATTGGAAGACCTTCCAGGAAGCCTCCATGGAGCTGGTTTGGGCGCTGCTTCCCGGCGATCCGAAGTATACCGGGTACCTGATCACCTACAGCACGGACGCCGAGGTGGCCGTCAACACCACCCGGGACGCGGACAAGATCACCGAACGCATTCGCAAGCTGAAGCCGGGCGGCGGGGCGGCGCTCTACGACGCCATCTACATGGCTTGCACCACCCGCGAGCTGGTGAAGGGCGAGCCCTACGAGCCGCGGCGCGTCATCATCGTGATCGGCGACGGGCACGATAACGCCAGCAAGAAGAGCCTGCCGGAGGTTGTCGAGCTGGCCCAGCGCAACCTCGTCACTATCTACGGCATGAGCACCGTGGCGTACGGCTTCAGCAGCGAGGGCGAAAGCGCGCTGCAACAGCTCGCCGAGGCCACCGGCGGCAGCGTCGAATATCCCCTGCAAGGTCTCTATAAGGACGTTTCTGGATATCTCTCCACGCCCTCCGACGAGGGCAACTACGCGCTCAAGGTGGGCACCGGCGGCTACGCCTCGCAGATCGCGCAAGGCATCATCCGCGCAGTGGGACACATCTACGGCGACGTGACCACGCAGTACATCCTGCGGTACGTCCCCGATATCGGCCCCGGCACCGACGGCAAGCAGTTCCGCAGCATCAAGGTCGCCGTGGACCTGCCCAACATACGGATACGGCACCGCAAAGGCTACTATCCTTTTGCCCCTCAATAACCGATAAGATAGGGAGGAAATGGCGGCCGTCTCCATCGACGCGCGCAAACGCGGCGAGTATGCCGTGTTGCAGGGCAACGGCCGGAATATCGGTGTGTTGCTGCTCGACCCCTCCACGGACCGCCTCTGGGTGCGCGTGAGGGAGGACTGGCGCGAGCAGGACGACGAAGACGTTTTTCCCCTCCTCGAACAGGATCTGGCCTCCAAGGCCGCCGAAATGGGCGGCCAGGCGCTGCTCGCGTCGCTCGAAGACACCCTCTCCAACGCCCTGCGGATCACTGCCCGCGCCCGCGTCGCGGTGGACGCCTTCATACGGCAGCTCGACCTTCTCTTCGCGGAGCACGTGGCCCCGCTCCCGGTGGCGCCTTTCCACTCCCATCTGCCGCTCTACAGCCTGCGCGCCGCGGCTGGCAATTTCGGCGCGGAGATGCCGGCCGAAGCCGAGGGCTGGGTGCGCGTGCCCATGCGGCTCCAGAAGGATATGTTCGTGGCCCGCGTCGAGGGCCGCTCCATGGAACCCCGCATTCCGGACGGCAGCCTCAACGTCTTCCGCTACGGCGTGGCCGGCTCGCGGCAGGGCCGCATCGTGCTGGCGGAGTTGCCCGGCGCCTTCGATGAGACCGCCCGCTACACCGTCAAACGCTATGCCAGCCGCAAGCGCGCGCTGGGCGAAGACCAGTGGGAGCACGAGGCCGTACGGCTCGAGCCGCTCAATCCCGAATTCGAACCCATCGATCTGGAACCCGGGTGCGTGATGGTGATCGCCGAGTGGCTACGCACGCTCGAGTAGCGCGCGCGCTCGGTGAGTGGTACCGCGCCCACCGCCGCCGGCTGCCCTGGCGCGAAACCGACGACCCGTACCGCATCTGGGTCTCCGAGATCATGCTCCAGCAGACCCGTGTGGAAACGGTCATTCCGTACTACCGGCGTTTCCTGCACCGGTTCCCCACCCTCGAACGGCTTGCCGCCGCCCCGGAGCGCGATGTGCTGGCGGCCTGGAGCGGCCTCGGCTACTACTCCCGCGCCCGCAACCTGCACCGCGCGGCGCGGGCCATCGCGCAAGCCGGCGCCTTCCCGCGCGATTACGAGGGCATCCGGGCGCTGGCGGGCGTGGGCCCGTACACCGCCGCGGCCGTCGCCAGCATCGCTTTCGGTCTGCCCCACGCGGTGCTGGACGGCAACGTGATGCGGGTCATCGCGCGTATCACGGACGACTCGGGCGATATCGCTTCGGCCGGAACGCGCCGCAGGTTCGAACGGCTCGCGGACCAGTGGCTCGACCGCCGCGACCCCGGCCTGTTCAACCAGGCGATCATGGAGCTCGGCGCCACCCTGTGCCTCCCCCGCGCGCCGCGTTGCGCCGCCTGCCCGCTCGCGCGCCTGTGCCTGGCCCGCGCCCGCGGCACGGCGGCGCAGTTGCCCGTCAAGCTACGGCGCGCCCAGCCCGTGCGGATCGAAGCCGAACTTGCGGTCGCCGCGCGGAGCGGGCGCGTCCTGCTCCGTCAGCGCGGCGAAAGGCCGATGGCAGGGTTCTGGGAGCTGCCCGCCCCGGACGAGCTGCCCGGCTTCCGCCGCGAGCGCGAGCACGGCGCCTTCCGGCACTCCATCGTGCACCGCCGCTATCTCTTTACGGTCTGCTCGGGAAGCGCGCCGGACAGGCCGGCGGCCCTGCGCTGGTTCACCCGGCGCGAAATCGCCGCGCTCCCTTTGAGCACTACCGCCCGCAAGGCCCTCGCGCTGGCGGGCTGGATGACGGTACAAAGGTAGTAGTGGAACAGTTCGCCCTGGAGTTTCTCCCCCAACGCCGGACCTACACGGTCAGTGAGCTGAACGCCGCCATCCGCGCCGCGCTCGAGGGTGAGTTCGAGGACGTGTGGGTTTCGGGCGAGATCTCCGGCGTCAAGCTGGCCGCCAGCGGGCATTACTATTTCACCCTCAAGGAGCGCGATGCCCAGTTGCGCTGCGTGGTCTTCCGTTCCTCCCACCGCTATTGGAAGTTCAAGCCGCAGGACGGCATGGCGGTGCTGGCGCGCGGCCGCATCGACGTGTACGAAGCGCGCGGCGAGTACCAGTTGCTGGTGGAGGCGCTCGAGCCGCAGGGCCACGGCGCGCTGCAATTCGCCTTCGAGCAGCTCAAGAAGAAACTGGCCGCCGAAGGACTCTTCGATCCCGCGCGCAAGCGAGCCCTCCCGAAATATCCGCGCCGCATCGGCATCGTCACCTCCCCGCGCGGCGCCGCCATCGCCGACATGGTCAACATCCTCTCGCGGCGCTTCCCCGGCCTGCACATACGCCTTTACCCGGCTCTGGTGCAGGGCGAAGGGTCCATCGAGGAGGTTTGCCGCGGCATCGAGTACTTCAGCCGCGCGCGGTGGGCGGACGTGGTCATCGTGGGCCGCGGCGGCGGCTCGCTCGAAGACCTCTGGACCTTCAACGAGGAGGCTGTGGCGCGGGCTATCGCGGCGTGCACGGTCCCGGTGGTCTCGGCCGTGGGGCACGAAACCGACATCACCATCGCGGATTTCGTCGCCGACCTGCGCGCGCCCACGCCCTCGGCCGCGGCGGAGCTGATCGTGTGTACCCGCCAGGAGCTGTTGGAACGCCTGGAGACGCTGCGCGGCAAAACCGCGCAGTTGCTGCGCTACCGCCTGCTCATGCTGAAACAGAGCCTTCAGCAACAGGGCATCGAGCGGCCTTTGAACGCGCTGCACCGGCGCATCGGCAGGCACATGCAGCGCGTCGACGATATCGGCCACGGCATGCGCCACCGCTGGCGCGAGCTGATGGCGGAGCGCGAACGCGCCCGGCGCGCGCTCGAGGACCGGCTCCGGCGCTTCGACCCGCGCCCACGCTTCGCCGCCGGCCGCCGGCGCATGGATGCCGCCCGCGCCGGCGCGCTCCATGCCATGCACGTCAACCTCGCCCGCCGCCGCGCGCTTTACGAACAGGCCGCCGCCAAGCTCGGCCAGCTCAGCCCGCTGCGCATCCTGGAGCGCGGTTACGCCATCGTCACCGGCGAAGACGGCGCCATCCTCAAGGACGCCGCCGCCGCCCCGCCCGGCTCCGCCATCCGGGTGCGTTTAGCCCAGGGCCGGCTCTCCGCGTCGGTCACCGAAAGCCGGCGGTAACCCGGCCGCGCCGCAGGCCGTCTTCACGGCATGACCCGGCTCGCCATCACAGCGGTCCTGTGCGCCGCCGCGCTGGCTGCGCAGCCGCCGCGCACGCCGCGGCCGGAAACCCCGCAGTACAAGCCCGAGGATGCCTGCACCGTGGAAGGACTGGCGGTGAATGCCGCCACCGGCGAACCGCTCAGGAAAGCGAGCGTCAGGCTGCGGCGCGCCGACGGCGGCTACGGCGCGCGCTCCTACACCGCCACCACCGACGCCGCCGGAAAATTCACAATTGCGAACGTGGCCCCCGGCTCCTACCGGCTTTCCGCGCAGCGCAACGGCTTTGTGGACACCGATTGGGCCGCCGGCGCCCCGTTCTCGCTCACTCCCCGGCAGCGCCTGGCGGACGTATCGTTCCGCATGCTCCCGCACGGCGTGATCACCGGCCGCGTGGTGGACGAGGACGGCGAGGCGGTGGCCGGAATCGACGTCTACGCCATGCGCTACCGCTACCCCCAGGGCAGGCGCCAGCTCTCCACCTTCGGCGAGGCCTCCACCAACGACCTCGGCGAATACCGCATCTACGGCCTGCCGCCCGGCCGCTACCTTCTGCGCGCCACGCCTCATACCAGTTACGGGAGGGGCGGCCCCGCCGGGCAGCCTGAAGAACAGTACGTGCCCACGTTCTTTCCGGGCGCGCCGGACGCTGCATCCGCCGCTCCGGTCGAGGTGGCCGCGGGCGGGCAGGTCCGCGGGCTCGACATGACCCTCGCCCGCAAGCGCACGGTGCGCGTGAGAGGGCGCGTGGTGGACAACACCGGCGGGTCGAACCGCCGGCGCGCCATGGTGTTCCTGCGCACCCGCGACGGCGGTTCCAATATGCGCCCCTCCAGCGTGGACGGCAGCGGCAATTTCGAAATCGCCGGCGTGATGCCGGGCTCCTACACCCTGGTAGCCGCCATTTCCGAGCGCGGCGAAGGCGGCTTGACCGCGCGCATGCCGCTCGAGGTGGGCGGCGGCGGCGTGGATAACGTGGTGCTCAACCTGAACCCGCCTATCACGGTGGCCGGACGCGTGCGCCTCGAGGGCCAGCAATCCGCCAGCGTCACCCGCGTGCAGGTCTCGCTGCGCACGGCCGATCCGTTTTCCTTCGGAGGACCTCCTTCGGCCCGCGTGCAGGCCGACGGCTCTTTCCGCCTGGCGAACGTCAGCCCCGACGAATACTACGTGGTGCTTTCGGGCCTGCCGGACGGCTACTACGTCAAAGCCATCGCCGCCGCGGGCCAGGACGTGCTCCTTACCGGCATCGACTTCAGCCGTGGCGCGCTTCCCATCGACGTGTTCCTGAGCCCCAACGCGGGCCAGGCCGCCGGCGTGGTCCTCAACCAGAAACAGGAGCCCGAGCCCGAGGCCACCGTGGTGCTTGTGCCCGCGGAGAAAGAACGCATGGGCCTCGCGCAGTTCTACCGCACCGCGAAATCCGACGCTTCCGGCCGCTTCGCCCTGAAGAATCTCGACCCCGGCCGCTACAACGCTTACGCCTGGCGCGAGATCGAACCGGGCGCCTGGCTCGATCCGGATTTCATGAAGCCCCTCGAGCTATCCGGCGAGCCCGTTACCATCCGCGAAAGCGGCCAGGAAGAGATCAAGCTGCGGCTGGCCCCGTGAGCCCTACTGCGCCGCGGTGACCCGCAGCGGCTTGTCCAGGCTGAAGGTCAGCACTGATTCGACCGGCACCTTGATGCTGCCGCCCTTGGTGAGGATCTGCGTGAGCGCTCCGGCTCCGGCACCCGCTCCCGCTCCGATCGCCGCGCCCCTGCCGCCGCCCGCCACCGCGCCGATAATGGCTCCGAGCGCCGCGCCGCCGCCGGTGTACCCCGCGGTGCGCTTGTTGGCGCCCACGCCTTCCTTGCCCTTCTTGGTGATATCGACGGTGTCGATGTTGTACTGCTTGCCCTGGATGGTGACTGATTGCAGGTCCAGCACCAGGTCCGAAGCGCCCCGGATGCGCCCGCCCTTGGTGGCGGACCGGATCACGATGCGCGCGCTGGCGTTGCGCGGGATCACTACGTCGCCGTTGGCGTCCTTGGCGTCGCGCGTGACCTGCGCGTCGAAGGTCTGCCCTTCGGCCGCGGTGGAAGAATCGATGGTCTCGTTGGTGCGTACCGAGATTTCGCTGCCCGCGGGCAACTCATACGTCTTCGTCGTCACCGCGGGTTGCGACGGCGCCGCGGGCGCCTGCTGCGCCGGGGGGGCCTGCTGCGCGGCGGTCTCGCGTCCCGCTTCTTTCCTTGCAGCGGGTCTTGCGGGCGGCGCCGCCTGGCGAGCCTGCTGGGCGGCCGGGGCCGCCTGGCTGTAGTCCACGGATTTCACCTGTGCCAGCGGAATCTTCCGCTCGATGCCGTCGTCGCCGGCCACCACCATGTGCTCCTGCGTGCTCGCCACGATGGCGCCCGGGACCTTGCTGCCATCTTTCAGAATCACGGAAACGTGCGGCGCTCCGCCGGTCTGCGCGGCGGCGGGTTGCGCCTCCGCGGCGGGCTGTGGAGCTTCCGCGCTCTCCTTCTTCGCGCACGAGGAAAGGATGGCCATACCCACGAATACGGCAACGGCTATGCTGCGTCTCATGAATTTCCTCCCGTTCCTAACGCTAGCCGATACCGCCCGGCGGCGCAAGCCTGCCTTCGCCGGAGTGATATACTCAAGGCCGGTCAAAACAGACCAGGTTTCCGAATCTCAGTCACAATGGGGCGACCAACCCCGATTCGCAGTCGCGCGGGTTACGCTGTGAGTC
>JBHGBM010000122.1:0-11222 GCA_041946965.1 Bryobacteraceae bacterium
CGATCCCTGGCGGCGGGCGGCGGCGCCGCCATGACGGCTTCCGGCGCGGGCGCGCCGCGGCGGCCCAACATCGTGCTGATCATGGCGGACGACATGGGCTTCTCCGATATCGGCTGCTATGGCGGCGAGATCCACACGCCCAACCTGGACCGCATCGCCCAGCGGGGTCTGCGCTTCACCCAGTTTTATAACAACGCCAAGTGCTGCCCCACGCGCTCCGCGCTGCTCACCGGGCTTTACAACCACGAGGCCGGCGTCGGCAACATGGTGGAGAACCTCGGCACGCCGTCGTACCAGGGCTACCTCAACGACCGCTGCGTCACCATCGCCGAGGCGCTCAAGACCGGCGGCTACACCACTCTCATGTCCGGCAAGTGGCACGTGGGCGAGAAGCGCCCGCACTGGCCCAAGGACCGCGGCTTTGACCGCTACTTCGGCCTCATCAGCGGATCCAGCAACTACTTCCGCGTGACCGAAGAGCGGCCCCTCGTTATCGAGGATCAGGTCTACCGCCCGAAGGACGACACCTTCTACATGACGGACATCATCGGGGAGAACGCCGTCAAGTTCATCCACGAGTACGCGCGCAAGCCGAACCCGTTCTTCCTTTACACCGCCTTCACCAGTCCCCACTGGCCGCTGCACGCATTGAAAGAAGATATCGCGAAGTACCGCGGCAAGTACCTGGGCGGCTGGGACGATCTGCGCCGCCGCCGCCACGCCCGCATGATCGAGATGGGCATCGTGGACCGCAAGTGGCCGCTCACGCCGCGCGACCCCGAGGCGCCCGCCTGGGACTCCGTGAAGAATAAGGACGAGTTCGACCTCAAGATGGCTGTCTACGCCGCCCAGATCGACCGCATGGACCAGAACATCGGGCGCATCCTGGCCAAGCTGAAAGAGACCGGCGCGGAAAACAACACGCTCGTCCTGTTCCTCTCCGATAACGGCGGCTGTTCGGTCGAAGTGGACCGCGGCACACCGGGCGTTCCGGCCGGAGGTCCCGAATCTTTCTTCAGCTACGGCCTGCCGTGGGCCAATGCCAGCAACACGCCCTTCCGGCTGTACAAGAGCTGGGTCCATGAAGGCGGCATCTCCACGCCGCTCATCGCCTGTTGGCCCGGCCGCATACAGCCCGGCAAGATGACGGGGCAACCGGGCCACATCATGGATGTGATGCCCACCTGCCTGGAACTCGCCGGCGTGCGGTATCCGAAAACGCGCAACGGCAAGGAGATTCTTCCGCTCGAAGGCCGCAGCCTGGTCCCCGTGCTCGAGGGCCGCCAGCGCCAGCCCAACCCCGTGCTGTTCTGGGAGCACCAGGGCAACCGCGCGGTCCGGCAGGGCGATCTGAAACTTGTATCGCGCAAGCCCGGACAATGGGAGCTGTACGATCTGGCCGCCGACCGTACGGAAATAAACAACCTCGCCGGCGGGAACCCGGCCAAGGTCAAAGAACTGGACGGACTGTATCGGGACTGGGCTAAACGCTGCGGCGTTCTCACGCCCGAAGAGCTGCGCAAAGCCAGGAAGAAAGGCGGCGGCGCGGCGTAGGGACTGTTCTCTTGGTTGCGCGCCCGCGGATGCGTGGATATGATAGTCCGTTGGGCGCGCACAGGGAACACATTCCCGTGAGGCCGCTCCGATGAAGACACGATTTTCGCGGCTGACAAACCCGGCAGCATCGCACAGCGGCGCCGCGGAGACAGTGCCTGCTCATTTTTCACCCTTACAGAACAGGAGAACTTACATGCGACTGATTTCGTTTTCGGTCCTGCTGATGGCCGTGGCCTCAATTCCCGTCATGGCGCAACAGGGCACCGGTTATCTGAAGACCAAGGTGAACCCGGGCCGTGCGGGGGTGTTTATCGACGGCAAGTACGTGGGTCCGGCCGGGAACTTCGGCATCGGCAGAAAGTACACCGTCGCCGCCGGCGAGCATGAGATCAAGCTGTGCGAGCCGCGCTACGAAGACGTTGTCACCAAGGTGACCATCCAGCCCGGCAAGACGACGAAACTTTCCCAGACCATGAAAGCTCTGCCGCTTGCCAAGCCGCCCTTCGGCCGCCTGCGCACCATTTCTTCGGACAAGTTTGCCGCCGTGTACGTCAATGACAAGTACATGGGACACGCCGACGAGTTCAGCAATTCCGCGCAGGGACTGCTGCTGAACCCGGGCGAGTATACCGTGAAGGTGGTCCCCCTGAGCGGCGGACAGGAGAAAGAAGAGAAAGTGAAAATTACCGCGGACCAGGTTACTATCGTCCGCGCCGGCAAGTAGCCGGGCATTCGGCCAACCAGGAGGGATATCGGGATGGCCAGGCAGTTCGTTGCCTCGCTTTGGCTCGTGCTGTTGCTGGCGACAGCGACACCGGCACAGGGGCCGCGGCAACTTAAACCCGGCTGGAACCTGTTCTCGAAGGAACAGGACATCCAGTTGGGCAAGGAAGCCGCGGCCCAGGTCGAAAAGGAATACACCATCGTCCGGGACGCGACCCTCGTGAACTACATCCGGGGTATCGGGGGAAAACTGGCGGCCACGCCCGAGGCCGGCGGTTTCCCGTACACGTTCCAGGTGGTGGCGGACAAGTCCATCAACGCCTTCGCGCTGCCCGGCGGGCCGGCCTTCGTACACACCGGACTGGTGGTCGCGGCTGAGAACGAGGCGCAGTTGGCCGGCGTGCTCGCGCATGAGATCTCGCACGTCGCCCTGCGCCACGGCACCAACCAGGCTTCCAAGGCCAACCTCATCCAATTGCCCGCCATGCTGGCCAGCGGAATGCTGGGCAGGAGCGGGTCGCTGCTCAGCCAGTTGGGGCAGCTCGGAATCGGGCTGGGTGCGAACTCCGTGCTGCTGAAGTTCTCCCGCACGGCCGAGACCGACGCCGACCTGCTGGGCACGCGCATGATGGCCAAGGTCGGGTACAACCCGCTCGAGATGGCGCGCTTCTTCGAGAAACTCGAAGCCTCCGGCGGTTCCCGCGGGCCGCAGTTCCTGTCCTCCCATCCCAACCCGGGCAACCGGGTCAAGGCGGTGGAGGCGGAGATCCGCTATCTTCCGCAGGCGGCTTACGGCACTGGGAACGCCAGCGAATTCGCCCGCATGCAGAGACTGGCCGCGGCTGTTCCCACTCCCCCGCCCAAGCAGGCGGCCTCCGGCCAGACCGGCACGGCTCCTCTGCCGCAGATCTCCGTTTCGCGGACGTTGCGCGAATACCGCGCCGCCGCCTACACCATTTCGTACCCCGACAACTGGCAGTCCGTATCCGCGCAGAACGCGCAGAACGTTACCTTGGCGCCCAGGGAAGGCATCGTGCAGGGGGCCGGCGGCACGTCCATCGGTGTGGGCGTCGTCGTCGACTTTGGCAACAATACCGGAAACCTGCGCCAGGATACGGACACCCTCCTGCGCGGCCTGATAGCCGGGAACGCGGAGATGAAAATTCAGGATGGGCCCCGGAGCGCGCGCGTCAACGGCCAGCAGGCGCTCATCACGACCCTTCAGTCGCGGTCGCCCTTCGCCGGCGAAATCGAGAACGATACCGTGATCACCGTGGAGCGTCCCGAGGGCCTCTTCTTCGCCGTGTTCATCACGCCGCAAAGCATGGCCCGGGGCCTCAGCGCCACGTTCGACACGATGCTTCGCTCCATCCGTTTCACCTCGCGCTGAGAGCTTACTGGGTTGCGGCGCGCAGGCTGAGCGCGATCTTCTTCGCGGTCTCCGCGGGAACGCTCGGCAAGAAGGTCACGTGACAGCTACACGTGCCGTCCTTTCCCGGCACGCTGACGCTGTACGCGTTGGGGTGCTCGGCGTGCTTGGAGATCCTGTCCTGGTAAAACACCCGCTTGGCCGTGTTCTCAAACACGTGCTCCTTGCGGATATCGAGCACCTTTTGCAGCGACGCGGGCAGCGGCTTGAACCCCTGCCCGGGCTGGCTGGTGACGACCGCGATGGCGGTGGTGCTGTCGCGAAAGACCGCGGCGCCCTTGCTGTCGGCCAATGGGATCCAATCCGGCGGAACGGTGATCTGGCAGAGCCCTTTGGAGTCTTTCAGAACGCTCCACTCCGGCGCCGTCTGCGCCGGGGAGGCTTGCGCACATAAGAGAAACAAAGCCGGAACTATGTATTCTCTCATGGCCGGAGTTTACCGCCGGCGCGGGATGGAGACAAGCCTCTAGACCGGGCCGCCGTACCTGCCCACAGCGCGACTGTTCAATTCAATCCCGAGTCCGGGCCGGCCGGAAAGGGCCATGCGGCCTTTGACCAGGCTCTCGGCCGGCTCGATCAGTTCGTGGCGCCACGGCACTTCGCCAAATCCGAGTTCCAGGATCTGAAAAGTCGAAAGTGAGGCGCACACGTGCGCCGCGGCCACGTTGCCCACCGGACTGGCGGGACCGTGCGGCGAAACCGGTGCTCCCGCGGCCTCCGCCAGCGCCCCGATCTTCTTCAGCTCGAGCATGCCCCCGCAGACCTTCACATCGGGCATCAGGATGTCCACCGCTCCGGCGCGCACGTACGGCAGGAAGCCCCTGACGCCGTAGATCCCCTCGCCGCCGGCCGTGGGCATCGGGGCCGCGCGATTGATCTCCGCGAGGTCCTCGTAGCCCGGCGTCACTTCCTCCAGCCAGAACAGGTTGTAGGGTTCCAGCCGCCGTGCGAGCTCCAGCCCGCGCGCGCGGTCGAAGTTCTTGTGAGCATCCACCAGCAGGTCAACCTTCGGCCCGATCGCGCTCCGCACCGCGGCGATGCAGTCGATTCCGAGCCTGGTTGCTTCGGCGATTTTGGCCGCGTCGCCCCTCCTCGGCATGCCGTCCCAAGGGGCCAGTCTGACGGCGTCGAAGCCCGCCTTCAGCGCGGCCTCCGCCCACTTCGCGAAACCAGAGGGCGTACGGTCTTCAGCGGCGCGGTTGATGTTGGCGTAGTTTCGTATGCCGGTCCGCAGGCGGCCGCCGAGCAGGTCGCACGCCGGCACGCCGAACAGCTTGCCCCGTATGTCCCACAGGGCGTGCTCCAGCGCGCTCATGGCGACCGCTGCCGCGCTGCCGCGCCGGGCTATCTCCGGTTCCGCGCCCGTGCGCAGGTGCTCGATATCGAAGATGCCGCGGCCTCTGATCCGCTCGAAGTTGGCGCGCAGCAGCGGGACCTTGGCCTCGTCGCCGCCCCCGTGCGAGGCGTCCCCGATGCCGGTTACTCCGGCGCTCGTCTGGATGCGCGGGATGAGCCACGTACCGCGCCGGTTCACCGGGACGCGGAAAATTTCCAGGCCCGTCACGGTGACCTTCGAGGCTTCGCGCTGCGCGGCCGCGGACAGGGGCAGGGCAGCCAGGCATTGCAGCCAATGGCGCCGGGAGACGGAATCAAAGGGTTGCATACGAAATCTCAGCGGCCCACGCAATCGCACGGCGGGCAACCACGGTCGATCGCGACTTTCCAGTTGCCGCCGGCGTCGCGCCGCCAGATGGTGTTGAACGTCCCCACGCGTTTGCCGGATGGATCGCGAACCGGCCCGGTGGAAAGCGCCAGCGTTCCGGAATCGAGCGCCACAACCTGCTCGGGCTCCCAGGAAAAGGGAGCCTTGGGACCTTCATAGAACCGCTTCCACCCGGCGGCGACATCCTTGGCGCCGCGCAGCACGCGCTTCTCGCTCACGAACACGGCGTCCTCCGCAAGGAACGAAGTGAACGCGGCGTGGTCGCGATCCGCCATGGTTTTGGCGAAGGCGATCTCCGCCCGCCGCACCTGATCCGCCGGGCTCGTCTGGGCGGACGCCACCCCCGCCAGCAACAGCAACAAATACCGCAAACGGCGCCTCCAAGACTACATGTTACTTCCACACCTTGCGGATCACCCACAGCAGCGCCGCCCCGCTCAGCAAGAAGACCGCGAGCAGCGCGGCGAAGTACGCGAAGCGGCCGTAGAGCAGGTTGCCCACGCCGAACAGCGAGGACCAGATGACCGCCACTCCCGCGACCCAGCCGAGCAGCGCCAGCGGGATATTGTCGGTGCGCGCCCAAGCCTTCGCCTCCGCGGCGGAAACCCCGGCCTCGACGCGGATGCGGCGCCAGCCGGGACCGAACGGCCGCACTTTGCGATAGAACTCGACCAGAACCCTGGTCTCGGTCCGCGGCCCCAGGAAGGCTGCCGGCAGCTAGCAGAGGGTGGTGAACAGCACCGTCGCCAGCAGTTGCTGATGCGTGCCCATCACCAGGCCGCCTTTCCGCGCCAGCAGAAACCCGGCGGAGATCGCGAATGAACTGACCATCGCCACGATTTCGCACCAGGCCGTTACGCGCCACCAAAACCAGCGCAACAGGTACAGCAAGCCGGTGCCGGCGCCCACCTGAAGCATGAGGTTGAAGTTGTCCTGCGCGGTCTCCAGCACGAAGACCATCGCGGAAGAGAGCAGGAACAGTACGATGGTGGCCACGCGCCCGGCGAGGACGTAGTGTTTCTCGCTGCCGTCCGGCTTGAGAAAGCGGCGGTAGAAGTCATGCACCAGGTAAGAAGCGCCCCAGTTCAGCGAAGTCAGGATGGTGGACGAGTTCGCCGCCACCAGGCCGCCCACCATCAGCCCGACCCATCCCGCGGGAAGGAACTTTAGCATGGCGGGGAAGGCGATGTCGTGTCCCACCAGCGAGGGATCCACGTGAGGAAAGGCCTTGCGGATATCGGAAAGCTCCGGATACACCACCAGCGACGCCAGTCCGGCCAGGATCCAGGGCCATGGCCGCAGCACGTAGTGGGCGATATTGAAGAACAGCGTGCCGCCCAGGGCGTCCTTCTCCGACTTGGAGGCCAGCATGCGCTGAGCGACGTAACTGCCTCCGCCCGGTTCCGCGCCCGGATACCAGACGGCCCACCACTGAACCGCCAGCGGCATGACAAGGACCGCCACCGCGAGGTCCCAGTTGCTGGTGAAATCGGGCAGCATGTTGAGGTAGGAGACGCCTCCGGGGCCGGTCATGCGGGAGAGCTTGTCGAACAACCCGCCGAGGCCGCCCACCTGCGGCGCCTGTACGGCAAAGTAGGCCGCCGCAATCACCGCCGCCATCTTGATGAAGAACTGGATCATGTCGATGACCAGCACGCCCCATAGACCCGCGTGCGCCGCGAACGCGACGTTGAGCAGGCCGACCGCGAGCAGGGTCTCCCATCGGCTGAGCCCGAACAGCACGCCGGCGATCTTGCAGGCGGCGAGGTTCACGCTGGCCATGATGATACAGTTGAAGAACAGTCCCAGGTAGACGGCGCGGAAGCCCCGCACCGCGCCGGCGGCTTTGCCGGAATAGCGCAGCTCATAGAATTCCAGGTCCGTGAGCACCCCGGAGCGGCGCCACAGGCGGGCGTAGAAAAACACGGTAGACACGCCGGTGAGGGTGAACGCCCACCACTGCCAGTTGCCGGCCACCCCCTGGGTGCGGACGAAATTCGTGACCAGGTTGGGAGTGTCGCTTGAAAACGTGGTCGCCACCATGGAGATTCCCGCCAGCCACCAGGGCACGGAACGGCCGGAGGCGAAGAACTCCGCCGTACTCTTCCCCGCGCGCCGCCCGAATCTCAGGGCGGGCAGGAAGCAGATGACGATCGAGCCGATGGCGATGATCCAGTCAATCGCGTGGAGCTGCATAAAGATGATGCCCGAGGTGTGAGCATACCGCATGGCGCAATATTTGGCGAATTTGCCAAATGGCGCTATGATAAGGGCGATGGATTCCAGGACCCTCGCCAGGTACGGGGCCCGCGCGCAGGTCTTCAAGGCGCTGGCGCACCCTTCGCGCTTGCTGATCGTCAATGAGCTCATGCAGTCCGAGCGGTGCGTCTGCGAGCTGACGGCCCTGGTCGGCTCCGACATGTCCACCGTTTCCAAGCACCTCTCCGTGCTGAAGTCGGCCGGCGTGGTGCAGGATGAGCGGCGTGGCTCGCAGATCTGGTACCGCCTGCGCATGCGGTGCGTCGCCAGGTTCTTCACCTGCATCGAATCCGAGTTGCAGAAGCGGGCGCGCGAGCGCTGGGACCTGGTCCATAGCGAGGTTAGATAACGATGAACAAGATAGAAGTCTTCGACCCTCCGTTGTGCTGTTCGACGGGAGTGTGCGGTCCCAAGGTCGATCCGGCGCTGGTACGGTTCGCCGCGGATCTCCACTGGCTGGCAAACCAGAAGATCGCCGTCGAGCGGTACAACCTGGCGCAGCAGCCGCAGGCCTTCGCCAGCCGCGAAGCCGTCAAGGCCGCGCTCAGGCAGCACGGAAACGGATGCCTGCCGCTGATCCTGTTGAACGGCGCGGTGGTCAGTCAAGGCCGCTATCCCGACAGGGATGAACTGGCGCGGCTGGCCGGCGTCGAACCCGATCGTTCGGTGAAACTGCCCGTGATCCACAAGCGGTGTTGCTGACCCATGGAGAGCGTGGGACTCGCCGGCGTGCTCGATCACGCCACACGGATCCTCTTCTTCACGGGCAAAGGAGGAGTGGGCAAGACGTCCCTGGCCTGCGCGGCGGCCGTGGCCATGGCGCGTCAGGGCAAGAGAGTGTTGCTGGTCAGCACGGATCCGGCGTCCAACCTGGACGAAGTCCTGGGCGTCCGGCTTTCCGGGAAACCCGCCGCGGTTCCCCGCGCCGCTGGATTGTTCGCGCTGAACATCGATCCGGAAGCGGCGGCGAAGGCCTACCGTGAGCGGGTTATCGGGCCGTATCGCGGGGTGCTCCCGGAAGCTGCCATCAACAGCATGGAAGAGCAGTTGTCCGGCGCCTGCACGGTGGAGGTCGCGGCTTTCGATGAATTCACCCGGCTGCTCGGCGACGCCGCCGCGACCGCGGGATTCGATCACATCATCTTCGATACCGCTCCGACCGGGCACACCCTGCGCCTGTTGAAGCTCCCCGCCGCGTGGACGGGATTCATTGCGGAGAACACCACCGGCACATCCTGTCTCGGCCCGCTGGCGGGTCTCGAGACTCAGAAATCGCTGTACGACTCCAGTCTGAAGACGTTGACCGACCCGGCGGCGACCACCTTGATCCTGGTAAGCCGGCCCGAGCGTTCGGCGCTGGCCGAAGCGAGCCGCTCGGGGCGCGAGCTGGCGGAGATGGGCGTCGTGAACCAGCGGCTGTTCCTCAACGGCGTCTTTGTCGCGCGGGACCGGAGCGATGCCGCGGCGTGCGCCCTGGAAGCCCGGGGCAAGGAAGCGCTCGCCGGCATGCCCGCCGACCTGGCGAGGCTTCCGCGGACGGAGGTGCCGATGCTGCCTTACGCTCCCATGGGCGTGGAGAACCTCGGGAAGGTCTTCGGCAGCGGCCCGGAGATTCCCAGTGCGGACCTTACGCTTTCCGCGCTCATCGATGAAATCGAGGCGATGGGACACGGCGTCGTGATGACCATGGGCAAGGGCGGCGTGGGGAAGACGACTCTCGCCTCGGCCATCGCCATAGAACTGGCTGATCGCGGTCATCCCGTTCACCTCAGCACCACCGACCCCGCCGCCCACGTCGCCGCGACAGTCGGCGGGGCGGTCCCGGGACTCTCCATCAGCCGGATCGATCCCGCCGCCGAGACGCGCCGCTATACGGAAGCGGTCCTGGCGAAGTCGGCGCCCCAGCTCGATGAGCAGGGGATGGCCTTGCTCGAGGAGGATCTGCGGTCTCCGTGCACGGAAGAGATTGCGGTCTTCACTGCCTTCGCCCGGACGGTGGCGGAAGGCGAGCACGGCTTCGTGGTCCTGGATACGGCCCCGACCGGACACACGATCCTGCTGCTGGACGCGGCTGAAGCTTACCATCGCGACGTCACCCGCACCATGAGCGATGTGCCCGAGCCGGTGCGCCGCTTGCTGCCCCGGCTGCGAGACCCGAAGTTCACCCGCGTTCTGCTGGTGACCGTGCCCGAGGCGACTCCGGTACACGAGGCTGCCCGCTTGCAGGACGATCTGGCGCGGGCCGGCATCACTCCCTTTGCCTGGGTGGTCAACCAGACGTTCGCGGCGGGCGATTTCCGAGACCCGGTTCTGGTGGAGCGCGGCGCGCGGGAGCGGCCGTTTCTGGCCGAGATCCGGGAGCGATTCTCGCGCCGGATCGCGGTCGTCCCATGGCAGCCTTCCGAACCGGTGGGGATGGAGAGCCTGCGGCACATGGCAGCCGGGACACGAGGATAAGTACATGGCACAAACATCAATGGAAACAACCGCGGCGCCGAAGAGGCTGAACTGCTTCGAACGCTATCTCAGTCTATGGGTGGGGCTCTGCATGGTTGCCGGAGTAGTGACGGGCAAGGCTCTGCCCGCGATGATCGAACAGTTACGGGGCATGGAGTTCGGAGCGGGCAGCCAGATCAACGTTCCCATCGCGGTGCTCATCTGGTTGATGATCATCCCGATGATGATGAAAGTGGATTTCGCATCGATCCGGAACGTCGGCAAGCGGCCTCGCGGCCTGTTGGTGACCCTGTTTGTCAACTGGGTGGTGAAACCGTTTTCGATGGCATTAATTGCCTGGCTGTTTTTCCGGCTCATCTTATCGGCCTGGATTCCGCCGGCGGACGCCGATCAGTACATAGCCGGCTGTATCATCCTGGCGGCTGCGCCGTGCACGGCCATGGTTTTCGTGTGGAGTTATCTCACCGAAGGCGACCCCGCGTATACGCTCGTGCAAGTTTCGGTCAACGATCTGATCATGCTTTTCCTGTTTGCGCCGATCGTGCGGTTCCTGGTGAGCGGCGCGTCCTCGCTGCACGTGCCTTTTCAGGTGTTGCTGTACGCCGTCGGGATCTTCATCGTCATCCCTCTGGCGGCCGGCTCGGCGCTGCGCTTCTGGTTCATCCGCGCGCACGGGCGGCAGTGGTTCGAGAAGACTCTGCTGCCCCGTTTCGCACCCGTCTCCATGCTGGCTCTGCTCTCCACGCTGGTGTTCATTTTCGCGTTTCAGGCGGATAACATCACCGGCAAGCCGCTCCACGTGGTGTTGATCGCGATCCCGATCCTATTGCAGGTCTACTTCAATTCCTCGCTCACTTATGGGCTGATGCGGCTGTTCAAGGTTCGTCATGCCATTGCCGCTCCGGGAGCGTTGATAGGAGCCAGTAACTTTTTCGAGCTCGCCGTGGCGACGGCCATCGCGTTGTTCGGGCCTGGGTCGGGTGCCGCCCTGGCGACGGTTGTCGGCGTTCTCATCGAAGTTCCGGTCATGCTCTCGGTATGTTCGTTCTGCAACCGCACGCGGCACTGGTTTCC
>JBHGBM010000123.1:0-11200 GCA_041946965.1 Bryobacteraceae bacterium
GTGCGGCCGGCGTTCTCGTTGTAGTACTGGTTGGTGGTGTCGTTGCCGTCGGTCAGGAAGGCATTGCCGCCGGCGGTTCCGCGGAACGAGACCAGACCGAAAGTGCCGTCGGGCACCACGGCGGGAGCCAGCAGAACGAAGGAGTCCACGCGTCGGCCGTTGATGGGCAGGTTCACGATCTGGTTGCTGTTGACCACCTGCGAGACGTCGGTCTTGGTGGAGTCAACCACGGGCGCGACGCCCTCCACCGTGACGCTTGTGGCGGTTCCGGCAACGGCCAGCGTGGCATTGAGTTGCACGTTTTGCCCGACCAGGACTTCCACGTCCTCGGCCTTGAACTCGCTGAAACCCTGCTTGTTAATGGCCACGGAATAACCGGAAGCGGGGACCAGCGAGGTGGCGTTAAAGATGCCGGCGTCCGTGGTCACGAGCGCGCGGCGGATGCCCTTGGCGGCGTTGGCGACCACCACCTCGGCGCCCGGCACGGCGGCGCCCGAGGCGTCGCGAACCGAACCCGAAATGGCGCCCAAGCCGGCGACGGACTGCGCGAAGGCAGCGGTGGCACAGAGGGCCAGGCACAGAAATACAACCCAGGGTTTTCTCATAGGTGTGATTGAAAGAACAGAATAGCAGAACTGCCGCGTTGACGCTTCCTCAACAGCGCCGGCCGGGCGTTAATGGCCGGGGCGCACGGCCTCCGCATGGAGCGACTCTGCCTTGCTGAACTTGGGCCAGTTGAGGCCATAGAAGGCGACGAAGGCAAAGCAAACGCCGGGGACCGCAAAGCCCCGGGACATGTCGTAGACGTCGGCGACGTGGCCCATCAGTTTAGGCAGGATGGCGCCGCCCATAATGGCCATAACAATGAATGCCGAAGCCTTCTTGGCGCGGGCGCCAAGGCCGAAGATCCCCAGGGCGAAAATCGTGGGGAACATAATGGACATGAAGAAGTAGCTGAGGAACACGCACGCGACCGAGAACCACCCCAGCTTGAGGAAGACCAGCAGGCACATCAGGACGTTGAGGACCCCATAGAGCCCGAGCAACTTGTGGGCGGAAACGCGGCGGAGGAGAGCGGCGCCGGTGAACCGCCCAATCAGGAAGCACACGAAGCCTAGCGAGGCGAGGTTCGAGGCGCCCTTATTGGAGATTTGCAGGACGCCGTTTTTGCCGGCTTCAAACCATCCCTCGAGCCAGCCCTGAAGCGGGCCGGCTTGGGAAGAGAAATTGCCCATCGCGGCGTTCCAGGAAGCGGGAATGGCGGGCACTTCGCTGGTCATGTAGTTAATGAAAAAGCTGAAAATGCCGGCCTGGGCGGCGACATAGAAGAACTGGGCGGCCACGGCCAAAACGAAGTGCGGGTGCGTCCAGATGGAGTGCGACACGCCGGCCGCGCCGTTGTCCAGGTGATAGTCGTCTTCGGCCTTGATATCGGGGACATTGGCGAAGTAGAAGATGACGGCCAGGGCGAGAACCACGAAGCCGACGCCCATGTAAGGGATGTAGAGGGTCTCGCTGCCGGTGCTGCGGCCCGCCGCGTCCTTGGAGTAGAAATACATGGCGCCGATGATGGGGCCGAAGATCCAGCCGATCCCGTTGCAGGACTGCGCCAGGTTGATGCGCGTGGCGGCATACCGTTTGCCGCCCAGGACCGTGGTGTAAGGATTGGCGATGGTTTCGAGGAAGGTGAGGCCGGCGGCAATGGTACAGACGCCCGCAAGGTAGGCGATGAAGGCGACGTTCGGGGAGACGCTGCCGGTGTGGACAAGAGCGTTGATTTTGGTGGCGGGAATGAACCAGAAGCCGCCGACGGCGACCACCAGCAAGCCGGCGATGATTCCGCCCTTGTACCCAAGCCGCGTGGCCAGGATGCCGGCCGGAATGGACATGAGGAAGTAGCCGAGGTAATGGGCAAACTGCACCCACGCGGACTGGGACTTGGATAGCCCGAGTTCCTCCTGGAAGTGTTTGTCCATAACGTCGATCATGCCGTTGCAGAGTCCCCAGAGGAGGAACAGGGAACTGACGAGGATGAAGGTGAACACCAGATTCTGTCCGTCGTCGGTGACAAACAGGCTTTTCTTGCCGGGTTGCATGGTGAGTGGAATATTCTAGCAGCAAGCGCGGCGCGGCAACGCCTGGCCGCGCGCCGGCAGGCACCGCGCCGCCGTGATCTGTTATACTTTCGTTTTATGACCACCGTCGCCCGGCATCACCATCATCATCACGGTGCGCGGACCCTGCGACGGGCGGTGTTCTAGAGGGAACTCCCAACCAATTCGAAAGGACGCCCGCCCCGATCAGGCGGGCTTTTTCATTCCTGGCGGTATGAATCTGGATTTCAAAAAATCGGACGGGCTGGTAACGGCGGTGATCCAGGACGCGCAATCCGGCCGTGTCCTGATGGTGGGTTACATGAACGAAGAGGCCTTCCGCATGACGGTGGACACGGGCTTCGCAACCTTTTACAGCCGTTCCCGCAGGAAGCTTTGGCTGAAGGGCGAAAGCTCCGGGCACCGGCTGGCGGTGAAGGAGATCTCGACAGATTGCGACCGCGACGCGGTGCTGGTGAAGGTGGAGGCGCTGGGGCCGGGCGTCTGCCACGAGGGTTACCAGAGCTGCTTCTTCCGCAGGCTCGAGAAGGGCGAGTGGGTGGAGAGCGAGCCCCGCACCTACGATCCCAGCACCGTATATGGAGGCAAGGCATGATTCTGAAGCTCGGAATTCCCAAGGGCAGCCTGGAGAACGCCACCATCGACCTGTTCCGCCGGGCGGGCTACACCATCACCACGTCGAGCCGCTCCTATTTCCCGGCCATCGACGACCCGGAGATCGAGTGCATGCTCATCCGGGCGCAGGAGATGGCGCGCTACGTGGAAGACGGCATTCTGGACGCCGGGCTGACCGGGCGCGATTGGGTGGAGGAGAGCGAGGCGGGCGTGGTCGCGGTCGCGGACCTGGTCTACGCCAAGCAGAGCTTCGGCAAGGTGCGCTGGGTGCTGGCGGTGCCGCAGGCCTCGGCGTTCCACAGCGTGAAGGACCTGGAGGGCAAGATCATCGCCACGGAACTGGTGGCCACCACGAAGCGATATCTGGCGGCGCACGGCGTCAAGGCCAAGGTGGAGTTCAGTTGGGGCGCCACGGAGGTGAAGCCGCCGATCCTGGCCGACGCCATCGTGGAGGTGACCGAGACGGGATCCTCGCTGCGCGCCAACAAGCTCAAGATTATCGACACGGTGCTCGAGTCGAACACGCAGCTCATCGCCAACCGCGACTCGTGGGCGGACGAGTGGAAACAGCGCAAGCTGCTCGACATGAAGATGCTGCTGGACGGCGCGATCAGCGCGCTCGGCAAGGTCGGCCTGATGCTCAACGTGCACCGCGACAAGTTGAAGGCGGTGCTGGAAGTGCTGCCGGCGCTCAAGCGGCCCACCATCTCGAACCTGAGCGACGAGGAGTGGCTGGCGGTAAACACGATACTGGATGAGTCCGCGGTGCGGGACATCATCCCCAGACTCAAGGAAGCGGGCGGGCAGGGCATTGTCGAATACCCGCTGAATAAGATCGTCCTGTGATACGCATTCTGAAGAAAGAGCAGGCCGGGCGGCTGCTGGCCCGGCGCAAGGCGCGGCTGGCGGAAGCCGAAGCGGTGGCGGCGCCCATCATCGAGGCGGTGCGCAAGCGCGGGGATCGGGCGCTGGTGGAGTACGCGCGCAAGTTCGACGGGCTGGAGCGGGCGTCCGTGCGGGTGCCGGCGCGCGTGCTGGAGAAGGCCGAACTGGCGCCGGAACTGCGCCTGGCGGTGGAAAAGTCCGCCGCCAACGTGCGCTCGTTTGCCGAGCTGCAAATGCCGGTGGAGGCCACCATGGAGGTGGCTTCGGGAGTAAACCTCGGGCAACTGGTGCGGCCGCTCGATGCCGTGGCGGCCTACATCCCCGGCGGGCGGTATCCGCTGCTGTCGACCATCGTCATGACCGTGGCCCCGGCGCAGGTGGCGGGCGTGCCGCGCGTGTGTGTCTGCTGCCCGCGTCCCGTTCCGGAAGTGCTGGGCGCGGCGCGCCTGCTGGGCGTCAGGGACGTGTTCCAGATGGGGGGCGCGCAGGCGGTGGCGGCGTTCGCCTTCGGAACCCGCACGGTGCCGCGCGCCGGCCGCATCGTGGGACCGGGCAATATCTATGTTGCGGCGGCGAAAAAACTGCTGGCGGGCGAGGTGGGCATCGACTTCGTCGCTGGGCCGACGGAGATCCTGATCCTGGCCGCCGAGGGCAATCCCCGCCACCTTGCGGCGGACATGCTGGCGCAGGCGGAGCACGATACGGACGCTTCGGCGGTGCTGCTGACCACTTCGAAACGCCTGGCGGCCGCGGTGGCGCGGGAGATCGAGGAGCAGCTCAAAACGCTGCCCACGGCGCCGGTGGCGCGCAAGGCAATCGACCGGAACAGCGCGATCATCCTGCTGCGCACGCTCGATGAGGGCATGGAGCTGTCGAACCGCTTCGCGCCGGAACACTTGAGCGTACCGGATGCTTCCTGGCTGCCGGCCGTAACCGATGCGGGATCGGTGTTTGTGGGGCCGTACAGCCCGGAGGCGGCGGGAGATTACGCCTCGGGTCCCAATCACGTGCTGCCCACCGGCGGTGCGGCGCGGCTGCGGGGCGGGCTGTCGGTCTGGGACTACATCAAGGTGATTTCGGTGCAGCAATTGAGCCCGCGGGGACTGGCGTCGCTGGCACCCGCGATCACGGCCCTGGCGCGGGCCGAAGGACTGGAAGCGCACGCGCGCAGCGTGGAGGTGCGGCGTGGCTAAGCGGCTGCGGCTGCCCAAGGGCGCGGTCAAGCCGCGGCAGGCGGTCATCGACATGGCGCCGTACTCGCCGCCCACGGCGGGACGGCTCGACAAGCTGCGGCTGGACTTCAACGAGAATACCGTGGGCTGCTCGCCGCGCGTGATCGAGGCGCTGAAGAACCGCCTGGACGCGGGCCGGCTCGCGGTCTACCCGGAATACGGAGAGGCGCGGCAGGCGGTGGCGGATTTCTTCGGCGTGCGCCCGGAGCACTTCGTCTTCACCAACGGCACCGACGAAGCCATACAGGTTTTCATCAATACTTATGTGGATGACGGCGACGAGGTGCTGCTCATGCGCCCTGCCTACGCCATGTACCGCTTCTACGCGGAAGTGGCGGGGGCCAGGATCCGTGAGATCGGCTACCAGCCGCCGATGATGGATTTCCCGCTCCAGCAGGTGCTGGAGGCGATCACGCCGGAGACGCGCGCCATCCTGCTGGCGAACCCCAACAACCCGACCGGAACCGGGGTTTCGCTGCTGGCGATCGAGCGCATTTTGAAGCGCGCCCGCCGCGCGGTGGTGTTCATCGACGAAGCGTATTACGAGTTCTCCGGCGTAACGGCGCTGCCGCACATCGAGACCATTCCGAACCTGTTCGTGAGCCGGACGTTCTCCAAGGTGTTCGGCATGGCGGCGATGCGGCTGGGTTGCCTGTTCTCGCATCCGGCCAACGTCGAGTGCCTGCACAAGGCGCAATCGCCGTACAGCGTGAATACGCTGGCGGTGATGGCGGCGCAGGCGGCGGTGGCGGATCACGCCTACATCGAGAATTACGTGGCCGAGGTGCTGGCCGCGCGCGAAGTGCTCGCCGTGGGGCTGGAGAAGCTCGGCATCAGCTACGTGCCGAGCGCGGGGAACTTTATTCTCGCGAACCTGGGCACGCGCGCCGTCGAGGTGCGGGACTACCTGAGGGCGAAAGGCATCCTGGTGCGGGACCGCAGCTACGAGGTCCCCGGGCACGTGCGCATGACGGTGGGCACGCGCGAGCAGGTTCGCAGACTGCTGGCGGCGATCGCGGAGGTCTGGCGGTGAACGGCGTGCTGGTGTTCGACATGGACGGCGTGCTGGTGGATGTGACCGAGTCCTACCGCGAGACCATCTGCCGCACCGTGGAGCACTTCACCGGCAAGCCTTTGGAGCGCGCGGCCATCCAGGAGTACAAGAACCGCGGCGGGTGGAACGACGATTGGGCGCTCTCGCACCAGATCATCACCGAGCGCGGGGAGTGGGTCACGCTTCAGGAGGTGACCGACTATTTTCAGAACATCTTCCACGGCGACGGGACCAACGGGCTGATCCTGCGGGAGCGGTGGATGGCGCGGCCGGGATTGTTCGAGCGGCTCTCAAGGCGCTGGAAACTGGCGGTGTTTACCGGGCGGCAGAAGTGGGAGGCCGAGCTGACGCTGGAGCGCTGCGCGCCGGGGATCGTCTTCGACCCCATCATCGGCATGCACGAGGTAAAGAGACTGAAGCCCGATCCCGAAGGACTGCTGGCCATCGCGGGCGCGGCGTGGTACGTGGGCGACACGGTGGACGACGCCCGCTGCGCGAAAGCAGCCTGCGTGCCGTTCCTCGGCATCGCGCACGATGAAACGCTCGCCACGCTGCTCCAAGCCGAGGGCGCCGTGGCGGTGGTTCCGGATATCAACGGGATTGAAGAGGTGATCGCATGAGGCCGGCGGCGGTGGAGCGGAACACGCGCGAGACGCGGATCGCGGGCGAACTGGTGATCGACGGCAGGGGAGCATACGAAATCTCTACCGGTGTGCGGTTCCTGGACCACATGCTGGAACTATTCGCCAAACACGGAGGCTTCGACCTGAAGCTGCGGGCGGAGGGCGATCTGGACGTGGACCAGCACCACACCGTGGAAGACGTGGGAATCGTGCTGGGGCAACTGTTCGCGCAGGCGCTTGGGGACCGCAAGGGGATCAACCGCGCAGGGTATTTCGTCATGCCCATGGATGAGACGCTGGCGGTGGTGGCGGTGGACCTGGGCGGGAGGCCCGCGCTGGTCTACCGGGACCTGGTGCGGGTGCGCATGGTGGGCGATTTGCAAGCGGAGCTGGTGGAGGATTTCTTCGGCGGATTCGTGAACCATGCGGGGGCCAATTTGCACGCCAAGGTGCTCTACGGGCGCTCCAGCCACCACAAGCTCGAGGCGATTTTCAAGTGCTTTGCGCGCGCCATGAAATTCGCCTGCTCGCGCGACGCGCGCCTGAAAGACGAGCTGCCGTCCACCAAGGGGCTGCTGTGATCGCGATTTTCGATTACGGGGCCGGCAACCTGCGTTCGGTGGCGAACACGCTGGAGGAGATTGGGGCCCGGTACGCGCTGGCGCGCGACAGCGCGGCGTTGCGGGCGGCGTCGAAGATCATTTTGCCCGGGGTGGGGCACTTCGGCCAGATGATGCGCGCGCTGGACGCGATGGAGGTACGGGAAACCTTCGTGGAGCGAATCCGGGCGGGCGTTCCATTCCTGGGCATTTGCCTCGGATTGCAGGCGCTGTTCGAAGCCAGTGAAGAGGCGCCCGAGGTGCGCGGCCTGGGGCTGTTTCCGGGGGCGGTGCGGCGCTTCCCGGCCGAAGCGCGCGTGCCCCATATGGGCTGGAACGAGCTGGAGCCGCGCGGCGCGCCGAAGCTGCTGGCCGCCGTGGCGGAGCGGCCGTTCGTGTATTTCGCGCACAGTTATTACGTGCCGGAGACGCCGCAGACGGCGGCGGCGTGCACTTACGGCGTGCGCTACACGGCCCTGCTCGAAAGCGGCAACGTGTACGGCGTGCAGTTCCATCCGGAGAAATCGGGTTCCGTGGGACTGGATATCGTGCGAAGCTTTGTGAGGAGTGCCTGATGCTGACGAAACGGATTATCCCCTGCCTGGACGTGACCGGCGGCCGCGTGGTGAAGGGTGTCAATTTCGTGAACCTGCGCGACGCGGGCGATCCGGTGGAACTGGCCGACCGCTACAACCGCGACGGCGCGGATGAGCTGGTGTTCCTGGACATCACCGCGTCGAGCGACGACCGCGACACGATGGTGGACGTGGTGGCGCGCACCGCGCGCAAGGTGTTTATCCCGCTGGCGGTGGGCGGCGGCATCCGCAGCGTGGCGGACGCGCGGCGCATCCTCATGGTGGGGGCGGACAAGGTGTCGGTGAACACCGCCGCGGTGAGGCGTCCGGAACTGCTCACCGAGATGAGCCTGGAGTTCGGATCGCAGGCGGTGGTGCTGGCCATCGACGCGCGGCGGCACGGGGATTCGTGGCACGTCTACACGCGCGGAGGACGCGACGACGAAGGCATCGACGCGGTGGAATGGGCCGCGCGCGGCGAGGCCCTCGGGGCGGGAGAGATCCTGCTGACCTCCATGGACACCGACGGCGTGCAGCAGGGTTTCGACTGCGAGCTGACGCGCGCGGTCTCTCGCGCCACGCACATCCCTGTGATCGCCTCCGGCGGCGCGGGCAAGCCCGAAGACTTCGTGCGGGTGCTGACGGAGGGAGAGGCCGACGCAGCGCTGGCGGCGTCGATCTTCCACTACGGCGCCTACCGCGTGGGCGACCTGAAAGCGGAACTCAAGCGCCACGGCATCCCGGTGAGATTGTGATTCTGCCTTGTATCGATTTGATGGACGGCAAGGTCGTCCAATTGGTGCAGGGCAGGAAAAAGGCGCTGGAGGGCGATGCGCCGCTGGAAATGCTGCGCAAGTTCGCGGCGTTTCCCCAGATTCAGGTGATCGACCTGGACGCGGCCATGGGGCGCGGCTCGAACGACGATCTGGTGCGGCTGCTGGCGGGGCGCGCGGTGTGCCGCGTGGGCGGCGGCGTACGGACGGTGGCGCGCGCGCGGGCGCTGGTGGAGCAGGGAGCGCACAAGGTGATCGTGGGCACTTCGGCGTTCGGCCGCGGCGGCGTCAATCATGAGACCCTGGCGGCCCTGCGCGATGCCATCGGCCGGGACCGGCTGATTGTGGCGCTCGATTCCAGGGGCGGCCGCATCGTGGTGAAGGGCTGGCAGGAGTCCACGGAGTTTGCCGCGGAACAGGTGGCGGCTTCGCTCGAGCCGTACTGCGCAGGACTGTTGTGCACCTACGTCGATAAGGAGGGCATGCTCGCGGGCACGGACCTGGAATGGTTCCGCCGCCTGCGCGCGGCCACGGCGCTGGAGCTGACCGCGGCGGGCGGCATCACCACGATGGAGGAAGTCCGCGAACTGTTTGCCATGGGAGTGCACTGCGCCCTGGGCATGGCGATTTATACGGGACGGTTGAGCCTGGCGGAGCTGGCGCGGATCGAGTAGCGTCCGCGAGGGAGCCGCGATTCAGGCGCGCATGAACGATCTGTAATATACTCAGGTTTATAGCTTCAGATTTTAGGACTCCATAGTCTATTAGCGCCTCAGGGAAGGAGGTTTTCCATGCCAGTCTCGCTCGATCGGGACGCTCTGGACCGGATCATCGCCCAACATGACGGACAGCCGGGCGGGCTGCTCAGCATTCTCGAAAAGGTGCAGGAGCGCAACCCACAGCGGTATCTCCCCATGGAAACGCTGGAATACATCGCGGGACGCACCGATATTCCGCTCTCTCAGATCTACAGCGTAGTCACGTTCTACGCCCTGTTCAACCTGGAACCGCAGGGGCGGAACACCATCTGCATCTGCCGCGGAACGGCCTGCCACACGCGCGGTTCGCGCGACCTGCTGGACCGGATCCAGCTTGTGATGGGCGTGAAGAGCGGAGAGGACGGCGAAGGCGAAGCCGATAAGCTCGTCTACACCACGCCGGACCGCAAGTACACGCTGCGCACGGTAGCCTGCTTCGGCCAGTGCGCGCTGGCGCCGGTGGTGGAGATCAACCATCACATCTACGGGCACGTGAACGAGCAGGCGCTGCACCGCGAGCTCGAGGCGCTCGATAAAGAGAAGGAGAAATGATGCGCATCCGGGACATCGGCAGTTTCAGCGCGGTGCGCGGGGCGGGAATGGCGAAGCTGATGCCGCTGAAGCCGCGCATCGCGGTGGGCATGGGCACCTGCGGCTCGGGCAACGGCGCCGAAGGCGTCTACCACGCCTTCGTCGACGCCATCGACCAGCGCGGCATGGACGTGGAACTGGCGCGCGTCGGCTGCTTCGGCTACTGCGCGCAGGAACCGCTGGTCAACGTCTGGCTGCCCGGACGCCCGCTGGTGATCCTGCGCCGCGTGCAGACCAACCACGTCGATCAGATCCTCGACGAGATGGCCATGGGCGGCATCCCCGAAGACCTCGCGCTGTGCAAGATCGACGAGTGGGACCACCTCACCGCCGAGGTCAAGTATGGCGTCGGCTATAACGACATCCCTTCCTGGCGCGACGTGCCCTTCTTCAAGGGCCAGAAGAAAATCGTGCTGCGCAACTGCGGCCTGATCAGCCCGGACGACATCGAGGAGTACATCGCGGTGGGCGGCTACATGTCGCTCTACAAGGTGTTGATCGACGCCAACCCCGAGCTGTACGTCGAGCAGATCAAGGCCTCCAAGCTGCGCGGGCGCGGCGGCGCGGGCTACTCCACGGGTCTGAAGTGGGAGTTTCTCCGTAAGGCGCAGGCCGACCGCAAGTACATCATCTGCAACGCGGACGAAGGCGACCCCGGCGCCTACATGAACCGCAACGAGATTGAGAGCGACCCGCACTCGCTGCTTGAGGGCATGATCATCGGCGGGTACCTCATGGGCGCCTCGCAGGGCATTATCTATGTCCGCGCCGAATACCCGCTGGCGGTGCACCGGCTGAACCGCGCCATTGAGCAGGCCAAAGAGTACGGGCTGCTCGGCGAAGACATTCTCGGCCGCGGCTTCAACTTCCGCATCGACCTGGTGGAGGGCGCGGGAGCGTTCGTGTGTGGCGAGGAAACCGCGCTGATCGCTTCGCTCGAAGGCCGCGCCGGACGCCCGCGCCCGCGCCCGCCGTTCCCCGCGCAGAAGGGGTTGTGGGGACGGCCCACTAATATCAACAACGTCGAGACCTGGTACAACATCCCGCCCATCGTGGCCAAGGGTCCGGCGTGGTTCACCGAAACCGGCAGCCCCAAGAGCCCCGGCACCAAGGTGTTTTCGCTGGTGGGCAAGGTGCACAACACCGGATTGGTCGAAATGCCGCTCGGCACGCCGCTCAAAAATTTCATCTACGACGTGGGTGAGGGCGGACTCAACGGGCGCCACATCAAGGCGGTGCAGACCGGCGGACCGTCGGGCGGCTGCATCCCGCAGGAGATGTTCGATACCCCGGTGGATTACGAAACGCTTGGCAAGCTCGGTTCCATCATGGGCTCCGGCGGCATGGTGGTGATGGATGAAGACAACTGCATGGTGGACGT
>JBHGBM010000124.1:0-10869 GCA_041946965.1 Bryobacteraceae bacterium
AAGTGGAACCTGAACTACGGCGGCATCGCGCTGGTCTGGCGCGGCGGCTGCATCATCCGCTCCGTGTTCCTGGGCAAAATCAAGGAAGCCTTCGACAAGAACGCCGGGCTGAAGAACCTGCTGACGGACGACTACTTCAAGGGCGTGATCGACCGCTGCCAGGAGTCCTGGCGCCGCGTGGTTTCGCAGGCCGTCGTGGCCGGCGTGCCGGTTCCGGCGTTCACCACCGCGCTGGCTTTCTACGACGGCTACCGCAGCGACCGGCTGCCGGCCAACCTGCTCCAGGCGCAGCGCGACTACTTCGGCGCGCACACCTACGAGCGCGTAGACCAGCCCCGCGGCAAATTCTTCCACACCAACTGGACCGGCAAGGGCGGGAGCGTTTCCGCCAGCACGTACACGGTGTAGAGGCGCGGAGAAAGGAATCGCCGCAGATGCACGCAGATGAGAACCCCAAAACATCTGTGTTCCTCTGCGTCCATCTGCGGCCATAATCGGTTTTTTTCAGGATAGAGGAGACCTGATGAGCAGCTACGGTTTGAATATTCTTCCCAGCGCCGCGCTGGACTTCGTTTCGGTCGGCGCTCTTGTGCATCGCCTGGATCCGGGCATCATCCCGTTCCGCAAGGCGACGGAGTGCCAGATCCACGTCAGCGGCGGCGAGTTCAACTGCGCGGCCAACCTGGCGGACTGCTTCGGCCTGAAGACCGGCATCGCCACCGCCATGGTGGACTACCCCATCGGCGACCTGATCGCCGAGCGCGTGAAAGCCATGGGGGTGAAGCCCTTCTATAAGCGCTTCAAGCATGACGGCGTCACCGGCCCCAACATGGCCACCGTTTACAGCGACCGCGGCTTCGGCGTCCGCGCCCCGGTGGTCTTCTACAACCGCTCGAACGAAGCCGGCGCGCAGCTCAAGCCCGGCGATTTCAACTGGGACGAGATCTTCGCGGGCGGCGTGCGCTGGTTTCACAGCGGCGGCATTTTCGCGGCTCTCTCCGAGACCACTTCGGATGTCATCATCGAGGGCATGAAGGCCGCCAAGAAAGCCGGCGCGGTCGTCTCCTTCGACCTGAACTTCCGCGCCAAGCTGTGGGCGCGGCTGGGCGGCGAGAAGAAGGCCGTCGAAGTCATGCGGCGCATCGCCTCGAACGTGGACGTGCTGGTGGGCAACGAAGAGGATCTTCAAAAGGGCCTCGGCATCCCCGGTCCCGAAGTGGACACGCGCAAGTCCAAGCTCGACCCCAGCGCCTTCTTCGCCATGATCGACAGCGTGGTGAAGCAGCAGCCGCAGGTGAAGATCGTCGCCACCACGCTGCGCGAAGTGCATTCCAGCAATCACCATAGCTGGAGCGCCGTGGCCTGGATCAACGGCCAGACTTATACCGCGCCGACGGCGGAACTCAACGTCTACGACCGCGTGGGCGGCGGCGACGGCTTCGCTTCCGGCTTCTTCTATGGCATCCTCACCGGCGAGGAACCGGCCGAAGCCGTGAAGCTCGGCTGGGCGCATGGCGCGCTGCTCACCACCTTCCCCGGCGATACCACCATGGCCACCGTGGACGCGGTGCGGGCGTTCGCCAAGGGCGGCTCCGCGCGCATCCAGAGGTAGTCTGATGCGGGGCGGGCGATCTCGCCCGCCCCGCACCAGCCCCAATACACATGTCACCTGAAGTCATCGCTCTCGCGAGCAAGATACGTTTGGTATTGATGGACGTGGACGGCGTCCTCACCGACGGCAAGCTGTACAACGTGCCCGGTCCCGACGGCGCCATGTTCGAGACCAAGGCTTTCGATTCGCAGGACGGCATCGCCCTCCATTGGCTGAGCTGGAAGGGCATCAAGACCGGCCTGATCAGCGGCCGCAATTCCCCGGCGGCGGCCGAACGGGCCCGGCAGTGCAAGTTCGCCTACGTCTACCAGGGCCACATCGAGAAGATCCCCATCTTCGAAGAAATCCTGGCCGACGCCGGTACCGACGCCTCCCAGGTCGCCTTCATCGGCGACGACCTGACGGACGTGGTGGTGATGCGCCGCGTGGGCCTCGCCATCGCCACCGCCAACGCCCGTCCGGAAGTAAAGGAACAGGCGCATTACGTCACCAGCGTGCCCGGCGGGCAGGGCGCCGTGCGCGAAGTGTGCGAACTGCTGCTCCGCGCCCAGGGATACTGGGAAGAAATCCTTCAAAAATACGAAATCCGCCGCTCTTGACCGATAGCGAATAAAAGACGAAAATAGAGGCGTGCGACTCGCTGGCATCGCCCGCCTCGCCGCCGAGAGCGATCTGCTCGAAGCCAAGTCCCGGGTTCGCTATTTCGAGATCGAATCCCGCAGCATCCTCAACCGCACACGTCCCGGCATGCCGTTCACCTGGACCCTGAACCCCTACCGGGGGTGCGAGTTCGGCTGCAAGTACTGCTTCGCGCGCTACACCCACGAGTTCATGGAGTTGCCGGACAATTTCGAAGACAGGATCTACGCCAAGGCCGCGGCGCCGGAAATTTTGAAACGCGAATTTCACAAA
This sequence comes from Bryobacteraceae bacterium, assembly GCA_041946965.1. Classification (GTDB taxonomy): domain Bacteria; phylum Acidobacteriota; class Terriglobia; order Bryobacterales; family Bryobacteraceae; genus JBHGBM01. The sequence goes on from JBHGBM010000124.1 coordinate 2,525, forward strand.
GTGAAACACCGCGAAGGCATAGCCATCGGCACCGCCACCGACCCCTACCAGCCGGCGGAGCGGAGGTTTCAGCGTACGCGCGCCATTCTGGAAGTGTTCGCGGCTGAAAAGGGACGAAGGGTTTCCATCACCACCAGGTCGGACCTGATCACGCGCGACCTGGACCTGCTCAGGGAGGTGGGGCGGCGCCACGCGCTGGGCGTGAACATAACCATCACCACCCTCGATGCGAACCTTGCGCGGCTGCTGGAACCGCGCGCGCCGCACCCCGGCCTGCGGGTAGGCGCGATCGCCGCGCTGCGCCGGGCGGGCATTCACACCGGGGTGTTCGCCAACCCGGTGATGCCGGGCCTTACGGACGGCGATGCCAACCTGGAGAGCCTGGCGCGGGCCGTGAAAGCGGCCGGGGCGGAGTGGTTCGGCGGCGAATCGCTGTTCCTTATGCCCTCCGCGGAGAAGGTGTTTCTGCCCCTGCTCGCCGCACGCTTCCCGCACCTGCTGGAACGCTACCGGACGCTCTACGCCCGTGCCGCGTTCCTCAGCCGCGGGTACAAAGACGCGTTGCGCGCCCGCGTGGAGAGCCTGCGCCGCCGGCACGGGCTGGCCTCCGCTCCGGTGGACTATCGCCCCGAACTGTGGCAAGAAGAAAGGGAGCAGCTTTCGCTGTTCTGAATGAACCTCTCCGAATTCGATTATCATCTCCCGCCTGAGTTGATCGCACAGGAGCCGCCCGCCGACCGCGCCGGGGCCCGCATGCTCGTCGTGCACCGCGGCGAGGGCCGCTGGGAGGACCGTGTTTTCCGCGACCTGCCCGGCTTTCTGAGCCCGGGCGACTGCCTGGCGCTGAACGACTCGCGCGTGTTTCCGGCGCGGCTGCTGGGCACGCGCGCGGGCGTGCACGCGCTGCCCGTGGGTAAGCGCAACCCGGCGCGGCGCGAACACCTCACCGGCGAGACCGAGGTGATGCTGCTGCGGCCCACCGGGCCGGATGCGCGGGAGTGGAGCGCTCTGGTACACCCCGGCCGGAAGATGAAGACCGGGGAGATCGTGCGTTTCCCCGGAGGGCTCGAAGCCCAGGTGATCGCGCGCGGCGAGTACGGCGAGCGCACCGTCCGCTTCCGCCTGGAGGGCGACATCTGGGAAGCGTTCGAGCGCGTGGGCCATGTGCCGCTGCCGCCCTACATCAAGCGCGGCGATACGCCCGCCGACCGCGAGCGCTACCAGACGGTGTTCGCGCGCGAGCGCGGGTCGGTGGCGGCGCCCACCGCGGGCCTACACTTCACGCCGGACGTGCTGGAGGCTTGCCGCGCGCGGGGCGCCGGTCTCGCCTACGTCACGCTGCACGTCGGCCTGGGCACCTTTCAGCCGCTGCGCGCCGAGCGGGTGGAAGCGGGCAGGCTGCACCAGGAGTTCTTCCGCATCACGGAGGAGAACGCCGCGCGGCTGCGGGCGGCGCAACGCATCGTGGCCGTGGGCACCACCGCGGTGCGCACGCTTGAGACCGCGGCGGCGCGCGGCGGCATCGCCGCCATGAGCGGCGACACCGATATCTTCATCTATCCCGGTTACCGGTTTCGCGCCGCCGGCGCCATGCTCACCAACTTCCACCTGCCGCGCACCAGCCTGCTGCTGCTGGTCTGCGCCTTCGCGGGAAAAGAGCTGGCGCTGGCCGCCTACGAGCACGCCGTGCGCGAAAAATATCGCTTCTACTCGTACGGGGATTGTATGCTGATCCTTTAGATATGGAGTGGCATCTCATCCAGGATCCGGCGGACCCGGAGCTGGACCGCCTGGCCGCCCGCTACGGCCTGCATCCTCTCCACATCGAGGACTGCCGCCACCGCAACCAGAGCGCCAAGGTCGAAGAGAACCACTCCTACCTCTTCACCGTGCTCAAGCCGGTGCGGGTGAACGGCGGCGGCGAGCTCGAAACCTCGGACCTGGATATCTTCCTCGGCCGCGACTTCCTGATCACCGTGGAAGAGGCGGAGTGGCCGCGCGTGAGGGAAACCCTGACGCGGCTGCGCGACGCGCGGCCCGAGCGCGCCGACATGGCCTTCTACCGCGTCGCCGACAGCCTGGTGGATTCCTATCTCCCGGTGCTGGATTATTTTGACGAACGCCTCGACGAGTTGGAGGATACGGTCCTGGAGCGGCCGTCGCCGGAGTGCCTGGCCCGCATCTTCGAAACCAAGCGCAGCCTGATCCTGCTCCGGCGCGTGCTGGGAAACACGCGCGACGTGGCGGGACATCTACAGCGCACCGATTCGCCTTACATCCAGCGCGACATGTGGCCTTTCCTGCGGGATGTCTACGACCACCTGGCGCGCAATCTGGACACGGTCGAAATGCTGCGCGACCTGCTCACCGGAACGCTGGACGTGTATCTTTCGAGCGTGGCGAACCGCACCAACCAGGTCATGAAGGTGCTGACGATTATGGGCACCGTGGCGCTTCCCGCGCTGATCATCTCGGGGATGTACGGGATGAACATCAAGGGCCTCCCCTGGGTGGATTCCCCCCACGCCGTGCTGGTTGTCGGCGGCATGACGGTTGCAGCCACGTCGGCGCTTCTTCTCCTGCTTCGCGTCCTCCGCTGGCTGTAATACGACCCCCCGCCGGGTTACGGCCGCGGCTCGGCCGTGCCGGGCGCTACGCTCACTTGCACCAGGTTCCCCGCCGCATCGTAGCTGTACGACGCCACCGTGCCGTTCGGGTAAGTCGCCTTGGTGAGGCGGTTCATGCCGTCGTACTCGTAGACGACGCTGTCGGTTTCGGCGAAGCCCGAGCCGATCACCGCGAAGGGGCCGCTGTCGGCGGACGCCGTATTGCCCGCGGCATCGGCGGCCGAGACCCGTATGCAGGCCTCGCGCCCCGGGGCGATGTTCGGCGGCACCTGCCAGTCGAAGGACTGCACCGCGCCGCTTAACGCCGGCGCGATCACCGTGGGGAAGCTCCGGCAGCCGTCGGTGGAGAGCCGGACCTCGTGCGAGGTCACATCGACGTTGTCGTCCGACTGCCACGCCACGCGGAAAGCGGTGCCGCCGGGGGCCACCTCGCCGCCGGTGGGACGCCGCATCTGAATCGAGGGCGCTTCGCCGTCCTCGGCGGGGCACGCATCGGGCGATTGCTGGAAGGCAACGCGGTAGGTGCCGGTGTTCACGCCCGCGCGGTCGCGCACCAGCAGGGTGTAACCGCCGCCGGTGGCCAGCGTACGGGTGAGCTGCGTGGCGGCGCCGGATTGCAGCAGGTTGCCCGCGGGATCGTAAAGCTCGAGGTAGGGCGAGAAAGTCCCCAGCCGGGGCGGCACGCGCAGCACCGCCTGCATCCCCGCGTCTCCTTCCAACCGGAACGCGTCGATCCGCCCGGGCGTGTCCGCGGTCCGCAGCACGGTTTGACCGCATGCCAGCGCGGCCGCGCCGCAGGGCGCGTTGGGCTTTTGAAACGCCAGCGCGAAAGCGCCGGTTTCGCCGGTGGCCGATGCGGGCCCCAGCGCCACCGCGTAATCGCCGCCTACGGCGGCCTTGCGGGTAATCTCATTGCCGCTCGTCAAGCGGCGCCCCGCCGGGTCGTACAGCTCGAGCTGCGGATTGAACCCGTCGGAGGTCCGGGTCAGCAGCAGCTTCAATACGTCGCCGGTTTCCGCCGAAGCGCCGAACCAGCGGAACTGGGTGGCAGGCGAGAGGGCGGCCGAAACCGTCTCCCCGCACTGTAGCGGAGTGGCGCCCTGCAAACGGTTGAGCGCCTGCCAGGAGAGCGCATAACGCCCCGTGGAGCGGGGGGCCGACGCACCCAAGATCACCGTGTACTTGCCCGCCGTGGCCGCCTGTGCGGTGGCGGCGAACGTGCCGCTCGCCACGCGCGCCCCGGCGGCATCGTACAGATCCATGTTGGCGCTGAAACCTGAGGTGAATGACGCGGAGCGGACCAGCACCGCGTCGCCCGCGGCGGCGTCCAGCGTGTACGCGGTGAAGGGCGCGTTCCCGGTGACCACGCCGGTGAGCGTGCCGCCGGCCGGGGCGGAGGGCGCGCAGGCCTCCCGCGTGCGGAAGGCCTGCACGGAGAAGGAACCGGCGCCGGCTGTGCGGCCGGCATCGAGCGCCAGGATGGTGTACGCGCCCGCCACGGGACGGGCTACGTCGATGCCCGGCACGTTGCCCGGCACGGCCGCGCCGGCTGCGTTGCCCTGCGGGTCGTAAACTTCCAGCGTTCCCTGAAGCGAGCCCGCGCCCGGCGCCATCCGCAACGTGAACGATTCGCCGGCGCCGGCGGTGTAGGAATACGTCGCAAAGCGCAGCGGGCCGGAGAAAGAGGCCTCGGCCAATGTGGCGCAGCCCAGCGGAGTGGCGTTGCAGGGCCGGTTCAAACGCGCCAGCGAGACCGAGTATGCCCCGGTGCGCGTTGCGTCCACGCCGTCCATGGCCAGCACGGTGTAGTCTCCCGACGCGGCTGCCTTGAACGTGGCGCGGGTCACGCCGGTGGTGCTGGCGAGTTGCACCTGCTGGCCCTGGCCGTCATAGATTTCCAGGCGCGGGCGGAGACCGTCACTGGTTTGCGTGCGCATGAGCCGCAGCAGGAACACGTCCCCGGCCTGCGCGGCGACGGAGTAGGAAACCATCCGCGCGGGCCCGTCGATGCGCCCGTCGGCCACCCCGCCGCAGGGGAGCGGCTGCGCGTTGCAGGGCCGGTTCAGGCGCGCCACCGCCAGCGCGTAGGAGCCGGTAAGCGCGCCGCTGTAACGCAGGTCGTCGGAAACCAGCACGGTGTAGGGGCCGGCGGTGGTGGCTTTGAAGGCATAACGGGTCAGGTCGCTGGAAGGGTCGGGGGCAACGAAGTTACCCTGGGGGTCGTAAATCTCCGTCGCCAGCCGCATGGCGCCGTCGTTGCGCACGCGCCGCACCAGAATCCAATCGTTCGCCGCGGCGCTGACGGAGTACATGTCGACCGCCGCGGGCTCCGCGATGGTCCCGTCCAGAGCCGTTCCGCAGCCCGCGGCCCTTGTCCGGCATCCGCCGTTGAGGCGCGCCAGGCTGAAAGCGTACATGCCCGTGCGGGTGGCGGTGGAACTCTCGAACACGAGCACCGTGTAGACGCCCCGCAACTTCGCCTTGATATCTACCCGGACGGCGGAGGTGTGGGCGCGCGCGGCGGCCTGATTATCGGTGGCTTCGGCGAGACGGCCGTTCGGGTCGTAGACCGCCACCGCGAAGGTGGTCCTGGTCTCTTCGGTGGAGGGATTGGGAGTGGTCTTCACCAGCCGCATCGAGTACACGTCGCCCGGTTCGGCGGTGAACTCGTGGGAGTTGACCACCGCCGTGGAGCTGATCTGGGCCTTCACCACCGAGCCGCAGGGCGCCGCCGTGGTGGCGCAGGGACCCTTGAGCCGCGTGCGGATAATGCGGAACGTGCCGGCGACGGCGGGGTTGGTGGATCTTACCTGGATCATGTAATCGCCGGGTTCGCCCAGGTCGAACTCGGCTCCGGTGCGGCCGAACACGGATCCGGACCGCGCCGCCACCTGCACGCCCGAAGCGTCGGTGAAGGCCATGGCCACGGCGAATTTCGGGTCCGTCGAGGTGGAAACCAGCCGGATGGCGATGGCGTCGCCGCGTTCCGGCACGTTGAAGAGATACGTTTGCACGGGCGTACCGGTGGAGAGCGAGGCCTCGTAGACCAGCCCGCACTCCATGCGGGTGATCTGGGCCGCCGCCGGGGCGGCCAGCAGCAGCAGAGCGGCGCAAACGCGCTTCATCGCAGCCCCCCGGTGAGGAACGCCGCCCCCGGACCCGTGGGTCCGGGCAGCGCAGGCAGGGGAGGTTCAATGCCTCCGTCCGCGTTCAGGGAGATGCCAAATTCCGGAAGCCGGTACGCGGAGCCGGTGTAAATGACGCCGTCTCCGTCGTCGATCCAGCCGGCCGCGGCGCGGGCGCGCAGGGGGTTCTCGACAGATTCCCTGCTCGAGGCGAGGCGCCCAAGCGGGTCGTACCGGTAACGGTTTACCACGCCCTCGGTGGCACTGGACATGGCGGCCACGTTGCCCTCGCCGTCCAGGTGGTAGAAGAAAGCCTTCCCGGAGGCCTCCAGCTTCCACAGCGGTCCGAGTCCCCACACGTACCAGGCAATGGGTGCGCCGTCCGCGCCGGTTTCGGCGAGCAGCCTGGGTTGCGGACCGGAACGGTCATAGATGTAGCGGCGCACACCGGAAGCGGCGGCGCGTTCCACACGCAGAGATGCCGGATCGTAGGAGTAAGAAGCGCCGCGGAAACCCGCCAGGCGGCCGGCCGCATCCCAGGCAAGCTCGGCCGGCGCGGGCCCTTCGATCGCGGCGAGGTTGCCGCGCGCGTCGTAGCGGAAGCCGGTTCCGTCGTCGCGCCAGACGAGACGATTGGCGCCGTCGTAGATGAGGCTTCCGGAGGCGATCGCCGGCACGCCGGGCGCCGGCTCCTGGGAGGCCACGGCGGTGGCGTTGCCCGCCCCGTCCCGGTTGTAGCGGAAACCCGCCACCACCGCGCCGTCCGCGCCGGTGCTGATCACGGAGCGCAGGTTGCGTGCGGCGTCGTACTGGTAGACCGTGATCGGGCCGCCCGAGACCATCACGCTTTGCACCGAGCCCGCCGCATCGTAGCGGTAGACGGCGAAATTACCCGCCCAATCGGCGACGCCCGCCAGGCGCCCCGCCGCGTCATAGCTGTACTGGATCGTGCCGGCTTCGAGCCGGATCGCGGCGAGCCGCCCGGCGGCGTCGTACTCGTATTTAACGCCGGCGGACTCGGCGACGCGGCCGAGCGCATCGCGCGTGACGGAGGACTGGCGCGCGGCGGCCAGGGTGGATCCGTCGGGATCGGTGCGCGCCGCGGGCTGCCCTGCCGCGTCGTACTGCCAGACGCGGCGCAGTCCCAGGGCGTCGGTGAAGGCCGAAAGGAGTCCCGCGCTGTATTCGTAATAACAGGTGTTGCCGTTGGGATCGGTGACAGAGAAAATGCGGCCCGCGGTGTCGCGCTCCACGGTGGTTGTGGCTGAAAGGGGATCGGAAGCCGCAATCGGGCGGCCTCCCGCGTAGCGGAAACTCCAGGCGTTCCCCTTCGGGTCCTGGACGCGCGCGAGCGCCCCGCCGGAGTACTCGGCACTCCAGCGCGAGCCGCCGGGCAGCACGATCGCGGTGAGGTTACCCGAGGCGTTGTATTCGTAGCGGGTGACTTCGCCGGCGGCATTCACCGCGCGCGTGCGCCGGCCCGCGCCATCATACGCATACGTGGCGCGGTTCCCGGCGGGATCGGTTACGGATTCGAGCTGGCCCAGCGGGGTGGAGGCATACACGGTCGCGGCGCCGTCGCCCGCGATCGCGCGAACCTGCCGCGCGGCGCCCGCGGCTTCCCAGCGGCGGGTGGAACCGTCGGGCAGCGTGACGGTCACCGAATCGGGGTCCGCGCCGTAGGCGATGCGCAGCGCGGTTTCACCCGCCACCAGTCCGGCGAGCCGGCCCGCATCGTCGTACTCGTAAGTGATGGAGACGCCATTCGAGCGCGTTTCCCCGGCCAGGGCGCCCCCGGCGGTATAAGTGAACGATACGGAACCGCCCGCGCCATCGGCCACCCGCGCGATGCGGTTCTGGCCGTCGTAGTCGAATTGCAGCGTGCGCCCGAAAGCGCGCGCGGCCGTGAGCCGGCCCGCGCTGTCGTACTCGAGCGCGGCGGAGAAGTCCGGCTCCTGAATCGCGGCCAGGCGGCCATCGGAGCGGAACGTGCGTGTGCCTGAAGCGGTGGTCAGGGTGTAGCCGCCATCGGGATTCGCCGCCAGCCGGTCCGCCGTCGCGGTGAGAGCGAAGAAAGCGCCGGCATCGGCCGTGGGGCCGAACGAGTCGAGTTTGCCCGAGCCGCGGCGCAGGGTCCAGACTTTGCGGGCGGCGTCGGGCGTAAGGGTCTCGGTGAGGTTGGAGGACCAGTTTCCGAAAGGTCCGGACGCCGCGCCGTCGGAGTTATAGGAGCGTTCGAGCGCAAGGCCGCGAGCCGGGCCGAGCCGCGGGCCGGAGGCGGCGAGATGCACGTTCAGGTTGGCCGTGTTGATGAAGACATCCGGGAACACCGGCGAGTTTCGCACGGCGGCGTCAAAGTGAGTGAACGGGTTCGCCCCGGGACCGCCAAGCGCGCCCTCGGCGCAGTCCCGGCAGGCGCTCCAACCCGCGCCGGCAGCGGCGAAAAACAGGCAAAAACTAGGCAGAATCCGCAAATCGTGAGTTTATCAGATGCGCCGGTCCGTTGCCCCCGGCGGCGGGGATAGTAAAATGACAACTGGAGGAATGGCCGAGCGGTCGAAGGCGGCGGTCTTGAAAACCGCAGTAGGGGAAA
>JBHGBM010000125.1:0-10853 GCA_041946965.1 Bryobacteraceae bacterium
ATCCAGGAGGGCAACATCGGCCTGATGCGCGCCGCCGACAAGTTCGAGTACCGGCGCGGCTACAAGTTCTCGACCTACGCGACGTGGTGGATCCGCCAGGCGATCACGCGCGCGATTGCGGACCAGTCCCGCACTATCCGGATCCCGGTGCACATGAACGAGAGCATGAACAAGTTCCTGCGCGCCACCCGCGAGCTGGAAAAGGAGCTTGGCCGCACCCCGACCAACGACGAGATCGGCCGCCGGATGGATATTCCGGTGGAGAAGGTGCAAAAGCTGAAGACCATTTCGCGCGACCCGGTATCGCTCGAGACTCCGGTGGGACGCGACGGGGAATCGGCCCTGGGCGACCTGATCGAAGACCGCTGGGTGGGTTCGCCGGTGGACGCCGTCATCGAGGGCAACGTTCGCGACGAGACCGCGGGCATTCTGAAGACCCTGTCTCCCAAGGAGGAGAAGGTCATCCGGATGCGCTTCGGGATCGGCTGCGAGCGGGAGCACACGCTGGAGGAGATCGGTCAGGAGTTCGACGTGACGCGCGAGCGCATCCGCCAGATCGAAGCCAAGGCGCTCAGGCAATTGCGCGCGCCGGAACGCGCGCGGCGGCTGCGGGCGCTGCTGGCGGCAAGATAGCCGCAAGTTTGCCTACGCCCTGGCGATCTCCGCCGCGTGGGCCTGGATGCGTTTTATGGCCGCGGCGATCTGCTCCATGTCCGTGCGGCCGGCCAACAGCATGTTCTGGGTGAACCAGACGGCTTCCTTGCAGAGCCGGTCATTGGCCGGGCACTGGTTGCGTTCCTCCCAATGCGCGACCTCCTGTTTCGAGTAGATCTTCTGGAAACCGCGCGAGAGCAGGGTGTTCTTGACAAACGGCTCGCGGTTGAGCGGATCGTAGCCGCCCGAGCAGTGGACCCCTTCGGCCGAAAGCGCCTTCAGGAATTTCGCGCGGCTCAGGCCGGCGAAGCGCTCCGCCTGGTAGCGGAACATGTAAAGGTGGTAAGCGTTGCGCGTGTTGCCCGGATACATGCGCGCGGGCACAATGCCGGGGATCTCGCGTAGCATGGAGGTCAGGTACGCCCCGTTCTGGTCGCGCTGGGAGGCCTGCTTCTCCAGGCGCGTCATCTGGGCCATCAGCAGGGCGGCCTGAAACTCGGTCATGCGCAGGTTGGCGCCGCGCTGCGTGTAAGAGAAATCGTAGCCGGTGTTCTTGCGGCCGCGGCCGTTGTTGTGGAAGGCGAAGCTGCGTTCCACCAGGCCGGCGTCATCGGTGATGACGGCGCCGCCTTCGCCGGAATTGAGGTTTTTCGAATTCTGAAAGCTGAAGCAGCCGGCGGCGCCGAAGGTGCCGAGCTTGCGTTTCTTCCATTCGGCCAGATGCGACTGGCAGGTATCCTCGACGACCGGGATCTTGCGCCGCGCGGCGATGGCCATGATGGCATCCACGTCCGCCGCCGCGCCGCCGATGTGCGCCGGGAGGATGACGCGCGTGCGGTCCGTGATGGCCGCCTCGATCTTGCGCGCGTCGATCTGGAACGTCTCCGGGTCGGTGTCCACGAACACCGGCATCGCCCCGAACATCAGGACCGAGTTGATGGTGGCGATGAAGGTGTAGGGCGGCACGATGACCTCGTCGCCGGCGCCCACCCCGAGAGCGGCGAGCGAGGTGATCAGGGCGCTGGTGCCGTTCGCCGTGGCCAGGCAGTATTTCGCCCCGGTGAGCTGCTGGTAGGCGGCTTCGAACTTGTCCACGTTCTTGCCGTAGCCGCGGTACCAGCCGCCGCTCTCGAGCACCGCCGCCAGGGCTTTGCGGTCGGTGTCGTCGATGACGGGCCATTTGGGCCAGGGGCCCGGATGCATCTTGTTCCCGCCCAGCACGGCGGGTTTTTCAGCGCCCAGCGCGCCTGCCGCGGCGGCCGCCCCCAGGAAACCTCTGCGCGTCACGTTAGCCTGCATATACGCTCCGTTGAGACCACTTTACCGTACTCTTCCAGGGGAAAACTAACGGCGCACGAGGTACACGGCGACTTCGGCCAGCAGGTTCGGCAGGAACCGTACCACGCGGTGTCCGGACAGGAAATAGCGGCGCTCGATGAGCACGCCGTTATCGGCCGCAAGCTGCTCGAAATCGTGGACGGTCACGAAGTGGATGTTGGGCGATTCGTACCACTCGTAGGGGAACAGCCGGGTCTTGGGCGCCTGGCCGGTTCGCAGCATGGAAAGCCGCATGCTCCAGTGGGCGAAATTCGGGAACGCCACGATCGCGCGCCGGCCGACGCGTAGCATCTCGTTCAGCACCTGCAACGGGCGGTACGTCTCCTGCAGCGTCTGGCTGAGGATGACGTAATCGAAGGCCTGGTCGGGGTAATCGGCGAGGCCCTCGTCGATATCGCCCTGGTACACGGACACGCCGCGCGCGATGGCGCGTTGCACCTTGGCGCCGGAGATTTCGACGCCGCGGCCTTCCACATCCTTGTTGGCCGCCAGCCATTCCAGCAGTTCGCCCTCGCCGCAGCCGAGGTCGAGCACCTTGGCGCCGGACTCCACGATGTCGCTGATGATGGCGTAGTCGCTGCGCCCGAGCAGCTCGCGGACGAAGGCTCTCTTGTGCGGATGGGCGGCGGCGGCCATCAGGCGTTCTCCTTGAAAGTGCTGGACAGGAACCCGCGGATCAGGTCCGCCTGCTCGGCCACGTCCACCAGGAACGCGTCATGCCCATAGTTGGAGGGCAGCTCGCAGTAGGCCACGTCGAGATTGCGGCTGCGCAGCGCGCGAACGATTTCCTGCGATTGATAGCTCGGGTAGAGCCAGTCGGAGCTGAAGCTGATCACCAGGAAGCGCACCGTGGCGGGTCCGAAGGCCTCGGCCAGCGACTTGCCCGCGTTGGTCAGGTCGAAGTAATCCATGGCCTTGGTGATGTAGAGGTACGAGTTGGCGTCGAACCGGTTGACAAACTCGCTGCCGCGGTAGCGCAGGTAGCTTTCGACCTCGAAATCCACGTCGAAGTTCCAGCCGAACTGGTCCTTGCCGCGCAGGCGGCGGCCGAACTTCTCGCGCATGGAATCGTCGCTCATGAAGGTGATGTGGCCGATCATGCGCGCCACGGCGAGCCCGCGGGCGGGGGGCCTGCCGCCGTAGTAGTTGCCGCCGTTCCAATCCGGGTCGGCCATGATCGCCTGTCTGCCCACCTCGTTGAAGGCGATCTGCTGGGCGCTGTGCCGCGCCGTGGTGGCGATGGGAATGGCGGAAATGACCGACTCGGGATACGATGCCGCCCACTCCAGCGCCTGCATTCCGCCCATGGATCCGCCCGTGACCGAGAGCAGCCGCTTGATCCCCAGGTGGTCGATCAGCATCTTCTGAAGCCGGACCATGTCGGGAATGGTGATGACCGGGAACGTCATGGCGTAGGGCGCGCCGGTGGACGGGTCGATGGAGGAAGGCCCCGTGCTGCCGCGGCAGCCGCCGAGCACGTTCGAGCAGATCATGAAGTAGCGGTTGGTGTCGAACGCCTTGCCGGGCCCGACCATGTTGTCCCACCATCCCGGCTTGCCCGTTTGCGGGCTGATGCCGGCCACGTGGGCGTCGCCCGAGAACGCGTGCAGGATCAGGATGGCGTTGGTCTTGCCCTCATTGAGCTTGCCGTAGGTTTCGTAGGCGACATCCACCGGCGCCAGCGTGGCGCCGCAGTCGAGCGGCAGCGAATCGAACCGGACCGAACTGGCTTCGACAATCATGTTCTGGAACGATAGACCTGTTCCACCATGTTACCGTAGTGAGCGATGGACGAGCAGCCTCGGGTAATCAACAGCATCGCCCCCATACGGGTCTGCGACAACGGCGGATGGACGGATACCTGGTTCGCGCGTCACGGCAAGGTGTTCAGTGTGGCGGTCTCGCCCTACGTCGAAGTGCAGATGAAGGTGCACAAGCCCGGCGGGGACCGGCCCCGCATCATCATCAACGCGGAAAACTACGGAGAACGCTACGCCATCGCCAAGCCCAACGGTTGCTACGATAAACACCCGCTGATCGAGGCGGCCATGGACTACGCCTCGATTCCGAAAGACGTGGCCATCGAGGTCTCGATCTTCAGCGAAGCGCCGCCGGGATGCTCCACCGGCACCTCCGCCGCGGTCAGCGTGGCGCTGCTGGGCGCGCTCGATTGCCTCACTCCGGGCCGCATGACCCCGTACCAGGTTGCGATGGCGGCGTTCCACGTGGAGACGCAACTGCTGAAGCAGCAGTGCGGCATTCAGGACCAGATCTCTTCGGCGCACGGCGGCATCAACTTCATCGACATGCACGAGTATCCCCACGCTTCGGTGAGCCAGCTCTCCGTGAGTGAGGCGATGTGGTGGGAACTGGAGAGCCGGCTGGTGCTGATCTTCGTGGGCAGCAGCCACAGTTCGAGCGACGTGCATCTGCGCGTCATCCGCGGACTGGAGCGCGCCGGCATGGATTCACCCCAACTGGAAGCGCTGCGGCGCTGCGCCGTGGAGGCCAAGGAAGCGCTTTATGCGGCCGACCTGGTGGAGCTTGGGCGATCCATGATCCGCAACACGGAGGCGCAGGCGGGGCTTCATCCGGACCTGGTGGGGCCGCATCATCAGGAGGTCATCGATATCGCGCGGGAACACGGCGCGCTCGGCTGGAAGGTGAACGGCGCCGGCGGCGGCGGCGGGTCGGTGAGCATCCTGTGTCATCCGGACCGCTCGCGGCGCCGGGAGATGATCCGCGCCATCACCTCCGTGAACCCCGATTACCAGCACATCCCCGTGTCGCTTTCCCGTCACGGCCTGCGGGTTTGGGAACCGCCCGCGCGCGGCGCGGCCGAAGCCCGCGCCGCGCGGATGTAGCGGGCATCAGGGCCGCGCTTCGAACACCAGATTGAAGGGCGTCTCCGCCGCCCGGCGGAAACGCGTGAAGCCGCCCGCCATCGCCACGTCGCGCAGGCGCGCCTCTCCCGCCTGCGCCCCGAGCGCGGCGCCGACTTCCTGGGCCAGCGAGGCCGGCGTGCAGATCATCGTGGAGGCGGAATAGAACAGGCGCCCGATCGCGTTGTGATTCTCTTCGGGGCGGTCGCCCGCGAACGGCTCCACGATCATCCACGCCCCATCCGGCTTAAGAGTGGCGCGGACATGGCTCGCCGCCCCGGCGGGGTCGCCCATGTCGTGCAGGCAGTCGAAGAACGTCACCAGGTCATAGCCCCCGTTGGCGGGGTAACTCTTGGAGCTGGCGACCTCGAACGTGATCTGGTCGAGCAGGCCCTCGCGCCCGGTGATGTGCCGGGCATATTCGATAGACCCGCTGTGGTAGTCGAAGCCGTAGAAACGGGATTTCGGATACGCCCTGGCCATCAGGATCGTGGACGCGCCATGGCCGCATCCGACGTCCGCAACCATGGCGCCCGCTTTGAGTTTCCGCTCCACCCCGTCGAGCGCGGGAATCCACTCCGAGACCAGGTGCGCCGCGTAGTTGGGGCGGAAGAACCGCTCCGTGCCGAAGAAGAGATTGGCGTCGTGCTCGTGCCAGCCCACACCTTCGCCGGTGCGAAACGCCTGGGTGATCTTCGGCTCGTCCTTGAAGCACGAGGAGATGATCTGGAACGCTCCGGGCAGGTATGCCGGACTGTCTTCCACGGTGAGGGCGAAAGCCTGTTCGGGCGGCAATTCGAAACGGCCCGTGGCGGCGTTGTACGTAACATAACCACTGGCGGCATTGGCGTTCAGCCATTCGCGGACGTAGCGTTCGGAAGTGTTGCTGCGCGCCGCGAGTTCGGCGGGCGTGAGCGGTCCCGCGCCGGCCATGGCGCGGTAGAGGCCAAGTTTGTCGCCGACCAGGACCAGTGTGGCGTGAATGGCCGCACCGAGGTCGCCGACGACTTTCTCCATGAATTGATTAAGTTTCGATTCGTCGATTTCCTGAGCGATAACGGCAGCTTCCATATTCCCCTCCTGCCTTTACTCCGATTCTAGGAACGGCCGCGCGGCGCCGGATGTAAAATTCCGGCGGCCTACAGGCGGGTCCGCGGCATGGGATTGTGACTTAAGCTGCGCCGGAGATGAGCGGGGCGCGCCATTTGTCCAGCCGCGCCGCGAGCTCCTGTTCGGTCTTCGCGTGCGCGGGGCTGCCGGCCAGGTTGCGGGTCTCGTGCGGGTCCGCGGCCAAGTCGTACAACTCGCGGTTGCCGCGGTCGTACCAGTTGAGCTTCCAGCGGCGGGTGCGAACCGTGCGAATGGGATTCACCCATTTTTGCTTGGCGTAATATTCCAGGAACACGGCATCGCGCGCCACGGGTTTCAGCAGCGGGCGGCCGTCCGCCTTGGGCCACGCCACGCCCGCCAGCGCGGCGACGGTAGGCATCACGTCGGCTTGGGTGACGAGGTCGTCGCGGTTGCCGGCTCGCATCGCCCACGGCGCGCGGATCACCAGCGGGATCCGGACGAGTTCCTCGTACATGAACGGGCCCTTGAACGGCAACCCGTGTTCGCCCAGCGCATCGCCGTGGTCGGAAACGTAAACCACCACGGTGTTGTCCAGGTCGCGCACGGAACCGAGCACCGTACCCAGGTTGCGGTCCACCTTTTCGATCAGGGAGCAGTAATAGCTGCGGTAGCGCACCCAGTCCTCCGGGGTGTACAGCCGGGTGGCGCGGCCCTGGTCTTTCTGCACATATTCGGTCTGCTCGCGCGGCTTGGAGGCCAGGTCCGCAAGCGGGCTGAAAGGCGGGCGCACACCCTGGCGGGGCGCGGTCTTCTCGAGCGCGTAAATGTCGTGCGGGTTCACCACGGAGACCCACGCGAGCCACGGGCCGCTTTGCCTGGCGATCCACGCGGCCGCTTCAGAGGCCACGCCATCGTCGCTGCGCTCCTTGCCCGTGTTAACGAAGCCCGCGGGAGTGTTGCCGCCCAGGTGCCATTTCCCGAAGTAGCCGGTGCTGTAACCGGCGCCGCCAAAGACCGTTCCGGCGTGCGGCATCTGGCGCGGCAGAGGCTTGCCGAGCGAACCGCCGTCCACGTTGGTGATCACGCCGGTGTGGTTCGGCTCCAGGCCGGTGAGCAGCGCCGACCGCGCCGCCGAGCACTGCGGCGTGTTGCAGAACGCGTGGGTGAAACGGGCGGCGCCCTGTTCCAGGCGGCGGAGGTGGGGCCGGTCCACGGGACCGGGCACGAGCGCGCTTTCCTGGTCGGACATGAACACAAGCACGTTCGGCTTGCGCGGGGGCGCCGCCGCGGCCACGGCGCCGGCCAGAAACTCCCTGCGGTTCATCCCACCTTGGTAACACGAAATCGCGCGGGCGTCGTGAGATAATGGACGCTTAGCGGACAGAATGGAAACGCTCGCCGAGAGGGTTGCCGCCGTGCGGGCGCGGATCGAAGGCGCCGCAGCCCGGGCGCGGCGCGATCCCGCCGCCATCACCCTGGTCGCCGTCACCAAGACCTTTCCCGCCGCCGTGGTGTGCGCCGCTTACGCGCTGGGTCTGCGGGTCTTCGGCGAGAACTACATTCAGGAGTTCGAGGCCAAAGCGCCCGCGCTCGCGGGCCTGGAATCCGCCGAGTTTCATTTCATCGGTCACTTGCAGTCCAACAAGGCGCGGCGCGCGGCGGAGCTGTTTGGCTGCGTGGAGACGGTGGATTCGGCGAAACTTGCGCGCCGCCTGGCTGAAGCCGGCCGGCCGCTCGAGGTGATGCTGGAAGTGAAGCTCTCTCCCGAGCAGTCCAAGAGCGGCGCCGCCCCGGAAGATCTGCCCGCCCTGATCGACGCCGTGCGCCTCTGCCCGAACCTGCGCCTCTCCGGGCTTATGACCATGCCGCCGTGGTCCGAGGACGCCGAGCTGTCCCGCCCCTATTTCAGCCGTTTGCGCGAGCTTGCCGAGAGGCACGGCCTTGCCGGGCTTTCCATGGGAATGTCGCACGATCTGGAAGTCGCGGTAGAGGAAGGCGCCACGCACGTGCGCGTGGGCACGGCGCTGTTCGGGTCTCGCGCGTGACGGCCGGGCTTCACGCTCCGCTGCCGCCGGCGCGCACGGGAGTGGCGGATTACGCCGCGGCGCTGTGGAAAGGCCTGCGGCGCTTCGGAGCGGTCGAAATCGCCCCGCGCAGCGCGGACGTGCGGCTCTATCACCTGGGCAACAACCAGCTTCATCGCCGGATCTATGCGCGCGCGCTGGCGGAACCCGGCGTGGCGGTGCTGCACGATGCCGTGCTGCATCATTTCTTTCTCGGCCTGCTGGACGCCGCCGCCTACCAGGACGAGTTCGTCTACAACTACGGCGAGTGGCAGCGGTCTCTGGCGCGCGAGTTATGGAACGGCCGCGCGGCATCCGCCGCCGCCGCGCGCTACTTCCGCTATGCCATGCTGCGGCGCATCGCGGAGGTCTCGCGCGCGATCGTCACCCACAACGCCGCGGCGGCGCGCATGGTCCGCGAGCATGCGCCCGGCGCCCGCGTGAGGGTGATCCCGCTCCTCTCGGAGCAGCCGGAGCCGGCGCCCGCGTGGGAAACGGCGAAATTCCGGCACGGGCTCGGCATCCCGCCCGGGGCGTTTTTGTTCGGCATGTTCGGATACCTGCGGGAATCGAAGCGGCTGATGCCGGTGCTGCGCGTATTCGAGCGTGTGCGGCGCGTACACGCGCGCGCCGCCTTGCTGGTGGCGGGCGATCTCGCCTCGGCGGACCTGGCGCGCGCGGCCGGGCCCATGCTCGCGCAGCCGGGCGTGGTGCGGTTGCCGCATCTCCCTCCCGCGGCGTTCCACACCGCGATGTGCGCGGTGGATGCGTGCATCAACCTGCGCTATCCGGCGGCGGGCGAAACTTCGGCCATCACGGTGCGGGCGATGGCCGCCGGCGTTCCCGTGCTGCTCACCGGTTCGGAAGAGAACGCCGAGTTTCCCGAGGCCGCCTGCCTGCGCATCGCCGCCGGCGCCGCGGAAGAGGACTCGTTGTGGCGGCACATGGTTCTGCTAACATCGTCTGCTGGCCTGGCCGCGGAGATCGGAGGCCGGGCCGCGCGGCATATCGCTGCCGTCCATGCGCTCGACCGCGTGGCGGAGCAGTATTGGAACACCCTGTGCGAGTACCGTTGCTGATTCTGTTTCTGGCCGCCGGGCTGCGGGCGGGCTTCATCGAGGCGTTACACGTGCCCGTGCCCATGCGCGACGGTGTGCGGCTGTTCGCCAACGTGTTCCGCCCCGACCGGCCCGGCCGCGTGCCCGCCATCCTTTACCGCACCCCATACAACAAAGGGCAGGGCATCACGCCTAATTACCAGGCCTTCGTGGAGCGCGGCTATGCAGTGGTGGTCGAGGACGTGCGCGGGCGCTACGAATCGGAGGGCGTCTTCCGGCCGCTCGAGCAGGAGGGCCGCGACGGATACGACACCATCGAATGGATCGCGCACCAGCCCTGGTGCAACGGCAACGTCGGCATGACCGGCGGCTCCTACGTCGGCATCGTTCAGTGGAAGGCCGCGCTGGAGAACAATCCGCACCTGAAGGCGATCTTCCCCTGGGTTTCCGGCTGCGACGATTACCGCGACCGCTTCTATTCCACCGGCGGCGCCATGAAGCTGGGAAACCGTTTGCTGTGGATGTCGCAGAACCTGCGCGCGCCGGGCTTCGTTCCGGACTTCCGCAAGTTCGTGTGGCACCTGCCGCTGCGTACTGCGGACCGCGCGGCCACCGGGCAGACTTCAGACATGTTCCAGCAGGCGCTCGATCATCCCCTGTGGGACGGCTTCTGGCGCAGGATCAGCACGCGCGAGCAGATCGCCAAAGTGCGGGTGCCGGTGTTTTCGGCGGGCGGCTGGTACGACAACTTCGTGCAGAGCGACCTGGAGGCCTTCGCCGCGCTGAGCGAGCGCTCCGGCGTGCACCGCATCCTGATCGGCCCGTGGCCTCACGACATGCGGCAGAAATTTCCGGGTGTGGATTTCGGCGCGGATTCCATCGTGCCCCTGCGCGGGCTGCAACTGGAGTGGTTCGACCAGTGGCTCAAGGGCAAGTATACGAAGGCGGCCTCGCGGGCTCCGGTGCGCATCTTCGTGATGGGCGCGAATCGCTGGCGCGACGAGCGGGAATGGCCGCCCGCCCGCGTGCGCTACACACCCATGTACCTGGAGAGCCGCGGGCGCGCGAACTCGCTGCGCGGCGACGGCGTACTGAGTGAGAAGCCCGCGCGCAAAGCCGCGCGCGACCGGTTTACGTACGACCCCAGGAACCCTGTCCCCACCAACGGCGGCGCGGTCTGCTGCTCCGCGCGCGTATTCCCGTGGGGGCCGATGGATCAGCGCGGCATCGAGGCGCGCCAGGATGTGCTGGTGTACACCTCGCACCCGCTGGCGCGCGATACCGAGGTGACCGGGCCGGTGCGCGTGGTGCTCTGGGTTTCCACTTCGGCGCGCGACACGGATTTCACCGCCAAGCTGGTGGACGTGTTTCCCGACGGCGCGGCGCGCAACCTCACGGACGGCATCCTGCGGCTGCGCTACCGCGAGTCGCTCGAGCGCGCCGTGCCGGCGCGGCCCGGCGAGGTTTACCGCATCACGGTCGATGCCGGCCCCACCAGCAACGTGTTCAAGAAGGGCCACAGCATCCGGCTGGAGATTTCGAGCAGCAATTTCCCGCGCTTCGACCGCAATCCCAACACCGGCGGGCGCATTTCGGAGGAGACGCGGCTGGTGAAGGCGGCGCAGACGGTGTATCACGGCGCCGCACGTCCCTCGCACCTGCTGTTGCCGGTAGTGCCGTGATCTGGTAATGTGGCAATAGAACCCTCGATCGGCGCGGTAGCCAAGTGGTAAGGCAAGGGTCTGCAAAACCCTTATACGTCGGTTCAATTCCGACCCGCGCCTCCA
>JBHGBM010000126.1:0-12748 GCA_041946965.1 Bryobacteraceae bacterium
CGCAGGATGATGTTGCGCTGCATGCGCGGGCGGCGCAGGTCCACGTAGCGGTACTTCAGCCGCACGTCTTCGCTCACATCGACGTTATCTTCCATCGGGAACGGCGGCGTGCGCGCCTCGTTGAGAATCCACACGCGTTCCGCAACCACCTCGACTTCGCCGGTGCGCAGGGCGGGATTGACGTTGTCGGCCGTGCGCACCTCCACGCGCCCCTCCACGGCGATCACGTACTCCGCGCGGATCTGCTCAGCACGGCTGTGCACGGTGGGATCGACGTCCTCGCGGAAAACCACCTGGGTGACGCCGTCGCGGTCCCGCAGGTGGATGAAGATCACGCCGCCCAGGTCGCGGCGGCGGTGCGCCCAGCCCATGAGGACGACACGTTGGCCGGCATTCGCGGCGCGAAGCTGCCCGCAGGTGTGGGTGCGGCGAAGGTCGCCAAGGAAGTCGAGTGCCAGGTTTTCCATATTCAGAGAGAAGACTTGATGAGCCGCGCCAGGTCCTCGCGCGGGGCGTTCCGCTGTTCACCGGAGGCCATGTCCTTCAGCGCGTACTGCCCGGCGTTGATTTCATTTTCGCCGATAATCACTGCGTAGCGCGCGCCCAGCTTGTTGGCCAGTTCCATGGCGCGCTTCAGCTTCATGTCCGCGCCGGTCTCCACCGCCAGGCCCGCCTCGCGCAGCGGGCGCGCGAGCACGGCGGCATGGCGGAATGCGGCCTTTCCCATGGGAGCGATGTAGACATCGACCGAAGGCGCCAGGTCCGGCGGCTCCACGCTCATTACCAGCCGGTCCTCGCCGATGGAGAATCCGATGCCGGGCGCGGCCAGCCTGGAGCCGAGCGCCTCGGCCAGCCCGTCGTAGCGCCCGCCGCCCAATACCGAGTTCTGCGCGCCCAGCGAGCCGTGCACCACCTCAAACGTGGTGCGCATGTAATAGTCGAGCCCGCGTACGAGCCGGGGCCGGATCTCGTGGCGGATGCCGCGATCGCCGAGGTACTGCCGCACGGCCTCAAAGTGCGGCCGGCAGACCTCGCACAAATGGTCGAGGATGGAAGGCAGCCGGCCGATGATGGGCTGGTCCCGTTCGATCTTGCAGTCCAGCACCCGCAGCGGGTTGGATGCCGCGCGCCGGCGGCAATCCTCGCACATGCCGCCCGCCACCGCCGCCAGTTCCTCGCGCAGCCGGGCCACGTATTGCGGCCGGCAGTTCGGGCAACCCACCGAGTTCAGCAGCACGGTGAAGCCGGCCAGCCCGGCGCGGCCGAGGATCTCCACCACCATCTCGATCACTTCCGCGTCGGTCTCGGGCGCTTCCGAGCCGATGGCCTCGGCGCCGATCTGGAAGAACTGGCGGTAACGGCCTTTCTGCGGGCGCTCGCGCCGGAACATGGGCCCCATGTAGTAGAGCTTCTGCACGCCCGGGCGCTGGTCAAGCCGGTGCTCGATGTAGGCGCGCATGACCGAGGCGGTGGCCTCCGGCCGCAGCGTGAGCGAGGAGCCGTCGCGGTCGGTGAAGGTGTACATCTCCTTGGTGACGATGTCGGTTTCCTGGCCGACGCCGCGCGCGAACAGTTGCGTCTCCTCCAGAATGGGCGTGCGGATCTCCTGGTAATTGAACGAGCGGAAGACCTCGCGTGCGGTCTGCTCCACCCGGTTCCACACCTGGGTGGCTGGGGGCAATAAGTCTCTGGTGCCTTTGACTGCGCGAATCAAAACATTGTTCCAGGGTGATGAGGTGGTGGAAAAACCAATTTAGCATGCGGCGTTGCGGGCCGGGGTTGCGGTGGGCTCACCACCCGAGGCGGACCTTTTTCCTGCGCCGCACGCCCGATTCATAGTATCTTTGGTGGGGCGGAAGATTGCGCCTGCCACCGGCCCCGAACACCAGGTGCACCGGGCGGGCGAAATCGCCCGCACCACGGCGCCGGCGCGCGCACCGCGTTTTACAATCGAGATGTATGTGCCGCGTCCCCTTGCTGCTGCTGGCTCTGGCGATCGGCGGCTTCGCCCAGAAGCCTCCCTTCGATGTCAACGCGATGATGAAGCTGGCGCGCATCAGCGAGCCGCAAATTTCGCCCGACGGCCGCACCGTCGCCTTCACCGTGACCACCATCGACGTGGCCAACAACAAGCGTCTGAGCCAAATCTGGGTAGTGCCGGTCGCCGGCGGAACACCCCGCCAGATCACCAGGGACGGCGAGGACAACAACCGCCCGCGCTGGTCGCCGGACTCCAGGAGCATCGCCTACATCTCCAACCGCGGCGGCTCCGCGCAGGTGTGGCTCATGGACGCCGAAGGCGGCAACGCCAGACAGGTCACCAACATCTCCACCGAAGCCGGCGGCGTGCTGTTTTCGCCGGACGGCAAGAACCTGGTGTTCACGAGCGAGGTCTTCCCGGAGTGCGGCGCCGACGATGCCTGCAACAGGAAAAAGCTCGACGAGGAGAAGGCCGGCAAGGTCCGCGCGCGCACTTACACCGCGCTGCTGTACCGTCACTGGAACCGCTGGGAGGGCGCGCGGCGCAGCCACTTGCTGGTGGTCCCGGTGGCTGGCGGAACGGCCAAAGACCTGACGCCCGGTACGCGGGAGGCGCCGCCGTTTTCGCTCGGCGGGCCCGACGATTACGCCATCTCGCCCGACGGGCAGGAACTCTGTTACGCGATCAACGGCGACGCGATGCCGGCCACCAGCACCAATTCGGACCTGTTCGTGGTCGCCCTGGCCGGAGGGCAGCCGCGGCGCATCACCTCGAACCCCGGCGCGGATAACAGCCCGCTCTATTCGCCGGACGGCAAGTGGCTGGCGTGGCGGTCGCAGCGGCGGGCCGGCTACGAGAGCGACCGCTGGCGCCTGATCGTGATGGAGCGCGCCACCGGACGGCTCAATGTGCTTACCGAGGGCGTGGACCGCTGGGTCGCCAGCTTCACCTGGGCGCCCGACTCCTCGCGGCTGTTCTTCACCACGGAGGACCGCGGGCAGCAGGCCATCTGGTACATTGCCGTGACCGGCGGCGAGATTAAACAGGCCGCCAGCGGCGCAAGCCAGCTCGACGACATGCAGTTCACGCCGGACGGCAGGACCATGGTTTACACCGGACAGAGCGGATCGCAGCCGGTGGAGATCTACCGCGCCACCTCGGGAGGCGCCGCCGAGCCGCTTACGCGCCTCAACGAAGCCGTGCTCAACGGCTACCAGCTCACGCCGCTCGAGGACTTCTGGGTGGAGGGAGCCGAAGGCGCGCAGGTGCAGGCGTTCCTTGTGAAGCCGCCCGGCTTCCGCGAAGACCGCAAGTACCCGGTGCTGGTCCTGATCCACGGCGGACCGCAGGGCGCCTGGGGACAGTCTTGGAGCTACCGCTGGAACCCGCAGGTGTTCGCCGCCGCCGGATACGTGGTGGTAATGCCGAACCCGCGGGGCTCCACGGGGTACGGCCAGAAGTTCATCGACGAGATCAACAACGACTGGGGCGGCCGCGCTTTCGACGACATCATGGCCGTAACCGACCGCGTGACCACGCTGCCCTACGTAGACAGCTCGCGCATGGCCGCGGCGGGCGGCTCTTACGGCGGCTACATGGCCAACTGGATTCTGGGGCACACCGCGCGGTTCAAGGCGCTGGTCTCGCACGCGGGCGTCTACGACTTGAAGAGCATGTTCGGCGAAACCGAGGAGCTGTGGTTTCCGCTGTGGGAATTCGGGGGAACCCCCTGGAGCAATCCGGACGCTTATGCCCGCTGGTCTCCCAGCACTTACGTGAACGAGTTCCGCACGCCCACGCTGGTCGTCCACGGCGAGCTCGATTTCCGGGTGCCCTTCGGCCAGGGCCTGCAACTCTTCACCGCGCTGCAAATGCAAAAAGTACCCTCCAAGCTTCTGATCTATCCCGATGAGGGGCACTGGGTCAACAAGCCGCAGAACAGCGTGCTTTGGTACAAGACGTTTCTCGACTGGACCAATACCTGGACAAGAAAGTGAAAGTGAAAGCGCTAGGCACACTCCTCCTCCTCGGCATGGTTGCCGTCGTCATCCTGTTTGCCATGTCGGGCGGCAGCGCGCTCTCGGTCGAGCCGCCGGTGAACGCCATCGGCATGATTACGCCCGTAAAGGTGCGGATCGAAAATCCGCACGGGGTGCGTCGCGTGACCGCGTGGGTGGAGCAGGGCGGCGAGCGGCACAAAGTATTCGAGCAGAAGACTCCCGCGCGCAGACTGCTCTTCTGGCGCGGAAAACAGCCGCCCGGCGTGGTGGCGTTTGAAACCGGAAAGAGCAAGGCGGCGGCGCTCAAGGACGGCAAAGCTCGGATGATCGTCGAGGCGGTCTCCAACGACTTCCGCGGGCGCACCGACGAGGTCGCATGGGACGTGCAGGTGGCCATCCAGCCGCCGCGCGTGCAGCCGGACGAGTTGCAGCACTACATCAACCAGGGTGGCGCGGAACTGGCGACTTTCCTTCCTTCGGGCTACTGGACCGAATCGGGCGTCAAGGTGGGCAGCTACCGGCACCGCAGCTTCCCGCTGCCCGGCAGGCCCAACTGGCGCTTCTCCATCTTTGCCTACCCGTGGAACGCCGCGGCGGATACCGTGCCGCTGGTCTATGCGGCCAATCCCACCGGCGCCGAGGCGGCGGTTCGTTTCTGGTACAAGGTTTTCCCGAAGAAATTCCGCGTGCGGGAGATGGACCTGAGCGACGCCTTCCTGGAGAAGGTGGTGAACCAGATCGATCCCGGCGGCCAGGGCGACCTGCTGCAACGCTTTCTGAAAATCAACGGCGAGCTGCGCCGCAAGAACAACCAGCAGCTTGCGGACATGCGCTTCAAGACCGAGGAGAAGGTGCTCTGGCAGGGTCCCTTCATCCACTGGGGCAAGGAAGAAGCGCTTTTCGCGGATGTGCGCAGCTACATCTACAAAGGCAGGAAGGTGGATGAGCAGGTGCACCTCGGCTTCGACCTGCCGGACGTCCAGCGCGCCCCCGTTGCCGCCGCCAACCATGGCCGGGTGATCTACGCGGGCGATCTCGGCATTTACGGAAACTGCATCGTGATCGACCACGGTTACGGCGTGCAGTCCATCTACGGCCACCTGAGCGAGTTCAACGTCAAGCCGGGCGACCTGGTGAAGAAGGGCCAGCAGATCGCCCGCAGCGGCTCGACGGGACTGGCCGGCGGCGACCACCTGCATTTCGGCATGCAGGTGGACGGCGTCCAGGTGAACCCGGTGGAGTGGTGGGACGAGCACTGGATTCAGGACCGGATTTTGAGTAAACTGAACGCGGGGCCATAGTATGCGAGCCGCCGTTCTGGCCTGCGCTGTTTGCGCGCTGGCGGCCGCGGAGGAAAAGCCCGCGGCCGTGTCCGAACCACCCGCTGGATCTGTGGAGATGAAGCGGGTTCCGCCGGCGCAGGAGGACCCCGCGCCGAAAGTTTGTTCGATTCCCCTGACCAACGTGATGCGGCTGGCGCCTCAATCGCGCATGCCGAAGATCTGGCCGCGCGGCGGAGCCTCTGCCAAAGACTTCGTGACGCTGCCCGCGCCGCCCTGCGGCGAGAGGGCGGCCTTTCCTATGCGCGGCGGCGGAAGACCCAGCGGTCGCTGAGCAGAAAATTCGCCACCGAGCACACCGCGATGCTAAGTAGGTTCGCCGCGAGGTAGTGCAGCCGCAATCCGCCCACGAACAGGCGCATCAGTAGCAAGTTGGCCAGGATGGAGAGCGCGCCGGTGGTGGCATTGAAGCGCAACAGGCGTCCGAAGGCGGAGCCGGGACGGTCGCGCCACGTCCAGCGCTCATGCCAGATGAAGTTGTGCAGCACGGCCATTTCCACGGCCAGCGCCGTGGCGGGCAGGTAGTGGATGCCCAGAGCGCCGCGGAAGGACGCCAGCGCCACAAGCTGCACTACGATCCCAAGGCCGCCCACGGCGTTGAATTTCATCCAGCGCAGGAACACGTCAGTCCAGCCGCTCGGCTTTGTAGAGATGCGCCGTGTGCCGCGCCACGGCGGTGAGCAGCATGAGCGCCATGCCGGCGATCCCCACCAGGCCGCCGATGTCGAACAGCCGGTATCCGCCGAGCACCCTGGGGTAGTACAGCAGCGCCACGTTGCCGGTCATGAGCAGGAGGCGCAGCTCCGTGGGGCTGAACTTCCAGAACGACAGGTGGAAGGTGCCTATGGTGTACGTGGCCAGGTACACCTCGATGGAGAGCATGAAGTACGCGATCAGCAACCCGGCGGCAATGGCCGGGTGCATGTAGCCGGAAAGCGCCAGACCCCCGAGCAGGAAGAACGTGCCGAACGCATCCACCACGTGATCCACGTAGAACCCGTACCTGGGCCGCTGCCGGTTACGGACTCGGGCGAGCGTGCCGTCCAGGCTGTCCCCGAGCCAGTTGAGCGCCAGGAACGCGATCACCAGCAGCAGCCCGGCGCGGCTGCGTCCGGCATACCAGTAGCTCAGGCCCGCGCCGAGCAGGCCGAGGAGTCCGAGCGCGGTGAGATGGTCCGAGTTCAACCAGCGCGGCGCATGGGCAGCCATCCACACCAGGCAGCGCTTCTCGATCGGCGCGAGCAGACTCACCTGGGCCCGGCCGGCTTCACGAAAGTCCTGCGACACGTTTCATAATACAGTTTATGGAGTACGCATGAGGACGGCCGGCGCCCTCGCCCTGGTCTTGTGGTTCATGCAGAGCGCCGCAACCACGGCCGAGCTGCAACCCGCCACCGTGCAGGCGTTCGACGCTTACATACGCGCGGTGGAGGCACGCGTGACGCCTCGCACCGGCGCCCGCTTCCTGTGGGTTGACGAATCGCCCGAACGCGTGCGGCAGGTGCGCGCCGGCGAGGTGCTCTCGGAGGCCTGGGCGGGCAAGGCCGAATCCGGCGTGGCCGGCGGCCTGATTCACGATTGGATCGGCGCCGTCTTCATTCCCGGAGCCACGCTCGAAAAGACCCTCGCACTGGTCGAGGACTACGACAATCACAAGAACATCTACAAGCCCGAGGTCATCGATTCGAAACTGCTCAGCCGCCAGGGCCGGGAGTTCAAGATCTACCTGCGCCTGGTCAAGACCAAGGTGATCACGGTGGTCTTGAATACCAACCACGACGTGCTCTACACGCCGGTGAACGCCAAACGCATGCGCAGCCGGTCTTACAGCACGCGCATCGCGGAAGTGGCCGACGCGGGCAAGCCCGGCGAGCACGAGCTTCCCGTGGGCAAAGATCACGGCTTCCTCTGGCGGCTGTACTCTTACTGGCGCTTCGAGGAGCGCGACGGCGGCGTGTACGTGGAGTGCGAAGCCATTTCGCTGACCCGCAAGGTGCCCGCCGTGCTCTCCTGGCTGATCAACCCGATCATCCGCAACCTGCCGCGCGAGTCGCTGGCTAACACGCTGCGCGCAACCCGGGAAGTGCTGGCGAGATGAAAGCTGAAAGCTTCTTATGAAAATCGCTCTTTTCGGCTACGGCGCCTGGGGGCGCCATCACGCCGACGCCATCACGGAGACCCCCGGCCTCGAACTCGCGGGCATCTGCGCGCAAACGGAGGACTCGCGGGCCGCGGCCCGAAAGAAGTTTCCCGAAGCCGTCTGCACCGCGGACTGGCGCGAATTGCTCGAGATTCCGGGCCTGGAGGCCGTGGACATCGTGCTGCCCACGCACCTGCACCGCGACGCCGCTTTGGCCGCGCTGGCCGCCGGAAAGCACGTTCTGCTCGAAAAACCCATGGCGCTTACCCCGGGCGAGTGCGGCGACCTGATCGCCGCGGCGTCGGGCAAGATCCTGTATGTCGCCCACGAATTCCGGCTCTCCGAGCAGTGGGGCCGCATGCACTCGTTGATCGAAGCCGGGGCCATAGGCCGGCCGCTGGCCGCCACCATCGACCTGTGGCGCCGGCCCTACCGCCTTGGAGCGGACGGCTGGCGCTGGGATGCGCCTCGCGTCGGGAGCTGGATTCTGGAAGAGCCCATCCACTTTTTCGATCTCGCCTGCTGGTGGCTGTGCGCCCGGCCCCTTTCGGTGTATGCCCGCGCTTCCCGCCTGCCCACCACCCCGGAGGGACTGTGGGACAACGTGGCCGCCCTGGTGGATTTCGACTCCGGCGCCCACGCCACCGTCACCCAGTCGCTGGCGGTTTGCGAGCACCACCTCGCAGCCAAGGTGATCGGCAGCGAGGGCGCGTTGATCACCACCTGGGACGGCGAACTGGACCGCACCACGCGCCCGGCTACCCGGCTTCGCCACTTCCGCGCGGACGCGCTGGCCGAGATCCCCGTCGCGGTCTCGGGCGAGTTCTTCGAACTGCGCACGGAAGTGGCCCGGTTCCTGGCGGTATGCCGTGGTGAAAGTGTGCTTCCCATCACAGTTCAGGAAGCGGCCAGGGCGGTGGGCGTCTCATGGGCCGCCGAGGAATCCCTCCGCGCCGGAGTCCCCGTCGCTATAATGCGTTAGCAGCCCGTGGACTGAACTCACTCAGGAGGAAAGACTCCATTGCGTAAGAAGATTACGGTAGTAGGCGCCGGAAACGTCGGCGCCAGTTGCGCTTTGCGCATTGCGGACAAGGACTTGGCCGACGTCGTCATGGTGGACGTCATCGAGGGTGTGCCCCAGGGAAAGGGCCTTGATCTGCTCCAGTCCGGCCCGGTGCAGGGCTATGACGTCCTCATCACGGGGACGAACGATTACGAAGCGACTGCCAACTCGGACATCGTGATCATCACCGCCGGTCTCGCCCGCAAGCCGGGCATGAGCCGCGACGACCTGCTGCTGGCGAACTACGATATCGTCCGCGGCGCCACCGAGCAGGCGGTGAAGCACTCGCCGAATTCCATCCTGATCATCGTAACCAACCCGCTGGACGCCATGTGCCAGACGGCGTTCTGGACCTCGCGCTTCCCCAAACAGCGCGTGGTCGGGATGGCGGGCATCCTGGACACCGCCCGCTTCCGCACGTTCATCGCGCGCGAGTTGAACGTCTCGGTCGAGAACGTGACCGCGGTCGTGCTGGGCGGGCACGGCGACACCATGGTTCCGCTGGTGCGGCTATCGAGCGTCTCCGGCATCCCCCTGACCGAGTTGCTGGACGAGGCCACGCTGGCCCGGCTGGTGGAGCGCACGCGCAACGGCGGCGCGGAAATCGTGAAGTACCTAAAGACCGGCAGCGCTTACTACGCTCCGGCGGCGGCGGCCGTGGAGATGGCGGAATCCATCCTCAAGGACAAGAAGAAAGTCTTGCCCTGCGCCGCGTATCTGGAAGGCGAATACGGCATCAACGGCCTGTTCGTGGGCGTGCCCGTGAAACTGGGTGCCAGCGGTGTGGAGCAGATCTACCAGATCAAGCTTCAGCCGGAGGAGCAGGCGGCGTTGCAGAAGAGTGCGGCCGCGGTGCAGGAACTGGTGAACATCATCCGCGGCAAGCAGCAGGCCGGCGCGTAGAACTATCGTGGCTTCGGGTGCTGCCCGGAACGCCCGAGTTCCGGGTTCACCCCACCAGCACCGTGGGCATGCCCACCACAATGGTGCCGCCGTGGGCGGTCAAATCCAGCACGCGCGCGGCGGGCTGGTTCATGATGAGTACGGTGAACGAGCCCAGCGCAATCACGTCCGGGGGACCGGCACACGTGGCCATGTCGCCCACGCGGGCGGCGGGCATGCCTCCTGTCAGCACGGTGATCGCGCAGGGCGGGAGTATGGGACCGCCGACGTGCGGAACCAACCCCGTGACCATGGGGCAGACATGCATATCGCCTAACCTGGCGGCGGGCATTCCCATATCAGTCTCCTAAGTTTGCTTCGGCCCCCATAGTTGAATCCGCTCCGCCACTTCGAGGCCTTGCGTGACGAAGTTCCGAAACTTCTCCGGGGCCTTCTCCGGCTCCGAACTGACCGCGGCAAGAGTCACCGCGCCGGCCACCGCCTTGCCGGTCAGGTGCTCGCCGGGGGGAACCGCCTGCAACTCAGGGGGCGCGAGGCTTTCGCCGCTGAAAAAGGCGCCTAGCCCCGCGCACCCGGCGGCGCTGTCGAAGCCGGCTTTCTCGGCCGCCGCCATTGCCGCGCGGCGGTTCGGATCGGTGGGCTGCGCAATCCAGCGCTCGGTGGCTTCCAGGACCGCCGCGATAGGCGGCGCCGGTTTTTCCCCCGCCGCGCGCCGGGCGGTGATCCAGGCCCACCACACGGCCTCGCGCTTGGGCAGCGCGTGGGCCACGAATTTCACTGCGTCGGGGTAAAGCTCCCGCTCCAGCAGCAGCGCTACGTAGTCGCGCGGGTGCATCTCGGGACGCACCAGGGCCATGGCGGGTTCGCTCAGTTCCCCCGCAGAAGAAATGGCAACCGTTCTTGAAACCGGCTCAGGTGCGTCGCTCATATCAATTGATCATTGTAAGCCCGCCCTTGAGGGTCAGCATGGCGTCCCCGTTGACCTGTGTCATCATGCTTTTGACCTGCGCCATCATCGTGGCGTCGAGTTTGATCATCATGCCTTTGATCGTGACTCCCATCTGGTCCACCTTAATGCTGCTCTGGCCCACCTTGAGCTCGATGGACTGCAAGGCCTCTTCCTCGCTCTTCCCGAGGTTGAGCTTGGTGGTCATGTTGCCCATCTTGAGGGTGGTGGACTTGTTGCCCATGTCGATGGTAGTCGTCTGGTTGCCCTGCTTGATCTCGAGGGTCGTGTCGCCGTTGATGGTGTGACACTGCTTCCCCATGGTCACTTCCAGCGTGCGGTCGCCCTTCTTGATGGTGGTGGATTCGTTGCCCTCGGTCACTTCCTTGGTGGGCGTAGGGCGGCATCTGCTCCGCGTTGTACACGCTGCCGATCACGATAGGCCGGTCCGGATCGCCTTCCAGAAAATCGACCACCACCTCCTGCCCGATGCGCGGGATGTGAACCATGCCCCACTGCTTGCCCGCCCACAGCGTCGCCACCCGGACCCAGCAGGAGCTGTTCACGTCCTTCTTCCCTTCGCGGTCCCAGTGGAACTGCACCCGGATGCGCCCGTACTTGTCGGTATAGATCTCCTCGCCGGCGGGCCCCACCACGGTGGCCGTCTGGGTTCCGCGCACCAGGGGCACGGGCGTGATCCGCCGCGGGCGGAACGGCACCGCGTGAGGGATGGCGGTGAACCGGTTCTCGTACCGGAAGCCCTCCTCGGCCCGCTCCTCGCTCCCCAGCGGCTGGTGTGCGAAATGGTCCACGGAAGTCAGCACGTACCTGCCGTCGTCGCTGAAGTGGCGCGTCAGGTTGAACTTGTACCCGGAGGTGAACGCCTGCACGTCGCCCCCGCCCTGAATGACGAGCGAAGGCGCCGCCTCCGCCTGCATGCGGATCTCCACCGTGCGCTGGTTGTCCTGGAAGATCTTCTGGATGTCCGACGCGTTGTCCCCCCCGCCCGGAGTCACCCCGTCGAAACGCTGCGCGTAACCGCCCGGATAATCGTACAGCTCGAACTGATCGTTGCCGCCCACGCGCAGTTTGTGCGTCGTGCGATTGATCTGGACGGTGTCCTGAATCGTCTTCGACGCCTCCAGGTTCTTTCCCGGAAGCTCGAAGCAGTGGTCCCAAAGCGTGTACTTTCCGGATCGCAGCTCCTGGGTCTTCTCCCAACTCGATATGCGCTCCTCGTCCCGCTTGCCGCCGGAGATCTCCTCGTAGATGATGCTGGCGTCGCCCGGAAGATCGGGGTGCGACTGCGGGTTGTCGGCCACCACCAGCTTGTGGCCGTCGGAGGTGTGCTCGAAGAAGTAGTAGATCCCCTCCTCTTCCATCAGCCGGGAGAGGAACTGGAAATCCGTCTCGCGGTACTGCGCGCAGTAATCGCGCTGCTCGTACTGGCCGGTCAGCTCGTAGCGCACGTCGAAGCCCTCCAGCACCTTGCGCAGGATGTCCGGCACGGTGAGGTGCTGGAAAATTCTGCTCCGCGCGCGCCGCGTCAGCGTCCAGATCTTCGGAACCACTTCCATGCTGTAGCGCGTGAACCCCACCGTACGCTCCGCCTGCGAGAAGCGGGTCACGATGCCGTTGAAACAGCGCGGCTCGTCCTGCCCGATGTCCCACTCCACCGTGACGCTCTGGCCCAGCAGCTTGTCGAATTCGACGTTTGGCTGCTGTGAAACCAGTTCCATCCGCAGGTGAAACAACTCTGAAATGGCTTCGTGGGCCTGAAAACCCACCAGGATAAGAGCGTCCTCGCCCGCGGGCGTTTTCAGCACCATGGGCCGGTCTGCATGTACAAACATGATCGCCTCCGGCGTCTACGCGTATACGAACGATCCGTCCTCCGCAACGCCGACCCGTATGGACTCGAGCTTCTCGCCCTCCGCCAGCCTTCCCAGGATCCGGCGCGAGACTTCCGGCAACAGCGTATTGGTCAGGATGTTGTCCACATTGCGCGCGCCGCTTTCCACCTCCGTGCAGCGCCGCGCCACTTCGTCCACCAGCGCGTCCTCGTACTCCAACCCGATCTTGTGAGCTTCCTGGAGCCGCCGCTGGATCCGGTTCAGCTTCAGGCGGATGATCAGTTTCATGGCTTCGTCGCGGATCGGGTAGTAGGGGACGATCACCAGCCGGCCGAGGAACGCCGGCTTGAAAATCTTGTTCAGCTCCGGCTTGAGCGCCTTGACCAGTCCTTCGGGCGAAGGCGCCGTCTCCGGGTCCGCGGTCAGCTTCATTATGCTCTCGGTGCCCGCGTTGGAGGTCAAAATGATGATGGTGTTCTTGAAATCGATCTCGCGGCCTTCGCCGTCTTCCATGCGGCCCTT
>JBHGBM010000127.1:0-10591 GCA_041946965.1 Bryobacteraceae bacterium
GCCATCAGCGAAGCCATGCGGGACTGGGTCACCAACGTCGGCGACACCTACTACCTGCTCGGCTCCGCGCTGGGCGCGCACCCCTACCCGCTGATGGTGAGGGATTTCCAGAGCGTCATCGGCCGCGAAGCGCGCGCGCAGGTGCTGGAGGCCGAAGGCCGCCTGCCGGACGCCGTGTTCGCCTGCGTGGGCGGCGGCAGCAACGCCATCGGCATTTTCCACGCTTTTATCCCGGATGAGGCCGTGCGGCTGGTGGGCATCGAAGCCGGCGGCCGCGGCGAATCGCTGGGCGAGCACGCGGCGCGCTTCCGCGGCGGCGCTCCGGGGGTGCTGCAAGGCGC
This sequence comes from Bryobacteraceae bacterium, assembly GCA_041946965.1. Classification (GTDB taxonomy): domain Bacteria; phylum Acidobacteriota; class Terriglobia; order Bryobacterales; family Bryobacteraceae; genus JBHGBM01. Next base: position 342 of record JBHGBM010000127.1, read on the forward strand.
GTACAGTTACCTGCTTCAGGACGGCGACGGTCAGATCGCCGCCACGCACTCCGTCTCCGCGGGCCTGGACTATGCCCTGGTCGGACCCGAGCATGCCTGGCTGCACGACCGCGGCCGCGCCGAGTACGTCTCGGTGGCCGACGCCGAAGCGCTCGCCGCCGCCCGCACCCTGTGCCGCGCCGAAGGACTGATCCCGGCGCTCGAATCCGCGCACGCGGTGGCGGAGGCCCTCGGGCGCGCTCCCTCCGCCCCCGGGCAGGTGTTCGTGGTGAACCTTTCCGGGCGCGGCGACAAGGACGTGGATATCTACCGCGAGAACTTCCCGGAGTTGGAGAGCGCATGACCCGCATCGGCCGCCTGTTCGAACGCCTGCGGCGCGAGGGCCGCAAAGGCCTGATCGCCTACATCACGGCGGGCGACCCTTCGCTCGAGCGCACGCCCGCCATCGCCCGGGCGCTCGAATGCGGCGGCGCGGATCTGATCGAGCTGGGAGTGCCGTTCTCGGATCCCGTGGCCGACGGCCCCGCGATCCAGATGGCGGGCCAGCGTGCGCTCGCCGCGGGGGCCACGCTGCGCGGCGTGCTCGAAACCGCCCGCCGCATCCGCGCGAATTCCGAAATCCCGCTGCTGTTGTTCACCTATCTGAACCCCGTGCTGCGCTACGGCCTGGAAGCCCTGTCGCGCGATGCAGCTGCGGCCGGCATAGACGGCTGCCTGCTCACCGACGCGAGCGTCGAAGAGGCCGGCGCTTACGTCGAGGCCATGCACCGGAGCGGTCTCGATACCGTGTTCCTGGCCGCGCCCACCAGCACGTCGCGCCGCCTGGAACGGGTGGCCGAATACTCCAGCGGCTTCGTCTACCTGGTCTCGCGCACCGGCGTCACCGGGGAGCGCGAATCGCTGGCATCGTCGGCCGCGCTGCTTGCCCGGCGCATGCGCGCCATCACCCCGCTGCCGCTCGCGGTGGGCTTCGGCATCTCGCGCCCGGAGCACGTGGCCGAGGCCGCCCGCTCGGCCGATGCCGTGGTGGTGGGCAGCGCCATCGTGAACGTGATTGCCCGCAATCAACGGAACCCGGCGCTCGAATCCGAAGTCGAAGCGTTCGTGCGCTCGCTAAAATCTGTCCTATGACGCGCGAGGAAGCTCTCCGGGAACTGGCCCGCCACCGCGACCATATCGATGACGTGGACCGCCGTCTGCTCGAGCTGCTCAACCGCCGCATGGAGGTGGTGGAGGAGATCGGGCGCATCAAGCGCGAGGCGCGCCTGCCCATCTACGAGCCGCGCCGCGAGGACGAAGTCTACCGCAACATCACCGAACATAACCATGGCCCGCTGCCGTCGGAAGCCGTGCGCCGCATCTTCGAGCGCATCATCGACGAGGCCCGCACCGTGCAGCGCCTCCGCATGGAGGCCGAGGGCCAGGGAGAAGGCAAATGATCGTTGTCATGCAGCCCGGGACCGAAGAGTCTCGCATTCAAGCCGTCATCGACCGCATGGTGGAAATGGGTTTCAACGTGCACCGTTCCACCGGCGTGCAGCAGACCGTGCTGGGGGGCGTGGGGGGCCGCCCCGAAGAAATCGACCTGGCCATCTTCGAAGTCATGGAGGGCGTGCAGGAAGCGCGCAGGGTGGCTTCGCCCTATAAACTCGCCAGCCGCAGCTTTCATCCGGCCGATACCGTGCTCGAAATCGGCGGCGTCGCCATAGGCGGCCCGCAAGTGGTGGTGATGGCCGGCCCGTGCAGCGTGGAAGGCGAAGCGCAGATCGAGCGCATCGCAGCGGCCGTGGCCCGCGGCGGCGCGCGCGTGATACGCGGCGGGGCCTTCAAGCCGCGCAGCTCGCCTTACAGCTTTCAGGGCATGGGGGAGGAAGGACTCAGGCTTCTGCGCGCCGCGGCGGACCGCCATGGCCTGCTGGTGGTCAGCGAGGTGATGGACCACACCCAGATCCCGCTGGTGGCCGAATATGCCGACATCCTGCAAGTGGGCGCGCGCAACATGCAGAACTTCAACCTGCTGCGGGAGCTGGGCAAACAGGCCAAGCCGGTGCTGCTGAAACGCGGCATCGCCGCCACCGTCGAGGAGCTGCTGCTCTCGGCCGAGTACGTGATGGCCGGCGGCAATTACGGCGTGATCCTGTGCGAGCGCGGCATCCGCACTTTTGAAACCTACACGCGCAACACCATGGACCTCTCCGCCATTCCCGTGGTGAAAAAACTTTCGCACCTGCCCATGATCGCCGATCCCTCCCACGGCACCGGGCGGCGCGACAAGGTCGTGCCGATGGCCCGCGCCGCCGTGGCCGCCGGCGCCGACGGGCTGATCATCGAGGTCCACCACGACCCCGACCACGCCCTGAGCGACGGGGCGCAGACCCTCACCATCGAACAGTTCAACGACATGATGCGGCAGCTTCGCATCATCGCCCAGGCGGTGGACCGCAGCCTGTGATGGAAACCGTTGCCATAGTCGGGGTGGGGCTGATCGGCGGCTCGTTCGCGCTGGCCCTGCGCGCCGCGGGTTTTTCCGGGCGCATTCTGGGCGTCAGTTCGGAAGCCACGCTGCGCAAGGCGCTCGAGCGGGGCGTGATCGAAGAGGCGGCCACGCTGGCCGAAGCCGCGGGCCGCGCGGACCTGCTCTACCTGGCGCAGCCCATCGCCCGCATCCTTGACACGCTGCGGCGTCTGGAACCGCTGGTCCGCCCCGGCGCCCTGGTCACCGACGCGGGCAGCACCAAGCGCGCCATCGCCGCGGCGGGCGCTTTGCTCGCCCGGGCGCAGTTCTTAGGCGGGCACCCCATGGCCGGAAAAGAGAAGCGTGGCGTCGAGGAAGCCGAAGCCGGGCTTTTCGCCGGGCGGCCCTACGTGCTGACGCCGCCTTCGCCCGAGGCTTTGCGGACGGATGCCGCGCTCGAGTTCCGCCTCTGGCTGGAGCGGATCGGGGCGCGGGTGCTCACGCTCGCGCCGGAAGAGCACGACCGCGTGGTCGCGCTCACCTCGCACCTGGCGCAGCTTGCCTCCACCGCGCTCGCCACCACGGTGGCCGAGGCCGTTCCGGACCGCGTCGACGTGGCCGGCCCCGGGCTGGTGGATTCCACCCGCCTGGCGCTCAGCCCCTACGAGTTGTGGCGCGACATCCTGGCCACCAACAGCGCGGAAATCGACCGGGCCCTGGCCGCCTACATCGCCCGTTTGGAGCACCTTCGCGCCAACCTCCGCACTCGAGAAATGCAGCGCGAATTTGAAACCGCCGCGGCGCTGGCGGCCCGCCTGCGGCGTGCCTGATCGCGGGCATCTCTACCGCTCGTGAGGAACATCTCCTCTGGAAGTACTCTAAGCGGCGGCTGGAATCCAGAAAACGCTATGGCAGAGGGGTGGAACTTCGGGTTAAAACCTCACCCGCAATCCGGCCTGCGTCTGGCGCGGCGTCAGGGTGGACGTCGCCTTGCCGAAATTGTTGTTGCTGAGCACCATCGAAGGCGCGTTGAGATTCACGCGGTTGAGCGCATTGAAGGCGTCAAAACTCAAGCGCGCGCTCACGCGTTCGGTGATGCGAAACTGCTTGGATAACGCCATGTCCACCTGCGCGAAACCGGGGCCGCGAAAGGTGTTGCGCCCGAGGTTGCCGTTGGCGCCGCGCACGGGAAGCGGAAAATCGGCCGCGCGCAGGATGCCTGTAAGGAACTCGGCGTTGCTCCATCCGCCTCGCCGCACCCCGTCGGCCGGCGCGTTGGGACGGTCGCCGGTCTGGTTGTCGGCGTTGTAATCGCCGCGGGGCCACGCGAGCGACTCCGTGACCGTGAGCGGCTGGCCTTTCTGGAAAATCGCGAAGCCCGAAATCTGCCAGCCCTTCACGATGGCGCCGGCCACACCCGTTGCCGAACGGAACAGCGGCACTTCCCATACGCCCGTGAGCGCGAGTTTCTGCGGCGCGTCGAAATCGGCCACGGCCCGGTTCAATCGCCGGTCGCCGGCGTCGATGAAATTCGTCTCCTGATAGCCCTCATCCGCATCCGTGATGGTCTTGCCGAAAGTGTATGCGGCCTGGAGCATCAAGCCAGCACTCGGTCATGATGATGGACCCGAAGCTGCCGTTCAGACCGTTGAAAATGTTGTCGAGCATGTCGCCGCGGTACCGGTTGCGGTTCGTCGAGCTTTCCAGGTGCCGGGCCACGGAGCCGAGATAGCTGCCTTCCACCACCCAGCCGAACGGCAGCTCCCGCTGGATGGCAAAGAACCAGTTTTGGGCGCGCGCGGGCTTCAGGTTCGGGTCGAATCCCCGCATGGTCACGCGCGCGCCGAGCATGCCGTTTTTCGCGTCGAGACCGCGGCGGAGTTCGGGGTCCGTGGGGTAACCGAGGTGCGGCTTTGAAGGGTCGCCGAGCGAATAGGTGAACCGCGTACCGAACAACTGTCCGAGCACGGCGCTGGCCCGCATGGGAGGGTTGGACGCGAAGGGAGCGGGGCCGGTGAGGAACATGCGGTCGTAGGACAATCCGTAGCCGCCGCGCACCACCCAGCGGCTGCCGCCGGGGTTCCACGCGAATCCGAAACGCGGGCCGATGTCGAGCCAGGAGGGATGGAACAGGCCGTCCACGAAATCCGCGCGGCCCTCGGCGAAGCGGGCGGAATAATCGGAACCCGCTCCGAAAACAAGCTGCCGCAGGATGCCGTTGGGCTCCGTGATGGAACCGTAGTGCTCGTAGCGCAGCCCCATGTTAAGCGAGAGGTTGCGGGTTACCTTCCAGTCGTCATTGACGAACAGCGCCCATTCCCACTGCCGTATGCCCAGCACCGTGGTGGCGGGCTCGCCCGTGCGGGGATCCACGCTGCGGGTCATCTGCAAGGCTTCGTCGTCGGCGAAGTCGAGGATGCTGGCGAACGAGTACGCCGGAATGTACTCCCGCGTGTTGCGGGTGTTGTTGTGCACCCGGCGGATCTCGCCGCCGAACTTCACCGAATGGCCTCCCTGCAATGAGGAAAAGACGTCCTTGAACTGGAAATTGTTCTGGAAGAACCCGTAGGGGAAAATGCCGGCCGACCACCCCTGAATCTGCGGCACGGTGATGCTGGGCACTTCCGGGTTCGGAGGATCCGCCAGCAGGCCGTAGTTGCGCATGAATCCGAAGCGCGCCTCGTTCAGTCGCGAGGGCGAGAAGATGTGGGTGTGGTTCAGCGAGGCGAAGTGCGTGGTATCGGAGCGCGGCCGGTTTGAGCTGGGCCGCAGGTTGCCCGTCAGGTACGTGACGCGGGTGAAATAGTAATTGCTGAAGATGCGGTCCTTGCCCGGCACGGCTTCCCAGTCGATGCGGCCGCTGAACTGGTTCCCGTCGCGGGTCTGCGCGGGGGCGAACACCACGTTGCCGATATCCGGGATGCCGTCGGCGGGTCCGATCACGTTCACACCCGGGCGCGGGCTGCCCAGGTCGCGAAATCCGGAATCGGCCAGTGCCACGGGACCGAAATCGCGAAGCAGGCGGGCGGCAATCGAATTCGGACGGGTGCGCAGGACGAAATCGCGGAAGGCGGGCGTCTCCACGGAGAAGACCTGTGCCCGCGGGCCGGAGAAACGCAACCCTTCATAGGAATGGAAGAAGAACATGCGGTTGCGCACGATGGGCCCGCCGAGGTTGTATCCGAACTGGTTGCGCCGGAACACCGGCACATTGCCCTCGAACAGGTTCCGCGCCGAAAGGGTGTTGTTCTGGAAGTAGTGCGCGGCGGAGCCGTGAAATTCGTTCGTGCCGCCCTTGGTGATCACCTGGATCTGGGCGCCGCTGTTGCGGCCGTCCACGGCGGAAAAGTTGTTCGAGACGACCCGGACCTCCTCCACCGAATCGGCGTTGGGGATGATGTTAGTGTAGCCGCCGCGGCTCATCGAGTTGGCGCTGGAGTCGTCGAGCGTGTAGTTGTTGGCCTCCGAGCGCTGGCCGCTGGCATAGACCTGCGGCCCCATTTCCCCGGCGAACGGGTCGTTGCCGCTGCCGCCGCCCACCGCGCCGGTGATGCCGCGGCCCGTCACGCCCGGTTGCAGCGCGATCAGGTTGAACAGGTTGCGGCCGTTGAGCGGCAATTCGCTGAGCTGGATGCTCTCCACGCGGCCCGAGATGCGGCCTTCTTCGGTTTCAATGAGCGCCTGCCGTTCGGTGACCGTGATCTTTTCGGAAACCGGGCCGACCTGTAAAGTGACATCGACGCGCACCACCTGCTCGATCGCAACCTCCACATCGGCCACCTCCGCCGGGCGGAAGCCTTCCTTCTCCACTGCGACCGAATAGCGGCCGGGGCCGAGGTTCAGAACGCGAAACAGGCCTTCGCCGGTGGTGGCCGCATCGCGGCTGACGCCGGTCTGAAGCGAAGTGACTTTGACCCGTGCGCCGGCGATGAAAGCTCCGCTGGGATCGGTGACGACTCCCTGAAGGGCGCTGCCGTATTGTGCCGCCGCCTGGAAAACTGCCATGCCAGAAAACGCGAGAAGACGAAGAATGCAGCGTGTTTTAGAAACCATTGGCCGGAAGTATATCACCCCTCACACTAGCGCCGCGATCCGTATGGCCCGGAACGCAACCGGCGACTCGTGATGCTGGAACGCGATGGGAGTCCTGCGAACCGCCAGCCGTTCCAGCAGCCTCGCGCTGTGCATGTTCCTGGCGGCGAGGGCGGCCTTCAATCCGGGCGAGTGCACGGAGAAGGCGAGCACACGTTTGCCGTTGATCCAATGTTCCACGTCGTCGCCGCACACTACCAGCCGGCCCGTGTTCCATTCGCCCGCGGGGCGCGCGGCCTGCTCTGAAGGCGCCAGGTAGTTGTAGAGCGCGCCCGAGGAGTGGGTGTCCGGACCGCGCCCGCGGTCATCCACAAGCTGCATCTCGAAGCCGAGCGAGGTTTCGTGCAGAAACTCGCCCTGCGTGTCGCGCAGCCGGTCCGTCGCGGTGGCCTGGATCAGGTACTTGACGCCGGAGTTGCCGTTCGGCGCCACCTTCCATTCGAACTCGAGGTCGAAGCTGCCGTACTGCTCCACGGTCCACAGGTCGCACTGGCGTCGCGCATCGGCGATGCTCTCGAGGGCGCCGTCGCGGATGCGCCAGCTCACCTCCGGGCCGGTCGTGCGCGTCGGCGTGCGGAAGTTCCGCAGGTGCGTTCCGTCGAACAGGATCTGTTTCGGCTCCGCGAGGGCAGCGAGCATGAGAACGGCGCGGCGTCGGGTCACGCGCCGATTCTATCAGGGGTGTGGGGCAAGGTGTGTTAACAACTGCCCACGGGTGTTTACGATATACTGTTGTCCGCTCAGAGGCAACGAGGATGTCCCTCGCCCGTGCCTCGCCATGAGCAGAGTGAAAGGACAACAGATACCCATGAAACTCCCTACAGAAACCAGCGCGGCGCGCGGAGTTCGCACCGTGGCCCTGGGCATGCTCCTTCTCGGCATCGGGCTGGCACCGTTGTCCGCGCAGGTGCAGGTTATCCCGCAGGTCGCCGACGGCGCCGGGTGGTCCACCACCATCGTGCTCGTCAACAAGACCGCGAACACCGCTTTGGTGAGCCTGGCGTTCCGGCAGTCGGCGGCGGGCGGGGCGACGTCCGCCTGGACGCCGCCGTTTTTGGAAAGCGTGAACCTGTCCGGTATCAGCCTGGCGGCGGGGTCCGCGCTGTTTCTCCACACACCTGGCACCGCCGCTTCGTTGACGCAGGGCTGGGGCCAACTCACGGCCCCGGACGGAGTGGCTGGATATGCCATCTTCACGGCGCGCAATGCGGGAGGCCCCCCGCAGGACGCCACCGCGCCGGCCGTCACGGCCGCGGGCCGCATCCTGGTCCCATTCGATAACACCGAGGGCCTGGTTTCCGCCGTGGCGCTGGTGAACCCGACGGCCGCCGCCGAAACGGTCTCGGTGAACCTGAGGACGTCGGACGGAAGCACCAGCACCGCGACTTTGCCCAGCCTGCCCGCCAACGGGCAGGTCACGTTTCTGATGCCGAACCAGTTTTCGCAGACCACCGGGAAGCGCGGGCTGGCCGAGTTCTACGTGTCTTCTGGCAGCATTTCCGCCATCGCGTTGCGGGCCCGAACCGGGGCGGGCGATGTCGCCATGACTTCGGCGCCGGTCTACCCGCAAAGCGGCGCGCCGATCATCGGCGGCGGCGGCAGCGGTCCGGGCGGCTCCGTTCCGCAATCGCAGGTGATCCCGCAGGTCGCCGACGGCGGCGGCTGGTCCACCACCATCGTACTGACGAATGCGACGGCCGCCGATCAGCAGGTCCGGCTCACGTTCCGCATGGCCGTCCCGGGCGGCAACGGCGAGACCATCGCCTGGAACCCGCCGCTATTGGAGAGCGTGTCGCTCACGGGCCTCAACATCCCGGCGGGGTCCACGGTTTTCCTGCACACGCCCGGCGAGGCGGCGGCGCTCTCCCAGGGTTGGGCGGAACTGGCCGCCAACCAGGCGGTGCAGGGTTACGCCATCTTCACCGTGAGGACGCCCGGGCAGCCGGCCCAGGATTCCACCGCGCCCGCCGTATCCGCATCGAACCGGATTCTGGTGCCCTTCGACAACTCCTCCGGCCTGGTGACGGCGGTGGCGGCGGTGAACCCGACCGGGGCGGGGGAATCCGTCACGGTCAACATCCGGACCACGGACGGGGCTACCGGCAGCACGACGGTCGAGCTGCCCGCGCAGGGCCAGATCGCTTTCCTCATGCGCGACAGGCTCAACGCCACCGCCGGGAAGAGCGGGCTGGCGGAATTCTACGTGGCTTCGGGGTCGCTTTCGTTCATCGGGTTGCGGGCCAACGGCGCGGCCATCACCTCGGCGCCGGTGTATTTCGAAACAGGCTCGCCCGTCATCACCATCAGCGGCGGCGGTGGCGGCGGCACACCGGGCGGGGGAAGCGCCGCGCCCACGCAGGAGGAGATCAATGCCTGGATCGCACGGGGCAACTATAGCGCGGGGATTCTCAGCCTGAGCAGGGCCACGGCGTACAGCACCACCGATCAGCCCGGCGCGGGCGGCATCACCCCGGTGACCACGACAAAGAAGACCGACGGATTTTCCGGCGTCTTCGCGCGGTACGCCGGGACCGATCTGGCGAAGGTTCTTCGCGGCGAGTTCCCGGCCGGTTATCCGAATCTGTCCCCGTCGCCGGGCAACTGCGTCGTCTACCAGACAACGGCTATCCTGAGCAATCCATTTCCGAACCTCACCATGACGAGCCTGGATGCGGGCCCGCAGCTCACTTCCTCCGGACCGAACGGTACGCAGGCAGCTCCGCGGCAGGGCAGTCAGGCCAATGTGTTCACATACGAATCCACCGCCATGCCGAACACGTACCTGGCGCCGGGCCGGTACACGCTGAGCGGTCCGGGCGGCGCCAACGTGGGCGCGTTCTCCGGCACGCTGGATATCGCGCAGGACTTCGTAGTCACCAACAACGCCGACGATTTCAAGCTGATCAACCGCGCGAACCCAGTTACGGTCCGGTGGACCGGGGGCGACTCGTCTTCGATAGTGACCATCTCAGGCATGAGCGGCGGCGTGAACATGCAGACCGGCGCCATCAGCGGTTCCGCGTTTGTCTGCATTCAGAACGTCTCGGCCGGGCAGTTCACCGTGCCGGCGAGCATCCTTACCCAGCTTCCTGCCAGCTCGGTGCTGGGCGCGGGGGGCTTCAACTTCGTGACCCGCGGCAGCTTCTCGGTCAGGTCACAAGGCAAGGGCGCCCGCTTCACCGCGCCATCGGGCCTGGACATCCTGACGGCGTTCAACGACTGGACCTGGAGCTACACGCCGCAGTATCAGTAGGGAATTGAGACACTGACAGGCGGGCGCACCCGAACAGACCGGGCGGCGCCCGTTCTTTTCTTCAGCGTGTTTCCGCCGGCCGCGGCGCGGTGCGGGCCAGGATCTTCTCCACGTCTTTCTGGAGCGGCCCCACGGCCTTGGCCAGCGCCATCTTGTACGCCTGGCAGAAGTAATCCAGGTCCTCGAAGCGGCGGCGCGGGTCGTGGCGGTGTTTGGGGCAGCCGCCCTTGCAGATGGAGTAGAACTCGCACACCTGGCAAGCCGGGTGCGAGATGGCTTTATTGGCAGCGAACTGGTAGCGCTTCTGCCGGCGCGCGATTTCCACCCACGAATCCAGGTTGACGTTGCCCAGTTTCCAGTCCTTCTCCACGAAGAAGTCGCAGGGGTAGACGTCGCCGTTGTACTCCACCACCACGTAGCTGTCGCAGGTCTCGTGCATGGTGCAGTTGC
>JBHGBM010000128.1:0-10208 GCA_041946965.1 Bryobacteraceae bacterium
TGCCGCCCACCAGCTAAGAGAAGGCCTTTTTTCTGTCCAAATTTTGGGGTCCATTACAACGAGCCCCTCGGACTCCCTCCCGGCTCCGCGCGATTTCAGCCATCCGGCCTTATACGCCCGGTCTTTGCCCGACGTGGGCTGCCAGGTAGGGTCTCTCCTGTTCCGCATTCCTCTTTCCAAACGTGCCGCCGCCTCCAAACCCCGGAGAGGTCCAGCAAGCGTTCTGGATCCGGCCTGCTGTCTGCTGCCTTCGCCGTGAAATGACCGGCTCGGCCCTCTCGAACACCTTTCGGCTGATACTATGACGTGGCTACAGCGTTCACTTTCGTTGCGGCCCGCTTGTTTGCCCTCCGCCTGTAGCGGACTTTCGACACCCCGCTCGGGTCGGTCGGATCTCTCCTCCCGCCTGGGGTCTGCTACCGGGTGCTCCAGCGCTTGCCCGGACAGGACTCTCACCTGCAAGAAGAACGCGTCTTCGTCAGGACGCACCATCCCCTCCAGTTTACCCCGCATGCCATCTGCTATACTGCGCCAAGCCAAATGCGTTACTCCTGGTTTTGGCTCGTTCTGGCCGCGCCCCTGTTCGGCCAGCCGAAGGCCAGCATCCTGCTTCCAGAGCGCACCCGCCTGCTGGACGATCAGCGCGTAGACGTGGTCGTCGAAGTGCGCAACGCCGGCGCCGTTACCGGCTTCCGCGTCACCGCCAACGGCGCGGATCTCACCTCGCAGTTCCGCGGGGAAGGCGCGGATCTGGATTGCGACGGCACCGCGGACGCCGTCATCCGCGCCGACCAGATGGGCTTCCGGACACCGGGCAACGTTCGCCTGCTGGTTTCCGTGAATACCTCGGCCGGCACGGTTACCGATGTGAAGGACATCCTGGTGCGGCCGTTCTCCCTCTCCGCACAGCCGCGCAACATCATCCTGTTCATCGGCGACGCCATGGCCACCGACTACCGCGACGCCGGGCGCATCGTCTCCCGCAGCGTGGAGACCGTGCCCGGCGTCCCCGGTCTGCGCGAAGGCTTCTTCGACCGCCTGATGGAGATGGACCGCATGCCGGTGAGCGGCATGGTCATGAACTACGGATGGGACGTGTTGATACCCGATTCGGCCGCGACCGCGACTGAATGGGCCACCGGCAATAAGGTGCCCGGCGCGGGTCTGGCGGCGTTCGGCGACGGCACCGACTGCGGCAATCCCACCGCGGCAAATCCCAGGCTGGCGCTCGATAACCCGCGCGTCGAAACCCTGTGGGAGTACATGCGCCGCCGTTTCGGCTACCGCACGGGTATCGTCACCACCAGCACCTTGGCCGATGCCACACCGGCGGCTCACGGCTCGCACAGCGGAAGCCGGAGTCTTGCCGCCGAGCTCACACGCCAGTTCCTGGAAAACCCGTTTCTTGGCGGGCGGCCGGTTTTCGACGTGATCCTGGGCGGCGGCGCCAACGATTTTCTGCCGAGGAACCGTCCGGACGGGCGCGACCTGGCGGCGGAATTCGAGGCCCAGGGCTACCGGCTGGTCAGAAGCGCCGCCGAGTTGAGTTCGGTGAGGCCTGGCGACGCGAGACTGCTCGGGCTTTTCCACCCCGGCGCCATGTCGCCCGCGTACGACAAACTGCGGCTTACCCGGCCCGGCAGCGAGCCGGCCGGAAACCTGGGCGATTACAGCGATCAGCCCTTCCTCGACCTGATGACCCGGAAAGCCATCGAGGCGCTGGCCGGACCCGGCGACCGCCCCTTCCTCCTCATGGTGGAGGCGGGGCTGATCGATAAGCAATCGCACTCCAATCACGCCGCCGGCACCATTTGGGATGTCATCGAGCTGGATAAAGCCGTGGGCGTGGCGCGGCAATGGATCGGGACGCGAAAGCAGCAGGACACGCTGGTGCTGGTGACCGCCGACCACGGCCAGACCATGACGGTGATCGGGGTCAGCAATGTGTCCGACCGCGATCTCTACGACCGCGCGCCGGTGCAGACCTTCACGTTGAATCCGAGGGTAGGCGAACAGAAGTTCACGACCTACCGGGACATCAACACGAACGTGCGCGCGGCATATACTTTTCCGCCGGCGGCGCACGCGGCCGGCAACATCACCGGCACGGAAGGCTTCCCGGATTACCAGGACGCCGACGGCGACGGCTACCCCGAGAACCGAGAAGCGGACGGCAAGGGCAGGCGGCGGCTGGTGGTGGGATTCCGCACCGGCAGCCACAGCGGCGCTTCGCTGCCCCTCACGGCTGAAGGCGCCGGCGCCTTTCTCTTCACCGGCTACATGGACCAGACCGATATCTTCTTCAAGATGGCGCACGTGCTTACCGGCGATACCGCGGCGGCGGACGCTTTGCTCCGCGCGCTCGAGGACCCGCGGCTTCCGCAGACGCCGGGGAAATAGTTTCGGGGTTGCGTATCCTGTCAGCCAAGCTTCCCATGACGCGCCGTACGCTGATCAAGGCGGCTGGGGCCGCCCCGCTGGTTCGCCGCGATGCGCGGCCCAACATCGTCTTCGTGATCCTGGACGACCTGCGCCACGACTACCTGGGCTGCACCGGGCACCCCTTCGCGCGCACGCCGAACCTGGACCGCATCGCGCGCGAGGGGGTGATGTTTACGAATTTCTTCACCGCCATCCCGCTCTGCTCGCCGAGCCGCGCCAGCTTCCTCACCGGCCTGTACCCGCACACGCACCGCATCATCAACAACGACAAGCACGGCCTGGCCGAAATCAGCCACGCGCTGCTGACGTTCCCGCGCGTGCTGCGCGAATCCGGCTATGAGAGCGCCTTCATCGGCAAGTGGCACATGGGTTTCGACGACACGCGCCGGCCGGGTTTCGACCACTGGGTGAGTTTTCACGCCCAGGGGCTCTATATCGACCCGGTGGTGAACGTGAACGGCGAGCGGCGGCAGTTGCGCGGTTACATGACGGATTTCCTCAACGCCGAGGCCGTGCGGTTCCTGGAGCGGCCGCGGCGCCAACCGTTCGTCATGTTTCTGGGCCACAAGGCGGTGCACTATCCTTACCTGCCCGCGCGGCGGCACGAAACGCTCTACGGGAACGTGAAGTACAACCCGCCGCGCGTGCCGCCCGAGGACCTCGCGGGCAAGCCCGCCATGCGCCGGAAGGTCGAGCCCGTGGACGTGCTGCGCCTGGAAGGCGCCACGCCGGAGCCGCAGGAATCGCGCCGCGGAAGGCCCGGCGATCCCGATTCGGTGGTGCGCGACCAGGCGCGCTGCCTGGCTTCCGTGGATGAAGGCATGGGGCAGATGCTCGATACACTCGAGCGCCGCGGCGAGCTCGACAACACGCTCGTGATCTTCACCAGCGACAACGGCTACCTCATGGGCGAGCACGGCGAGTTCGACCAGAAGCGCTGGGCCTACGAGGAATCCGTGCGGCTGCCGTTCATCGCGCGCTATCCGAAGCTCATTGGGCCGGGCAGCCGCCGCGCCCAGATGGCGCTCAGCATCGACGTGGCGCCCACGCTGCTGGAGCTGGCAGGCGTGAAGCCCTACAGCCGCATGCACGGCCGCTCGCTGGCGCCCGTGCTGCGGGACGCCGGAGCGCCGCTGCGGGATTCCTTCCTGATCGAGCACTACGCGGAGAAGATCATCCCCAAGGTGCCCGATTGGCAGGCCGTACGCACCGCGGAGTGGAAGTACATTCGCTATCCTACGCTCCAGAACATGGACGAGCTTTACAACCTGGCCGCCGATCCGCACGAGATCCGCAACCTGATCTCCGACCCCGGTTCGGCGGGGGCGCTCGAGCGCATGCGGGCCGAGCTCGCGCGGCATCTTCGCGAGACGGACGACCCGCGGCTGCGGGTCGATAACCTGCTATGAACAGCCGCAGGGAATTTCTCGCCGCGCTCGGCGCGGCGGCCGCCATGCCGCGCTACGAGGCCCGCCCGCGGCTTCTGACCACGCCGGCGGATGCGCCGTTGTGGCGCAAGACCGCCGCCGCCATTCCCGCCACGCTCTGGCGCCCGCGTTCCAAGGAGCCCTACGAAGCGCCCCGGCCGCTGCCCGGCGGCAATAGCGGCTCGGCGGGCTACGTGCTGCTGGAGCTGGCCGCGGCGTGGCTCGCCGCCGGAGACGATTTCTACTTCCAGCAGGCGCGTGACGCCATGTTGCGCGTATGCGAGTACGTCTACTGGGGCGGCATCAACGGCAAGCCCAAGGACACGGACCTGGACGCCGGCGCGCTGCTGATGGGAGTTGGGGCGGCCTACGATTTGTTCCATGCGAAACTCGCGGCCGCGGACCGCAAGCGCATCGGGGAGCGGCTGGCGCGGCAGGCGGCGAAGATGTACGCCCACCACAGCGTGCGCCCCGGGGTGCAGTGGGAGCAGAACCACATCTACATCGACCTGGGGGGCTTGTTCTGCGCGGCGGTGGCGCTGGCCGGCGAGGCGCCCGAAAGCGGCCGGTGGTATGAGCTGGGCCATCGCACCATCAGGAACGCACTGCACACCCTGGATACCCCGGACGGCGCGTATTACGAAGGCATCGGCTACTGGAACTTCGGCTTCGCCCTGCACTTCATGCCGGTGCTGCACCTGTTCCGCAACGCCGCCGGCGAGAATCCCTTCGCCACATTCGGCACGCTGCGCAACCTGAAGTATTACCTGATGCACGTGATCCTGCCGGGCGGACGCGACTGGCTGAGCCTGGGCGACGTGGGCCCGCGCGCCACCGCCCGCGCCAGCCTGGGCCGCGCGCGCTACGTCATGCTGAAGACCGCCCGCGAGTACCGCGATCCCGAATGCCAGTTCCTGGCGCGGTGGTTCGGTGAAGTGAATCAGCTCGGCCCGGCCAGCGATCCGTGGACCCTGATTTTCTGGGACCCCACGGTGGCCGAACGCGACCCGCGCGCGGCCTGGGCCCCCGGCCATCACTTCCGCGATCTCGGCCTGGTTACGGTGCGCACGAACTGGCGCGACGACGCCGCGCACTTCGCCTTGCGCTGCGGTCCCGCGCTCGGCCGCCGCGCCACCGGCATTCTGCTGCGCAGGGAGGTGGAGAAATGGAAGCCCTCTACCGGCCACGTGCATCCCGACCTGAACGCGCTGCTGATCTACGATCACGGCGAGCACCTCGCGACGGATACCGGCTACACCTGGGAGAAACGCACGCGCGACCACGGCACCGTGGCGGTGGACGGCGGGGGCCAGATCGGTGACGGCCTGCGCTGGCCGAACTACGACCCGTGGGACCGGTTCGGGCGCATCGGGGCGTTCCTCTCGCTCGCGGGTGAATACAGCTACACGCGCGGCGAGGCGGCCAACGGCTACCAGGAAAAGCTCAGGCTCACGCGCTTCGACCGCCACGTCAGCATGATGGCGGATCCCGAGGCCACATACCTGTTCGTGCACGACGTGCTGGAGAGCCGGGATCCGCACCGCTACGACTGGCTGCTGGCGCTGCCGCAACCGGCCGAACCGGCGGGCGAGAACGCGTGGCGGGTGCGGGCCGGCGCACGGGCGATGACCATACGGCTGCTCTCGCGCGCCCTCTTCTCGCAGGAGATTTTGAAGGTGGTGGAGCGGACCAAGGACGGAGCCGTGCCGGAGCGCGGCTATCGCGTGGCCCTCACCGTGGAAGGCCGCCGCGACGCCGGCTTCTCCGTCGTGCTTCTGTTGCACGCCGCCGCCGCGCTGCCGCCCTCGGTGGAATTGCGGGAAGGCGCCGTGCGGGTGGCTTCAGCCTTGTGGGAAGATCTGCTGGCCGCCGGCGGCAACGGCGCGGGGCTTGCCGGCGACGGCCACCACGCCGCCTTGCGCCGCCGGGGCGGGCAGAGGGTGCGCTGGGCCGTGCACGACGCTACGCGTTTCTCATTCGAGGGCCGCGAGCTTCTGGCGGCGTCGAAGCCGGTGTCCCTGGCCGTTGCGGCGCGCGCTGCCGCGATCCACGCCCCCCAGCCCGCGGAGATCGCCGTGGCCTGCGCGGCGCGGCCCGCGCGCTGTCTGCTCGACGGCCGGCCCGCCGCCTTCACCTACGACGGCCGCCTGCGTCTCAGTGTGCCCGCCGGCAGCCACCAACTGGTGTTCGCATGACCGCGTTTCTCATTCTCGCTCTGGCCACGCAACTGGCGGACTGGTGGGTGGAAGGCGGCGAGCGCGTCTGGGTGGAAGACGGCCGCCTGCACATGCGGGCCGACAACCCCAAGACGCCCGGCGGCGGCGTGTGTACGGTTTGGAACCGCGCCCCGCACCCCGGCGATTTCGAGCTGGAGATGGACGCGCACGTGGTCTCCTCCTCCACCAACGCCAACAACGTCAACCTGTTCTTCTCCTATTCGGACCCGGCCGGCGCGCCGCTCGAGACCACGCGGGAGGCGCGCTCGAGCGCCGAGTACGGCCTCTACCACAAGCTGAACGGCTACATCGTCACGTTCCTCAACGACACGGAAAGCAACAGCGGCAAGGCGCGCGTGCGCATCCGCCGCAACCCCGGCTTCAGGCTGCTGGCGGAAACGTTCACCTATCATTGCCGCCGGGGACAGACCTATCATCTGCGGCTCACCAAGCGCGGCGGCGACATACGATTCGCGGTGGACGGCCGGGAACTGCTGCGCGCCACCGACCCGGAGCCGCTCGCGGGCGGCCACTTCGCCCTGCGCACGTTTCGCACATGGCTCTGGTGGGACAACGTCCGCATGCGCCCGCTCGGCCTTGCCTCCGGCCGCGACGTGGGCGCGCTGCCGCTGCCGGCGTCCGGCTACGACGTCTACCTGCTGGGCGAGATGCACGGCGTCAAGGAGAACGCGGACATCCTGAGCGGGTACCTCGCGCGGCTCGAATCCGTGCGGCACGTCGCCCTCGAGGAGGACGCGGTCTGGGAACGCGAGGCGCAGTCTTACGTGGAGGGCAGGACCGCCGCTCTGCCGCCCGCGTTGTGCCTGCGCGCGAATTTCCTGGATGCCCTGCGCCGCTTTCATCGTACCAGGCCCATCCGGGTGCGCCTGGTGGATATCGACTCGCCCGCCTCCGCCATTCGGCAACACCTGCTCGCGATCGCCGGCCCGGGGGTCCGCGTACCCGCGGCCGGCCGGATAAAGGAGCAGGGACTGGTTACGGTCGCCGAATTGAAGCGCCAGGGCAAGGCCCTGAGCGAACTGCGCACCATCGAGCACTCCATCTGCGCACTCCAGCAGGGCTTCGAAGTGGGCGCGGGCCAAGGCAAGGGCAGCCCGTATCTGGAGGACCGCGAAGCCGCCATCGCGGCCAACCTGCGCGATATTGCCCGGCCCGTGCTCGCGGTCTACGGCGCCGACCACGTCTCGAAATCCCCGCGCAGGGACGGCGGCCCCAACCGCGACCGGCCGTTTTCGCCGCTCGCGCTGCGGCTGGAACAGGCGGGCTTGAAAGTTTACTCGCTGCTCACGTTCCCGCTCGCCGGCCGCGTCTGGTGGCGCGGGCGCGGCGCCGAACTGCCCTACACGGCGCGCGACGGCAGCGTGGGGGGCCAAACGCTCGACCGCCTTCTGGCCGGAGCGCCTCTGCTGTACGCCGATCCGCAACAGGTACGGGTCACGCTGCCGAGCCAGGACGCTTCCGCGTTCCGGGTGGACGGTATCCTGATGCTCGCCAATGCCACCCCCATGGAAGATCGCTGTTCGGAGCGTTAAAACATAAGGTCGTCATGTCACAAGCCATAAAACGCCGCACGTTCCTCACCGCCGCCGGGCTGGCCGCGGCCCAGGACAAGCCTCTGGGGGTAGCCGCGATCGGCGTGGGAAACCGAGGTTTCTTCCTTCTCAAGGAATTCCAGAACCTGCCGGGAGTGGAGGTCCGCGTGATCTGCGACCTCTACGACGGCAACCTGCGCCGCGCCAAGGAGTTTTCGAAAAACACCCGCGCGGCTTACACCAAGAAATGGGAGGAGGCTATCGCCGCACCGGGCGTGGACGCGGTGGTGATCGCCACCCCGGACTTCTGGCACGCGCCCATGGCGCTGGCCGCCGCGCGCGCCAGGAAGGACATCTACCTCGAAAAGCCGCTGTGCATGACCGTGGCCGAGGCCAAACAGCTTCGCGCCGCGGTGCGCGAGAACAAGGTCGTGCTGCAACTCGGGCACAACCGCAACAGCGCCGCACCGCTGTTCAAGGCGCGCGAGATCTACCGCTCCGGCAAGCTCGGGGCCGTGCCGCTCATCCGCACGTACATCGACCGCGCCCACGCGCGCCCGCCGTGGAAGTTCTACACCGACGCGCAGGTGCTCGAGATGCCCAAGGACGCCAGCCCGCAGACCATCGACTGGGACCGCTTCCTCGGCGGCAAGGCGAAACGTCCCTTCGATGCCGAGCAGTTCTTCCGCTGGCGCGGCTGGTGGGAGTTCAGCACCGGCGTGGCGGGCGACCTGATGAGCCACCTCTGGGATTCGGTCAACATGATCGCCGGCATGGGCATCCCGCGGACCTGCATGACTCACGGCGCGCTCTATTTCTGGAAGAATGAGATTCACGTTCCCGACATGTGGCACGCCGTTTTCGACTACCCGAACCGCGAGTTGACCGTCACCTTCAACCAGGCGTTCCACAACAGCCATTACGGCGACGTGGTGCAGGTGCTGGGACGCGAGGGCACCATGGAAGCCGGTCCCGCGTTCTGCCGCGTGTGGGGCCCCGAATGGCGGGAAAGGCAGAAGGCGCCGAATTACGTCTTCAAGCCCGGCGAACTGGAAGTCAGCAGCCACTGGCAGGACTTCGTGGACTCGATCCGGACGCGCGCCACGCCGCGCTGCGGCATCGACCGCGCCTTCGAGGAAGCCGTCACCATCGCGATGTCCATCGAAGCCTACCGGCGGCGCCGCGAGGTCCGCTGGGACGCGAACAAGGAGGAGATCGTCTGACATGGTGCTTGACCGCAGACAGTTCCTGGCCGGAGCTCTGGCGCAAACGCTGAATTCCGCCTTCAACGGCGTCACCGTGGGGGTGCACTCGTACTCGTTCCGCGACCGTCCGCTCGACCGCGCCATAGAAGCCTTGGTCGAGCTCGGCGTGGGCGAGTGCGACCTGGGCGGCATCCACATCGAGCCCGCGCGCGGCGGCAAGGACTACGCCCAGAAGCTGACCGCCTTCCGCATGTCCGCGCCCCTCGCGGACTTCGAGGCCATTGGGAGGAAGTTCCGCGCGGCGGGCATTCGCATCGCGAACTACACGTACAACTTCTGGGGCGGCACGGACGCCGAACTCGACCGCGGCTTCGAAATGGCGCGCGCGCTGGGGGCCGCCTCCATCGCCATGTCCACGCGGGTGAGCCTGGCAAAGCAGGTGGATGCCGCCGCCCGCCGCGCCAAAATGCGCGCGGGCCTGCACAACCACTCGCGCATCCAGCCCGATCAGCTCGCCACGCCCGAAGACTTCGCCGCGGCGCTGCGCGGCGCCTCCGGCTATCTCTCCATCACGCTCGACGTGGGCCATTTCGTGGCAGCGGGCTTCGACCCCATCCCGTTCCTGCGGGAGCACCACGGCCGCATCCTCAGCTTGCACCTGAAAGACCGCAAGAAGAACCAGGGCGCCACGGTCCCCTTCGGCGAGGGCGATGTGCCCCTGGCCGCGCTCCTGCGGCTCATCCGTGACAGCCGCTACCGCATCCCTGCGTACATCGAACACGAGTACGCCAGCGACAACCCGGTGGAAGAGGTCCGCAAGGGCCTGGCCTACTGCAAGCGAGCCTTGACGGAGGCGTAAATGACCAGACGCACGCTCATGCAACTGCCTGCGGCCGCGGCGGTGCGGCCCGAAACCACGGCGGCTCAACCCGCGAAGGGGAACGGCAAGCCGCCGCACATCCTGTTCATCCTGGTGGACCAGATGACGCCGTTCATGATCGGCCCTTACGGCCAGCGCGCGGCCATCACGCCCAACCTGGACCGGCTGGCGCGCGGCGGCGTGGTGTTCGACAACGCTTACTGCAACGCGCCGCTGTGCGTGCCGAGCCGCATGTCCATGTTCGCCGGGCGGCTGCCCAACGCCATCGAAAGCTGGGACAACGCCTCGGAGTTCAAGGCCGAAGTGCCCACCATGATGCACTACCTGCGGCGGGCGGGCTATCACACCGTGGTCTCCGGCAAGACGCATTTCATCGGCCCGGACCAGTATCACGGCTTCAACGAACGCCTCACCCCCTGCATCTATCCCACGCACTTCGCCTTCATGCACCCGTGGAGCAAGGGGCCGTACTGGATTCAGGGCAC
>JBHGBM010000129.1:0-11757 GCA_041946965.1 Bryobacteraceae bacterium
GGTAAGGCAAGGGTCTGCAAAACCCTTATACGTCGGTTCAATTCCGACCCGCGCCTCCAACAGAACAGGCCCTTTTCCACGCATCGTGATGAGGTTGGACCGCAGTAAGCAGTAGCGCGCTCGGGCCAAGGCATCCGGCGCCTGACCGCGCGAACACACGCGCTCTGAAAAGTGTAGAATATTCACGAAGTATTCAGGTGCGAATATGCTGAAATACCTCGCGTGCATTTTCTGCTTGTCGGCGATGGCGGCCCCTACGCCTCCGGCGAAGCTCACATTCAAGGCAAAGAACGGCAACGTGGCGTTCGATCACGCGGCTCATCTCAAGCGTGAAAAGGACAACTGCAAGACGTGCCACCCCAAGCCCTATGCGCAGGACACGAAAGCGCCCCTGGGGTTCAAGGGGCCGCACAAGCCCGCGGAGGACAAGCAACTCTCCTGCGGCAAGTGCCACCGGGCGGGCGGGACCGCGTTCGAGACCAAGGGAAACTGCACGAACGGGAAGTGCCACGCGAGGCCGGCCGCTAAAAAATAGCCGCGTCCAAAAATCCGCGTTTCAGAATTTCCGCCTGCCGATTCCTGGAGAAAATAGCGCATCGGTGTCCCCAAGTGATTGATTTAGCGGGACAATATGCTTTGGCCGCCGGCGTGCTCTAATTTCTAATTTATTCGCTGCTTTTTCTATTTTCAGGAGAAAACGCTGTATGAAGCCGGGAATTTTGCTCGGGGTGTCGTGCATTTTTGTAATGCTGGCCCTGTTTTCCGCCGCCGCTCTGGGGCAGGGCGTGACGGGAACCATCAGCGGCATTATCAAGGACCCGAACGGCGCCGTGATTCCGGGCGCCAGAGTGGCTGCCAGGAACGCAGCCACCAACGCCGAGACGCCTGTTACGACGGACGGCACGGGTTTCTACAAGATTATCAACCTGGTCTCCGGCTCTTATCTGCTGGTGGTGGAGTCGCCGGGGTTCCGGAAGACCACGACCTCGCCGCAACGCCTGAGCGCAGGCGAGGTGCTGCGCATGGACCTGACGCTGGAAATCGGCCAGGTGAATGAAGTGGTGACGGTGGAAGAGACCGCGACCAAGGTGAATACGGAAGATTCGCAGACCGGCCAGGTGCTGCGGGACGTGTACCAGTTGCCGATCATCTCGGGCGCGGGCGGCCGCAACCCGCTGTCGCTGGCGCTGACGCAACCGGGCATCATGGCCCCGACCACGAACACCACCGTGGCCATCGGAACGTTCGCGGTGAACGGGCAGCGTTCGCAATCGAACAACTACATGCTGGACGGCGGCGATGCCAACGACCTGGCGATCAACGTGCCAGACGCGATCCAGCAGATTTCGCCCAACGCGCTGTCGGAGTTCCGCGTGGTGACGGGTTCGATGAAAGCGGAATACGGCCGCAACTCGGGTGCGCAGATCATGGCGGTGACGCGCTCGGGCTCCAACGAGTGGCATGGCGGAGCGAGCGAAACGTTCCGCAACACGAAGCTGAATTCGACGCCGTTTTTCCAGAACGCGGTTTCGGGCGGCACCGCGACAACGCTTCCGGGCAGCGGCTTTCCGCGGCGCCCGCAGTGGAATACTAACGATTTCGACGCGCAGTTCGGCGGTCGCGTGATCCGGGACCGGGCGTTCTTCTTTGTGAACTATCTGGGTTTCCGGCGCCGGCAGGGCGTAACCTCGTCGGCAACGGTGATCCCGGAGAACCTCCGCGCCATCATCAACCAGTCCGGCACGGCGGAGGCGAAGAACCTTCTGGCGCTGGTGCCGGCGGCCAACTACGGCGCCAGTACGCTGCTGAGCGCGCCCTCCAACGCGCTGCGGCGCGACCAGGGGCTGGCCAAGTACGACCACTATTTCGGAGACGCGAACCGCTTCTCCTTCACGTATTTCACCGAGGACCAGACCTCCATGGATCCCTTCGGGTTCGGCGGCAGCACGGTGCCGGGGTTCGGGCAGCAGGGTGTGGTGCGGTTCACCAACCTGATGCTGCGCGATACCCACACCCTGAGCCCGAACCTGTTGAACGAGTTCCGCGCCTCTTTCCACCGGCGCGCGCAGCAGGGCGTGATGCCGCTGAACAAGACCTCGCTCAAGAGCCTGGGAATTACGGGCGTGAACCCGGACAACCCGGCTGCGGACGGCCCGCCGTTTGTGGACCTCACCTCGGATGGATACAGCGCCTGGGGCAACACCTACCAGGGGCCGCAATCGCGCTGGGACAACACCTGGCAGTGGATCGACAACGTGAGCTGGAACCGGGGCAGGCACTACCTGAAGTTCGGCGGCGAGATCCGCTCGTACGCACAGAACCAGCTTTTCTCATTCCTGAACAGCGGCTACATCTGGTCCGACGGTACGGGCGTGCAAAGCGGCTTTGTGCAGCGCATCCCCGGCCTGAGCGATGCGCTGACGGATTTCGCGCGGGGCTATACGAACGACTTCGAGCAGTCCACGACCAACCGGCAGGGTTACCGCACCAGAGCCCTGGGCTTCTTCTTCCAGGATGACTGGAAGGTAAAGCCGCGATTCACCCTCAACATCGGCCTGCGCTGGGAGTACTACCAGCCGATCCGGGAAGTGCACGACCAGGTGGTGGCGTTCCGCAAGGGCCAGCAATCCACGGTGTTCCCGACGGCTCCCATCGGGCTGTTGTACCCCGGCGACACGGGCATCAGCCGCGCGACGTACCCCTCGGACATGAGGGATTTCGCTCCGCGCATCGGCTTTGCGTGGGACGTGTTCGGCACGGGCAAGCTCTCCGTGCGCGGCGGCTACGGGATTTTTTATGACGCGCCGATTACGGAGCTGACGCTGCAATTCCTGGGCGTTCCGCCGTACGGCACGCAGGCGGTGGTGACCAACTCCTTCTACCGTTCTCCCTACGCTCTCAACATGGACGACAACGGCAAGCCGGCTCCGCTGGCGAACCCGTTCCCGTTCGTGCCCGTGGCGCGCGGGGCCAGGTACGACTATTCGCAGGTGGCTCCCATCGGCCAGATGTTCATGGCGCCGGATTTCCAGACGCCTTACGGGCAGCAGGCCAACCTGACGCTGCAATACCAGATCGCCAAAGACTGGCTGGTGGACACGGGATACGTGTGGTCCAACGGCGTCCACCTCATCGGCCGGAAGCAGTTTAACTGGGCGATTCCGGGACCGGGCGCCACGGCGGCGAATACGAACTCCAGGCGTATCCTGAACATCGGCAATCCGCAGAATGCGCAGTTCGGCGGGGCGGTGTGGGGCAGCCTGCGGCAGCAGGTGACCGACCTGAGCTCCAACTATAACGGCCTCCAGGTGATGGTGAGCAAGCGGCTGGCCAAGGGCTTGATGATGACCCACGCGTACACCTGGAGCCATGCCATCGACATCGCTTCGGGCCTGCG
This sequence comes from Bryobacteraceae bacterium, assembly GCA_041946965.1. Classification (GTDB taxonomy): domain Bacteria; phylum Acidobacteriota; class Terriglobia; order Bryobacterales; family Bryobacteraceae; genus JBHGBM01. The sequence goes on from JBHGBM010000129.1 coordinate 3,398, forward strand.
CGGCGTGGTGCGCGCCGATAACCCGCGCGCCGACCGGGGCAACGCCGATACCGACGTGCGGCACCGCTACGTGACCACGTACCTGTACGAACTGCCCTTCAAGAAAGACCAAAGGGGAGTGCTGGGCAAGGTTCTGGGCGGCTGGAGCGTTTCGGGCATCACGACGTTCCAGAGCGGGCAGCCGTTCGATATCTTCGAAAGCACCGACCGCAGCCTGACGGGCATCGGGGACGACCGGCCGAATTACATCGGCGGCCAGGTTGCGTTCTTCGACCCGCGCGGGACGGCCAACGTGCCGGGCAAGCTGAACGCTTACTTTGACGGCACCGGGGGCGGCACCTCGACCGCGGCCGCCAACCCCTTCTTCCGCCGGGTGGGTTCCGGGACGAGCTGGGCGCTGGGGGCCGGTTCGTGGGGCAACCTGGGGCGCAACGTGTTTCACGGCCCCGGCCTGAACAACTTCGACTTTTCGGTGTTCAAGAAATTCCGCGTGTCGGAGAAGCACAGCGTGGAGTTCGCCACCCAGATCTTCAACCTGTGGAACCACGTGCAGTTCAACAACCCGAGCGGCAATATCGGGTCGAGCACCTTCGGGCGCATCACCGGCGCGCGCGATCCGCGGCTGACGCAGTTTGCGTTGAAGTACTTGTTTTAGCCCGCGGCGTCACAACGCCCGCGCGCCCGCAAGTAACCGCGTCCGGTTTCCCGGTGTGGTAAATTCGGACGCATGATTCCGAACGATTTCGCCAATCAGTTACTCGCAAGCAGGGAGTTTTTCGAGCGGTCGTCGCGGGTGCTGGAGGAGGCCGATTCCGGCTTCCGCCCGCAGCCCGGGATGATGACGGCGGCGCAGCAGGTGGCGCACACGGCGCAGACGGTGGATTGGTTCATGGAGGGCGCCTCCCGGCCGGAGGGGTTTGACCTGGACTTCGAGAAGCACATGAAGGCGCTGGAGGCGGTGACGTCGCTGGCGGCGGCTCGGGGGATGCTGGAAACGGCGTACGACAACGCGGTTGCGTTCCTCCGCGGGCTGGATGCGGACGGGTTGAGGCGGCCGCTGCCGGCGGGTCCCGTGATGGGCGGCCAGCCGGTGAGCGACATCGTGTGGGCGATTGTGGAGCACAGCGCGCATCATCGCGGCGCGCTGACGGTGTACTCGCGGCTGCTGGGCAAGACGCCCATTATGCCGTACGGGGAGTGCGAGCAGAGTTAGCGGCGGGCCTGCACTCCGCCCAGGTGAACCACGCATGACGCTTTTTCGAATAGGGGGAGTTTGCGCGGCCGTGATCGCTCTGGCGATTTGCGGCGGCTGTTCCATCAAGAAGATGGCGGTGAACCGGATCGGCGACGCGCTGGCATCCGGGGGGCCGGTGTACGAGAGCGATCCCGATATGGAGCTGGTGGGCAGCGCGCTGCCGTTCGGCCTGAAGCTCATCGAGAGTCTGCTGGCGGAGTCGCCGCGCCACAAGGGGCTGCTGATCTCGGCATGCCAGGGCTTCGCGACATATTCCTATTTGTACGTCCATCACGAAGCGGACCGCCTGGCGGACCAGGACCTGGACGCCGCGGAGCGGCTGCGCGCGCGGGCGCGCCGGCTCTATCTTCGTGCGCAGCGGTATGGGTTCCGCGCGCTGGAGGCGGCCTATCCGGGTGTGGCAGCCCGGATGATGATGGAACCCGCCGCGGCGCTGGCTTCGGTGCGGAGAAAGACCGACGTCCCGATGCTGTACTGGAACGCGGTGGCGCTGGGGCTGGCGATTTCGGTTTCGAAGAGCGACGCCGCGATGCTGGCGCGGCTCCCCGAAGTGGAGGCGCTGGTGGATCGCGCGCTGACGCTCGATGAGGCGTGGAACGAAGGGGCGCTGCACGAATTCGAGGTGATCTTCGCGGGCGCCAGGCCGGGCAAGCCGGACTTCGACCGGATCGGCAGGCATTTTGACCGGGCTGCGGCGCTCGCGCAGGGGAAGCGCGCGGGGCTTTACGTGGCGTGGGCCGAATCGGTGGCGGCGCCGAAACAGGACCGGGCAGGGTTCCGCGCGGCGTTGGAAAAAGCGCTGGCTATCGATCCGGAGAAGTACGAGGACATGCGGCTGCAAAACACGGCCGCGCGGCGCAGGGCCGAATGGCTGCTGGAGCGAACCGACGACCTGATTCTGAGTCCCAAGGAGGCGAAATGAAGAAGCTCGCACTTGCCGCCATGCTTGCCGGTCTGCTTCCGGCCGCGGCCCCGGCGCGCAAGATGGTCATCAACGTGGGCACCGCGGCGCCGGAGGGAACGCCGTGGCACCGGATCCTCCAGCGCACGCGCGAGGAATGGGGCCGCATTACGGGCGGGCAGATCGGGATGAGGATCTTCCCAAGCGGCGTGCAGGGCGACGAGATCGAGATGACGCGGCTGGTGCGGATCGGGCAGTTGCACGCGGTGGGCCTCTCGGGAGTGGGGCTGGCGGCGGCGGATCCGGGCGTCGCCGCCCTGGGCATCCCCATGTTGATCGCCTCCTATGAGGAGTTCGATTACGTGCGCGACCGCCTTGCGCCGGTGCTGGAAAAGAGACTCGAGCAGAAGGGCTTCGTCACGCTGCAATGGAGCGACGTCGGCTGGGTGCACTTCTTCACGCGCACGCCGGTGCGCACGCCGGCCGATCTGCGGAAGCTGAAGCTGTTCACGTCGGCCGGGGACCCGGAGAGCGAGAAGCTGTACAAAGAGTTCGGACTTCAGGTGGTGCCGCTGGCGGTCACCGATCTGTTGACCTCTTTGAAGACCAACCTGATCCAGGCCTTCGACGTTCCTCCTCTGTTTGCGCTGACGGACCAGTCCTTCGGCGTGGCCAGCTTCATGACCAATCTCAAGTGGATGCAACTGGCGGGGGCGACGGTGCTGAGCAAGCAGGTCTGGCTGGGCATTCCCGAAGCGCAGCGGGCGCAGCTTCTGGCGGCAGCGCGCGCGGCCTCGGAGCGGGTGAGAGCCGAGGTGCGGAAGATGGGCGAGGATGCCATCGTGGAGATGCGTAAGCGAGGCTTGAAGACGATCGACCTGACGCCGGCCGAGGTGGCGCAGTGGCGATCGGAAGCCGAGACCGCCTATCCCAAGATGCGCGGCAGGGTGATCCCGGCGGACCTGTTCGACGAAGCCGTGCGGCTCAGAAACGAATACCGCGCGAAGAAGGCCCAGGCGGGCTCGAAGTGAGCCACGAGGCCGCTGCGCCCGCGCTGGCCGAACAGCCGCATCGCCCCACCCGCGCGGAGGCCGCGCTGGCGCTGGCAGGGCTGGCGCTGATGTCCGCGCTCCCACTGGCCGAAATCGCGGGTCGGAAAGTTCTCGGACGCGGCATTCCGGGTTCGATCCCGATCGTGCAGCACCTGACGCTGTGGATCACCTTCATCGGAGCCGGCATGGCCGCCGCCAGCGACCGCCTGCTGGCGCTTTCCACCGCGACGTTCCTCCCCCAACGCGTGGGACGGTACGCCAGACTGGTCACGTCCGCGCTGGGGGCGGGCGCGGCGGTGTGGCTGGCGATCGCCTGCGTCCGTTTCATTGACGTGGAACGGGCGGCCGGGGAAATGGCCGCGTGGGGTGTGCCGGTCTGGGTGGCGGTGCTGGTGATGCCCGCCGGCTTCGCGGTGATGGCGGCGCGGATGATCCGGCGAGGGGCGGCCAGCACGCGCGGGCGGTGTGCGGGCGTTGTCGTGGCGGCGTTGCCGCTGGTGTTCGCGTGGACGGGGGTGGAAGGACTGGCGCTGCCTGTGGGGGTGGCGATCGCCGCCGCCGCCGCGCTCGGCATGCCGATCTTCGCCGCGCTCGGGATTGCCGCCCTGCTGATGTTCGCTTCCGACGCGGTGCCGCTGGCGTCGGCGCCGGCGCAGATCTACCGGCTCTCGGCGTCCCCGCTGCTGCCGGCGCTTCCGCTGTTCACCCTGGGCGGCTACCTGTTCACCGAGGGGGGCGCGAGCAGACGTTTGATGCGGGTGTTCACGGCGCTGGTGGGCTGGATGCCCGGCGGGCTCGCCATGGTTGTGGTGCTGCTGCTGGCGTTCTTCACGCCGTTCACGGGCGCCTCGGGGGTGACGATCCTCTCCATGGGCGGCCTGATCCTGCCCATGCTGGTGAAAGCGCGTTACCCGGAGAACACGGCGATGGGACTGGTGACGGTCTCGGGGTCGATCGGGATCCTGTTCGCGCCGAGCCTGCCGGTGATTCTGTACGGCATCTACGCGCGCACCGCCATCGATGAGCTGTTTCTGGCCGGTCTGATCCCGGGCTTCATCCTGATTGCGGCGGTTGCCGCGTGGGCGGCGTGGCGGGGCTGGCGCGCGGGTGCGGTCACCACGCCGTTCCGCGCGAAAGAAGCGGCGGCGGCGCTGTGGGGCGCGAAGTGGGAATTGGCGCTCCCGGCGGTGGTGCTGGCGGGCATCGCCGGCGGGTTCGCCACGCTGGTGGAGGCGGCGGCGCTCACGGTGTTGTACGCCTTCGTGATCGAGGTCTGGGTTTACCGCGAGCTCGGTGTGAAGCGCGACCTGCCGCGCGTGGCGGCTGAGTGCGCGACGCTGGTCGGCGGGTTCCTGGTGATCGTGGGCGCGGCGTTCGCGTTCACGGGCTACCTGATTCAGGCCGAAGTGCCGATGCTGATTCTCGCCTGGGTCAAAGCGCATATTCATTCGCCGTGGGTGTTTCTGTTGGCGCTGAACGGGTTCCTGCTGGTGGTGGGAGCGGTGATGGACATCTACTCCGCCATTCTGGTGATTGTGCCGCTGATCGCACCCATCGGGGTGGCGTACGGGATCGATCCGGTACATCTGGGGATCGTGTTCCTGGCCAACATGGAACTGGGCTACCTGATGCCTCCGATGGGGGAAAACCTGTTTCTCTCGGCGTACCGGTTCCAGAAGCCGCTGGCGCGCGTGTATCTTTCGACGGTTCCTTACTCTCTGATGCTGCTGGCGGCGGTTCTGCTGATCACGTATCTGCCGTTGCTCCGCCGTCCATAGGCGCCGTGCCGCTGCCGGCGTGGCGCCGTGATTTTTTAAACCGATGGAAGCAACGGGGTCCAAGGTGTTGATTCGCCGTGGCTTCCGCGCCGTCGGCCGGCCCAATTGCCACTGCGCGAGGGCCCGCGCCATGCCGGAGGGTCGCCGGACTTGACGGCATCCCTGGAATTCGAAAAAGAGGCCAGCAGGGGGGCACAGCCTGTTTCGTCCCCCAAAGCGGTCAGAACACCCGTGGTTTGCGAAATCGTTGAGGGTGGAGTTGCGCGCCTGTTTTCCCGTGAGTTAATATGAAAGAGTTTCGCGAGAACAGCTTTTCGTCTGCCGCTACCCCCGCGCGAATTCGGCGCGGGCCGGCGGGGACGAGGCCCCGCTGTGACGACGGATCACGCTCCGTTCGGGACAAGGGCCTGTCTTAAAGGTAAGCCAATCCTCGCTGTGAGCCGTGGCCGCCAAGGCGGGCTTTTTGCGCCCGGACGCGCCACCGTTTGGTTTGAGAAGGAACTTCGGGAACAGGAGCTTTCGTGCCGACATTTAATCAACTTGTGCGTCTGGGGCGCAGGCCTCCGCGCTGGAAGACGGCCAGTCCCGCTTTGCAGGCCTGCCCGCAGAAGCGCGGCGTTTGCACGCGCGTGTACACTTCCACCCCCAAGAAACCCAATTCGGCGCTGCGCAAAGTGGCCCGCGTGCGGCTGACCAACGGGATTGAGGTGACGACGTACATTCCCGGCGTGGGGCACAACCTCCAGGAACACTCCATCGTGCTGATTCGCGGGGGCCGCGTGAAGGACCTGCCCGGCGTCCGCTATCACATCATCCGCGGTGCCCTGGATACCGCCGGGGTGTCCAACCGGAAACAGGGAAGATCGAAATACGGGGCCAAGCGGCCGAAATCGTAAGACGCCATGCCACGAAGAAGACGCGCCGAAGTACGAGAGGTTGAGGCCGACCCGGTTTTCAACTCCACCCTCGTCGAGAAGTTCATCTGCTCGATGATGTGGGACGGAAAGAAAACGGTCGCGCAGAAGATTTTTTACGGCTCCATGGACAAGATCCGGGAGCGCACGGGCGAAGACCCGCTGAAGGTTTTCAAGAAGGCGGTGGAGAACGCCAAGCCGCTGCTGGAGGTGAAAACCCGGCGCGTGGGCGGCGCCAACTACCAGGTGCCCATCGAGGTGCCGCAGAACCGCCGCACCAGTCTGGCGATCCGCTGGATCGTCACCAACGCCCGGTCGCGCCCGGAGAAGGGCATGCCGGAGAAGCTGGCCAACGAGATTAACGACGCCGCCAACCTGCGCGGCGGGGCGATCAAGAAGCGCGACGACGTGCACCGTATGGCGGAAGCCAACAAGGCGTTCGCGCACTATCGCTGGTAAGGGGACCCAGGGGAACTTTAGCTGTATATGGCAAGAACGGTAGCGCTCGACAGTATGCGGAACATCGGCATCGCGGCCCATATCGATGCCGGCAAGACCACTACGACCGAGCGCATCCTGTATTACACCGGCCGCACCCACAAGCTGGGAGAAGTCCACGAGGGCACCGCCATCATGGACTGGATGGAGCAGGAGCAGGAGCGCGGCATCACCATCACCTCTCTGCTTCATCAACAAGATGGACCGCGTGGGGGCGGATTTCTTCCACTCCATCGAGACCATCGTCAGCCGGCTGAAGTGCAAGCCGGTGGCGATCCAGCTTCCCATCGGATCCGAAGACCAGTTCAAGGGCGTCATCGACCTGGTGGAGCAGAAGGCTTACGTCTGGCTGGATGAGACGCTGGGCGCGGAATACAACGTGGTGGAGATCCCCGCCGAGTACGCCGCCCAGGTCAAGCAATGCCGCGAAAAGATGGTGGAGGCGGTGGCCGAGCACGACGACCACCTGTTCGCCAAGTTCATCGAAGGACAAGCGATCTCGGAAGAGGAGCTGCGCGCGGGCATCCGGCGCGCCACCATCGCCCTGAAGATTTTCCCGGTGATTTGCGGCACGGCGTTCAAGAACAAGGGCGTGCAGAAGCTGCTCGACGCGGTGGTGGATTACCTGCCCTCGCCGCTGGAAGTGCCGCCGGTGGAAGGCGCCGCCATCGACAACCCGGAACAGGTCATCACCCGCAAGGCCAGCGACGCCGAGCCGTTCTCCGCGCTGGTGTTCAAGATCATGACGGACCCGTACGTGGGCCAGCTTGCGTTCTTCCGGGTGTATTCGGGCAAGATGGTTTCCGGCGAGTCGGTCTACAACGTGGCCAAGGCGCGCCGGGAACGCATCGGGCGCCTGCTGCGCATGCACGCCAACAAGCGCGAAGAGATCCAGGAGATCTACGCGGGCGACATCTGCGCGGCGGTGGGGCTGCGGACGGTTTCCACCGGCGACACCATCTGCGACGACAAGGCGCCGGTGGTGCTCGAATCGATCGAGTTCCCCACGCCGGTAATCCAGCTCGCGGTGGAGCCCAAGACCAAGGCCGACCAGGAAAAGCTGGGCATGGCGATCCAGAAGCTGGCGCAGGAGGATCCCACCTTCCGGGTCAACACGGATCCGGAAACGGGGCAGACGATCCTTTCCGGCATGGGCGAGCTGCACCTGGAGATCATCGTGGACCGCATGATGCGCGAGTTCGGCGTGGCGGCCAACGTGGGCAAGCCCCAGGTGGCCTACCGCGAAACCATCCGCGGCCGCGCCGAGGCGCAGGGACGGTTCGTGCGGCAGACCGGCGGCCGCGGCCAGTACGGCGACGTGAAGATCGTGGTCGAGCCGCTGCCGGGCGGCGCCGGGTTCGAGTTCGTCAATGCCATCGTGGGCGGCGCGGTGCCGAGGGAGTTCATCCCGGCGGCGGAAGCGGGCATCAAGGAGGCGCTCGAGGGCGGCATCCTGGCCGGCTTTCCCATGTCGGACGTGAAGGTCACGCTGGTCGACGGCAGCTATCACGAGGTGGATTCCTCGGAAATGGCCTTCAAGATCGCCGGCTCGATGGCCATCAAGGAAGCGGCTCGCAAGGCCAAGGCCGTGTTGCTCGAGCCCATCATGAGCGTCGAGGTGGTGGTGCCGGAAGAATACATGGGCGACGTGATCGGGGACCTCAACTCCCGCCGCGGCCGGATCGAAGGCATGGAGTTGCGCGGGACCACTCAGATCATCAAGTCCATGGTGCCGCTCTCGGAAATGTTCGGATACGCCACCGAGTTGCGTTCCCGCACTCAGGGGCGAGGCAGCTTTACGATGCACTTCGGCAGGTACGAAGAGGTTCCGGCCTCCCTCGCCGAGGAAATCATCAACCGGGTCCAGGGAAAAGTAACGAGGTAGTTCAGGAGACGCGCTGAAATGGCAAAAGAGAAATTCGATCGCAGCAAACCGCATTTGAACGTGGGCACGATCGGCCA
>JBHGBM010000013.1:0-83621 GCA_041946965.1 Bryobacteraceae bacterium
TCGAAAACCGTTGAACCTTTACGGGTTCCGTGGGTTCGAATCCCACCCTCACCGCCAGCTTCCAGTCACGGGACGCCTACTCGCGGCGGGCGATCGGGTGGGCACTGGATCGAACCTTGGAGGACGAGCTGACGATGGCGGCACTCCGCACGGCGCCAAGCCGGGCGGAAGCCCGCGCGCCGCGCATGCGCTGGTTCGTCATCGGGCTGGCATTTCTCGCCACGGTTATCAATTACCTGGACCGGCAAACCCTATCGGTGGCCGCGCCCCTGTTGCGCAAGGAACTGAATTTCGGAGACATCGAGTACTCGCGCATTGTGTTTGCTTTCATGCTGGCGTACACGGTGATGAACGGCGTCTCCGGCCCGCTGATCGACCGTATGGGGACGCGCCGCGGCTACGCCCTGTGCATGGCGTGGTGGTCCGGCGCGGGCGTGTTGCACGCGCTGGCGGGCTCGCCGTTCGCCCTGGGCATCTATCGTTTTCTGTTGGGCATGGGTGAAGCCGGAAACTGGCCTGCCGCGGTCAAGGTGGTCTCGGAGTGGTTTCCGGCGAAGGAGCGCGCGCTGGCCTCGGGCATCTTCAACAGCGGCTCCGCGGTGGGCGCGGTAGCAGCGCCGCCGCTGGTGGCCTGGCTGGCGCTGACGTACGGCTGGCGCTCCGCGTTCCTTATGGTTGGCGTGACCGGCTTTCTGTGGCTCGCGGTCTGGATGCTGGTGTATCGCACGCCCAAGGAAGCCGCGGCCGAAGCGGCGGAACCCGCGCCGGCGGTGCTGCCGCTCTTCCGCCAGCGGTTCGTTTGGACCCTGACGCTTTCGAAGGTCTTCTTCGATCCCGTCTGGTACTTCTACATCTTCTGGTTCCCGCAATACCTGAGCAGCGCGCGCGGGTTCGACCTGGCCAGCATCGGACTGTACGGCTGGATTCCGTTTCTCACGGCGGATGCCGGCAACCTCGCGGGGGGAGCGCTCTCGGCGCTGCTGCTGCGCCGCGGAATCGGGTTGCTGGCGGCGCGCAAGGTCACCTTCATCGTGTTTCCACTGCTCATGACCAGCGCCATACCCGCCGTGCTGGTGGCGGACGCGCGGGTCTCCATCGCCCTGGTTTCCATGGCCACCTTCGGTTACACGGGCTGCCTCGCGAACATGCTGGCGTTCCCGGCGGATGTATACCCGAAGAACACCTTGGGCTCCATCTGGGGCCTGGCCAGCATGGGATCGGGTTTCGGCGGCATGTTGTTCAGCCTGGCCACGGGCTGGGTGGTGGCGCGGTTCTCCTACACGCCCGCGTTCGTGGGGTTCGGCCTGCTGCCGCTGGTGGCGGCGAGCATTCTGCTATTCGCGACGTGCCGCGCCGTCAGCCCTAAAACACGTACTTCAAGCCGAACTGCATGATGCGCGCGGGATCGGCGCGGACGATGGTGCCCGCGTTCTTCAGGTCGACGTCATTGACCGGAAGTTCCAGATTGGCGTGGTTCACCACGTTAAACACCTCCCAACGGAACTGGAGGTGATCGCGCTCTCTCACCCGGAACTTCTTCATCATGGAGAGATTCACACCGGCGAAACCGGGGCCGTCCAGTACGTTGCGGCCGGAGTTGCCGAATCGGTAGCTGCCGGCCGGCACCAGCGGAAACGCGGCCACGTCGTACCAGCGGTCTGCCGTGGGGTTCTCCACGGTTCCCTTGCGGACGCGGTCGGGACGGGTCGCCTCACCCTGATCTTCCTGCGCGTTGGCTGTCCGCAGGGTGAAGGGCTGGCCGGTGTACAGGCGTCCCGAACCGGCCAGTTGCCAGCCGCCGAGCCAGCGGTTGCGCGCCATCCAGGGCAGCTCGCTCACAAAGTTCATGGTGACAGCGTGGCCGTTGTCCCAATCCGAGCGGCCGCGCTCCAGCCCGAGGTTACGCGCATCCTGGGCGCCGGGAAAGCCGCCGTCGGCCGCGCCGTCCGCCTGCGAGGCGCTGTCGATGGACTTGCTGTAGACGTAGTTAAGGCGGAAGAACGAGCCCTTCGAGAAGCGCTTGCGCAGCGAGAGCATGCCGGCGTTGTAGATCGAATTGGAGCCGAAGCTGTACATGCTGATGTTGTTGAATTCCTGGAACGGCCGTGGGAACCCGCCTCCGGGCAGTTGCAGCTCGGGTCTGCGGAAGGGCTGGTTGATGTTGTACTTGCGCGCAAGGTGGGTGCCCTTGGAGCCCACGTAGGCCGCTTCCAGCGCGACCGACCGGTATAATTCGTGCTCGATGGTCGCGTTCCAGCCTTGCAGGTACTGCGGGCTGGGATGGATTTCGTATGCGTTCGCGTTGTTCACCCCCTGCACTCTGCCGAGAGCGGAAGGGAAGGGGGCCGAAAGGGTCAGAGCGGAGGGATCCCTGGTTGAGCGGTTGAAACTCTCCGACATGGCGAAGGGGAAGGTGTTGCCCAGATCGTTGCGGATGGAGTTGGCCGCGGTGCCGCCGTAGAAGATCCCGTAGCCCGCGCGCAGCACGCTGCGGGTTCCGCCGAACGGCCTCCACGCCAGGCCGAAGCGCGGGGCGAAACTGCGATAGTTCGTGTAGACCAGGGTGGACGGCAGGCCGAGATCGCGGGCCAGCGCGTACTTGCCGGCCAGCCCCACGCTTTCCGCGAGCTGGGCGAGATTGGGGATGCTGCCGTCCTCCGCGATGATGAGTTTCCCGTACTCGGGCGCAAAGTTCGTCCAGCGGCCGTACTTCTCCCTGGGCGGCTTCATGATCTCGTAACGCAGGCCGAGGTTGAGGGTCAGCCTGCTCGTGGCCCTGAAATCGTCCTGCACGAAAAAGCCGTAGCTGGAGGTGTAAAGATAATTCCGCGCGATCCCCACCTGCCGGCTGGTGCTGTTCGGAAGGCCCAGGACGAAATCCGCGGTGGGGTCGTTGGTCCAGCGCCCCAGGAAATTCGCGGTTCCGCGCACGTTGTTGTTGTAAGGCTGGAAGAAGTGGTTGCGAATGACTTCGAAGCCGGCTTTCACCATGTGGCGCGTGCGCACCAGCGTCAACGTGTCGCCCACCTGGTAATTTGTGACGGCGGACTGCGTGGGCTGGCTTCCCGGAGGGCCCAGGGTGATCAGGTCGCGGATGCTGATTCTCGGGAAACCGCCCATCACCGGGTCGGTGCTGGCGCCCGCCAGGCGGTACGGCTCGAAGCCCGCCCCGATGCCGTTGGCGGTGTTGTTCTGCCGCGTACGGCTGAATCCCGCCCGCAGCTCGTTGATCAGCGTGGGCGAGAAAATGCGCATGTAGTTGGCGCCGATCAGCGACTGCACGACCTCGTTCATTCTGCCGAACGAGCCCAGCCCGTCGCCGCTGAAGGGGTTCTGGGTGCTGTTGAACCGCGCCAGCACGCGGAAGGAAAGCGAATCTTTTTCACTCACGCGCTGATCGATCTTGCCCAGGTAGCTGTTCCACGCGTCGGTGTCGTTGGCCGTGGCGTGGATGTTGTTGGCCTGCCCGGGGCGGTTCGGCATTGGGTAGAAGGTCATCAGCTTCTGGGCCACCGGGTTGAGGCGGCTGGCCGGAATGCGGTTCCCCGGAAAGCATCCTTTCGAATCTTTCGCGCTGCACGTTCCGCCGGAGAACGGGTCGGCGATCAACGCCGGCTTGCCCTGCGCATCCAGGGTCTGCGAGAAGTCGCCCGCGCGCTCGAGCTCCGTAGGCACGCGCCCCAGCTTGGTCACCCCGAGCGACTGCCGGTAGCTCTCCCAGCTCATCAGGAAGAACGTCCGGTTACGGCCGTTGTAGACCCGCGGCACGAATACGGGGCCTGACAGAGTCCCGCCGAACTGGTTGCGGCGCAGCTTGGATTTACCGGCATCGAAGAAATTGCGCGCGTCGAACAGGTCGTTGCGCAGGAACTCGAACAACGTACCGTGCGGCTGGTTGCCGCCGGTCCGGAGCGCCATGTTCATGACGCCGCCGGCGAGCCGGCCGTTTTCGGCGGAGTAGCCGGTGACCTGCATCTTGAATTCCTGAATGGAATCGAGCGGCGGCCGCGCCTGCGCCTGGCCCATCCTGGGATTGTGGTCGTTGAAGCCGTCGATGACGAAGTTGCTGTTATCGGGACGCGCGCCGTTGATGGCGAGGCTGGAGCCATTGGATCCCTGCGCCGCGCGCGCCACGCCGGGAACCAGGAAGGCGAGATCGTTGAAATCGCGCCCGTTCAGCGGCACGTCCACCAGTTCCTGGCTGGCGATCACCTCGCCGCGCGAAGCGTTCTCGGTGTTGACCACCGGCGCCTCGGCGGTCACCTCGATGGCGTCCGCGACCGCGCCCACTTCAAGCTTGATTTCCAGCCGGGCCGTCTGGTCCACCTGGAGTTCCAGGTTCTCCTCGCGGTGAGTGCGAAAGCCAGCCTTGGTCACGGTCACTTCATACACGCCCGGCGGCAGGTTCGGAACGGTGTATTCCGCTTCCGCGGTGCCGGTCACCCGGCGCAACTCACCCGTGTCCACGTTGCGCACCTGGATCTCGGCCGCGGGAATCAGCCCGCCGGTAGCATCGACCACGCGGCCGACAAGGGTCGCTGTGGGGCTCTGCGCGAGGGCGAGAACGGCGGGACAGGTAAGCATGACAAGTAGACGAAGAAATGCGGTCATCATAGTCCCTTCCTCCACTATCGGCCCCTCCCCCGAGGGGCTTTAACGGGCCTCGAACACCTGAAGCACGACGGCTGGACGCTCCGCCCGGAATTATATCGCACGGAAAGCCCGCGAGTGGACAATGGGACCTTCACGTCATACATTAGGCTGATAGCACACGGTTGTTTGTCTTAGGAGAACGGGAAATGAGCGAAAACAACGGATCGGTCTCGCGCCGGCGGTTCGTGGCGCGGGCCGGCGCGCTGGCCGCGGCGCCCATGATCGTGCCCGGTTCCGTGCTGGGCCAGCGCGCGGGAGCCGTGCCGCCGAGCGACAGGATCGCGTTCGGCGGGATCGGCATCGGAAACCGCGGCATGTCCTCGGTGGCGTGCATCCTGAGTTACAAGGATACGCGCATGGTGGCGGTGGCCGATGTGCGCAACGAGCGGCGCGAGTTCGTCAAGAGCACCGTCGACAAGCGCTACCAGAACAACGACTGTAAGATGTACGCGACGCACGAGGAACTGCTGGCGCGCGACGACATCGACGGCGTGCTCATCGCCACCGGCGACCGTTGGCACACCCCCATGTCGATCCTCGCCGCAAAAGCGGGCAAGCACATCTATTGCGAGAAACCCTGCTCCATGACCATCCAGGAGAGCCAGGCGCTCGCGGAAGCGGTGCGGCGCTACGGGGTTGTGTATCAGGCGGGGTGCCAGCGGCGCAACGGAAAGAATTTCGTGTTCGCCGTGGACCTGGCGAAGAACGGCAAGCTCGGGAAGCTTCAGACGCTGCACTGCAACGCCGGCACGGGGACTCAGTGGCCGCCGCTCACCACGCACGACTGGCTGCCGGCGGAGCCGGAGCCGGCCAAGGAAGTGGTCGATTGGGACCGCTGGCTCGGCCCGTCTCCCTGGCGGCCGTACAACTCGGCTTACGTGGCGGGACGCTGGCGCGGCTTCTTCGACTTCCACGGGGGCGGGATTCTCGAATGGGGCTCGCACACGGCGGACCTCTGTCAATGGGCCAACGGCGCCGACGACACGCAGCCGGTCGAATACGAGCCGAAGGGCGAGAACACCACGCCGTACTTCATCTACGCCAAGTACGCGAACGGCGTGAAGCTGGTGCACCGCGATTCCGGATGGCTCGGGCTGGGCACTTGCAGCGTGCGTTTCGAAGGCGACAACGGCTGGGTGGAAACCGGCGACAGCGGCAAGATCGAAGTCTCCGCAAATTTGAAATCGGAGCTGCCCCCTCCGGAAGAGGGCGACGCGTTCAACCTGACGCTGCATTATCACTGGCGGGATTTCGTGGAGTGCATCAAGACGCGGTCGTTGCCCAGATCGCACGCGACGGCGGCCGCGAACACCCATATCGGCTGCCATGCGGCTTACATCGCTTACCTGCTGGGCCGCAAGCTGACCTGGGACCCGGCCAAGCAGGAGTTCGTCAACGACGCCGAAGCCAACCGCATGCGCACGCGCGAAATGCGCGAGCCGTGGCGGCTGGTGTAGAGGGGAGGAAAGGAGGAGACCGAAATGATGCAACGCAGAGGACAGACCGATTCCGCGGGGCAGCAGCCCGCGGTCGCGCCGAACAGGCGCCGCCCCCCTGTGCCGCCGGTCCCGCCCGAGTTTCAGGCCGGGAAGATCATGAAGATGGACTCGCCCGAGCTCGTTGAGATCCTCAACAACGCGCAGGCGGCCACCTTTCAGAAAGCGAAGGCTTGCATGCGGCTCGCCATGGTGGGCACCAGGGACGCGGTGCCCGCGCTGGCCGCGATGCTGGCGGACAAGCAGCTTGCGCATTACGCCCGCTTCGGCCTGGTGCCCATCCCCGATCCCTCCGTGGACGATGCGCTGCGCGGCGCACTGAAGAAGCTCAAGGGCCCGCTGCTGGTGGGAGTCATCGACTCTATCGGACAGCGCAAGGACGCCGGCGCGGTGGAGCCGGTTGCCCGGCTGATGTACGATCCCGACCCGCAGGTGGCGCAGGCCGCCGCCGCGACGCTGGGACGCATCAGCGGGCCGCAGGCCACCAAGGCGCTTCAGGCGGGCCTGGCCCGAATCAAGGGGCCCGCCCGTTCGGCAGTGGCCGCGGCGTGCCTGGTGTGCGCCGAAGGGCTCATGGCGCAGGGCGACCGCAAAGGCGCGCTGGCGCTCTACGACGCCCTGAGCCGCCCGGATATGCCCAAGAGCGTGCGGCTGGCGGCGATGCACAATATCATCGCGGCGGAGACCTCCCTGACCCGGCCGAGATAGTCACGTAGCAGCGGACCCCGGCGCGATTTGGTACGATGGGGTCCCATGCGGTTCGCAAGATTGCTCGTGTTCCCGGCGGCGCTCACCGGCCTGCTTGTGGCTCAGACCAAGCCGGTGATGAAGTACGGCGTGACGGTACAGACCGGCCCCATGGACTCCATTCTGCTGAAGGATTATCAGCCGGAGTCTTCCCTCGTCGTGGCGGAAACGAAGGTGGCCAAGGCCCGCTACCCCGTAATCGACGTCCACGCCCACACCTCGCAGGCGCACATCAAGACGCGTGCCGACGTGGACGCGTGGGTCAAGACCATGGACGAGGTCGGCATCGAGCGCACGGTGGTCTTCACCGGCGCGACGGGCGCCGCATTCGACGCGCAGGTCGAGCTGTTCGCGAAGTATCCGGAGCGTTTTCAGCTATGGTGCTCGCTGGATACTTCCGGGCTCGACGCGCCGGATTATCCGCAGCGGGTGGTGAAGGAGATCGAGAGGTGTTACCGCAAGGGCGCCCGCGGAGTCGGAGAGATCTCCGATAAAGGCTCCGGCATTCAGCGTGCTTCCCTGGCCCGGGCGCAGCGCCTGCACATCGACGACAAACGCCTGGCCGCGGCCTGGGAAAAGTGTGCGGAGCTGAAACTCCCCGTGAACCTGCACATCGCCGACCACCCCTCCTGCTGGCGTCCGCTTGGACCGCGGCAGGAACGCACGCCGGATTTCCAGCACTTTAACCTCTACGGCAAGGACGTGCTCTCGTACGAGGAGTTGATGGCCACGCGGGACCGGATGCTCGCGGCGCATCCGCGCACCACGGTGATCGCCTGCCACTTCAGCAACCAGGGCAACGATTTGGCCACGCTCGCCAAGGCGCTGGACCGCTATCCCAATCTGTACGTGGACCTCTCCGCGCGCGACTACGAGATCGGACGGCAGCCCCGCGCCGCCGCCAGGTTCCTGGCGCGGTACAAGGACCGCGTGCTGTTCGGCACCGATATGGAGCGCGACGCCGGCATGTATCGCGGCTGGTGGCGCCTGCTGGAAACGGCCGACGAATACATCCCCGGCCGCATCTGGTGGCGGTACTACGGGTTGGAACTGCCCGCGCCGGTACTCGAAAGCGTGTACCGCGCCAACGCCCTGCGCATCCTGAACTGGACCCGGTAGCTCAGAAGATCGCTTTCAGCCCGAGGAACACGCGCCGCGCGCCTTCGCCTTCCTGGGTCCCCAAAACCTTGCCGAAATTGCTGTTGGCGGGGTTCGTGTTCGGCGCGCTGAACATGGGATGATTGGCGATGTTCTCCGCCTCCGCGCGCAGTTGCAGCTTCAGGCTCTCACGCAGGCGGATGCTCTTGAACAGGCTCACGTCCCAGAGGTTGATGCCATCGCCGCGCAAGAAAGAGATGCGGCTCGGGAACGTGCGGATGTTGGAACCGAGCTGGCGCTGCGAACTGCGTTCGAACTGGCTGGTATCGAACCAGCGGTCCAGGCTGGCATGGCTGGTGGACAACTCGATAGCCCGCCAGTCGTTTCCGTAGTAGATGACGTTGCCCCAACTGAGGGGTGGCCCACTCTGGATCTGGTAGATGGCCTGCACCTGCCAGCCGCCTGCGATGCGGTCCAGAACCCCGCCCGCGCCGTTGAAGACAGGTTTCCCTCTGCCGAACGGCAGTTCGTAAACGGCGCTGGCGACGAACCGGTGCGGCCGGTCGAGATTGGCGACCACGTGCTCGGGACGGGGATCGGTCGGTTCCAGGTAACCCGTCGCTTCAAGGTTTTTCGACCAGGTGTAGCTGGCGCGGAACTGAAGGCCGCCGGTCATGCGCCGCTCGACACGCGCGGTCAGGCCGTTGTACCAGGCGGAGCCCGCCGGAAGGGCGGTGGAAAGGCCTCCGAAATGCGGATAGGCGGTCAGCAGTTGCGACCGGTTCACCGTCTTCGCGGTAGCCAGCGTGGAACCCTCGAAACCCTCCAGGCCGGCGAACGGGTTGTTGACCTTGGCGGTGAGGTAATCGATGGTCGCCTGATCGCGTGCCGGCGAAGTGCTCAGGTATTGGCGGGGCAGGCTGTTGAACGCCGTATCCACACGCGCCCGCACGGTTTTGCTGCCCAGGTATCCGATTTCGACCACGCCGCGGCTGAACGGTTGGAACTGGAGCGAGGCGCTCCAGCGCTGCGTGTAGGGCCGCCGCCCGTCTGACGAGGCAAAGCCGGGCGCGCGCCCGAGATAGGTCCTCAGGCCGCCGGCCGCGCCCTGCGGCCGGACAATGCCGAACGGCAGCGGATTGGCGATGGACCCCACGTAGCTGATGCCGTTATCCACACTGGCGACCACGCTGGTGTTCTGGTTGTAGCCGGGCATCGCGGTGTTATAGAACTCCGAGCCCAGCATGCCGAAGAAAAGGCCGTAGCCGGCGCGCGCCACGGTCCTGGGATTGATCTGGTAGGCGAAGCCCACGCGCGGCATGAGCGCGCGGTAGTCCGGGTCGCGCAGCCCGCGAGGATTGCCTCCCAAGCCCAGGAAGGTGACGCCGCCGATGGTGTTGAACTGGTTGACGGGCACTTCGGGAATCGGCGACTTCGCGTAAGCGGCGCGCGCCGCGGGCTGGATCGGATTCACGGTGGTGAAGTCGAAATCCCGCGTGCCGCGATTGTAGCGTTCCGTCAGCGGGTCTTCGTACTCCCATCGCAACCCCAGGTTGACGGTCAGGTTCCGGGTGGCGCGCCAATCGTCCTGCACGAAGAAGCTGTAGAAGCGGGTGGACTCCGCGCGCGAGTCGTTCACGTTCACGACGCCGCCGTCGGGCAGGCCGAACAGCATGCTGGCGATGCCTTGCCCGACCGGCGCCGCCGTCGAATTGTCGAGCGGCCCGCGCGTGTAAGTCTCGTTGAATTCCAGGTTTGGACTGACGTTGCCGAAGGTCTTGTTGTTCTCCAGGTTCAGGCGCAGGTCGGCGCCGAACTTCACGCTGTGATCGCCCTTCACCCACGTCAGGGTGCTCAGCAGGCTGTGGGTGTAGTAGGTTCGATCATAGCCGCCGTCGTTGCCGAGCTGAAGCATGCCCCGGCTGGTGATCTGCGGGAAGGTGACGCCCTCGGGATCCAACTGGCCCACCAGGTTCTTATTGAAGAACTCGCCGATATCCCAGCCCTGGTTGAGGAAGCTCTGCACCTCGGAAAACCAGGTGAAGCCGTAGCGCACGTCCAGCACCGTTTCGGGCGAGAGCACGAAGACGTTGTCCAGCGCGGCGCCCCGGTGCGGCCGTTTCCGCTCGCGCCCGCGGACATCGGTCTTGGGATCGTACTTGTCGAAGTGCCCGGTGAAATCGGAGTGCGAGTACCGGGCGAACAAGCGGTGTTTCTCGCTGAAATTGTGATCGATGCGCACCACCGGCTGGTGCATGATCTGGTCCTTGGGCGTCTCGATGTTGTAGTTGCTGAGGCCGTCCGGGGTTCCGGCCGTGTTCGGCATCGGATAATAATTCACGAGTTTCTGCCCGATGGGGTCGATGCGGCTGGCCGGGACGATGTTGCCCGGCAGCGGATTGCGCTGGAGACGCGAACCGCTGGCCCGCGTGGTGTGGGGATCGTAGATCTGGTATTCGGCGCCGAGCGCGAGCAGGGCGGAAAAATCTCCCTTGCGCTGCGCCTCCGTGGGCACCGAAACCAACTGCGCCACGGGTTGCTTGCGGTTGTGTCCCTGGTAGCCGAACATCCAGAAAGTCCGGTTCCTGCCGTTGTAAAGCTTCGGGATCGCCAGCGGCCCGCCCACCGCCACGGAATACTTTTTCCAATTCTCTTCCGGGGTGCGCGATTTGATCTTCTCGTCGGTCACGGGGCCGGTCTGGGGGTCGAAGATCCATTTGTTGGTGAAAAAGTTCCGCGTCAGCAGCGGTCCCCAGGCTCCCGCCGCCCCGGCCGATCCGCGCATTTCGTTGGTCCCGGACTTGAGGCTGATGCTGAGCGAGCCGCCGGTGGTATGGCCGATGGAGGCGTCGTAGGTGGCGGTTTGAAGGCGCACCTCCTGCACCATGTCCGGCGGCGGCGTGAAGGCGGTATTGCCCTCGTAGGCGTTGTTGCTCACGCCATCCACGCTGAAGTCCAGCCCGCGGTCGCCGCTGCCGGCCACGCTGAGAGCGGAGCTCTGATCCACGTTCCACGGACCGCCCGCGGGCAAACTGGGGACGATCACGCCCGGCGAAAGCCCGTAAATCCACGCCAGGTTGCCGCCGCGCTGCGGTAGGTTGGAAGCCTCCTCGCTGGTCATCACCTGGGCCATCGTGCTGGTGGCGCTTTCCAGCACCGGCGCGGCGGCGGTCACCTCGACGGTTTCCGTCACCTCGCCGATAGTCATCTGCACGTCGATCTGAATGCGGTCGCCGGTGCGCAGTTCGATCCCGGGCCGCGACCAGCGTTTGAAGCCGGCGCTGTCGGCGTCCAGCCGGTACGTTCCCGGAACCAGGTAAGGGATCTCGTACTGGCCGGCGGCGTTGGTTTCGCCGCTGACCGTCACGCCGGTTTCGGCATTCACGGCGTGCACCTTAGCGCCGGGGATCACGGCGCCGCTGACATCGGCAACTTTGCCTACTATGGTCCCGCGCGGGTCCTGCGCTGCGAGCGGGATGGAACACGTCAACACCAAGAGAAGAAGAAGTACCCGCATAAGACACCTCCGCTACAAACCGGAACCTCACACCCGAAAACCGGCTCGGATGAGGTCCGAATATCAAGAACATTCTACCGCCGCGAGGCATCGTCTCCGGCGCGGCGGAACGCGTAGTATACTCGCGCACATGCGGATCCAGATTCTGATATGTCTGTTCTCCGGAATTCTCCTTACCGGGCTGTACGGCCAGGAATTCCGCGGAGCCATCGTGGGGCAGGTGTCCGACCCCAGCGGCGCCAGGATTCCCGGCGCCACGATCAAGGCCACCAACACGGCCACCAACGTCACCGTGAGCACCTCCACCAACGAGGTGGGGAATTACTCCCTGCTTTACCTGACGCCCGGAACTTACGCCGTCACCGCGGAGGCCGGCGGATTCAAGACTTTGGAACGGAAAGGCATCGAGGTCCGCGTGGCGGACCGCATCACGCTCGACCTCGCGCTCGAAGTCGGCGGCGCGCAGGAGACCGTGAGCGTGACCGCGGAGACGCCGCTGCTTGAAGCAGCCACCGCGTCGCTCGGCCAGGTCGTGGACCGGCGGCGGATCGCCGATCTGCCGCTGGCGGACGGCAACCCGTTCTCGCTCGCACAGCTCGCGCCGGGCGTCAGTTTCTACGACACGGCCATCGCCGAGCAGCGGCCGTTCGATAACAACGGCACCTCCGCCGTGCAGGCGGACGGAGCTCCCGGCGGCAACGAGTTCACGCTCGACGGCGCGCCGAACATGACCCGCAAGCGCAACAACGGACTGCCGGTGGTGGCCTTCGTGCCGCCCGCCGACGCGGTGCAGGAGTTCAAGATCCAGACCGCGACCTTCGACGCCCAGCAGGGACACACCGCGGGCGCCAACGTCAGCGTGCTGCTGAAGAGCGGCACGAACCAACTGCACGGCACGCTTTACGAATTCCTGCGCAATGACAAGCTGACCGCCAAAGATTTCTTCCTGAACCGCTCCGGGGGGCAAAAATCGCCGCGGCGCTATAACCGGTACGGCTTCACTGCCGGCGGGCCGGTATACATTCCCAAGATCTACGACGGCCGGAACCGCACCTTCTTCTTCTTCGCCTATGAAGGCATCAAGGACATAAGGCCCTCGGTCGGCTACTACACTTTGCCCACGGCGGCGGAGAAGAACGGCGACCTCTCGGCGCTGACCGCGGCGGGCGTCACCATATACGATCCGGCCACGGCGCGGCTGCTCGCCAACGGCCGCGTGCAGCGCGACGCTTTTCCCCGCAACTCGATTCCCGCCTCGCGCCTGAGCCCCATGTCGCAGAAGGTCCTTACCTTCTATCCGGAGCCGAACCTGCCCGGCGACTCGCAGGGCCGCAACAACCTGTTCGTGCCGCAGAGCAGCCGCAACAATTTCCACTCCGAATCGGCGCGCCTGGACCACAATCTCACCGCCAGGCACAGGTTCTTCGTGCGCTACACGCACAACAACCGGGCCAACCCCGGTTCGGCGTGGACGGGAATCCGCAACGGAATCTCGCCGGTGGGAGACAAGACGCTGCGCACTAACGACGGCGCCACCTACGACCACGTCTACACGCTCTCACCCGCGACGGTCATCAACGTGCGCGGAAGCATGACCCGGTTCCTGGAGCCCAACCCGCGGCTCAGCGAGGGGCACTTCAATCCCGCCGACCTGGGCTTCTCGCCGCAGACCGTTTCGTACTTTCAGGGGTTTCTATACTTTCCGCAGATCAGCATCGGCGGTTTCAGCGGGCTGGGCAGCAACTTCAGCAACAACCCCACCTTTACGGTCTGGGCGTTGCAGCCGACCCTAACCCGGATCAAGGGCTCGCACGCCATCCGGATCGGATACGACGGCCGCGCCTACCGCTCCAACAACATCACGCCGGGCCATCCCGCCGGGCGTTACGATTTCGGAAACACTTACACCCGCGGGCCGCTCGATACCTCTTCGGCGGCGCCCATCGGGCAGGAACTGGCGGCGTTCCTTCTGGGCCAGCCGACCGGCGGCTCGCTTGACCGCAACGCCTCCACCGCGAACCAGACCGCCGGCCACGGGTTCTTCTTTCAGGACGATTGGAAGCTCGGGCGCAAGCTGACCGTGAACCTCGGCATCCGGTACGACTACGAAGGCGCGACCACGGAACGCTACAACCGCAACGTGCGCGGCTTCGACCTGACGTCGGCAAGCCCCATCGAAGCCGCGGCCGTCAAGGCTTACGCCGCCAGTCCCATTCCGCAGGTGCCCGCAGCTTCCTTCCGGGTGAAAGGCGGGCTGCTCTATGCCAGCAACCGCCAGCGCGGGTTCTGGGACGCGGACAAGAACAACATTCAGCCGCGCGCCGGTATGGCGTACCAACTCTCCCCCAAGACGGTGTTGCGGGCAGGCTGGGGCATTTACACGGCGCCCTTCGATATCGATGCGGTGAACCAGGCGGGCTTCTCCCTGGCCACCCCCATCGTTCCGAGCCTGGACAACGGTCTGACGTTCCGCGCGACGTTCTACAACCCCTTCCCCGATGGCATCCTGCAACCCGCCGGATCCAGCCAGGGGCTTGCCACCAACATGGGGCTGGGATTCAGCGTCGTTCCGGTGGCGCGGCGCAATCCGCAATCGCATCGCGTGCAGGCGGGGGTGCAGCGGGAACTGGCCGGCGGCTGGGTGGTGGAAGCCGCCTACGTGGGCACGTTCGGATACGACCTGACGCTCGGCACCACGGGGGCCACCGGTTCCGGTGAGAGCTTCGGAATTCTGAATCCCATTCCCGCGCAGTATCTTTCCACCAGTCCCACGCGCGATACGGCGGTGATCAACCTGATGACGGCGCAGGTGGCGAACCCGTTCCGGGACCTGCTCCCGGGCACCAGCCTCAACGGCGCCACCGTGCAGCGGCAGCAATTGCTGCGGCCGCATCCGCAGTTCCTCGACATCAACAGCCAGCGGTACGAGGGCAGCAGCCGTTACCACTCCGCGCAGTTCCGCGCCGAGAAACGCTTCTCGCGGGGATACACGCTGATGGCCGGCTACACGCTCTCCCGCTTCCGCGACAGGAATTCGTACCTGAATCCCACCGACACGCGGTTCGAAGAGCGTGTCCATCCCAATGACAGGCCCTATCGGGTGGTGGTGAGCGGCATCTACGAACTGCCGTTCGGCCGCGGTCGCAAGGTGGGGAGTTCCTGGAACCGCGGGCTCGATGCCATCGCGGGTGGCTGGCAGGTGCAGGGCATCTGGATCGCCCAGAGCGGACCGCCGATGGGGCTGGGCAATGTCTATTACGCGGGCGACCCGGCGAAACTCAAGACCGAGATCCGCGGCGCCACTATCGACAGGACCTTCGATACCAGCGGCTTCTACTTCACCGACGCGGCGGTGCAGCGCAACGGCGTGGTGGATCCCGCGCTGCAACGCAGCGATGCGCGCATCAACCTGCAATACAACCTGCGCACCATGCCGACGCGGCTGGCGAATTTCCGCGGCGCGGGGCTGAACAACCGGGATATCTCGGTCAGCAAGAACTTCACCGTCACGGAATCGGTGAAGGTGCAATTGCGGGGAGAAATGATCAACGCGTTCAACCACCCGCAGTTCAGCAATCCGAACCTGAGCCCCAGCAGTTCGAACTTCGCAAAGATCACCTCGCAGGCCAACCTGCCGCGCGACATTCAGGTGGGCGTGAAGATTACCTATTGAAGGAGGCGACGATGAAGACGGCGTTGGCGGTTCTTTTTGCGGCGGGCGCGGCGGCGTTGCATGCCGCCTCCCCCTTCACCATGAATGGATGGCAGTTTCACGAATACGACATTCCGAAACTGGAAGAGGCCATCCGCAAAGCACCGGATTACGGCGTTAACTTTTTCATCTTCTCCCACCGGCTGTTCCGTTCCGTGGAGGGGTTTCTGGCGTCCAACAGCAGCCTGGACCCGAAGTCGCCGCCCGCGCACCTGGCGAGGCTGTACCGCAAGTCCACCAGCCACACCAAGCCGCATCCTTACTGGCAGCGCGATCTGCTGCGCGTGGCCGCGGCGGCCGACAGGGTGCGCATCCCGTACTATCTGTGGATTCACGAATTCGACGACATCCCGGACCCGTTCCTGGTGAAGAATCGCGTCAACTTCGACGACCCCAAACTGTTCCCGTACCTGGAGCAGCGTTATGAGCGGCTGCTGGCCGCCGTGCCCGGGACCGCGGGTTTCGTGCTGACCTTCCACGAAAGCGACCACAAGCCTTTCCGCAACAGCGAGGTCGCCTCGAAGCTGGACGCTTCCGAACGCATGTACCGCCTTTCGATGCTGATCTACAACATCGCGAAGAAACACGGGAAGCAGCTCATCGTCCGGAATTTCTTCTACGAGCCGCTTGAGATGCAGTTCATGAAGGCGGCCATCGGACGGCTCCCCGACGACATCATCGTCATGAGCAAGGACACCGTCCACGAGTTCCATCCCTTCTATCCCTCGGACCCGCTGCACGGCGACGTGGGCCGGAAGAAGCAGATCATCGAGTTCGACCTGGGGGTGGAAAAAGCCTGGAGCACTCAGGGGGCCTACGCGCAGACCGAGTACATTCAGCGCTACGCCCGGCGCGCGCAGTCGTTGAAACTCGCGGGCATGGTGGGCCGCGCGCGCCTGATGTGGGACAAGCCGTTCGAGGACAGCCACGAGGTGAACCTGTACGCCTTCTCGCGCTTCATGGAGAACCCCGGGCTCGGCGTGGAGCAAGTGCTGCGCGAGTGGGCCGCGCGCCGCTACCCCGAGGAGGCCGTGCCTTATATCGCCTCCGCCATGGCGCGCACCCAGTTCATCAATCACAACGGGCGCTACCACCTGGAGAACTGGTTCACCAAGTCGATCGGGTCCGAATGGGGAGATTACAACTACTATTTCGGACACCCCTTGGAGCGGTCGCGCTACAAGTGGTCGCGCAATCCCGCCGACCAGGAACTGGAAAACAAGCTGTTCCACCCCGACCGGGCCGTTTTCGACCGCGCCGTGGCGGAGAAGGATGAGGTCATCCGGCAGGTGCTCGCCTCCACGAAGGACGTCGAAGAGGCCGCGCGCTACATGGCCCCGGAGAAGATCGCGCCGCTCAAGGAAGACTTCCGATTCCTGCTGGATGCCGCCAGGCTGCAACGCGAGTGGGTGCGCGCCTACTTTGCGCAGCGGATGTTCATCGAGCAGCAGAAAGAGGAGAGCCGCGTGATCGCCGAGGATGCGCTCCGGAAGCTGGAATCGCTGGAGCGCACGCCGGGAGTGACCTACGGGCTCGATCCGGAGACGGGGCGCCGCTACAACATCGACAATTTCGTTCTCGAAATGCGCTGGCGCATGGCGAACATCAAGCGCGCGCGGCTGGAGGATGAGCGTATCCTCGAACGCGCCCGCAGCGCGGGAGACGTGGAGCGGCGGTAAGAATTACTTCACGCCCCGGTTGCCTTCGACCACGACGCTCGCCGGGTCGCCGCCCTCCACGCGCACGAACGTTCCGGCGCCGGGCAGAGCGCGGCTGCCGGTGACCCATACGTCCCGCGAGTCCTTCAGATAAATCACCGGGAGCTTGCCCTGCCGCGCCGCCTGCCTGCCCGTAAAGCCTGCGAGCGTAAGGCCCTCGACGTGATCGCTCCATAGCGCGTGCCGCTCGGGTGCGTCCCCCGGGGCGTCCCATTGCACACGAACGTCGCGGAAAGTGAGGTCGCGTGCGTGCCCCAGGATGATGGCCGCGGGCACGGGTCCGTAGTCGAGGTTGGCCGCGTCACCCTTCACCGTGCCGCCGCGCAACTTGCGCTCGCCCTCGATCTTCTCCCAGCCGTTCACCCGCATGAAGACATTGCGGAAGGCCAGCCGCTCGATGGGACTCGCGGGCATTCCGGAGATCATCACACGGCCCTTGGTGAGCACCTGTATGTCGCTGAAAGTCACGTCCCGGATGCGCCCCACGCGCGAATTCGGCTCGCGCTTCTCCAGGTCCACCACGATCGGCCACTCCACACCCTTGCCCCACTTGGGGGCGGTCTGCATGGTGATGTTCGAGAAGCTGACGTGCTCCATGGTGGCGCCGTCTTTGTTGAGCAGGGCGATGCCGGTGCGCGAGCCCCGGATCACGCAGTTCGACATCACGATGTGGCGGAAGTCGGCGTGGCTCTCTGTGCCGAGCTTCAGCGCGGAGGCGGAGCTGACCAGCACGCAATTGGTCACCGTGATGTTCTCCGAGGGCAGCGGCGGGGGGTTGCGGTTGGTGGTCTTGACCACGATGCAGTCGTCGCCCGCCTCGATGTAGCAGTCGGAGATGATCACGTTGCGGCTGGAATCGGGGTCGATGCCGTCGCTGTTCACCGCCCGCATATCGTTGATCAGCGTGACGCCGCGGATGGCGACGCGGTCGCAGTTCTTGGGACGCAGCGTCCAGCCCGGAGCGCGGAGGATGCGCACGTCTTGAATGCGCACGTCGCGGCAGCCCACCAGTTCGATGAGCGGCGAGGGGCGCGCGAGCGGCTTGTAGTCCTTATCGAAGAAGGCATCGCCCTGCCCGTTGATGGTTCCGCCGCCTTCGATCGCGAACCTTTCCACGTTGACTCCGTACAACAGGTGGCGCGGGTTGTAGTCGGCGATGTTGCGGCTGCCCCACAGCGTGGCGCCGGGCGAGAGGTGCAGGGTGACGTTGCTGCGAAGATGGAGCGTTCCGGAGAGATAGTCGCCGGTGGGGAAGTAGACCATTCCGCCGGTCTTGGTGCACGCGTCGATGGCCTTCTGGATGGCCGCGGTGTCGAGCGTTTTCTTATCGCCCGCAGCGCCGAACTTGCGCACGTCGTAAACCGACGCGGAAGCCAGCGCGGCGAAGCTGAGCGCAACCAGGATGTGTTTCATGGCCGTCTCCATTAGAACATCAGGCGGGCGGCGAGCTGGACTTCCCTCGGCCCCAGCAGCGTCCCCGTGATCCAGCCGAAGTTGCGGCTGGTGATGGTGGTGTTGGGCGCGTCGAAGTGCGTGGTGTTGAACGCGTTGTAGAACTCGCCCTGGATGCGCAGCGAGAGGCGCTCCCGTATCGGCACGGCCTTCATCAGCGTGAAATCCCATTTCTTGATGCCGGGCGCGCGCAGGTCGGCCACGCGGGCGGAAAGCATGCGCAGGGTGTACGGCTCCTGCGGCACGAATTGCGTGGTGTCAAACCATTGGTCGATGAGGTGCGGGCTGTTCCTGGACCAGACAGTCCGCTCCGCGCCGGAGAACGAAAGCGCGTCGCCGGACTGGTAAGTGCCCACCCAGTTCAACTGCCAGCCGCCCGCGATGCGGCGCATCAGCGGGTGATTGCCGCCGCCAAGCCGGTGTCCGGGGCCGAAGGGCAGATCCCACGACCCATACATCACCAGCCGCTGCGGCCGGTCGGAGTCGGAGATTACTCTGGCCGGTTTAGCGTCATTTGAGTTGAGATACGACGTGGCCTCCATGAACTTGGAGACCGTATATGCCGCGCCGAACTGCACCCCGTGCGAAAGGCGCTTGGAAACCTGCACCTGGAGCGAGTCGTAGTGCGAGCGTCCATAAGGCAGCATGTTCTGCGTCAGGCCGGTGTACTGCGGGTACGGGCGCAGCAATTGCGAAATGGTGACAGTGGATTGGCTGAGCGCGCTGGTGGTATCGGTGATGAGCCCGTAGAACGGGTTGGCCACGCGCGTGTTCAAGCGCGTTTTCAGCGCCAGGAACTGGTCCGCGTACTGGTTGATGTTGCGGCTGACCTCCAGCCGCTGCGAAACGTTGCCCACATAGCTGGCTTCCACCGACACGCTCGCGGGCAACACGAACTGGAAGCCGGTGGAGAACTGCTGGGCCATGCCGTTGAGGTACTTGGGCGGCGTGGTTCCCGACATGGCGCCCGCGCTCAGGCTCTGGCCCACGCCCGTCATCAGGCCGCCGGCGGCGCCTGCCGGTGTCACCAGCCCGTTCGGGAACGGATTGCTCAGCGTGTGGTAGGGAGTGAGGTTGCCATCCAAAGAGGTCACCATCCGGGTGGAGAGGTTGAAGCCGTCCTGCCGCAGGTTGTTGGTGAAGTTCGGGTTGTAGAACAGGCCCCAGCCGCCCCGCCACACCATCCGGCTGCTGAGGCGGTAGGCGTAGCCGAAACGCGGGGCGTACGCCAGCGCGGGCATGGCGGCGTTGCCGCGCGGCAGCCCGTCGGCCCCCAGGAAGCGCAGCCCGCCCTTCACCGCGAGCGCGGCGAGTTCGGGGATGGGGCTGCGGGCGTAGTTGGTCTTGGCGCCCTGTTCGATGGGGCTGGCAATGCTTAGGTCGATGCCCGCGTTGCCCCGGTTGTAACGTTCGGTCACGGGACCTTCGTGCTCGAAGCGGATGCCCATGTTGAGCGTGAGACGGTCCGTGACTTTCCAGTCGTCATGCGCATAGAAGGCGTAGTAGGTGTTCTGCCGCGCGGGGGAGACCCGGTTGTCGGCCGATGCGCTGGTGGCGAAGCCCAGCATGAAACTCGCAAGGCCGTGGCCCGAGGTGGCGCCCGTGCGCGTCGGGTCGGGCCCCTGCGTCAACGCGCGGCCGAAAGTGAAGATGCCCGCGGCGCGCTGGGGATCGATGATGTTGTCCTGAAGCACCTGGAAACGGAAACCCGCCTTCAGCGAGTGCCTGCCGGCCGTGTAATGGTTGTTCGCCAGCAGGTTGTACTGGTTCAGAAAGTTCGGATTGAAGTTCTTGTTCGGCCCCAAGGCGGTGATGTCGCCGCCGAACTCGAAGCGCGGGAACACCGCGAAGGAAACGGAGCGCGCGAAACTGGCGGGGAAGCCGAGTTGGGCGATGTCGAAGCCGGCGCCGTTGAGCGAGTTCCCGTCGAAATAGCGCGTCATGCCCAGGCGCACGTCCCACACCGAGCGCGGCCCCTGCACCCAGGTATAGCCGGCTGCGGCGGCGATGTTGCCGCGCCCGTAGATCTCCTCGCCGTTCGGGTCTCCGGCCACCCGCGCCTGCTCGCCGTAGAACGGCGATTTGTAATTCCGGCGGTGGTTCCAGCCGTAGCGGAAGAACAGCGTCTGCGCCTGTCCAACCTGGTGGTCCACGCGCGCCGAGAGGCTGGCCCACTTGAAGATGCTTTGAACCGACGGGTTCTGGTAGTTGTCCAGCAGCGTGGCCGTGGGGACGCGGTTCGGCAGCGGATAGTACTTGAGAAGGTTCTTCGCCACCGTATCGAGGCGCGACGCGGGAATCGCGTTGCCCTGGAACGGGCTCCGCACGTATCCCGAGCCCGAGGGCCGCGTGGTCAGCGGATCGTAGACCACGTACAACGCCCCGGTGCGGTTTACGGTTTGGGAGAAGTCTCCCGCACGCTCTCTCTCGGTGGGCACGATGCCGCGCCCCACGCCGGTGCTGGGCCGCCGCGTGCCTTCGAAGTCAAAGGTGTAGTGCGTGCGGTTGCGGCCGTCGTAAAGCTTGGGGATGTAGGCGGGGCCGCTCACCGCCGCGCCGTACGTGTTCAGCCGGAAATTGCTCTTGGGGAGGCCGGTCAGGTTATTGAAAAAACTGTTCGCGTTCAGGTTTTCATCGCGATGATACCAGTAGACGCTGCCGTGCATGGCGTTGGAGCCCGCGCGGGTGGAGACGTTCACAAACGCCGCGCCGGAGTGGCCGTACTCGGCATCGTAGGCGTTGGTCTGCACGCGCATTTCTTCCACGGCGTCTGGCGAAGGGTTGTAGGCCACGCGGTTGCGCGACATGTTCGGGATGCCGTCCAGCAAAAACTCCGAACGCGCCTCCGAGCCGCTGGAGGCGAACTCCGAAGGTCCCGCCGCGTCCCACGGATTCAGCGAACCGGGGCTGCCGGTGTACTGCACGCCGGGCGAGAACTGGATGAACGTGTAGGGATTCCGCCCGATCATGGGCAGGTTGTCGAGCGTGCGTTTGTCCACGATCGCGCCGATGGCGCCCGTCTCCGTGCGCAGCAGCGGGGCTTCCGCCGTGACCGTAACCGAATCGCTCAACTGCCCTAACTCGAGCGGCACGTCGACCGCGACCGTCTCGCCGGTTTGCAGTTCAATGCCGTCGCGCAGGAATTTCTTGAACCCGGCGCACTCCACCTCGAGCCGGTAGGTCCCGGCATCGAGCAGGTTAAAGCGGTACAGGCCGGTGGCGTTGGAGCGGTCCGTGCGCACGGCGCCCGTGCCGGTGTGAATGAGCTTGAGTTCGGCGCCCGGCGCCGCCGCGCCGGAAGCGTCACGGATGACGCCCGTGAGGTTGCTCTTGTTGACCTGTCCGAAGGCCGGCCAGCACGCGGCCGCGAGCAACGCGGGGAGGATCAGGGTCGGAAGTCGCATAGGGATGCAAGTATTATATGGCCGGTTGATCCCAAGCCCAAAACCATGTTATGGATGGCCGGTACAAGGAGAGCCATGCAAAGACGCGATCTGCTCAAGTCAGCCGCCGCCGGCGGCGCCTTCACCATTCTGAAGAGCGGGACATTGCGGGGGCAGAACGCCCCGAGCAACAAGCTCAATATCGCCCTCATCGGCGTGTGGGGCCGCGGAACCGCGCATTACAATGTGCTGCGCAATGAGAACGTGGTGGCCCTGTGCGACGTCAACGACCTGCGCACGCGCGAGGCGGTGAAGCTGTTCCCTAAAGCCAAGACGTATTGGGACTGGCGTCCCTGTCTCGACCAGAAGGACGTGGAAGCGGTCATCATCTGCACGGCCGACCATCATCACGCGTTCATCGCCAACTGGGCGCTGAACCGGAACATGCACGTCTATTGCGAGAAGCCGATGGGGATCACGGTGGAGGAAGTCCGCACGCTTCGCGCCAATTACCTCAAGCGCCGCGCGAAGGTGGCCACGCAGCACGGCACGCAGCGGCACGCCTATCCGAACTTCGAGCGCTTGCGGGAGCTCGTGCTGGACGGCGCCATCGGCGAGGTGAAGGTGGTGCACGCGTGGGACAGCCGGCGCCTGCCCAGGCCCGGCTATCCTCAGGCTGAAGGCATGCCTCCGGCGGGCCTGCACTACGAGCAGTGGATCGGCCCCTCGCCGTACCATCCTTACAGCCCGCAGTATTTCGGCGGCAGCTCCGGTCTGAACTGCCTTTTCTGGAACATGTACCGCGACTTCGGCGTGGGCCAGATGGGCGACATGGGCGCGCACACCATGGACCTGCCGTGGAACGTGGTGGACGCCGGCGCTCCCACGGGCATCGAAGTGGACCAGGAGGTCAGCGACAAGTTCAACCCGGACATCACGCCGGTGAAACTGAAGGTGTGCTTCGACCATCCCGCCAATAGCTGGCGCGGCCCCATCCAGCTCTTCTGGTACCAGGGCGGGTTGAAACCGGAATCCCCCAGGGGCTACGTGGACGTGAGCCGCATCGCCAACGGTGCCATCTTCGAAGGAACCCGGGGCGTTATTGTCGCGGACTTCACCAGCCGTGTCATTCTTCCCAACAACGACGACGGCGACTTCACCTATTACAAGCGCCGCGACCAGTCCGGACTGCTGCCGCTGGTAGGCGGCACGGGCCAGCGCACGCAGGGCGGGGCCCCGCGCCGCCCCGGACGGCCCGGACGCGGCGGACCGGCCGCGAGCCTGCCGCCGGGCTTCACCGCCATGCCCAGCGCGGACCCGAAAGAGAACGGCTTCCCCGTGGTGCAGATGTACGAGGGCAAAGTGCCGGCCGCCATCGCGCTGCCGAACACCGCCATCGATGCGTTCCTCGAGGGCGAGCGCGCCGGCCGCACCTTCAGCGTGGATCCGTTTCAGCAGGACTGGCTGGACGCCTGCAAGGGCAAGAGCAACCACATCGCGCATGGCATGAGCAGCAAGACCCACTGCGATTTCGACTACTCCGGCACCATGATGGAGCAGATGCTGCTCGGCCTGGTGGCGCACCGCGCGGGCAAGAAGCTTCAGTACGATCCGGCGACGGGGCGCATCACGAATGCCGCGGAAGCCAACGCGTGGCTCAAGCGCGAGTACCGCAAGGGTTGGAAGCTGGACGGGTAGGCAACGTTCTTACGCGTTGCGCCGCAACAAGCGGTACTCAATGCGGCGCAGCGCTCCGGTGCTCGCGTACGACGCGAAACCGAACGGCGCCGAAAGCTCGATTTCCCCAGGGCGCAGGTCTACGCGCCGCCCCGCGATGGCCACATTCACCGCGGGCTCTTCATCGATCCACGCGACGATGCGCTCGTCCGTGATCTGAATGCGGAACCTATACCACTTGCCGTTTTCGAATTCGAAGTACGCGCGCGTTTCGTTTTCCGAGGCGTCCCACCCGTCGATATTCGAGATGCCGACGATATCGCCTCCCCATCCGCCGGTCACCCAGGTGCAGGCAGATTCCCCCACCGGACAGGTCAGGCTGGCGAAGAAGTCGCCGCCTTCCATGCGCGCGGCCTCGAACCTCACTTCGTAATTCGTGCGCGGGAAGGCGCCCGTCCAGTTCACTCCGGTGAGCGGTTTTCCCGCCCCGAGCACGAGCGTTCCGTTTTCCACGCGCACTCTGCCGCGCCCGCGGAACTCCGTCTCGCGCCAGCCCGCGAGCGACTTGCCGTCGAACATCGGCTTCCATTCGCCGGCCTCGGGCGCCGCGCCGGCCAGCAGGGTGCAGATAAATTCGAAACGCGAAAGCATTATTGGGCCTTGGCCACCTCGACAGCGAAGACGTACGTGGGACCGAACATGTTGGAACGGAACACCACCCACTTCCGGTCCGGCGTGAAGCTCACGTTGGGCTCGAGCCGGTACTGGTGCTTGGACATGTTCACCAATTTCTCCGCCCGCAGCACGCCGGGCTGCACGAAGCTCTTGTCGTCGATGCCGCGGTTGGGAATCAGCTCCGGGCGGAACAGGTAGATCCACTGGCCGTCCGGCGCGCGCGCCACCTGTCCGGGGTCGCCGCCATCACCGCACAGCAGAGTGCCGTCGTTGGTCACGTTGAAGTGGATGGACCACTCGTTTCGCTGCAAGTGGTACCAGGTGCGTCGCCCGGTATCGAGGTTGTAAGCCGCCAGCCAGAAATCCTCGCCGCGCGGCGTCTGCAAATCGTACCAGATGGTGCGGCCGTCCGCGCTCCAGAACTCGTGGCCGAAAATCTCCATCGCCATGGTGCGGGTGTGAATCCGGGTCAGCCCGGAGCCGTCCGTGCGGATGGTCCAGATACGGTCCACTTTGTGCCACGGCCCTTCGTGGCAGAACATGATGAGCTTCGGGTCCGTGGGCGAGAACAGCAGGTGGTTGAGCCAGTCGTTGCTCTTGTGGATGGTCTTGACTTCGCCGGTCTCCACGCTGATGGTGAACAGTCCCATGGGAAGGCGCGCCGCCCAGCGCTCTTCCATCATCTGGCCCTTGTTCCTGGGCTGATCGAGCGAACGGGTCTGCTGCGTGCGTGGGCCGCCGTAGTCCTGGCCTTGCCCCTCGATGTAGGTTCCGGCGAGCAGGCTTTCATCGGCGTTGACGGTGGAAACCCCGCCGCGCGGCGGCAACGTTCCGATGCGGCGCGTCTGACCGCTCTCAATATCGGTGAAGAAGACGGCGCCCTCGCGGATGTAGTACACGCGCGGATGCTTGCGCCCGGCCTCGATGAGCCGCGCGCGCCCCTGCACGACCTGTTTGGTTTGCCGTGTGGCCAGTTCGAGCGTGTAGATCCCGTCCGGCGTGGTGTAGACCAGCTTCTTGCCGTCCGCCGTGTAGCCGTTCTGGTTGAAGTAGAGGCTGGCGCTATCCGGCTCGCTCGTCAGGCGGATGACGCGGTGGCCTGTATCGGGGTCGATCCACGAAGCGGGCGGCTCCGCCGCGCCCAAGAACAAACAGGCAACCAGTGTGGCAAGCATGGTTCTCATTGTATGTCCTTTGCTCAGAAAGCCAGCTTCAGCGAAAACTGGATGGACCGGGGCGAGTTCTGCTGCCCGGTCACGCGGCCGAAGTTGGCGTTGTTGATGTCGAGCGACGCCGGGCCGCTGAAGATCACGGCGTTGGCCACGTTGAACGCTTCGGCGGTGAAGTTCAGCCCGGCGCGCTCCGTGAAGCGGAACCGCCGTGTGATCCCTATGTCCTCATTCCAGAAGCCCGGATTGTACAAGCCGAAGGCGCCCGCGCCGGGTGTATTGCCGTAAGTGTAAGGAGCGGGGTTCATGAAGGCCTTGGCATCCAGAAATGCGGGCCGCGCGCCGAGCAGATCGCCGCTGCCCCAGTCTCCGTTGATGCGAACGGAGCCGTTGAAGTTGGGGTTATAGGACGCGCGGCAGCCTCCCGCGTTCGGCAGGTTGCAGCTCGCGGCGATGATGCCGTAGGGCAGGCCCGACCGCAGCCGCGTGATGCTGGAGAGCCGCCAGCCGCTGAGGAGGGCGCGCGCGGCCGCATTTCCCGGGTTGATCGCGCGCCCCGCGCCGAACGGCAGCCCGTAAACCACCATGGCGTTGAACACGTGGCGGCGGTCGCTTTCGCCATGCGTCTTTTCGTTCTGCCAGAAGTAGGCGGAGCGGCCCGTGCCCGCATCGGAAAGCGTCTTGCTCCAGGTGTGGTTGATGTTAAACGTCAATCCGGAAGACATGCGCTTGACGAGCGTAATCTGAAGCGAGTTGTAGTTCGAGCTCGCCAGGTTCACGAAATCCGTGCCGGTTCCCGTGTACTGCGGAAACGGCCGGAGCATCTGTGCGAAGGTGCCGCGGAAATTCGGAAACGGCAGGGCGATATCGGGGACGATCGCACGCGCCGAGGCCAACGTGGTGGCGTTCACCTGCGAGGTGAGCAGGTTGCCAAGCACGAGGTAACGCGGGTGAATCTGGGCCGACCAGATGCCCAGCCCGCCGCCGCGCAGCAGTTTTCCATTGCTGCCGGCGTAACCCGCGGTCAGCGTGAGCGAGGGTGTGATCGACCGCTGAACGGAAAAGTTCCAGTTCTGATAGCGGGGCGGCCGGGCTGCGTTCTCCGGGTTGTCGAAGCTGACCCCGCCGCCGGAAGGCTTCTCGTTCGTGAACCCGGTGTTCAGTGTGGAATCGAAGAACGGGGGCTTCTGGTAGGCCGGAACGCCATCGTCCCAGTCAAACGCGGGGCTGAAGGTGTCGAGCGAGCTGAACCCGGGCGACGCCGTATAGCCAAGCTTCCCGGTACCC
This sequence comes from Bryobacteraceae bacterium, assembly GCA_041946965.1. GTDB lineage: Bacteria > Acidobacteriota > Terriglobia > Bryobacterales > Bryobacteraceae > JBHGBM01. The sequence continues at coordinate 26,585 of JBHGBM010000013.1, forward strand.
TCGCGCGCGCCGCCGCGCCCGCCGACGGCTCCGTGACGGCTGTACATCATGCCGTAGCCCGCCCGCAGCACGGTCTTGTCACCGAGCTTGTAAGCGATGCCGATGCGCGGCCCCCAGTTGTTATGGTGCGTTTGAATCCTGGTGCGGCAGTTGCAATAGAGCGGCGATTGCCCATTGCCGCCGAACTGCAACGCGCCGCGGAAGTTGCCGGCGGCGGGATTGGGAACGTCCGGGTTGAACCACGAGACGCGGTCCCGCACTTCCACGTAAGGCTGCATCAGGTCGTACCGCAGCCCGGCGTTCACGGTGAGGTTGCGGGTGATCTTCCAGTCGTCGCTCACCCACCACGCGTAATTGCGAAACCGCGCGCCGGAGGTCACCACCGAATCCTCAATCACGTTGGAGGAATTCAGCGTGCCCAGCAGATAGCTGGCGTACGCGTTGCCCGTGGTATTGTCGATCCGGCCGGCGGTGAACCCCGCGGTCTGCGCGTTGCTGAACGCCGCATTGAACAGGGTTCCGTCCCACCGGGCGCGATAGTTGTCCTGAAGCCGCTGCGCCTGAAAGCCCGCCTTCACCGAATGGCTGCCGCGCACCCACTGGAAGTTGTCCTGGAGCGTGAAATTGTTCAGCGCGTCCAGGAACGGCCGCGCGTCGGTGCCGCGCCAGCTTTGCGGCGCGTTGGGGCCCGCGAAAGATACCTCGGGGAAGGATTCCGTGGCATCGCCTTTGGGCAGCCCCTTGATCCCGGCCTTTTCCACCCAGTTGCTGCCGATGGTGGGATTGGTGATCGGGATCCACAGCCGCGAGACGCCGAAACTCACCTGGTTCACCATGCTGGCGGTCATGACCCAGGTGTGTTTCACCTGCCCGACGGTGGGCACTTCATCCACCACGCGCGTCACCACGAAGGGCAGCGGCAGCGGAACCGGATTGCCGCGGACCGCGCTGCTCTGGTTGTGCGAGCCGCGCGAGAACAGCACCGCGAACCGGTGCGCGTCAGTGGCGTTCAGATCGGCCTTGATGTTGACGTTGGCATTGTTGAAGCCCACACCCTTGTTGTTGTTGAGGAAGTTATTGGCGATGCCGGAGTGGGTCGGCGCGGGCATCGGCTCCTGGAAGAACCTGGATGCGGAAGAGATGCGGCTGGCGGGAATGACTTTCCCGGCGAACGGCTGCCGGGTGCAGTTGGCGCCCGCCGGGCACTGCGTGCTGGCAGGATCAAAAATGTTTACGGGCAGCTCGCTGAAATCGCCGGTGCGCATTTTGGCCGTGGGGATGGTGACGAAGCGGTAGTCCGTAGCCACCCGGTAGCGGTACGCGTCGTAGGAGCCGAAGAAGAAGATGCGGTTCTTCCGGACCGGCCCGCCGATGGTGAACCCGAACTGGTTCTGGTTCTGCTGCGGGCGCTTGGGGGAAAAGAAGCCGCGCGAATCGAGCACCGTGTTGCGCAGGAATTCGTACGCCGAGCCGTGCAACTGGTTGGTGCCCGACTTGATGGTGTAGTTCTCCGAGCCCTGGCCGTTGTACTCCACCGATTGGCCGCTGGTCTCCACCTGGAACTGATCCACGGACTCCACCGACACCGCGAATTGCAGCGCTCGGCTTTCGCCCTGGCGGACGGCGTCGGTGATCGGCAGGCCCTCCAGGTACACGTCCTTCGAGAAACTCTGGCCGCCGTTGACGAAACCGAACGTGCCGCCCTCCTGCACTCCGGGCATCAGGTAAATAAAAGCGGCGGGGTTGCGCGGATTGCCGTCGCCCATGGTGAGGGGCAGCGCCGTGTACATGTCATTGCGCACCGTCTGGCCCATGCGGGCGTCCGAAGTGTTGAGCTCCGGCGGGGCGGCGGTGACGGTGAGGCTCTCCGAGGTGGCGCCCACCTCAAGTTGAAGATTCATCTCCACGGTGCTCAGGGCATCCAGCACCACCTGTTCCTGCACCGTGGTGCGGAAGCCCGGAGCCGACGCCGCGATCTTGTAGGTTCCCACAGGCAGCGGGGCAATCACGTATAGCCCGGCAGGCGTCGTCTCGCGCCGGGTCTCCACTCCCGTAGCGACGTTGGTTGCGATGACAGCGGCGCCGGGCACCACGGCGCCCGTCGCATCAGTAACCGTTCCTTTAATGGTCCCGCCGCCGCCGATTTGCGCGCACAGCGGGGCCGCCCACAACAGCCAAAAGGCGATTGACCGCACGGCCGGCTCCTTTTCAGAGATATAGTAGCCGGATTGTCTTACCCCGGCGGTACGTTAGTATACTCCCGCCCCCGGGCGGGTGGCGGGGGCACGCCCGCTCGACCATTCAGATCCGGTTCGCGTAGAATGGACCCGACTATGTTCCGACACGCTGGGGTTGCCGCCGCGACGCTGGTGCTCGCCGCGGCGGCGCACGCGCAGGAAACGCGCGGACAGATCCTGGGACGCGTCGCGGATCAATCCGGCGCCGTGATCGCGGGCGCCACGGTTCGCGCCGTCAACACCGAAACCAACGTAGAGACGAAAGGCGCCAGCAACGCCACCGGCGATTACACGCTGCCCTACCTGATCCCCGGGGTCTACAGCATCAGCGCCGAGAGGGACGGATTCAAGAAGTTCCTGCGGGAGGGGATCACCGTCCAGATCGACGATAAGATCACCGTGGACGTGACTCTGGAGGTGGGTTCGGCGGCCGAAACCATCACGGTCACGGCCGAGGAACCGCTGGTGGAAGCCGCCGACGCTTCGCTCGGGCAAGTGGTGGACGAGCGCCGGGTGACGGAACTGCCGTTGAAGGACGGCAATCCCATGATGCTCGCCGACCTCAGCCCCGGCGTGATGAACCTGACCGGCAGCGGCTTTGAGCGGCCTTTCGATGTGGGCGGCCCTTCGAGCATTACGGTGAACGGAGTACGCACGGGACGCAACGAGTTCACCATGGACGGAGCGCCGAACACGGGAGGCGCCGGCGGCAACGTCGCCTACGCCCCGCCGGCCGGAACGGTTTCCGAGTTCAAGATCCAGACCGCGACGTTCGACGCCGCCAACGGGTTCGCCATGGGAGCGGTGGTCAACGTCAGCCTGAAGTCGGGCACCAACAAGATCCACGGCCAGGCGTACACCTTTCTGCAAAACCCCGTGCTGAACGCCAACTCGTTCTTCTCCAACATGGCGGGATTGCCGAAAGACGATTACCGCCAGAACCGCTGGGGAATAAACGCCAATGGCCCCGTGGTGCTGCCGCGCGTGTTCAACGGGCGCAACCGTACGTTCTGGATGTACGGCTACGAAGGGATCAGGGATTCGCTGCCGCGCAGGGGCAGCAACATCGTCACCGTGCCTACCGCCGCGCAACGGCAGGGCGATCTCTCCGGTCTGCTGGCGCTCGGCTCGCGGTATCAGATTTATGACCCGGCTACGATCACCCCGGCCGGGAGCGGCCGGTTCAGCCGCCAGCCGCTGGCGGAGAACGTGATCCCGCGCTCGCGCATTTCGCCCGTGGCCACGGCGATCATGGAGCGTTACTGGCCGGCCGCGAACCTTCCGGGCGCGGCGGACGGCACGGACAACTACACCGAGCCGCTGCTCGAAAAGAACCGTTTCTTCAGCCATGTGTTTCGCGTGGACCACAACCTGAGCGACCGGAACCGCTTCTTCGTGCGCGGGAACGCGAACAAGCGCTACAACATCGCGCAGCAGCGGTTCCACGGCGCCGCGGGCAACTTCGTGTGGCGCGAAAACCGCGGCTTCGCCATCGACGATGTGTACGTGCTCACGCCCCGCTTCCTCATCAATACGCGCTACACGTACACGCGCTACTGGGAGACGAGGCACCCGGCCAGCATCGGGCTGGATATCACCACGCTCGGCTTCGCGAAGAACTACGCCGCGGAAATCATCTCGGTGGACGCACGGGGCATGATGCTGCCGAACATCGACGTGGACAATTACGCGGAACTCAACCCCGAGCGCAACCGCAAGAGCGCGAATGACATTCACAGCCTGGCGGCGAACTTCACGTGGATGGTCCGCAGCCACACCTTGCGTTTCGGCGGCGAGTACCGCGTCTACCGCGACACCGCTTACGACCTGGGCCGCTCCGCCGGGCGCCTGCAATTCAGCACCGGCTGGACGCGCGGCCCCATGGACAACTCCACCGCCGCGCCGCTCGGACAGGACCTGGCCGCCTTCCTTCTGGGCCTGCCCACCGGCGGCAACGTCGACGTGAACGGATCCTACGCCCAGCAATACCAGGTATCCGGCTGGTATGTGCAGAACGCCTGGAAGGTGTCGCGCCGGCTCACGTTGAACTTCGGGCTGCGTTACGAATTGGAGGCGCCCACCACGGAGCGGTACAACCGCTCGATCCGCGGCTTCGATACCGCCAGCACCAACCCGATCGAAGCCGCGGCGCGCGTCAACTACGCGCGCGCGCCCATCCCGGAATTGCCGGTGGAAGCGTTTCGCGCGCGGGGCGGCGTCACCTTCGCCGGCGTCGGCAATGAGCCGCGCCAGCTTTGGACGAGCAACAAGAACAACTTCGCCCCGCGCGTTTCCGCGGCGTATCAACTGGGCCAGCGCAGCGTGATTCGCGGCGGGTACGGGATGTTCTTCGACATCGCGCGCCAGGACGTGAATCAAACCGGCTTCAACCGCCAGACTACCCTCACGCCATCGCTTGATAACGGTCAGAACTTCATCGCCACGCTGGCGAACCCGTTCCCGGATGGGTTCATCCGGCCGGCGGGCGCTTCGCTGGGACTCATGACCGCCGTGGGCCAGAGCGTCAGCGCTTTCAAACCGCTGCTGGCCAGCCCTTACATGGAGCGATGGCAATTCAGCGTGCAGCGGCGCATGGCCAACCAGGCGCTGCTCGAGATCGCTTACGTCGGCTCCGCGGCGAACCGCATGCGCACCACGCGGCAGCTCGACCCCGTGCCGCGCGATCTGCTCAGCACCCTGCCCTATCGCGATCAGCCCGTGGTGGACCTGCTCAGCGCGGCGGTAACGAATCCGTTCTATCCCTTGCTGCCCAGCACGGGCCTCTCCGGCAGAACCGTGGCCCGCTCCCAACTGCTGCGTCCGTACCCGCATTTCACCGGCATCGCCTCCACCACCAACGAAGGGTCTTCCAGTTATCACTCCATGCAGACGCGTCTGGAGAAGCGGTTTTCGCGCGGCTACACGGTCACCGCCGCGTGGACGTGGGCAAAGTTCATGGAGGCCACCAGTTTCCTGAATGAAACCGACGCCCGCCCCGAGCGCGTCATCTCGGACCAGGACCGTTCGCACCGGCTCGTGGTCAGCAGCATCATGGAACTGCCGTTCGGCCGCCGGCGGCGATGGGGCGCATCCGCCCGGGGCCTGGTGGGCGCGCTCATCGGCGGGTGGCAGGCACAGGGCATTTACCAGGCCCAGAGCGGCGGACCGCTCGGTTTCTCCAACATCATCTTCAACGGCAAGCTCTCCGACATCCCGCTGCCGCCGGGCGAGCGAACCGCGCAGCGCTGGTTCAACACCGGCGCGGGTTTCGAGCGCGACTCCCGAAGATCGCTGAGCTACAACATACGCACGTTCCCCTCGCGGCTCTCGGGTGTGCGGTCGCAGGGCCTGAACCGTTGGGACCTCTCCGCCACCAAGAACACGTACTTCGGGGAGCGTTCCTACGTGCAGTTCCGCTGCGAGTTTTCAAACGCGTTCAACCATACGCACTTCACCGCCCCAAACACCAGCCCCACGAACGCGGCCTTCGGAACCATCACGGGAGTCCAGCAGATGCCGCGCTCGATTCAATTCGGGCTGAGAGTGATCTTCTAAACCGACACCGCCGAGCTGCGCGCGCCGCCGGAAAGGCGCACCGCCTGGCGTGCCCCGCGCAATTCGCTGGCCGTAACCGATACCCGCTCGCTGGCTTCGCCCGCAACCTCCAGAAATGTGCCGGTTCCTTCGGGGGCGCAGCAGCCGCGCAAAAAGGCGCCGCGCGTGCCGGTCAGTTTCATGACGGGCTGCTCACCGGGGATGGCGCTGGAGCGGAAGCCGTCCAGGTCCAGGTCCTTCACGTCGTCGCAAACCAGCGCGGGCCGGGATTCGCCTTCGGCCGCCGTAACCTCAATGCCGCGCAGCCGCAGCGCCCTCACGTGGCGGCAATAGAGGCCGTACGAGGGCAGGCGGCCGAACATGCGCGCTTCCGGATAAGACTTTTCCTGCTCGGGGATCTCGCGCGCAACCCACGCAGCCTGACCGCGTTCTTCGGTGTCGATGCGTATGTTCGAGAGCGTGATGTCTTCAGCGTCAAAGCCGGGCAGTCCCGTTATCGAGCTGGTCAGGATGGCGCCGGTGGCGTGCACGTTTTCGATGAGGACGCCGCGCAGCGTGCCCGGCGTGCCGTCCGGGCGCGGGCGGCGGTTGCCCCGGCGCAGGAAGAGCGGCGTGCGCACGTTCTGCATGCGGATGTTCGAGATGGTGACGCCTTCCAGCCAGCCGCCGTCCACCACTTCCAGCGCGATGCCGGAAATGACCCGCGCCTTCGGATCCACCCGCTCGTTGAAGATCACGGAATTGGTGAACGTCACGTTCTCGAATCCGCCGCGCGAGGCGGTGCCGAACTTCAGGCCGTTGCAGCAGCAGGTGAGCACGCAGTTGGTGATGGTGATGTTCTTCGTGACGCGCACCGATTCCCCGTAGGGGTTCTCGCTCTTGAGGCAGATGGCGTCGTCGCCCGTGTCGATGAGGCAGCCGGAAATGAACACGTTGCGGCAGCCCGTTGGGTCAATGCCGTCCGTGTTCGGGCCGGTCACGGGGTTGCGGATGGTGATGCCGCGGATCACGACGTTGTCGCAGTTGACCGGCCGCAGCGTCCAGCCGGATGCGTTTTCCAGGCGGACGTCTTCGATCCGCACGTGCCGGCACCCGGCGAACTCGACCATCGGCGAGGCGCGGTCGAGCGGTTTCCAATCGTATGTCGCCACGTCGCGCCAGCTCTCCTCGGGCGGCGGCGCCTTGCGGCCGCTGGGTTGCCAGAACGCGGGCCCCTGCCCGTCGATCCGGCCCGGCCCGGCCAGCCCCACGTTCTCCGCATCGCCCGCGAATACCAGGTGCTTCTGGTTGGCGTCGCCCTTTTCAGGCGGGCCCGGAGACTTGCTGTAGTCGCCGATGTTTCTGCTGCCCAGCAGCGTCGCGCCCGCTTCCAGATACAGCGTGACGTTGCTCTTGAGCACCACCGTTCCGGCCAAGTACGTGCCCGGGCCGGCGTAGACCACGCCGCCGCCGGAGCCGTGACAGACGTCGATGGCGCGGTTGATGGCTTCCGTGTCGAGTGTCTTCCCGTCCGCCGCCGCCCCGTGCGCGCGCACGTCGAAGAGCCGTGCCGCGGCCTGCGCTCCGGGCGCCAGGGAAAGTGCAAGCAGATCGCGTCGCTTCATGGAACCCTATAGTACACTGTCGCCATGGCAAAATCCCCCGGCGGCATGCTCTCGAAGATTCTTGAAAACCTGCGCTTGCGGACCGGCAAGGACCTCGCCCAGTGGAGCCGCGTGGTGAAGAAGCAAGGTCCGGCGGGCCGCAAAAGACGCGTCGAGTGGCTGATGAAGGAACACGGCATCGGCCGCGTGGCGGCGGGCCTCATCGCGTCGGAAGCCGAGGGGAAGCGAACCGATTACAGCGATGCGGCGGGGCTGATCGAGGGCATATTCTCCGGTCCGAAGTCCGCCCTGCGCCCGCTCTACGAGGAGATCGCGGCGGCGGCCAAGGCCCTCGGCGCGGACGTGGAGACGGCGCCCGCGCGCACTCAGGTGACGTTCCGCCGCGGCCTCATGTTCGCGTGGGTCAAAGCGCCCACGAGCACGCGCCTCGATCTCGGCCTCGCGTTGCCCGGCATGAATGCCGGAGGCCGGTTGCTGCCGATCCCCGGCGCAAACGACAAGGACCGGGTGCGGCTGCGGGTCGCCATCTCTTCGCGCGCGGACATCGACGCCGAAGTGAAGAGTTGGCTTGCCGCCGCCTATGGCTGCGCTGCCGGTTGCCGTTGAGCCGCCCAATCATACGTCGAATTCCCGCGCCAGCCGCCACAACGCAAACGCGCCCAGCGCCAGTCCGAGGTCGCGCAGCGCGACGTCCAGGTACAATCCCATGCTGGCCAGGTCTGCGATGATCAGGCCCAGCCACACCCCCACGATCAGCGCGCCGATGCGCGGCTTCAGCGCAACCAGGACGCCGGCAAGAATCTCAATCGCTCCCGCCACCAGCATCAGGTTGTGTCCGCCGACAGGAGACAGCGGCGCAATCCACGGCGCCAGGTACTGGTCCCAGTTCGCCAGCAGATGAAAGAACTTGTCCAGGCCGGCGACGATTGGCGCCGCGCTGAACGCCACATGTAGGATTTGATACGCCTGCCAGGCAGGGCGGCTGTGTTCGGCGGCGACGGCGCCGCTGTCCGGATTCGCAACGATGGTGCTCATATGCCCTCCATCCGGACAGAGCGGCCAGCCTCCCATTCGTTGCACGCGACTGTGCGAAAACGCGCCTGCAACCCCCGAGGGGGTGATGACTCTATTAAGCATGGTGCCCGTGGAAACACCGGATATCGAGATCGTCGAGCGCGTGCGCTCCGGCGAAACCGGTCTGTATGAACGGCTCATGCGCCGCTACAACCAGCGGCTTTACCGCGTCATCCGTTCGGTGATTCGCGACGACCTGGAAGCCGAAGACGTCCTTCAGGAAGCCTGGGTGCGCGCCTACGAGCACCTGGACCAGTTCGAGGGACGCTCCAGCTTCGCCGCCTGGGTCACGCGCATTGCCTACCACGAAGCGCTGGCCCGCGCCCGCAAGAGCAGGCGGTGGGTCCCGCTGGAAAACGAGGAAGGAGAAATTATGTCCGCCGCGAACCGTGACGTTTCTGAAACGCCCGAGTCCTCGGCCATGCGGAGCCAGTTGGCGAGGTTGCTTCAGGCCCAGGTGGAGAATCTTCCGGACATGTACCGCTCCGTGTTCGTGCTGCGCGAGATCGAACAACTGAGCACGGCGGAGACGGCCGAATGTCTGGGACTTTCCGAAGAGGCGGTGAAGACCCGGCTGCATCGCGCCCGCGCGGTGTTGCGCGCCGCGGTGCCCGAAACCTATGCTTTTCTGGGTCCGCGTTGCGATCGCACCGTGGCGCGCGTGCTCGCCCGGATCGGCGTGTAGCTCACGTGATCACGGCCACCTCGTGGTCCAGCACGGACCGGCATTCAAACGAACACCAGCCCAGTTCCACTACCGGCGAGCCTGTCGATCCGTCCACCAGGAGCTTGAAACTCTTTCCGGAAACTCCTTCGGGCAGCCTGACTTTGACCTTCAGCGGTCCCACCGGGATCAGCTCGTGGATCGGCGCGCGCCACGTGGCGGCGCTGGTCAGGTTCACCAGGTGCAGGATGAGGCGCCCCGGCTGCGTGTACAGGCTGCAATCGATCAGGCCGCGGCCTTCCACGGCGAGCGGAATGCGCCCGCCCGCCGCCCAGCGCACGAGGTTCGCGAGCAGGTTGCCGTGGTCGGGCAGGTTCTCGCGCGCGAAGCGCGCGTCGAGATCGGCGGGCATGTAGGCGACGCGGCCCTTCAGCACGAGCGCCGGTATATCGGTCTTCAACTGCCGCATCCAAGCGGTTTCCGGCGGATAAATGGGGAACGGCGGGATGAACGTCAGCGGCGCCCGCGCGTCCGCGTCCGTCCGCAGCGGTTCGAGCATGCCGCCGAAGGGGAGGATCGCGGTCTCCTCGAAGCCTTCGAGAATCGGGTGGCGTTCGGTGGCGAGCCGCAGGTAGGTGTGCTGCGTCTGCCCGGAGACGCGGCGTGACGCGGAACCGCTGTGCGCGCCGAACAGGTCCGCGAGCGCGAAGTCCGGACGCGGGTCGCCCCATTCGTTGAACTGGCTGCTGGCGCCCGTGGCGATCAGCCCGCCGCCGCGCTCCACGAAGCGGCGCACCGCGGCGCACTGCGCATCGGACATGGCGCCGAGGTTGGGCAGCACCAGCACGGCAAGGTCCGCGCCGTCGCGGCCGATGCGGTCGATGTTTAGGGGCACGTACGGGATGCGCGCGCGCACCAGGGCCTGCATAAATCCGCGGTAGGGCGTCTCGACGAGGTCGTCCGCATTGTCCCGGCCGAAGTAATCCGTGTTCCGCTGCGACCAGACCAGCCCCACCGCCGCCAGCGGCCGCCGGTTCACCAGGTACTGCTCGTTGGCCTTGTGCCAGCGCATGACGGGCTCCGCGGTGCGGTAAGCGCGGCGGTCCTCATGCCATGCGCCCACGTGGTGCCACCACGGCTGGATGCCTCCGGCGAAGCCCGCGAGCATCCACATCCGTGCCTCCCCGGCCGGCTTCGCGGCCAGCCGGAACGAGTTGCGCCCCGCCTGGTACATGGCCATGCTCTCGGGCACGATCTTGTCCCAGCCGAGCAGCCCGTGAACCAGTTTTCCCGTGTCGGTGTTCTGCTGGAAGCCCGAAGAATCGGAGCGGCTCTGATGGTCCATCAGCATCATTTCCGCGCGCTCGCAGATGCGCGCCATGTCGCGGAACGAGCGCGCCTGGTTGCTGATGGAACCGCTGTTCATCCCGATCCAGATACAGTCCGGCCCGCCCGCGGCTTTGGTGGTTCGATTGAAAAGGTCCCAGACCTCGATACGCCGGTCGTAGTTCCACTCGATCCACTGGCGGAACACGGGGTCGTCCCAATCGTGGCGCGCGGGCAGGGCTTTGCCGGTCTTGTCGCGAAACTTCCTGGCGCAGTTCGCGCAGTAGCAGATGCTGCCGCGGCTCAGGCCCGCCCAACTGTTGTCCGCGAAGCCCTCGGGATGGCTGCGTTCGATGATCTCCGTGAGCACCGCGGGGATGTACTCGTCGTAGTAGGGGCTGTTGATGCAGGTGGTGTACTTGTCCGCGGCGCGATAGGGCCGGCCGGAGGCGTCGCGCGCGAACCAGTCCGGGTGGGCGCGGTAGAAATCTTCCGCGGCGCGGTTGCAGTCCATGCGCGCGAGCACCACGACGCCGTCGTCGTGCGCCGCCTTGCACAACTCGCCGTATAAGTCGCGCCCGCCAAGGAATTCCGCGCGGCGGTGCAGCGGGAACTTGCTGGGGTAGTAGGCCACGATGCCGCCGGCGTTGATGATGACGCCCTGAACTTCGGTGCGCTTCCAGTATTCGCGCCAGAATGCGATGTCGTAGCGTTCCGGATCTTTCTCCGTGATGTTGGTCTGTCCCCACCGGTAGGTCCGCCGGTACCAGGGCGTCCCGGCGGGCGCCGCGAGCGCCCCCGCTCCCGCCGCCATGAATTCGCGCCGCGTAATCATTAGAACAATGTAGCCGTTTTTGAAGTAGCATAGGCCTCATGCAGCGTCGCATTTTCATCGGAGCGGCATTCGCCGGACTTGGGACGCCCCGGCCGGCCAAACCAAGAGCGGGCGACATTCCCAAGCGCACCCTCGGCCGTACCGGGGAGAAACTCACCATCGTAGGCCAGGGCGGGGCACGCTTCCACCTGGTCCCGTTCGAGGAGGGCGCCGCCGTGGTGCGGCGCGCCTACGATCTCGGCATCAACTACTTTGACATGGCGCGCAGCTACGCCGAGGGCCGCGCCGAAGAGGTCTACGGCGCGGTCATCCCCGGGTTCCGCAAGCACATCTTTCTTACCACCAAGAGCGGCCAGCGCACGCGCAAGGGCGCCGAAGCCGACCTGGACACTTCGTTGAAGAAGATGCGCACCGATTACGTGGACCTCTGGCAGATGCACGGCGTGAACCGCAAGCAGGACCTGGAGCGCATCTTCGCGCCGGGCGGCGCCTTCGAGGCTTTCGAGGCCGCCAAGAAGGCCGGCAAATGCCGCTTCATCGGCTACTCGAACTGCCGCGATCCGCTGGTGCACGTGGAGATGCTGAAGCATGCCGAGCGCTTCGACACCGCGTTCATGCCGTTGCACGTCGCCGACACGTGCTTCTCGGAATCGCCGGACATGAGTTTCGAACGCACGGCGCTGCCGGCTGCGGTGGAGCGCGGCGTCGGCATCTTCGCCATGAAGGTGTTCGGCAACGCGTTTTTGCTGCGGCCCTTCAGCGCGGGGGATTGCCTGCGCTACACGCTCTCCCTGCCGGTCACGGCCGCGGCGCTGGGGTTCTGCACCATCGGACAACTGGAAGACGACGTGCGGGTCGCGCAAAGCTTTAAACCGCTTGGCCCGGAGGTCATGACGGCCCTGCGGGCGCGGGCGGCCAGCGGAAGGTTCGACACCATGCGCGGCCCGGCCCTGGAGTATTGGAAAACACGGTAACGGAGGAAGACATGAACCGAATCAGACGGCGTGGATTCATGGGCGCGGCGCTGGTCACGGCCGCCGCGCGCGGCGCCACGGTCGCCGCATCCACTTATCGCGAGACTCTCGAAACCCCCGTTGTGGGGCGCTACCAGGTGATCGTAGCGGGAGGCGGCCCCAGCGGCGTCATCGCCGCCGCCGCCGCCGCGCGCAGCGGCGCCAGCACGCTGCTCCTCGAGCGCTACGCCTTTCTCGGCGGAAACGGCACCGCCGGCCTGATGACCTGCTATAACGGCTTCCGCAACCAGCGCGCGCCGGAGGCGCTTCAAACCGTGAAGGGCATTCCGGCGGAGTACATCGCGGAGCTCGTGCGGCTGGGCGGCGTGGCGGACATGGACAATTACGAGCGCACCTTCCAGCACGACGTTCGCAAGGGCGACATCCCCTACACGGTCGGTTTCGATCCGGAAGCCGCCAAGATCGCCTCGCTCAACCTGCTGCGGAAAGAGGGCGTGCAACTGCGGCTGCACAGTTGGGTGGCGGCGCCCATGATGGACGGCGCGCGCGTGACCGGCGTCATCGTGGAATCGAAATCGGGACGCCAGGCGATTGCGGCCGATGTCGTCATCGACTGCACCGGCGACGGCGATATCGCAGCGCGCGCGGGAGCGCCCTTTATGAGTCCCGCCCTCACGGGCGACCGCATGCCCATGACCCTCATGTACCGGCTCGGCGGATTGCCCAAGAGCGTGGAAGGAGCCTTCGGCGGCATCCGCATCGGCGACCGCGTGGTGCGATGGGGCCCCCGCATCAGCGGCGACGGCGATAATGTCGAAACGCTGACGAAGGCCGAAATCGAAAGCCGCCTCAAGCTCTGGGACGACGTCCAGGAGATGCGCAAGAAACCCGGCATGGAGACGCTCTACCTGATGCAGACGGCCACGTGCATCGGCGTGCGCGAGACCCGCCGCATCCTCGGCGAATACGTGCTCACGGAGAAGCAGGCGATGGAGGGCAAACGCTTCCCCGACGTCATCGCCATCAGCTCGAACCCTTTCCCGAGCTACCGCGGCAAGCGCTACTTTCTCCAGCACGAGGGCTTCGACGTGCCCTACGGCTGCCTGGTGCCGAAGAAAGTGGACGGCCTGGTGCTTTCAGGCCGTTGCATTTCCTGCGAGCAGGCGCCTTTCCAGTCGGCGCGCTCGATGGCGCCCGCCATGGCGATAGGCCACGCCTCGGGATGCGCCGCCGCCCTGGCCGCCACGCGCGGCGTCCCCCCGCGCAAGCTGGACGTGAAGGCGCTCCAAAAACTCCTGCTCAGCCAGAAGGCGGAGCTGCGCATTTGAAACGGCGCACGTTTCTGGCCGGCGCCGCGCTGCCCGCTCAGTCCGCGAAGGTGGACCGCTGGGCGGTGATCACCATCGGCAACCTCTCGCGCAACCGCTACTGGGGCGAGCCCGATGCAAAGCCTATGCGCGGCGCCATCTGCACCTGCACGCTGATCTGCGGCGGGGGATTCCGGCTGCTGGTGGATCCCTCGCTTGCGGACGGGACCGAGATGGCCAAGGAACTGGACCGCCGCTCGGGCTTGAAACCCGGCGACGTGACCGCCGTGTTCGTCACGCACGAGCACGGCGATCACTATGCCGGCGTCGAGCACTTCCCGAAGGCCGCGTGGTACGCCGCCGCGCCGGTCGCGAAGGTGTTGAACGCGAAGCGCCGCTTTTCGCGCGCCTTCGAGCCCGCGCCCGCCGTGCTGTGCGGCGCGGCCGAGGTCATCCCCACGCCCGGCCACACCGCCACGCACCACGCGCTCCGCTTCCACTGCGGCGGCCGCTGGGTGATTGCGGCGGGTGACTCGGTAGCCACGCGCGATTTTTGGCTTGATCGCCGCAGCTACTTTAACGCCGCCGATCCGGCACAGGGCGCGCGCACCATGGACCGCCTCGCCGCGATGGCCGATGTCATCGTGCCGGGACATGACAACTACTTCCTGGTGGACAGCCGATGACCAGCCGCAGACAGTTCCTTGCAACCGCGGCGGCTGCCGCCGAAGCCGGCCGCATCGACGTTCAGAGCCACCTGTACGTGCCCGAGTTGCTAGACTTCATGGCCGCGCGCGGCGCCTCGCCCCGCTCCTATCGCAAAGGTGCGGACCGGTTCGTGGTCGTGAACAAATGGGTGCGCCGCGTACTGCCCAAACACACCGACCCCGCCGCGAAACTGGCGGACATGGACGCCGCAGGCATCCGGACCACCGCGCTCAGCATCAACGACCCCGGCCCGGAATTGTTCGGCGCCGACGGCGTGAAGGTGGCGCGCATGGCGCATGATTACCTGGCCGCTCTGGCCCGGGCGCATCCCGGCCGCTTCTTCGGGCTCGCCACTCTGCCGCTCCAGGACATGGGTGCGTCGCTCACCGAGCTCGAACGCTGCGTCGACCGGCTCGGGTTCCGCGGCATCCTGCTGTACTCGAACCTCGACGGCCAGTGGCCCGATGAGCCGCAATTCCGGCCGCTGTTCCGCCGCGCCGAACAGATGGGCATCCCCATTCTGCTGCATCCTGCTTACCCCATGATTTATGAGGCCACCACCGGTTACGACTTGTGGGGCAGCATAGGACTGATGACCGACACCAGCATCGCCCTGAGCCGCATCATTCTGGCCGGCATCCTCGACGAGTTTCCCAAACTCAAGTTGCTGTGCCCGCATTGCGGCGGCGTGGTGCCGTATCTCATCGGGCGCATCGATCACCAGGCGATGGTGTTGAAGCGCGGCGCCGGGCGCATCAAGCGGCCTCCCAGCGAGTATCTGCGGCAGGTGTGGTTCGACGCGGTCTCGCCTCTGCCGCAAGCCATTCGTTACGCCTACGATTTCATCGGTCCGGACCGGCTGCTTTACGGGAGCGATCATCCGTGGGTGGATCCGAAGCTCATCGCGGAGTGCGTGACCAGCCTGCGCCTGCCGGCGGCGGACGAGCGCAAGATCTTCTGGGCGAACGCGAGGTCATTGTTCCGCCTATGACGCGGCGCACACTGCTCGAATTGCTCACTGCGGCGAAGCTTGCGCGCGGTTTCCGGCTGGCCGTCTGCAACGAAACCTTCCAGACGGCGGACTTCGGCGAACAGTGCCGGCTTGCGCGCAAGACCGGCTACAGCGGCATCGAGATCATGCCGGGGACGCTCGCGGAGGACCCCGCGTCGATTCCGGCCTCGCGCCGCGCCCAACTGCGCAAGACCATGGACGCCGAAGGGCTGGCGTTCGCCGGGCTGCACAACCTGCTCAGCGCGCCCAAGGGCCTGCACGCCGCCACCGCCGATGCCGCGGTGTACCGCCGGACCTGGGACTACATGCTGCGCCTCATCGACTTCTGCGCCGATCTCGGCGGGGGCGTGATGGTATTCGGCGGCGCGAAACAGCGCGCGGCGGAAAAAGGCGAGACGCCGGCCGGTGCGGTAGCGCGCCTCACCGAAGGATTTGCCCGAGTGGCGCCGCACGCGCGCGGCAGCGGCGTGCTCCTGCTCGTCGAGCCGCTTGCCCCACACATCTGCAACGTCGTCAATACGCTCGAACAGGCGATCGCGATCGTCAGGCAGATCGGCAGCCCGGCGGTTCAGTCCATGTTCGATGTGCATCACACGGCCGCGGAGACGCTGTCAGCCGGCGAACTCGTCGCGCGCTACTTCCCTTACCTCCGTCACGTGCATCTGAACGAAATGGACGGGAAACGCCCGGGACTCGGCAATTACGATATGAAGCCTCTGTTCCGCGCCATGGCGCAGCGCGGCTACGCCGGGTGGCTTTCGCTGGAGGTCTTCGATTTCAAGCCGGACGGTGAAACGGTGGCCGCCGAAGCCAACGCGTACATTCGCTCCGAACTGGCGAAAGCGTAGAAGCGAACTCCGCCGCCGGGTTTGAGATTCCGTGCGGGGCCAGTATAGTAGTGAAAGGGAGGTTTCATGGCTGTAAAGAAGAGCACGAAGAAGACCGCGACCAAGAAGACTGCCGCCAAGAAGAGCGCAGCCAGGAAAGCGCCGGCCAAGAAGGCGGCGAAGAAGGTCGTGAAGAAAGCCGCGAAGAGAGCCCCCGCGAAGAAGAAGTAACCGCGCTCATGTAAGACGTTCCCCGCAGGCTTTATTGGGCTGCCCCGGCTTCGGCCGGCGGCAGTCCAAAGTTTTTCCTGTACTTGTCAGGCATCCGGCAGGGTTTCAGATCGCGGCGGCAGAACACGTGAGCGGTTTCCCCGGACGCCAGCTTCAGTCCGTCGGCGCGGCGCATCTCGTAGTGGAACCGAACCATGCGCGTATTGACCTGTGCGGTGGAAATGCGCACCACCACTTCATCGTCGAAGCGGGCGGGGTGCGAGTACCGGCAGCGCGCTTCAGCCACCACCATGAGCACTCCGTCGCATTCTTCCATTTCGCGGTAGTCGAAACCGCACGCCTTGGAGAACTCCACGCGCGCCGCCTCCATCCATACCAGGTAATTGGCGTGGTGCACCACACCCATCTGGTCGGTTTCGGCGTAGCGCGCCCTGAGCCGGATTTCGTGAGCCTGCATAGGGAACCCAATTATAAAACGCAACGCGGCGGGGGCCGGAGGCGTCTGCTAAACTGCGGTTGAATTATGCAGGTACGCGTGTTGTTCTTTGGGATGCTGCGCGAACTGGCGGGCGGGGCGGAACAGCGCCTCGATGTCGCCGACGGCGCCACCATGGGCGACGTGTTCGAAGCCTGCGCCGCACGCTTCCCGCGCATGCGCGAGATGGCCTCCAGCATCGTACTGGCCCGCAACCAGGAATTCAGCCGTCCCGGCGATGCGGTGCGCGAGGGCGACGAGATCGCGCTGCTTCCGCCCGTGAGCGGCGGTTCCGGCGCGTTCCTGCGGCAGTCCAACGAGAGCGGCAATTTTTTCGCGCTCACCCGCCAGCCCATCGACGTGCGGAAGCTGGCCGCACTCGCGCTGCGCGGCGAGGACGGCGCGGTGGTGACCTTCGACGGCGTGGCGCGGAACAATACCGGCGGACGGCGCACCCGCTGCCTGGAATACGAATGCTACGAACCGATGGCGCTGAAAGTGATGGCGGAGATCGGACGCGAACTCGCGGCGGGCTTTGATATCGGGCACATCGGCATCGTCCACCGCCTCGGGCGCGTGTTGATCGGCGAAACCAGCGTGGCCATCGTGGTCACGGCGCCGCACCGCCAGGCCGCTTTCGCCGCCGCGCTCGAAGCCGTCGATCAACTCAAGCGCCGGGTTCCGGTGTGGAAACGCGAGTACTTCGAAGACGGAGAGGTGTGGGTGGAAGGAGAGTGGGACGGCAGTGTTCCTAAAGCCGCGCCGTAACGTGTGCCTTGCGCTCCTGGCCGCGGGCCTCGCCGCGGCGCAGCAGCCCGTAATCCGCGTCGATGTCAACCTGGTGCGCATTCTGGCCACGGTGAAGAACACCGCGGGCGATCTGGTGGGCACGCTGGCCAAAGACGATTTCGAAGTGTTGGATAACGGCGTGCCGCAGCAGATCGCGGTCTTCGAGCACCACACCGAATTGCCGCTCTCCGTAGCCATGATGGTGGATACCAGCGGTTCCACGGCCAAGGAGCTGCGCTATGAACTCGAATCGGTGAACCGCTTCTTCAAAGCGCTGTTCACCGAAGGCAATCCCGAGGACAAGCTGGCGCTGTACAGCTTCAACTGGGAGGTGAAGAGGTGGAATTTCTTCACCCACAACCTCGGGTCGCTGGAGAAGTCGCTGCGTGCGTTCAAGGCCGAAGCCGGAACGGCGATGTACGATGCCATCTACCTCGCCTCGCGCGACCTGGAAGGGCGTGAGGGGCGGCACGCCATGATCATCGTGACCGACGGCGGCGATACCACCAGCAGCACCACCTATCACCAGGCATTGCAGGCCGCGCAAATGGCGGACGCGGTGATCTACCCCGTACTGGTGATGCCCATCACCGCTGACGCGGGCCGCAACATCGGCGGCGAGAACGCCCTGGCCACCATGGCCGCCTCCACCGGCGGGCGCGTTTTCGCGCCCAGCATCGGTCCGGGCCTGGATGCCGCTTTCACCGAGATTATCCGCGAACTGCGCACGCAGTACCTGCTGGGCTACTACCCGAAGAACCTGCCCGAGACCAGCGACCGGTTTCACCGCCTTCAGATCCGGACCCGCCGCCCGGATTTGCGGGTGCTGGCGCGCAGCGGCTATTATGGTGATTCCGGGAGCGCGGCCGCCGATCCGGACGCGCGGGTGACGGTTACGCCTCAAACGAAGCAGGAGAAATAATACGGCACAGAGCAAAGGCAAAGGCAGCGCGCGTGCGCCCGAACAGACCCTGGAAGAGGTGAAATACCTCAAATACCTGATCGAGCACGCCATACCGATCCGGGTGATACTGGCCGACGGCGAAGAGGTGCGCGGCACGGTGGAATACTACGACCACTCCTTCATCCGGCTCACCCGCGAGGGCGCGCCCAACCTCTTCATCTACAAACACGACATCAAATACGTGATCGAGGACGGTTCCGGGTCGCGATGAATTTCCTGGAGACCGCCGCGGAAATCGCGCGCGAAGCGGGAGGCCTGCTGGCCCGCTATTTCGAACGCCGTGTGGGCTATGAGCTGAAGAGCGAGTTCGACTTGGTAACGGAGGCCGACCGGGCGTCGGAAAGCCTCGTGGTGGAGCGCCTGCGGTCGCATTTCCCGCATCATTCCATCGTGGCCGAGGAAGGCGGCGGACATGACAACGGGTCCGAGTTCCGCTGGTATGTGGACCCGCTCGACGGCACCACCAATTTCGCGCACGGCTACCCGGTGTTCAACGTCACGCTGGGCCTCCAGCGGGGCGGCGAGATGATCGCCGGGGTGGTCTACGATCCCACCCGGCAGGAACTGTTCGCCGCCGAGCGCGGAGGCGGCGCCTATTTGAACGGGCGGCGCATCCGCGTCTCAACAATGGCGTGCCTGGACCGCAGCCTGTGGGCCACCGGGTTTCCCAACTGGCTGCGCGGCAGCAACGTCAACATCCACTTCTACTACCAGCTCGCCATGCTCACGCACGGAGTGCGGCGCGGCGGATCGGCGGCGATCGATCTGGCCTACGTGGCCGCCGGGCGGCTGGACGGCTTCTGGGAATTCGGCCTCAAGCCCTGGGACGTGGCGGCGGGGACCCTGCTGGTGGTGGAAGCCGGCGGGCGCGTCAGCGATATGAACGGAACCCCGCACGCCCTCCAGTCGCCGCACGTGCTCGCCGATAACGGCGCGCTGCACGAGGAGGCGCTGCGGCTTTTCGGGGAGATTTTCCGCGGCGAGCTGCGCGTCGCGCCACCCTCGCTTTCCTGATCTTCCTGCGTTAACATCCTGGTTGATATGTGGCTGGCGGCGGTATTGCTATTCACACAATCCGGCGCGATCACGGGCGATTACATCGAGGACCGCGCCAACAAGGTTTACGGCTGCTACTGCGAATGGTCGGGAGAAGGCGAGCACGGAGGCCGCGAAGCGGTGGTCGGCTGGCGCATCCGCTCGGGATCCTACGCGGGCACGGACCTCGCGGGCGTCAAGGCGGCCGCGGCCATCGTGGGCGACCGCACGCTGAGCCGCCCCGGGGCGCAGCGCCGTTCCACCATTGTGGTGGATAGCCGCGCGACGCCGGCGCAGAAGCGCGCCGTTGAAGCCCTGCTCCGCGAGCGCTTCGGCGAGATGCTCGGCGAGGTCGTGCAGGTGCTCGCCGAACCCATCGAGTTCGAGCGGCAGCCCGCCCGCGCCGTGCTGCGCATCGGCACGCTGCTCAATCTCGACATGCGCGAGGCCAGACTCGTGGAGGATTCGCTGCAAGGCGCCACGCTCTGGTACGACCCGTTCATCGAGCTCAAAGAGGCCACGCTCGGCACCACGCTGCACGTCAGTTACTCCGGCCCCCAGTTCCGCCACAAGTGGAGCAAGGACGACCCCGGCATCACCGGCTACTACGGGACCTTCGAGCTGCCGCGGTAGGTGTTAACATTTCTTGAATGCAACGTCGTGAGTTTCTGGGCATGGCGGGCGGCGCGCTGGCTGGCGCGGCGCAACCGCGCGGCGCGAAGCGGCCGAATGTTCTCTTCCTGTTCACCGACGACCAGCGGTTCAGCACGCTGAACGCTCTGAACAATCCGGAGGTGCGGACGCCCAATCTCGATAACCTGGTGCGCCGCGGCACGGCCTTCACGCACTCCTGCATCATGGGCGGCACCATCGGGGCAGTATGCGCGCCCAGCCGCGCCATGCTCATGACGGGCCAGACCCTGTTTCACGTCAACGACACGATCGTGGCCCCGCAGCAGTATCCCGGCCGCCCCAAGAAGCCCTTCGTCATGTTTCCCGAAGCGATGCGCGGCGCCGGCTATGCCACGTTCGGCACGGGCAAGTGGCACAACGGCCCCAAGTTGTTCGCACGCTGTTTCGATCGTGGGGAAAACATCTTCTTCGGCGGCATGTCGGACCACCTCAAGGTCCCGGTCCACGACTTCGATCCCACGGGCGAGTATCCCAAGAGCAGGATCCACTTGGGCGGAAAGTTCTCGAGCGAGCTGTTCGCCGACTCGGTCATCAAGTTCCTGCGCGGCTACAAGGAAGACAGGCCGTTCCTGGCTTACACGGCGTTCACTGCGCCGCACGACCCGCGCATGGCGCCCAAGGATTTCGCCGATCTTTATCCCCCGGACAAGATCGCGGTGCCCCGGAACTTCATGCCGGAGCACCCTTTCGACAACGGCGAGATGAAGGTCCGCGACGAGCAACTGGCCCCCTGGCCGCGCACGCCGCAGATCGTGCGGGAGCACCTGGCGGCGTACTACGCCATGATCACCCACGTGGATTACCACATCGGGCGGGTGCTGAAGGCGCTGGAGGAAACCGGCCACGCGCAGGACACCATCGTGGTGTTCGCGGCCGACAACGGCCTCGCCGTGGGACAGCACGGCCTGCTCGGCAAACAGAACCTCTACGACCACAGCGTGCGCGTACCGCTGGTGATCGGCGGCCCCGGCCTCGCTCAGGCCCGCCGCGCGGACACTCTCTGCTACCTGCTGGACATCTTCCCCACGCTCTGCAATCTGACCAGCCTTCCCGTGCCGAAGGAAGTGGAAGGCCGCAGCCTGATGCCCTCGCTCAAGGACCCCAAGGCCCGCGTACGCGACTCCGTGTTCCTCGCCTACCGCGACTTCCAGCGCGGCGTGCGCACGGACCGCTGGAAGCTGATCGAGTACAACGTGGGCGGAAAACGCACCACCCAGTTGTTCGACCTGCAAAACGATCCCGCCGAAACCAGGAACCTCTCCGGGGCGCAGCCGGCGCGCGTCACCGAAATGCGCGCGCTGCTCCGCAAGTGGCAGAAGGAAGTCGACGACCCGCTGGATATCGAGAAGCCCGACTGGGGCCGCGGCGCTTGGGCTGCGCGGGGCTGAGGGCCCCTCAGAACAGCCGTTCCTGCTTCTTGAGCGTGCCGAAGCTGCCGATGTTGGCCACCGCGAAGGCCAGCCGGAACTGGTTCTCGTTGCGGGTGCCGAAGCTGAACCGCCGGTATTGCAGGCTCAGCCCGCAACAGTCCGTGTTATAGGTGACCTGCGTGATGGCGTACTGCATGGAGGCCAGCCGGACGTCGTAAATGGCCGTGGCCGCCATGTTCCAGCCGCGGCGGTTCACGTCGCCGTAGCCCACCGTGCCTCGGAACTGGTTGGCGCTGGGCGCCAGCACCGGGTCCGAGCGCACCTGGTTGTGGCCCGCCGAGACGAAGTAGTTCGAAAGCCGCGCATCCACGGTGAAACCGCTGTTCACGATGCCGCCGCGCAGGGTGTCGTAATCGGCCCGCCACTCCACGCCGACGCCGTCCTTGGGGGTCATCCGCACCACGGAAACCACGGGAGACATGCGGCGCGGACGGTCCAGGAATGCGTAGCCGGAAAGTTCCGCGGTGCTTCGTACCACCGTGCGCTGCCCCTCGATCGCCGCGCCGCCGAAGGTGGGATCGAAATAGCGGCGCTGCCACAGCTCCCAGCTCAGCACCTCCCTCACCACGCCGCCGCGCTTGGCGTAGAGGCGGTTGGTGAGCGAGACTTCGGCTTCCTTGGTATTGGAAAGCAGGTCGGTCTCGTCGAACCGGATGATCTCGTGGAAGTCCTCCACCCCGGCGACGTAGCGGAAGGAGGCGCGCGGCTCGATGACATGCCGCAACTTGTCGCCCAGCCAGGTCCTTTCCTCGAACGTGCGGGCGAGCGACGGCGCAATTACGTCGAAATTGAATTCCCTCGCGCTGCGAACCAGGTTGCCGCCCACGATGCGGTCCTGGAACTGGTGCTCGCCGTAACGCGTTTCGCGCACGCCGAAGCTGGGGATGAAGTGGAAGTCCTTCCACGCGAAGGCGCTGGTTACGCGCGGCATGACGTCCATGCGGTCGGTGAACTGGCGCGTCTGGAACAGCGGCTGGTTGCGCCGCAGAAACCCCGCGCTCGATTCAAAGGAAAACCAGAGCGGCACGCGGCGCCACAATTGCCGGTCCCTTCCCAGGAAGCGCACTTCCGGCAGCTTGCGGATCACGATGGAATCCTCAGGCTCCGCGCTCTGAAAGTTCTCCAGGCGCTCGAAGACGGCGTTGAAGGTGTTTGCGGACCAGTTCTTATTGAGGAAGCCGGTGGAGTGAACTTCGGAGAAGATCGCCTCGTTGAACGTTTCGGTGAACGCCTGCCGGAATTGCAGCGAGCTGATGTAGTTCACCGCGCCGCGCGCCTGCCATCCGCGCGGGAGATCGGACACGCCCGCCATGGAGAAACTCACTCCGCCCTCCTTGCGCCGCTCGCCGTTGCCCAGATCCAGCCCGCGATCCTGCACCCCGTAGAAGATGGCGTCGAAATCGGTGCCGGCGCGCGGCTTCCCGCGCAAGTCCACGTGGTGCGCGTAGCCGCGCGCGGTGAAGTCCTGGAAGCGGTAGGTGACGTCGTAGCTGCGGTTGATGGCCCAGAAATAGCCGAGCCCGATCAGCTTGCCCCGCCGCGAGCTGTTGCCGATATTGGGCATGAGAAATCCGCTGCGGCGCGGGACGCGCTCGAGCGACTTGTAGAAGTACGGCGTGTAGAACAGCGGCATCCGCCGGATGAAAAACGCCGCGCGATAGGCAGTGGCGTGATCGCCCGGAATGATATCGAAGCGCGGGCCCTTTAACCGCCACCAGGGCCGTGGTAATTTGCAGTTGGTGAAGAATCCGTTGTAGAGGATGTAGCGCTCGCCCCGCCGCTCCGCCCATTCGCCCTCGAAATAGAACGGGTTGTTGGAAGTGAGCACGCCCGGGCGCGAATCGATGCGCGGTTGCCCTACTCCGCGCACCTTGTAAAACTTTCCGGCTTCCTCCTTCACGTTGTATTCCAGGCGGTCCGCCCAGATCTGTTCGTTGCGCTCGGAGTTGCGGAAATAGATGTTGCCGCGGGCGTTGACGTCCCCGGTCTGCTCGTTGTAGTCGATCTCGTCGGCGCGGAAGAGCATGGTAGTGCTCTCCAGTTCGGCCTTGCCGCGAAGACGCCGCCATTCTCCCTCCACCAGTTGCGTTTCCGCGCTCACGTCCCACCAGCCCGGCGGAACCGGCTCCGCCCGCTTCTCCGGCTGGGGCGCCGGGGTTTGCGGCGCATGCGGGGGCGGGGCAGGCGGCGGCCGCTGCGGACGGCCGAATTGCGGTGACGCCCCCAAGCATAAACCCGCCGCCAACAATGTGTTCAGGACAATAGCGCAGGTAGAACTCGAACAAAATCCGTGACAACCAGGCGCGGTTATGCTACGTAAATGGAGAGAGCCTTTCGCCGGGAAGAGCACCAAGCGGCAACGTATCATACTTCCCCGTGCACGTGGTGACTGGCCGGCCGATTTATGAACTGCAATTATTGCGGCGCGTGGAACGCCGAAGACGAACACCGGTGTCAACGTTGTGGGCGCCGCGTGTCCGCGCCGCTTCCATGCATTGCGGGCGCACTCGCGACCGCGCCCGCCCCGGCGTCCGGCCGGGCGGAAACGGCGGTCCCCCAGCCTGAACCATTGCAGCGTCCGCTCTTTAGCGAGCGGTCCCAGTCCAACGTCATCCCGTTTGCATCTCTAGCCGCCCCTAAAGCCGCACCGCCGCCGGCGAGACCCGCGTCCAAGGCGCACGCGCGCCGTCCCGCGCCGCCGCGCGCCCCTGAGGCGCAGCGCTCGCTCGACTTCCTCTCGCCCGCTCCACGGGCGGCGCGGAAGCTGAGAACCACGGTGGAGGCGGTCATCTACTGCGATGCGCCCGTAGCCACCAAGATGCATCGCGCCGTGGGCGCCGCGCTCGACGCGAGCATGATCCTGATCGCTTTTGGCCTCTTCCTGCTCACCTTCCATTTCGCCGGCGGCGAATTCGTCCTGAACCGGCAATCTACGGTGTTGCTGGGAGGGGCTTGTCTGATCATCGCGGCGCTGTATGGTTTCCTCTGGGCGCTGGCCGGTTGCGAATCGGCGGGCAAGCGGTGGATCGGCCTCAAGCTCATCAACTTCGACGGATTCCCGCCGGACGGCGCGCAGCGCCTGCTGCGCTTCGCCGGGGCGTGCCTCGGCTTCTGCGCTGCCGGCGCGGGCATCCTTTGGGCCGTGGTGGACGAAGAAAGCCTCTCCTGGCACGATCATATTTCCAAGACCTTCCTGACCGTCAACGAACGGGACACCAACTTCTTCCGGCAACGATAAATGCAAATCCGGTTTGATGAAACCAACCTGTTGGCCGAGATGGCCGGCTCCGGGAACGGCGTCACCCGCGCCGAAGTGAAATCCGGCCGCAAGCGCGCGCTTCAGGCGCTTGCCGGCTTCCGCAAGTTGAGCGAGCAAGGCCGCTACGGCTTCCCGCATCTGCCGTTTCAGAAGGGCGTCATCCGGTCCATTCGGGAATACGCCGATTCCGTGCGCGGCTCCTACGACGCGGTATGCCTGGTGGGCATCGGCGGCAGCGCCCTCGGCGCGTGGGCGCTCGATTGCGGACTGCGGGGGCCGCATCCCGTGCAGGGCGCCTTCTCCACGGCGCACCCGCGGCTGGTGATTCTGGACAACGTGGACCCGTCTTTCGTGGGCGCGGCGCTGGCGTCCATGAATCCCAACAAGACGCTCGTCATCGTGATCGCGAAATCGGGCGGTACGGCGGAAACCGTCGCCACGTTCCTGATTGTGCGGGAGTGGGTCAAGAACCCGAAGCGCATCGTCGCGGTTACGTCCGAAGGCCGGGGCGACCTATGGACGCTGGCCGAACGGGAGCGCTACCGCACGTTCGCCATCCCGGAAAACGTCGGCGGCCGCTTCAGCGTGCTCTCGCCCGTGGGACTGCTGCCCGCCGCCCTGATCGGGATCGACATACGCAGGCTGGCTCGCGGCGCCGCCGCCATGACGCACGCCTGCTGGCAGGAAGACCTTGCGCGCAACACCGCGCTACGCGCAGCCCTCTATCACTGGCTGGTCTGGACGAAGCACGCCAAACCCATCCAGGTCGCGTTTCCGTACGCCAACCGCCTTTGGGGCGCCGCCTTCTGGTTCCGGCAGCTTTGGGCCGAATCGCTGGGAAAGGCGCGCGACCGGCAGGGCAACACGATCCACGCCGGACAGACCCCCGTGGCCGCGCTCGGCACCACGGACCAGCACTCGCAGGTCCAGCTTTACATCGAAGGGCCGAACGACAAGGTATTCACCTTTTGGACCGTGGACCGCCTCTCCGATCAGGGCCGCGTCCCCGGGACCCGGCTGGAGTTGCCGGCCTTTGACGCCCTTGCGGGGCAGACTCTGGCCAGGTTGCTGGACGCGGAGCGCCGCTCCACCGCCGCCGCCATGACCGAGGCAGGGCGGCCTAATTGTACGTTCACGCTCCAAAAGATCGACGAGGAACACCTCGGCGCGTTCCTGCAACTCATGGAGTTCCAGACCGCCTTCATGGGGGAACTGCTGGACATCAACGCGTTCGACCAGGAAGGCGTGGAGTTGGGTAAGCGTTTCACCTACGCCCTCATGGGCCGCGCGGGGTATGAAGAATACCTCAAGCGTTTTGAGAAGTACGAACGCAAGCGCGCCAAGGCCCTTTGACCCGCAGGGGTCCCGAACCACTCAGTCCGCCGACACAGCCGGCATTCTGTCTCATCACGAACGTTTCGACGGCCGCGGCTAACCCCGCGGCCCGATTGGACGAAACATTGTCCCGGGCGCGCGAATCTTTTCCGTTGTAGACAGGTTGAACGCGATTACCTCTGACCGCCCCTGCCACCGTGGCGAGCCGCACGGGGAAGCACGCCGCAGAATCGCGGAGAACGCCGGATCGCAGTTCGGAGCCCCGGAAATCACACAGGTGGTGAGCTGATGCCGCTGCGAAAAATCACCAAGGAGGAGCAGGACGTCGGATTCCGCGCATTGTTCGAGGACAACCCGCAGCCGATGTGGGTGTTCGATCGCGAAACCCTGAAGTTCCTCGAGGTGAACCGTGCGGCGTTGGACCATTACGGGTACACGCGCCAGGAACTCCTCTCCAAACGGCTGACCGACGTGCGTCCACCCGAGGACGTGCCGCGGCTCCTGCACGCGCTCGCTCACCTGGGCGATAGCGGCTCGGTGGGCGTGTGGCGCCATCAGCTCAAGGACGGCAGCACCATTCACGTGGAGGTCGCGGTGCGTGCGATTGCGTACGCCGGACGCCGCGCCGTTTTGGCGGTGCTGACGGATGTGACCGGCCGGCAACTGCTGGAACAGCAATTGCGCCACGCCCAAAAGATGGAAGCGGTCGGCATGCTGGCCGGCGGCATCGCGCACGACTTCAACAACCTGCTCACCATCATCAACGGCTACAGCCAACTCCTGCTGAGCGGCCTTCCCCCGAACGACGTGAACCGCACGGCGGTGAAACAGATCATGAAAGCCGGCGACCGCGCCGCGGCCCTCACCCGCCAGTTGCTCGCGTTCAGCCGCCGCCAGACGCTGCAACCCAAGGTAATCGAGGTGAATCAGCTCGTCACCGGCCTGGGGGTCCTGTTGCGGCGCCTGATCGGAGAGGATGTCGAGCTCCACCTAAAGCTCGCGCCGGATGCAGGCCGCATCAACGTGGACGCCGGACAGATCGAACAGGTGGTCATGAACCTGGCGGTGAACGCCCGCGACGCCATGCCGGACGGCGGCGCCCTCACCCTGGAGACCCGCAACGTCGTGCTCGATAAAACGTACGCGGCCACACATCTGGCCGTAACTCCGGGTCCGTATGTGCTCATCGCCGTCAGCGATACGGGAGTGGGGATGGACGCACAGACGCGCGCCCGCCTGTTCGAGCCGTTCTTCACCACCAAGGCCCAGGGACGCGGCACGGGTCTGGGGCTTTCCATCGTTTTTGGGATCGTCAAGCAGAGCGGCGGCAACGTTGAAGTGTACAGCGAGCCCGGCAAGGGCACTTCGGTCAAAGTGTACCTGCCCCGGGCCGATCAGCCGGCCATCCGCGAAATGCCGGGCGGCCATCCGGAGGCGCAGCGCGGCTCGGAGACCATTCTGCTGGTGGAGGACGACGAAATGGTACGCGGGCTGGTGCGGCAGACGCTGGAACGCGAAGGCTACAAACTGCTGGACGCCGCGGCCCCCGAGCAGGCCCTGCGCATTGCGCGCGATTACCGTGAGCCCATCCACCTGATGATCACGGACGTGATCATGCCCAGGCTGAACGGCCGGGAACTCGCCGGCAAGATGTCCGGCCTGCGTCCTCAAATGCGCGTGCTGTTCATGTCCGGCTACACCGACAACGCCGTGGTGGCGAACGGCGTGTTGGACAGCGAAATGCCATTCATCCAGAAGCCTTTCACGCCAGCCGCGCTGGCGCAGAAAGTAAGGCAGGTGCTGGAAGCGAAGACCCGGCACGCGTAGGATTACCGGATCTTTCTCCCGAACTCCCGCGCCTTGGCGATCACCTCCGCGGCGTTGATCGTCAGGCAGCGGCCGTCGCTCACCACCGCCCGCCCCTCCACCATCACGTCACGCACATCGCCGCCCTTCAATGCGTAAACCATCTGCGAGACCACGTTGTAAAGCGGAACGGCGCGCGGGGTGTCCAGCCGCATGGTAATCAGATCGGCGCGCTTGCCCGCTTCAAGCGAGCCGATCTCGCGCTCCATGCCCAGCGCGCGGGCGCCTCCGATGGTGGCCATTTCCAAAGCCGCTTGCGCCGGCACGGCGCTTGGATCGAGCGTGACCACCTTTTGCAGCTTGGCGGCCAGGTCCGCTTCTTCCAGCAGGTCGAAATCGTTGTTGCTGCCCGCCGGGCCGTCCGTGCCCAATCCAATCGCCAGTCCGGCCGCGAGCATCTTGACCACCGGCGCCACGCCGCTGGCGAGCTTCATGTTGCTGGAAGGGCAGTGCGCCACTCCCGTGCCGCGAGCCTTGAGCAGCCGGATGTCCGCATCGCTCAGCCAGACGCAGTGCGCCGCCAGGGTGCGGCCCTTCAAAACCCCCAACGCATCCAGCGCCGCGGCGGGGCTCGTGCGCCGCTTGGCCAGGCTCTCGTCGTTTTCGCGTTTCGTCTCCGAGAGATGTGTGAGCAGCGGAACGCCGTAGCGGTCGGCCAGCGCGCGCGACTGCCGCAACACGCCGTCGGAGTTCGTATACATGGCGTGCGGCGCCACCGCGGGCACGATCAGCGGATCCTTGCGGAAGCGCCGGATGAATTTCTCCGTGTAGGCCAGCGCCGCGTCCGGAGTTTTCGCGTCCGGGGAAGGGAACCCGATGATCGTCTCGCCCAGCACACCGCGCATGCCCGCCTCTCTGGCGGCTTCCGCGACCACCTCCTCGAAGTAATACATGTCGGCGAAAGTGGTGGTTCCGGAAAGCAGCATCTCCAGGCAGGCCAGACGAGTGCCCCAGAGCACGAATTCCGGTGAGACGTTCCGCGCTTCGGCGGGAAAGATGAATTTCTCCAGCCACGTCTGCAACGGCAGGTCGTCCGCGATGCCGCGCAGCAGCGACATGGGCGCGTGCGTATGCGCGTTGATGAATCCGGGAGCGATCAGCGCATCGGGCCTGTCCAGGCGCCGGCCGGCCTGATACCGCCGCTCGATTTCGGCGCGCGGCCCCACACCGGCAATGCGTCCGGCGCGCACCGCCACCGCGCCGTTCTCGATCACGCGCCTGCCGGCATCCATGGTGACCACGTAGCGCGCGGTCCAGAGCCAGTCGGCGGGTTCCGCCGCCACGGCCAGAGCAAAGAAAAAGAGGCTACAGAAAACTCGCATCGAAGGGCCTCGGGAGCAGGTCGCCGAGCCGCAGCGTCTCGGCCTTGCCGCGCGGGTTCACCAGCAGGATCTCGATGTCGCCGCAGAATTCCCAAAGCACCTGCCGGCACGAGCCGCACGGCGGAGTGAGGCTGTCCGTATCGGCGGCGATGGCGATGCGCCGGAACTTCCGCGCACCCTCGGAAATGGCCTTGAACACGGCCACGCGCTCGGCGCACATGGTCAGGCCGTAGGTGGCGTTCTCCACGTTGCAGCCGGTGTGCACGCCCCCTTGGGCGTCTTCGAGCGCCGCGCCGACGCGGAATTTCGAAAAAGGCGCGTGCGCGTGCTGGCGCGCCGCCAGCGCCCGGTCCGCCAGCGGGTCCATTACCGCGGATCCAGCCGCGGCAGCAGCGCCGCCAGCAGGCGCACCAGCGTATCGCGCACCATTTCGCCGGTCTCCAGCACTTCCTCGTGGCTGATCTTTTGCTGCGGGAGCACGCCCGCCGCCATATTGGTCACGCAGGAGATGCCAAGCACCTCAATCCCCATGTGGTTCGCCACGATCACTTCCGGTACGGTGGACATCCCCACCACGTCGGCGCCGATGGCCCGCAGGAAACGAATCTCCGCGGGGGTCTCGTAGCTGGGCCCCAGCATGGCGGCGTATACGCCTTCATTGAGCGCGATGCACAACTCGCGGCCCACCTCCTGCGCGATCTCGCGGAAGCGGCGCGAATAGGCTTCGCTCATATCCGGAAAGCGCGGCCCGAGGGCATCATCGTTGGGCCCCGCCAGCGGATTCGAGCCCTGAAGGTTGATGTGGTCCGTGATCAGCACCAGCCCGCCGCGGTCGAGACTGACATCGATACCGCCCGCGGCGTTGGTGAGAACCAGGGACCGGACGCCCAGGGTCCCGAGCACCCTCACCCCGAAGGTGACCTGCTGCGGCGTGTACCCTTCGTAAAGATGTACGCGCCCGCTCATCACCGCCACCGGGACGCCGCCCAGTGTGCCGAGGACCAGCTTGCCCGCATGGCCCACGGCGGTGGAGCAGGGCCAGCCCGGGATAGCCGCGTACGGAATCTCCACGGGTTCGCCCAGGGCGCCGGCAAAGCCGCCCAGCCCGCTTCCGAGAACAACGGCGACGCGCGGGCGGAGCGGCGTGCACGATTCGATATAAGCGCGCGCTTCGGCGATCATAACAACATGCCTGCGATGCAGGCCGACATGAAATTCGCCATGGACCCGGCAGCCACGGCTTTCAGACCCAGGCGGGCGAGATCGGATTTGCGGCTCGGCGCCAGCGCCCCGATGCCGCCGATCTGTATGGCAATCGAGCTGAAGTTGGCGAACCCGCACAGCGCGTAGGTGGCGATGGTGAAGGAGCGCGGGTCGAGTTGAGCCTTCAGCGGCCCCAGTTGCAGGAACGCCACGAATTCGTTCAACACCAGGCGCGTGCCTAACAGGTTGCCGACCGTAAAAGCGTCTTTCCAGCTCACTCCCATCAGCCACGCCAGCGGCGAGAAGAGCCACCCGAAAATGCCCTGCATCGAGGCGGGCAGCCAGCCCAGGCCCGGCAGTCCGTGCAGCCAGCCGAGGATGCCGTTGAGCATGGCGATGATGGCGAGGAACGCGATGAGCATGCCGCCGATGTTCAGCGCCAGCCGCAAGCCGTCGCCCGCGCCCTGCGCCGCGGCGTCGATCACGTTGACCGCGGTCTTCTCCACCCGTACCTCGACTCTGCCCGCCGTGGCAGGCTTCTCCACCTCGGGGTAGAACATCTTCGCCAGCATGATGGTGGCGGGTGCGGTCATGATGACCGCCGTGAGCAGGTGCCGTATCTCCACGCCCGCGATCTTCACGTAAGCCGCCATCACGGCGCCGGAAACGTGCGCCATGCCGCTGGTCATGATGGTGAACAGCTCGGAGGTGGTCATGCCCGCGATAAACGGCTTGATGGTGAGCGGCGCCTCCGTCTGCCCCATGAAGATGCTGGCCGCGACGTTGAGCGACTCCGCGCCGCTCGCGCCCATAATCTTCTGCATCGCCACCGCCATCCAGCGCACGATCCACTGCATCACCCCCAGGTAATACAGGATGGAAAAGAACGAGGCGATGAAAATGACGATCGGCAGCACCTGGAAGGCGAACACAACCCCGAACGGGCCGGACTTGACGCCCAGCGGGCCGAACACGAACTGGCTGCCCGCTTCGGCGTAATCCAGCATCGCGTT
The DNA here is from genome assembly GCA_041946965.1 of Bryobacteraceae bacterium. Lineage (GTDB taxonomy): Bacteria > Acidobacteriota > Terriglobia > Bryobacterales > Bryobacteraceae > JBHGBM01. Next base: position 58,323 of record JBHGBM010000013.1, read on the forward strand.
GACGCCCGCGCCGATGGCCTGAAACACCAGCCCGAAGTCGGTCTTCAGCACCAGCAGCGCAAAGGCGAACTGAAGCGTCATCCCGGAGATGAGAACGCGCGCCTTGATGGCGCGCTTATGGGCGGAAAAGAGCCACGCGGCCCCAAGGATGACCAGCAGGCCGATGAGGCCCGTGAACCGCCCCATCAGATGACTTCCAGGATGAGCTGCCGGTCTTCAGGCCTTTGGGCGGAGATGCGGAAGGCGTCCTCCACCACTTCCGCGGCCTCCTCCACGCGATCTTCCTTGGTGTAATACAGGCGGCACAGCACGCTGCCCGCGTCCACCTTCTCGCCGACTTTCACTTCCAGGATCACGCCCACGGCGTGGTCGATCGCATCCTCCCTGCGCTCGCGGCCCGCGCCGATCATGTTCGACGCCGTGCCGATCAGCGAGGCATCGATCAGGCTCACATACCCGCCGCGCGGCGAGAACACTTCGCGCATCCCGGTGGCGTTCGGCAGGAGCTCGAACTTGTCCAGCGCCTGCGCATTCCCGCCCTGCGCCTGCACCACATCCTTGAATTTCCGGTACCCGCTGCCGTCCACCAGCCGCTGTTCGGCCGTGCGCCGCGCATCATCCATGCTGGCGGCTTTCTTGCCCAGGAAAATCATCCGCGCGGCCAGCTCCAGACTCAGCCGCGTCAGGTCGGCGGGGCCGGCGTTTTGCAGGGTCTGCGAGGCTTCCATGACTTCCAGCGCGTTGCCCACGGCGAACCCGAGGGGCTGGTTCATGTCCGTGATCAGGGCCTGCACGCGCTTATCCATGCGGCGCCCGATTCCCACCATCATCTGCGCCAGCCGCCGCGCGTCCACCTGCTTCTTGATGAACGCGCCGGCGCCCACCTTGACGTCGAGCACCAGGGCATCCACACCTTCGGCCAGCTTCTTCGACATGATCGAGGAAGCGATCAGCGGGATCGATTCCACCGTGCCCGTCACGTCGCGCAGCGCATACAGTTTGCCGTCGGCGGGCGCAAGCTGATCGCTCTGGCCGATGTAGGCCAGGCCCAACTCGGAGAGCTGCTTCCGGAATTCCTCCGGGGCGAGGTCCGTACGCATGCCGGGGATGGCTTCCAGCTTGTCCAGCGTGCCGCCGGTGTGGCCCAACGAACGGCCGGACATCATGGGTACCACGACCCCCGCGGCCGCGGCCAGAGGCGCGACAATCAGCGAAGTCTTGTCACCCACGCCGCCGGTCGAGTGCTTATCGACCTTGACGCCCGGGATTCCGGACAGGTCCACGCGCTCGCCGGATTCGATCATGAACTCGGTGAGGCGGCTGACCTCGCGGTCCGTCATCCCGGCGAAAAAAGTGGCCATCAGGAAGGCCGACATCTGGTAGTCGGGTATGTCTCCCCGGGTGTAGCCCTCGATGAGGTATTGAATCTCCTCGGGAGCCAGTTCTTCTCCGTCCCGCTTCCGCTGGATCAAATCAACTGTGCGCATGAGTAAGACACCTAAGCTACCATCTTAACGCATAGAAAGTAAAGGAGAAGAAGAAACTTGCGTTGGCCTGTGGCGCGTATTAATCTTTCCCCCATGCGCGAGTTCCTGGTTTTCTTACTGGCGGCGGGAGCGGCCTGGAGCGCCGGACCCGAACTGCGGGCAGGCGTGGCGGGCGTGGAGATCACCCCCGCTTCGTTCATGGACATGTACGGTTACGCGCGGCGCAAGTGCGGCCCCGCCAACGGTACGCATGACCCGCTACGGGCCAAGGCGCTGGTGCTCGCTGCCGGGGAGACGCGCTTGGCCATTGTCACAATGGACATCGGCAGCCTGGTGTCCAAGGAACTGGGCCTGCGCGTGGCCCGGGAACTGAACATCCCCGTGCTGCTCCTGGCGGCCTCGCATACCCATTCCGGACCGGCGTTCCTGCGCTCCCGCGACGAGGAGAACCTTCCCGCCTCGCCTTACCTGGGCGAAATTGAGGAGAAAATCTTCGGCATCGTGAAACGCGCGGCGGCCGATATGTTTCCGGCCCGGCTCTCCATTGCCCGGGGCGCCATCCAACTCGGCTACAACCGCCTGCTGATGAGCGAAGACGGCCGCGCCCGCGCCTTGTTCAACAACTTGGAGCGCATTCCCTACGGGCCGGTCGATCCCGAATTCGTGCTGCTCGCGGTGGACGATGCGCTGGGAGCGCGCCGCGCCCTGCTGGTGCACTACGCCTGCCATGCGGTGTGCCTGGGGCCCACCAACTGCAAGTATTCAGCCGACTACCCCGGCGTGCTTCAGGCGCGTGTGGAAGCGGCCCTGCCCGGGGCGCAGTGCATGTTCGTACAAGGCGCCGCCGGCGACATCAACCCGCTGTTCCTGGCCCGTACCGCCAGCGAAGAGCAGGATTTCGCCACGATGACGAAGATGGGCGACCTGCTCGCCGCCGAAGTGCTGAAATCCGCCCGCGCTCTCGAACCCGTGCCCACGAACACCGAACCGATCCGCTACAAGACGGACATGATGCGGTTCCGCGACCGGTGGGAGAAGGACCAGACGCTCGACGTGGGCATCACCACCGTGCTGCTCCACCGGGACATTGCCATTGCCGCGGTACCGGGCGAGCCGCTGGTGCGCCTACAGCGCATCTGGAAGGAGCGCGCCGACGTTGCCGTGCCGTTGTTCTACGGTTACACCTTCAGCGGAGGCGGGATCTGGCCGGGTTACATCCCCGACCTGCGCTCGGCGGCCTACGGCGGCTACGGCGCTGACAACGCCACCCGCATCGAACCCGGCGCGGGCGAGGCCATCATGGAGCGCCACCTTTACAATCTGTATGAATTAAAGGGCATGTGGCGCGGCGCGCCGGGCCGTCCGTAACTACAGCACGTCGGCGAAACCGCGTTTCATCTGGCGGAAGAAGAGCCCGCCTGCCACGAATGCCCCCACGGCGTAAGCCGTGATGATCCCCAGGTCGCTCAAATTGGGCATGTGCAGGGACAGAAGGATGTCCCGGTAGCCGCGCACGATATACGCCAGCGGGTTGCCCGCAATCAGGAATCGCAAGTTCTCCGGGATCAGGTCTTCGGTAATGAAGATCGGCGTCAGCCAGAACCAGAATGTGAGGATCACGCTCAGCACCTGCGCCGTATCGCGCAGGTACACCTGGAGGCTGGCCATGATCCAGCCCAGGCCGACCGCCAGCATCCCGGTGAGCGCCATGTAGACGGGCAACAGCACGAGCGCCCCGTTCACCTGGTTCAGCACAATGGCCACCGCCGCCACCGTCAGCGCCAGTGCCATGAGGTGGCTCACCAGCGAGGAGAGAAAGACCGATACCGGGACAATTTCTGCGGGAAACACCGTCTTGGTGATCAGGTTGGAGTGCTCCACCAGGCTGGAGGACGACCGCTGCACCGTATCGCTGAACAGGAACCACGGCAGCATGCCGGCGAACAGGTACAGGGGATAGTTCTGGGTGACTTCATGGGGACCCAGCCGGATCTTCATGCACACGCTGAACACGAACGTCCAGCTCAACAGCAGAACCAGCGGCTGGATGATCCCCCACACCCAGCCGATGACGGAGCCCACAAAACGCTGCTCGAAATCCCGGCGCACCAGTTGAAAGAGCAGACTGCGCCGCTCCACCAGATTGCGTGCGAAAAAGGCGCCGGGAAGCCTCAAGTGCCCAAGATACCATCCCGCGGGGAGCGGGCGGGAACATCCCGGGCGCTGCGATTTATTCTTGCCGCTCCCCATGGTCTTGTGCTAAAGTTCTTAATCGCCAATTCTAAGTAGCCAGCGAGACTACTACGTTTGTAGGTCTCGACTAAAGAGCTATGAAGCAGCAAAAAGATTATTTCATCCTGGTATTGGCCCATTCCCTGCACGGCAGACTGCGCCGCATTCATATCCCGCAAACGGTTGTTTACGCCATCCTGGTTCTAGCGGTATTCGGCTGCTTTTCGGTTTTCGGCTTCATTTCCAGCTATGCCCGCATGGTCTGGAAGGTGGCCAATTACAACGCCTTGCGCAACGAAATCGAAGCGCTGCGCGCGCGCTATCACGATCTGCAAAAGACGGTGGATCAGACCAACACCCAGATGGCCAGCTTGCAGTTGTTCGCCACCGAGGTCTCGGTGGCCTACGGGATCAAGCGGCGCCTGGAGGGCCCGGTGGATATCGCCGCCGAAGGCCGGCTGGTGCCCACCTTTTCCGAATCGGTGGCGGAATACAACTACCTGAGAAACATCTCCGGTCTGCACTCCAATTTCGGGCGGCGTTTCCATATCAACACCCTGCCGAGCCTGTGGCCGATCAACGGCCAGTTGCTCAGCTCTTTCGGCAGCCGGCAGGACCCGTTCTCCGGGGAAGGCGCGCTGCACACGGGAGTCGACCTGAAGGCGCCCACCGGGACTCCGGTGCGCGTGGCCGCGGACGGCACGGTGGTGCGGGCGGAATGGTTCGGCGGATACGGGCGGCTGGTGATTGTGAATCACGGCGGCGGGGTCAATACCTACTACGCCCACCTCTCGAAGTTCCATGTGATGCCGGGGCAGGAGATCCGGCGGGGCGAAACCGTCGGGCTGGTCGGAAGTTCGGGGCGGGCCACTGCACCGCACCTGCATTACGAAGTGCGGCTGAGCGGCACGCCCGTGAACCCCAGCCGTTACCTGCGCAACAGCGCCCACGACATGGCGCGCAAGGACTTCCCCTTCTAGCGGCTACTTCCCGACCAGTTCCTGCAAGCGTTCCACTACCTCGCGTACCGAACCTGCCTGCCCGGCCAGTTCCTGGCCCGCCGCCGCGCCTTCCTCGGCGCTCGAGGCCACCTGCTGCGTCACCTGCTCCATCTGCGAGACGGCGCGCGCAATCTGCTCGATCCCGTTCTTCTGTTGCTGGTTGCTTTCCCGCACTTGCTCCACCAGCGTGCGCACCTGCTCGGCCGAGGCAGTCACGGACCCGACCGCGTGCGAAACCTCGTCGAGCTTCTGTTTGCCCTCCGCCGCCCGTGTGATGGACTCCTCGATCAGCGCCGTGGTGTCCCGCGCGGCCTGCGCCGAGCGCTGCGCCAGGTTGCGGACTTCGTCGGCCACCACCGCGAAGCCCATGCCGGCCTCGCCGGCCCGCGCCGCTTCCACCGCGGCATTGAGCGCCAGGATGTTGGTCTGGAAGGCGATCTCGTCGATCACCTTGATGATCTTGGAGATCTTCCCGCTGGAGGCGCCGATGGCATTCATGGATTCCACCATCAGGGTCAGCGCGCGGTTGGCCTCCTGGATGCTGTTGTAAGCTTCACGCGTGCGCGCCGCCGCTTCCATGGCGTGTTCGGCGTTGCTCTGCGTCATCGAGTGGATCTCCTCGGCCGAGGCGGCGGTCTGCTCGAGCGAGGCCGCCTGCTCGGAGGCCACCTGGCTGAGCGAAGTACTGGTGGCGGAGACTTGAGCCGCCGAAGCCGCTACCTGCCGCGCGCCTTCGCTCAGGTCTTCCACCGTGCGCGCCAGCGAGCCGGCCACGCGCCGCACCAGCAGGATCAGCGTCGCTCCGGTGATCAGCCCGACGATATTGACCAGCCCGATCAGCCACAGGCTGGCCGTCTGGCTGCCCGCCGCGGCCGAGCGCATGCTCTCCAGCGCGGCCCCCTGCTGCGCCACTACGCGCTTGGCCGATTCGGCCGCCTTGGCCAGGCGCGGAATCAGGGTGCTGTTCAGTTGCGCGATGGCCACGTCCATCTTGAGCTGCCGCAGCAGGTCCAGCAGCTCCGCGTGGCCGCGGCGCGCGGCTTCGAACTCGCCCGAGAGGTGGTCGAGCTCGCCGCCCGCGGCGCTGGTCCCGGCCGCCCGGAACTCCCTCAGGTAATTGTCGATCTGTTGCTCCAGGCGCGCATAGGACTGCCGCATGGCTTCGGCTTCCCCGGCCTGCTGCAGCACCGTGGCAAACGCCAGCCCGCGTTCCACCGCCACCAGGTCCGAGAACCCCGTGCTCAATTGGCCCGCCAGGATCTGCCGGCGCGCGATTTCACCGGTGGCCCGCTCCACCTGCCCGCTCAAGTACCGATTGACTCCCAGCGAGACCAGGCCGGAGATGACCGAGAGCGCCACCACGACGGCGGCGCTGATTCCAAGTTTCCGAACTGCGCTCATTTGCATGGCGGGCTCCTTACAGCTTGAAGCTGAAGCGCAGGGCGGTGACCGCCGCCACCGGCTTTCCTTCTGCGGTGAAGGGAGCGAACTTCCAGTCCTTCAATGCCTTGGTCACTATGGAGGTGAGAATGGGATTGCCGCTCAGCGGCTTGACGTCGCCCACGTCGCCGTCCGCGGTGATGTGCACTTCGACCTCGACGTCGCCCTCGATGCGCATCTGGCGCGCCATGGACGAGTATTCCGGCTTCGCTTTCTTCACCGCATTCTTCACCGCGTCCGCCGTGGACACGCGAATCTCGCCGAAAAGGGCGCCGGCCGCTATCAGCAAGCCGGCGGCAGCCCGAAGAAAGTCTTGCGACATATGCGTGGCTATCTCCTCCACCCGCTTATCGGCTGTCCGCCGCGGTTCTATACTGTGACTTGCACGAGACGTACATGCGCGAGGCCATCGAGCAGGCGCGACGCGCCGCGGCGGCCGGCGAAGTGCCCGTCGGCGCCGTGGTGGTGGCCGGCGGCCGCATCGCCGGGCGGGGCTTCAACTCGCCGGTGTCGGCCGGGGATCCTACCGCCCACGCCGAAATCCTGGCGCTGCGCCAGGCCGCCGCCGCGCTCGGCAATTACCGCTTGGAGGAGGCCACCCTCTACTGCACGCTCGAACCCTGCTGCATGTGCGCCGGCGCGCTGGTGGCCGCCCGTCTCGGCCGGCTGGTGTTCGGAGCCCGCGACCTGCGTTTCGGCGGCGTGCGCAGCAAGTTCCGCATCGCCGACTCCGAGCTGCTCAATCACCGCGTGGAGGTGGTGGAGGGCGTGCTCGCCGCCGAGTGCGTGGAACTGCTCCAAGCCTTCTTCCGCGAGCGGCGGTAAACAACGCTTGCGCCCACGCGCGCGGGGAGTGACACTAAACCGTTATGTTCCTCGCACTGCTGCTGGCGGCCGCCGCGCCCGCCGGCCCCTATCTCGCCGAAGGCTCCAAGGCCGGCGAGATCACGGACCGTTCGGCCGTGATCTGGACGCGCCTCTCCGCGCGGCCGCGCCCGAACCCCGGGCGCTACGTCGCCGAACCGGTTCAAAGAGGCGTTGCCGTCCTGCCGCCCGGCAAGGCCGCGGCGGAGCTTCCCGGGGCCGTGCCGGGCATGGCCGGGCGAGTCCGGCTGCGGTGCGACGGGCGGACCACCGCGTGGGCGGAGGTGACCGCCGCCACCGATTTCACTCACCAGTTCAACCTGGACGGCCTGAAACCCGCGCAGCGTTACGAGTACGAGCTCGAGACTTCGGGCGGCGCGCGCCACCGCGGCGCATTTCGCACCGCGCCCGAGCCCGGCGCCGCGGCCGGAGTCCGTTTCACCGTGGTCACCGGACTGATGTACCGCCACCTCGACGATCCGGAGGGCTACCGCAGCTTCGCCGCCATGCGCAAGAACCCGCCGGATTTCCTGGTGTACACGGGCGACAACGTTTACTACGACAACGAGCCTCCGCGGGCGACCACCGCCGAAGTGGCGCGCTACCACTGGCAGCGCATGTTCAGCCTGCCGCGCCTGGTGGAGCTTAACGCCGCCATCGGCACGTATTGGGAAAAGGACGACCACGACACGCTGTATAACGATGTGTGGCCCACCCTCCACCCCAAAGCCATGCTCCCGTTCACTTTCGAGGAAGGCCAGCGGATTTTTCTTCAGCAGGCTCCGGTGGGCGGAAACCTCTCGCGCACCTTCCGCTGGGGCCGCCACCTCCAGATCTGGCTCCCTGAAGGCCGCGATTTCCGCTCGCCCAATAACGCCCCGGACGGTCCCGGGAAGACCATCCTGGGAGCGGAGCAGAAGCGCTGGCTGAAATCGTCGGTAGAAGCCAGCGATGCGCGTTACCGCATCATCGTGAACCAGACGCCGTGGGTGGGACCCGACCGCGGCAACAAGGGCGACAATTACGCCAACAAGGCGTTCGCCACCGAGGGAGCGGAGATGCGCGCGTGGGCCGCCGGGCTGAAGAACATCTACGTGATCACCGGCGACCGCCATTGGCAGTATCACTCCGTGGATCCGAAGACCGGCCTGCATGAATTCTCGTGCGGCCCGGCCTCCAACGAACACGCGGCGGGATCGCCTGGAGAAGACAAGACCTATCACCGCTTCCACAAGGTGCAGGGCGGCTACGCGTGGGTGGAGATCGGCGCGGACGGATCCGCCGTTTTCGAGCTGCGCGACGTGGAAGGCCGCACCGCGTACTCCTGGAAGGCGCCCGCAGCCGCTGCGCCGAACCGGTAGGGGCGCCCGGCCGGCCGCGGACCGGGGGGCGGCGTTACTTCTTCTCCGGCGCGATGGCGAAGTCCCAGACCTGCATGTTCAGTTTCCCCGGCGTGAACTCGACCACGGCGTACTCGCCCGGCGCGAGCGGCTGCGCCGGCCAGATCTTGTAGAGCCCGTCCGGCGTCATCTGCTTGCGGAAGATCTGCACCTCGTCGGGCTCCTCCACCACTTCCTTGGTGACGGGAATCATGGTCAGCTTCTCCACCACCCGGTTGGCGCCGCGCGCGCTCAGCCGCACGATGCCGAAGCGTTCCTGCTCGGAAAGCTGGATGTAGAATTCCTGCGCCGGGTTGCGGATGATGTTGGCCGAATTCTTACCGGCCAGCTCCAGCCAGCCCTTGCCGGCCACGATCGGGATGGGGGTGAGCACCTTCAGCACGGAACGTCCCTTGCTGGTGTTCACGATGGCCTCGGCGGCCCGGAGCTTCTTCGTCTCGCCGCCTTCGATGTAGTACGCGCCGGGATTCTGCGGGATTCGGGCGATCTCGTCCATCAGCGCGCGCTCGGCCTTGTCCTCTTCGGAGATGACCTTGGCCTCCTCATCGATCTGCGCCTGCCGCGCGCTGGTTTCGGCCTGCGTGCGCTTCAGATCCACCAGCGAGACCGGGATCTCCTCCCAGGAACTGCGCTCCACGCTGTAGAACCTGACGCGGTCCCCCTGCACCTTGTACTCGCGCACGAGCTGGTAGGAGCCGTCGGTGAGATAGAGCCGGATGTTGGCCGCCGCGGCCGTGATCGCCACCGCGATGAATGCCAGGCACACCTTCCACATACACTGTAAAGGACTGCCGCCGGCCGGCCCGGGTTTCAGCCCTTTCGCCGGACAGAGGCTAACCCCTTTAGAATAATAAGACATGCGATATCGCAAGCTCGGCAGGACAAACTTCGAAGTGAGTGAGATCGGGTACGGCGCCTGGGGCATCGGCGGCAAGCAGTGGTTGGGCGCCCGGGACGAGGAATCGCTCGCCGCCCTGCGCCGCGCCATCGAGCTGGGGCTCAACTTCATCGATACGGCCCTGGCTTACGGCGAGGGGCACAGCGAACAGCTTGTGGGCGAAGTGGTGCGGACAACCGGCACGAAGGTCTACGTGGCCACCAAGGTGCCGCCCAGGAACCAGCTTTGGCCCGCCCGCCCCGGCATACCCATTGACGACGTATTCCCTTACGACTACATCATGCGTTCGACCGAGCAGAGCCTGCGCAACCTCGGTCTGGAAACGGTCGACCTGCAACAGCTCCACGTGTGGAACCCGGAGTGGATCGGGCGCGACGACTGGCGCCGCGCTTTCGAGGATCTGAAGCGCTCCGGCAAGGCTCGCGCGGTGGGCGTCTCCATCAACGACCACGATCCCGATTCCGCGCTCGAGCTGATCGAGACCGGCATGGTGGATGCCGTGCAGGTGATCTATAACATCTTCGACCAGACCCCGGAGCGCCGCCTGTTCCCGCTTTGCGTGGAGCGCAACGTCGGCGTACTGGCGCGCGTGCCGCTCGATGAAGGCGGCCTCACCGGAAACATCACGGAGCGGACCGCCTTCCCCCCGGGCGACTTCCGGGAGCATTATTTCAAGGGCGACCGCAAGCGGCAGGTCGCCGCGCGCGTGGACGCCATCCGCGCCGACCTGGGGCTGGCGGAGGGCGAGATGCCGGGGACCGCGCTGCGTTTTTGCCTGTCACATCCGGCGGTTTCCACCGTCATACCCGGTATGCGGTCGCGGTCGAGCGTGGAGGCCAATTGCGCGCTGCCGGAGCTGGGACCGCTCCGGCCGGATACGTTGGCCAGGCTGCGCAAGCACGCCTGGACACGGAACTTTTATTCGTAGCGCGCCGTACTAGACTGGTGTGTCCGGTTGTGGTGCGGGCGATCCCAAGAGCGGACATAAGCGCTCCGGGCACCAGGCGCAATTTATTGGAGTCAAAACACCTACGGTTGGCCCCGGAGTCGCCGTAGAGATCGAGGTTCTGACATGAGGAAAGTGCTATCCCCCATTTGCGTCCTGTTGTGCCTGGCGGATCTGACGCCGGCGCAAACACCGGAGCCGAAGCCCTACAACGGCACCGGCTTCTTTTCCATCTTCAAGCGCAAGTACACCCCGCGCTATTCCGCGCCGGTGGATTATTCCAACTCTCCCCGGCTGGACAAGCTGATGCGCGCGGGCCGCATCTACCTCTCGCTTGAAGACGCCATTGCGCTGGCGCTCGAAAACAACCTCGACATCGAGTACGCGCGCTACTACCCGAGACTTTCCGACACCGACGTGCTGCGGGCCAACGCGGGCCAGCTTCTGCGCAACCTGGGCACCACCAACGTCCGCTCGGGACCGCCCTCGGCGAGCGGCGCGCTGGCGGGGGTGAGCGGCGTCTCGGCGGCGGGCAGCGGCGCCGGCGCGGGCGGGCAGGGCGGCATCCTCAGCGGCGTCTCGGTGCAGCTCGCCGGTTCGGCGATTCCCAACCTCGATCCGCAGTTTTTCGTGGGCTCCCAGGTGGGCCACGGGACCCAGATCCTCACCAACAGCTTCGCCACCGGAACCAACTACCTGATCAGCAACTACAAGTACCTGACGTACGGCATCACCAAGGGCTTCCTCAGCGGCACCACGGTCCGCCTGGACACGGCCAGCCAGAACCTCTCGCAGAACTCGCCGCGCAACGATTTCAACCCGACCACAAGCGGCAATCTCGGACTCCAGATCAGCCAGCGGCTGCTGCAAGGTTTCGGCTGGAACCTGAACAGCCGTGTGATCCGCATCGCGCGCAATAACCGCAAGGCGGCCGACCTGAACTTCAAAGCCCAGGTCATCGCCACGGTGGCCAACGTGGTCACGCTGTACTGGGACCTGGTGAGCTATAACGAGATCCTCAAGGTGCGGCAGCAGGCGCTCGAGCTGAACCAGCGGCTCTATACCGACAACAAACGGCGCGCGGAACTCGGCGCCATCGCACCCATCGACATCGTGCAGGCGGAAGCCGAAGTGGCCGCCAGCCAGCAGGACGTCACCAACGCCGAGACCCAGGTTTTGCAGCAGGAGATGATCCTGAAGAACGTGCTGACGCGCAGCGGCATAGACAACATCGCCATCGCGGAGGCACGCATCGTGCCGACCACGCGGTTCCAGGTGCCCGAGCGCGAGCCGGTGGTGCCGGTGCAGGACTTGATCACGGAGGCGATGCAACGGCGCCCGGAGATCGAGCAGAGCCAGATTTCGCTCGAGAACAGCCGGCTGAGCATCCAGGGCACCAAGAACGCGCTGCTGCCGGCGCTCGACGTCTACGCCAACTTCCAGAACAACGGGCTGGCCGGCTCCATGAACACCCTCACCATCGACGGACCCGCGGGGCAGGCCCTCATTGCCGACCGCCAGCGCAACCTGAATCCGTTCTTCCTGGGTGGTTATGGCACTTACCTGCGGCAGGTCTTCAATCGCAATTTCCCCGACTACAACGTGGGGTTCTCTTTCAGCATCCCCATCCGCAACAGTTCCGCGCAGGCCGATTTGATCAAGGACCAGTTGAACTTCCGGCAGCAGCAGATCAATGACCGGCAGATGACCAATAACATCCGGGTGAACGTTATAAATGCCCGCACCGCGCTGATGCAGGCGCGCGCGGCCTATGACACCAGCGTGAAGGCCCGCATGCTCCAGGAGCAGACCCTCAACGGCGAGCGCCGCAAGTTCCAGCTCGGCACCTCCAGCTTCCTGAACGTGGTGATCGTGCAGCGCGACGCCACCGCGCGGCAGGCGGCGGAAGTCCAGGCCCTGAACTCCTACATGCGCTCCAAAGTCAACCTGGAGACCGCGCTGGGCCGCATCCTGGATGAATACAAGGTCTCCATCGACGAAGCCTACGGCGGAACGGTGAAGCGCGAACCCAGTCTTCCCATTGCGCCCACGGCGGGCAACTCCAAGTGATTCTGCTGATCGCCGCGATCACGGTCACCGCCTCGTTCGAAGGCGGCAGCGTGGGGCGCGTCGAGCGCGCGGCGCCCAACCACTTGCGCTGTGCCGTGGCGGGGCAGTCCGACCAGGATGGCCGCAATCGCCAGGCGAGCTGGTATTACTTCCGGCTCGACAACCTGCCGCGCGAGGAAGTCCGCATCGACCTCACCAACCTGGTGGGGGAATACAACCACCGTCCGGGCGCTCACGCCGTCACGCCCAATACGCGCCCGGTGTACAGCTACGACAACCGCGCCTGGACGCATTTCACGGACCAGGACACGAGCTGGGACGAGAAGGCCGTGGAACTCACCCTGCGCTTCCGGCCGCGGCGCGGCAGGATGTGGATCGCCCACGTGCCGCCTTACACGGGCGCGCACCTGGCCGCGCTGCTGAAGGACATCGAGGGGCACCCGCACCTGAAGAGCGAAACGGCCGGACCGGTCCGGCTGCTCACCGTGACCGATCCCGCCCCGGCCGAGGGGAAAAAGGTCATCTGGATCATGGCGCGGCAGCACGCCTGGGAGGCCGGCACGTCGTGGGTGGCGGAAGGCGCCCTGCGGCTGCTGCTCTCGGATTCCGCCGAGGCGCGCCAACTGCGCCGCGCGGCGATATGGAAATTCTTCCCCATGGCCGACCCCGGCGGCGTGGCCCGCGGCGCGGTGCGCTTCAACGCTCACGGCTACGACGTGAACCGCCACTGGGACAAAGTGGACCCCGAGCTCATGCCGGAAGTGGCGGCCATGAAGAACGCCATCTACGGCTGGCCCGGCCGCATCGACCTGCTGCTCGCCCTCCACAACCAGGAGGCCGGCGACTACATACAAGGCCCGAAGCTCGAAATCGCCCAACGCCTTTTCGAAGCGCTGGACCGCACCACGTCTTTCAGTTCCAAATCGGGCGCGCGCGTGGCCCCGGGCCACACCACGGTCAACGAAGCGCTCTGGGACGAGCGCAAGTTGCCCGCCTTTCTGATGGAGCTCGGGGTGCAGCGCAACGCCCGCCTGGGGCGCCCGCGCACCACGGCGGACAATCTGCAATTCGGGGAAGAGCTGGTGCGGGCGTGCCACCGCTCCCTCGCGGTCGCGGCTCGGTAACGTGATTCTCGATTCCGAGCCGCGACCGCCAGGGAGCGGCGGCCTTCACTCCAGGATCTCTACCCGGTACTCCTCGATAACCGGGTTCGCCAGCACATCCTGCGCGATGGCATCGATGTCCTTGCGGGCCTGTTCGGGGGAAACGCCGTCCGCCAGGGCGATCTCGAAGAACTTGCCCTGGCGGACGTCGGTGATGTAGCGGTGCCCCAGGCCGTTGAGCGCGGCGCAGACCGTTTTCCCCTGGGGATCGAGCACGGTCCGCTTGAGCGAAACGTAAACGCGAGCTTTCATCGGAACGCTTATTTTACTACTTCGGCACTCATGCGCTTGGGACCGAACGCGGCGATGCCCGGCGGGCAGCCGTCCTTCATGAGTTTGAAGTTCTCGATGAAGCGCGCCGCCAGCGCGTCGTAGCGGGCGAAGTACTCTTGCCGGCTCGGCCAGGTGTTGGCCGGGTCCAGGATGCTTTCCGGCACGCCCTCGCAGTGTTTGGGCACGTCGAAGCCGAACACCGGATCTTTCTTGTACTCCGCCTGTTGCAGGCTTCCGCTGAGCGCGGCGTTCAGCAACGCGCGGGTGTGTTTGATGCTGATGCGCTTGCCCACCCCGAAGGGGCCGCCGGTCCAGCCGGTGTTCACCAGCCAGCACTGCGCGCCGTGCTTCAGCAGCCGCGCCTTGAGCATCTCCGCGTACTTGTACGGGTGGTGCACCATGAACGGCCCGCCGAAGCAGGTGCTGAAAGTGATCTGCGGCTCGATCCCCAGCCCGATCTCGGTGCCCGCGATCTTGCTGGTGTAGCCCGAGATGAAGTGGTAAATGGCTTGGTCCGGGCTGAGCCGCGCTATGGGCGGCATCACGCCGGAGGCGTCGCAGGTGAGCAAGATGACGTTCCTGGGATGGCCTGCCATCTTGTCCGGCCAGTAGTTGTCGATGTAATTCAGCGGATAGGCGCCGCGGGTGTTCTCGGTCACCCGGTCGTCGTTGAGGTCCAGCCGGTGCGAGAGCGGATCCATGGTGACGTTCTCCAGGATCGTCCCGAAACGGCGCGTGCAGGCGTAGATCTGCGGCTCGGCATCCTCGGAAAGCCGGATGACCTTCGCGTAGCAGCCGTCCTCGAAGTTGAAGACGCCGTTTTCGCTCCAGCCGTGCTCGTCGTCGCCGATCAGGTGCCGTGAGGGATCCGCGCTGAGCGTGGTTTTGCCGGTGCCGGAGAGGCCGAAGAACAGGGCCACGTCGCCGTCATTGCCCACGTTCGCCGAGCAGTGCATGGGGAACACGCCGGAGAACGGCAGCAGGAAATTCAGCACCGTGAAGATGGTCTTCTTGATCTCGCCGCCGTAGGCCGAACCGCCTATGATTGCCAGCCGCTCGGCGAAATTCGCGATGATGAACGTCTCGGTGCGCGTGCTGTCGATGATCGGCGAGCCGTGGAAGGACGGGACCGCGATCACGGTGAACTCTGGCACGTGCCGCTTGAGCGCGTCCTGGCTGCGGATCTTCATGAACATGTTGCGCGCGAACAGGCTGTGCCAGGCCTTCTCGGTGATGATCCGGATGGGCATGCGGTACTCGGGGTCCGCGCCCGCGAAACAATCCTGCACGAACACATCGCGCCCTTGCAGGAATCCCTGCAAACGCGCCAGCAGCGCGCTGAAGGACTCCGCCGCGAACGGGCGGTTGTACTCGCCCCACCAGATGTTGTGCTGTGTGGTGTTCTCCTGCACAATGAACTTGTCCGCCGCCGCGCGCGCGGTGTGCTTGCCGGTGCGCACGATGATGGGACCGAGATGCGAAACTCGCGCCTCGCCCCGGAACACGATCTCCTCGTACAGCGCCGGCGTGGGCAGGTTCCAGTACACCTTCCGCAGGTTCGACAGCCCGTGGTTATTCAGGCCGTAGATGCTGGCCAGCTTGTCGGCCTCGCCCTGGCAGGGCGAAACGATGTCCTGGTATGGGTTCATAGCCAATCCCTCACCAGCTTCCGGTCCCCGAGGTACAGCTCGTTGGGAGCGTCCGGATCGAGCGCCCACTTGATGCGCTCCAGGCCTTCGGTCACGTCCTTGATGGTGCCGCAGAAGCTGAGCCGCAGGTGCCCTTCCATGCCGAACTCCTTGCCGGGCACCGTCACCACGCGGACTTTATCGAGCAGCAGGCGCGAGAGCTTCTGGGAATCTTTCATGTAGGCGCCGAAATCCGGAAAGCAGTAGAACGTGCCGCCGGGCTTGGTCACCTGCACGCCGTTGAAAGCCTTGAGGTGCTTCACCATCACATTGCGGTTGTTCTCCAGCGTGGCGCGGAGGCTCTCGACGGAAGACTGCACGCCGTTCAGCGCGCCGACCGCCGCCCACTGCGATGGCGTGGCGGGACCGGAGGTCTGCTGCGACTGGATGTTGGTCATCACCCTCACCAGTTCCTTGTTCGCCACGGTCCAGCCGATGCGGAATCCGGTCATGGCGTACATCTTCGAGACACAGTTGATGACCACGAGCTTGGAGTGTTCCGTGAGGTCCTTGGCGTAGTTGTAAACGTTGGTGGGAACACGCCCGTCGAAGATCAGCCGGTTGTAGGTGTCGTCCATGATCAGGTACAGGCCGCGCTTTTCGCAAAGCTCCACGATGCCGGCGATGAACTCTTCCGAGTACACGTAGCCGGAGGGATTGTTCGGACTGTTGAGCAGGATCGCCTTGGTGTAAGATCCGATGGCCTCTTCGATCTCCTCCACCGTCGGCTGGAAAGTGCCGTCCTCGGGGCGCACGATCACCGGCACACCTCCGGCCAGCTTCACCATTTCGGGATAGCTGACCCAATAAGGCGCCGGAAAAATGACTTCGTCCTTGGGGTCCAAAATGGTGTACAGCAGCACCATGATGGATTGCTTGGCGCCGCTGGAGGCGATCACGTTGTCCGGCGAGACCAGCCGGCCGTAGTGCTCTTCCGTGTAACGGATGACGGCCTTTTTCAGCGCCGGGATGCCATCCGCCGGCGAGTACTTGATGTCGCCGCTGTTCAGCACCGCCGTGCAACCGACGATCGCGTCGATCGGCGACTTGCTCTTGGGCTCGCCGCCGCCCAGGTGGATGACGGGCTCACCCTTGTCTCGCAGAAGCGCGGCCGTTTCGTTGAGCTTGAGGGTGGGCGATTCGCAGATGGACCTAGCTAGTTGGCTTACACTCATCGCGTCCTAAACCTTCGCATATAAAATTCCCGACTTCACTGTGAAAGGGGAGTGACTACCAGTATAGAAGATTGCAGCCGCCGGTCAAAGTCGGAGCATTCATTCTAGCCGCCGGAAAGCACCGCGTCAAGGTGGTTCCCCGTCGGCTTCCTAACGCTTTTCCCGGCCTATTATTGCGGCGCGGACGCCAGGAAGTCACCTGGGCCGTGTGCTCGGATGCGCGAGGCCGGTCACAAATGAAAAACCAGGGGGCGCATGGCGCCGCGGGAGGCCCAAAACGCGCCGTTGCAGCGTCAAACGTGGTAATCCTGGGTGATGCAGCTTTCGCACAGGGGAGGAGAACACGCATGAACCGCCGTGGATTTTTGCGGGCCGCGCTCGCCGCAGCCGCGGCCGCATCGGCACGCCGCGGGACGGCCCTTTGGGGCGCCGCGCCGCGCAAGGCCACCGACATCGTCAGCCTGGGTCCGGACAAGGTCAGGCTGTGCCAGATGGCCATCGGCACCGGCACCAAAGGCGGGAGCATCCAGCGCCAGCTCGGCGTTCAGGGCCTGGCCGACATGTTGCACTACGGTTACGATCAGGGCCTGTTTTTCTGGGACACCGCCGACGGCTACAAGACCCACCCGCACGTGGCCGAAGCGCTGAAACGCGTGCCGCGCGAGAAGGTCACTATCCTGACCAAGACCCGGGCGGCGACCGAACAGCAGATGCGCGCAGATCTCGACCGCTTCCGCCAGGAACTCAACACCGACTACCTCGACATCGTCCTGCTGCACGCGCTCCGCACCGCCACCTGGCCCGAGGAGCGCAAGGGCGCCATGGAGGTGCTCACCGAAGCCCGCCAGAAAGGCATCGTGCGCACGCACGGCTGCTCCTGCCACTCGCTGGAGGCGCTGGAGACCGCGGCCAAAACCCCGTGGGTGCGTGTGGACCTGGCGCGCATCAACCCCGCGCAGATGCTGATGGACTCCGATCCCAAGACGGTGGCCGGCGTGCTGCGGCGCATGAAGGCGGCAGGCAAGGGCGTCATCGGCATGAAGATCCTGGGCGAGGGCGGACTGCGCGACCGCGTGGACGAAGCTCTGCGCTACGCCATGGCGCTCGACTGCATCGACTGCTTCACCATCGGCCCGGCCAACCGCGACGAATTGAGCGACCTGCTGGTGCGCATTCCACGCGCCTCGGAAGCCGTGGCCGCGGCCGCCGCGTGAGTTACTTCACGGCCCCGCCGGGCGCCAGGCCCGGGGCCACGTACGCGTAGAACACCACGATCAGTCCGATCAGAGCCGCCAGCAGAACGCTGTGCCGTAACGTGAAGCGGAACAGGCGCGCTTCGTCCTCCGGCTTCATGGCCGTGGCCGCCGCGGCGACCGCCACCGATTGCAGGCTGATCATCTTGCCCATCACGCCGCCCGCCGAATTCGCCGAGGCCATCAGGACCCCATTCATCCCCAGCTTGCCGGCCGTGATCACCTGCAAGTTGCCGAACAGCGCGTTGGCGGACGTGTCACTGCCGGTGAGGAACACGCCGAGCCACCCGAGCAGCGCGCTGAAGAACGGGAACAGGGCCCCGGTGGCCGCGAAGGCCAGGCCCAGCGTGGCGGTGGCGCCGCAGTAATTCATCAGGAACGCCAGCGCCAGCACCGCGGCGATGGTCAACTCCGCCAGCAGCAACTGCCGGACCGTTCTCATGAAAACGCCGCAGAACTGCCGCCATCCCATCCGCACCCACACCACCGAGAGCAGCGCGGCGAAAAAGCACGCCGTCCCGGAGGCCGAGAGCGCGTTGAAGTTGTACATGGCCGCATACCCCGAGGGTTTCGCCACCACCGGAGGCACCCGCTCAATGGCGTTGTGCAGCCCCGGCCAGGGGAATGCCACGCTCACCGTGTTGAGCCACGACTGCACGGGCCTGGCGCCCCACGCCAGCACGAAAACCACCAGCAAGAGGTAAGGCCCCCACGCCGAGATCAGTTCCCCGGCGGTGTGGCGGCGCCCCGGAGCGACCTTCTCATGAAGGTCCTCATCGCGGGGCTGCCAAACTTTGAACAGCACGATCAGCGCGCCGATTGCCGCGAGCGACGAGAGGATGTCCGTCAATTGCGCCGCGACGTAGTTGGAGACCACGAACTGCGTGCCGGCGAACGCCGCACCGCACAGCGCGGCGGCGGGCAGCACGCCCTTAAGCGACTTCCATCCGCCCATCACCGCGATCAGGTACGCGGGCACGATGAGCGAAATGGGCGCGCAGATGCGGCCCACGCAGGCGCTCAGCGCCTCGATCGGAAGCCCCGTGATGGCGTGCAGCGTCAGAATCGGCGTCCCGATGGAACCGAACGCCACCGGCGCGGTGTTCGCCAGCAGGCAGATGCCCGCCGCATAAAACGGAGAGAAACCCAGGCCGGTGAGCATCGCCGCCGCCACCGCTACCGGCGTGCCGAAACCGGCCGCGCCTTCAATGAACGCGCCGAAGGCGAAGGCGATGAGCAACGCCTGCAAACGGCGGTCGCGCGTCAGGTTGCCCACCGAATCCTTGATGATTTCGAACTTGCCGCTGTCCACCGTGACGCGGTACAGCAGGATCGCCGCGAACACCACCCATCCGATGGGGAACAGGCCGAAGGCGGCGCCGTACGCCACCGCGCCCGCCAGTTGGCCCGCCGGCATGCCATACACCGCGGCAGCCACCGCCGTGGCGGCGCCAAGCCCGCACAGCGAAGCCACCCAGGCGGGCTTGCGTTTCACCCCCAGCAGAAAGAGCAGGGTGAACACCGGAATCGCCGCCAGCAGCGCGGAAAGCGCCAGGCTGCCGCCGGCCGGAACATAGTCGTGCCGCCACATGATGATTTGTTCTTGATAATGTACCGCCACGCGGGCTGTCAAGTGGTGCTACCTTCTCTCTAATGGCCAAATCCAAGGCGCGCCGTAGAAAGAAGAAGACCGGCCTGCGGCTGGCGCCCCCTCCCCCGCGGCTACCGGTCATTGAGCCGGATACCGAAGATTGGGAGCTGGTTGAATCGCAACTCGCCGTCGCCTTGCCGGTGGAACGCATCATGTCCCTCGTCACCTTCGGATTGGCGCACCGCGAAGTGCAAAGCCCGGAAGAAGCGCAAGAC
The DNA here is from genome assembly GCA_041946965.1 of Bryobacteraceae bacterium. Lineage (GTDB taxonomy): Bacteria > Acidobacteriota > Terriglobia > Bryobacterales > Bryobacteraceae > JBHGBM01. The sequence continues at coordinate 78,079 of JBHGBM010000013.1, forward strand.
CTGCTTGCCAGCTTCTCCGAGGAAAAGTTCGAGCGCCTGGTTGCCGAGGTCCGTGCCGCCGGTCCGCGGCGGCACGCCCAGGACCTCGCCTACGAAGCGATGATCGAGGCCAATGATGAAAAGGAAGCCACGGGCCTGGCAACCCGCGCGCTGGGACTCGACCCCGATTGCCTGGACGCCATGGCGGTGCTGGCTGAATGCGGCAGCGGCTCGCCCGAGCAACTCCTGGCGGAATTGGAGCGCATCGCGGACAAGGGCCGCCGGCTCTTCCCACCCGAACGTTTTGCGCAAGTCAGAGATGAAGTATGGGAGGAGCTCGAGCTGCGTCCGTTCCTGCGCGCGCTTTTCCGCCTCGGCGACGCCTACCGCACGCTGCAACGGCCGGAAGAAGGCATCGCGGTTCTTGAAGAGCTCATGGCGTTGAACCCGGCCGACCAGCAGCGCGCCCGCGAGCCCTTGCTGTCGTGCTGCCTGGCCGCCGGACGCCTTGAAAGAGCGCGGGAACTGCTGGCGCGCTTTCCCGAGGACGACAGCGCCGTTTTCCATTGGGGGCGCGTGCTGGAGCGTTTCCTTGGAGGCGATGAACACGGCGCGGTCCGGGCGTTGCGGAACGCCGAGGCGCAGAACCCGCATGCCGCGGCTTACATGACCATGTCCAGAAAGCCGCCCTCGCAGCTCCCCGAAACGTACGAGCCCGGCGGCAAGGACGAGGCTGTCCATTGCCTTTACATGGCGGGTACGGCATGGGCCGCACATCCCGACGCGATTCTGTGGGCGCGGGATGTGCGACAGGGCGGCCCTGGTTAATCCGGCGTTCTCCACTTCCCGGCGGAAAGGGTCCGCAAGACCTGCGGCTTTCCTCCCCGCGGCTGAATAACGGCGGCTCCGGCTCCTTCGTTTCCGCGCGCGGGCTGCTGTTCAGCAACCATCACGTGGCTTCCGGCTGCATTCAGAAAGTCTCCACGGCCGGGCACGACTACATGCGGGACGGCTTCTACGCGCGCACCGGGCCGGATGTGATCCAGCGCCCCGGAGTGCGCGGCCAGAACCGGCAACCGCTGCGACGCGGTCACGCTGTTTTCCGGCGAGCGGCACGTGTACACGCAGCCGGCCAGGGGATTGTGGAGGCGCTGCGAAACGTCTGTCAGGCCACCGCCCCGCTGGATGAATTGCTGCGATAATCTTTTGCATGCATACGCTGGCGATCCAAACCCCGGACGGGCATGTCCGCTCCGTTCCGCTGGAAGGCAGCCGCGTTTCGCTGGGGCGTTCGAGCGCTGCCGAACTCTGTTTTCCGGACGATGCGGGTCTCTCCCGCCAGCACCTGGCTCTGGAACGCGAGGGCGACGGCTGGACCGTGCAAGACCTGGGCAGCAAGAACGGCACTTTTCTTAACGCGGTGCCGCTGAAGGCCAAGACCCGGCTCCAGCACGGCGACCGCATTGCCGCCGGGCACCTGATCGTCACCTTCCAGGCGGCGGAGCAGACCCCGCCCGCGCCTCCCAGCCCGGTTACGTTCTACGCCGAGCCGGAGTCGCCGCACGTCTCCACCATCGTCACCAGCCTGGAAGGCGCGTTGGCTCACGAAGCGGGGGAGCAGGCGGGCGCCGCGCCCGGCCTCTCGCAGGTGCAAGCCTTGATCAAGGCGGGCCGCGAGTTGGCCGGCAGCCGTCCGCTCGAAGAACTGTTCGGTGTGATTCTCGACCTCGCCATCGAGGCGGTGGGCGCACAGCGCGGCGTGCTGCTCACCGTGGAGCAGGGCGACCTGGTAGTGCGCGCGCACCGCGGCAAGGGTTTCCGCATCAGCACCGCCGTGCGCGACCGGGTGATCGACGGCCATGATTCGGTCCTGGTTCGCGACGCGCAGCTCGACGAGGCCTTCCGCGCCCGCGTCAGCATTGTGGAACAGAAGGTGCGTGCGCTCATGGCCGTGCCGCTTCAGACGGGCGACCGCATCATCGGCCTGATCTACGTGGACTCGCCGTTTCTGGTGCGGGAGTATACACGCGACGACCTGAATCTGCTTACCGTGATGGCCAACGTGGCCGCCATTCGCATCGAACACGCGCGCCTGGCCGAAGTGGAGCAGCAGGAGCGCATCATGAAGCGCGAGCTGGAGCAGGCCGCGGAGATCCAGCGCCGCCTGCTTCCCGAAGCGCCGCCCGTGGTCGCCGGCCTGGACCTGGCGGGCTACAACTCTCCTTGCCGCACGGTGGGGGGCGACTACTTCGATTTCTTCTCCTACCACGACGGCTCGGTCGCGGCCATGCTGGGCGACGTCTCCGGCAAGGGCATGCCGGCGTCGCTGCTGGCGATGGGCCTACAAGCGCGTGTGCACGTGCTGGCGCAGCAGCCGGGCAACCTCGGGGAAATGATGACGCGCCTGAACCGGATCACCTGCCTGCGCTGCCCGAGCAACCGCTTCATCACCCTTTTTCATTGCGCGTTGCACCCGGGAAACAACCAGTTGGTCTACGCCAACGCGGGCCACAATCCACCCGTGCTGGTGCGAGCCAACGGCGAGTTCGAATTTCTGCAAGGCGGCGGCCCGGTTCTGGGCGTGCTCTCGATGGCCTGCTACGAGCAATACGCCACCGCAATGTATCCCGGCGACCTCGTGGTGCTTTACAGCGACGGCGTGACCGAAGCCATGAACCCGCAGGGCGAGGAGTTCGGCGAAGCGCGCCTGGCCGAATTGCTGCGCGCCTGCCGCCGCCATTCCGCGCAGGGCGTGGTGGATGCCATCAACAAGGCGCTTGCCGAATGGGCCGCGGGCACGCCCTACGCGGACGACATCACCATCGTGGCGGCGCGCAGGGTGTAAGAATCCGTGTCCCACCGCGGCGCCGTGCGCCTTACTCGCCGGGAAGCCCTGGCGGCCATGACGGCCGCGGTTGCGGTGGAGCCTTCGCTCATCCGCCGCCACGACGAGCGCCTTGACGCGCTGCTCCGCTCGCAGGTCACCGACCCCGCCAGCCGCTGGTGCGGCGGCTGCCCGGATGCCTCCGGGCTGCACCATGCCGGGACTGCGGGCGGGCTGCTGGCGGCGGGCGCCGCCGCGTATTGCCACGATGCCTCGCGGCACCGCGGAAGCCGGGAGCTTGCCGGCCGCATGAAGCTGGCGGCGGCCTTCCTGGAACGCTCGCAATCGGCGGACGGCAACATCTCGCTGTTGGTCACCAACTTCAACTCGCCGCCCGATACGGGGTTCGTGACGCACAACGTGGCCACCGCGGCCTGGATCGCGCGCCGGTACGGCGCCCCGGAACTGGCGGCGCTCGCCGAACCTTTCCTGCGCAAGGCCGGGAGGGGCATGGCGCGGGGCGGCATCCACACGCCCAACCATCGCTGGGTGATTTGCGCCGCGCTCGCCCAGATTCACGAACTCTATCCCCACCCCGCCTACATACGGCGGATTGACGAGTGGCTGGCCGAGACCATCGACATCGACGAGGAAGGCCAGTACACGGAGCGCAGCACGGGCGTCTACAACGCCGTGGTGGACCGGGCCCTGGTGACCATGGCGGCAAAGCTCGACCGCCCCGAATTGCTTGAACCGGTCCGCCGCAACCTGGAAGCCATGCTGTACCTGCTGGAGCCCGGCTACGAGGTGGTCACGGCCATCTCGCGCCGGCAGGACCTGGACCAGCGCGCCAACATGGGACCGTACTGGTTTCCGCTGCGTTACCTGGCGGTGCGCGATGGCGATGGGCGCTACGCGGCGCTGGCGGCGCACTTCGCTCCGCAGCACGCCAGCCTGCCCGTGCTAATGGAATATCCGGAGCTGGCGGCGTCCGGCCCGGCGCCCGCGGCCATCCCCGAGAATTACGAAAGGACGTTCCCCGGACTCGGCATCACCCGCATAAGGCGGGGTTCGCTCAGCATGACGCTGTCACACGGAGGCAGCAGCCGTTTCGTCACGCTGCGGCACGGCGAGGCCGTCATCAACGCCGTGCGGTTCGCGAGCGCCTTCTTCGGCAAGGGCCAGTTCGTGCCGGAACCGGCGCGGGGCCTCGACCTGCGCCAGGAACTCGCGGCGCCCTACTATCAGCCGCTCGCCCGCGCGGTGAAACCCGCCGAGTGGCGCGAGCTGTTGCGCGGCCGGCGCCGGAGCGAGATCTGCCGGCTGACGCAAAGCGCCACCCTCACACCTCTCGAGAAAGGCCTGCGCATCCGGATGCGCGCCGCCGGCACTCCGGGCGTGCCCGTGGCCGTCGAGATCAACTTCCGCGCGGGCGGGGAACTCACGGGCTGCACCCGCGCCGGTGCGCCGGACGCCTGGCTGCTGCCGGAAGGGTACGCGGTCTACCGCACGGGCGCGGATTCGCTCCGCATCGGCCCCGGGCTGGGCGAGCATTGCTATATTCAGGTCCGCGGCGCCGAACCGAAGCTCGAAGGGCCGAGCGTTTACCTCTGCGGCTACACGCCCTTCGACCACACCATACAAGTCAGCGGCGCTTCGCTATAATATTTTTTCAGACTCCCTCATCCCCAAGCAAAAAGGAGCAATTCATGGCTGCAAAGCGTATCGGCATCCTCACGGGAGGCGGCGACGTCCCCGGCCTCAATTCCGTTATCAAGACGGTGGTGTACCGCGGAAGCGAGATCGACTGTGAAGTGATCGGCATCCGCCGGGGCTGGGAAGGCCTCACTCACGTCAACCTGGAGGACCCGGCCAGCCGCGCGCGTTACGTCATGCCGCTGAGCCGCGAGAACACGCGCACCATCGATCGTACCGGCGGCACTTTCCTGCACAGTTCCCGCACCAACCCGGCAAAGATGAAGAAGCTCCCGCCGGCTTACGCGGACAAGGAATTCCCGAAGAAGGAATCCACCAAGAACGGCGTTACCAGCACCGTATACGACGTGACCGGCCAGGTGATGAAGAACATCGAGACCCTCGGCCTCGATTACCTCATCGCCATCGGCGGCGACGACACGCTCAGCTACGCCGCCCGCCTCGATAAGGAAGGCGTGAACGTCATCGCCATTCCGAAGACCATGGACAACGACGTGCGCAACACCGAGTATTGCATCGGGTTCTCGACGGCGATCACCCGCGCCACCGAGGGCATCGAGCGGCAGCGCACCACGGTCGGCTCGCACGAGCGCATCGGCATCTTCCGCGTGTTCGGCCGCGACGCGGGCTACACGGCGCTCTACACGGCCTACGTCACCTCCATCCGCTGCTGCATCCCCGAGCACAAGTTCAACCTCCAGAAGCTCATCGACCTGCTGGTGAACGACAAGCGCAACAACCCCTCCAGCTACGCGCTGGTCATCCTCTCCGAAGGCGCCGAGTGGGAAGGCTACAAGGTCCGCGAGTACGGCGAGGCGGACGCCTTCGGACACCGCAAGAAGGCCAACGTAGGCGAGGACTTCAGCGACGAGCTGAAGAAGGCCTCGGGCGAGGAAACCATCATCAGCGATCTCACCTACGACCTGCGCAGCGGCAGCCCCGATTTCATCGACCGCATGGTGGCTTCCACCTTCGCCGGCATGGCGATGGATTGCATCAAGGAAGGCAAGCACGGCGTCATGAT
>JBHGBM010000130.1:0-9119 GCA_041946965.1 Bryobacteraceae bacterium
AACCCATTCCTCAGAATCCCTGCGCTTGGCTGCCATCCACGAATTCCTGCTCAGAGCCAGTTTTGTTTTCCGTCCGTCAAAACGCGAGTTTGACACCCAACTGGAGCCGTCTCGGGCTGCCCGCCGACTGGATCTTTCCGAAAGTGGGCGATCCGAGGAAGATGTCCGGCAAACCCAGGTTCACGCGGTTCAGCAGGTTGAACGCCTCCACGCGAAACTCGGCGGTGGCTGCCTCGCTCAGCCGCGTACTCTTCACCAGTGAGACGTTGGCGTTGCCGTACCCGGGGCCGGTGAGGATGTTTCGCCCGCTGTTGCCGAAGTTCCCGAAGGGCGGCATGGCAAACGCGGCGGTATCGAACCAGCGGTCGGTTGTGCGATTCTCCAGAGCGGCCCTCCGCACGACGTTGGGCCGGTCGTTGGCGCCGAAGCCGAGGTTCGACCTCCCCGTGTTGCTGTTGTCGAGGTCCGGCAGGAGCGCCACGGTGAACGGGCGGCCGGTCTGCGCCGTCCAGATCCCGAAAGTCTGCCAGCCGCCCCACCATCGCCCCCGGCCGAACGGAAGGGCCCACGAGTAGCTCACCGAGAGGCGGTGACGCATGTCGAAATCGGAGAGCCCGCGCTCGAGCGCCGCGTTCCGGCTGTCCTGCGGATAGTTGGCGTCGCCGGCGGTGGTGAAGAAACCCGAGGCGTCGTCGATCGACTTCGACCACGTGTAAGAGGCGAGCGCCGTTACCCCGTGACTCAGGGTCTGCCGGAAGCGCGCCTGCAAGCTGTGGTAGTTCGAGTTGGCGCGGGATTCGAGAGCGTTGATGTCGTCGAACTGCGGTACGGGGCGCAGGTTCGGCCGGCTGGCTGAAGGCGCCGGCTGGTTCCAGTCGCGCGCCGCCGGGAGCTTCGAACCCTTCGAGCCGGCATAAGACGCCTCAACCATGCGCGCCCGCCCGATCTCCCGCTGCACACCGAAGTTCCAGTGCTGCACGTACCCGGTGCGCAGGTCGCGTTGAAAGGCCAGGGCGGAGGAAGGAAGCGTGACCGGGAAGTTGCGCGGGAACGGATCGGCAAGCGTCAGCGGCAGTCCTTCGAGCGGGAAGTAGAGTTTGAGGTCGTAGTAGGGCTGATTGAAGTACAGGCCCTCGCCGATGGCCAGCGCCGGCTGGTCGTGGTACACGCCGTAGCCGGACCGCAGCACGGTTCCCTTCCGCCGCCAGGCCAGCGAGACGCGCGGGGCGAAGTTGTTGCGGTCGGGCAGGTACCCTGACCCGGCGCGGACCAGCGTGCGCGTCGCGGCATCGTAAACGTTGGCACGGTCCTCGGCATCCACCGGCGGCGCGTTGAATTCATACCGCAGCCCGAGCGAGACGGTCAAATCCGGCCGGGCGCGCCAGGTGTCCTGCGCGAAGAAGTAATAGCTGTGCGTGCGCAGGTGCTGGTGGTTATCGACGCGCGCCACGCCGGTGACGGAAGGCATTCCCATCAGCATTTCGGCGAGCGCGTTGCCGCTCAGCCCGAGGAAGCTGAGGTACCCCAGGGCCAGTTCGTCGCGGTAGGCGTTCTGCCCGAGCCGGCGGAGATCCGCGCCGCCTTGCAGCAGGTGCCGCCCGCGCACCGCCGTAACGGTGTCGGTGAACTGGTAGACGGTAGAGGCGCTGTGCTGCGGGTTGTGGTACTCATCGCCGATGGGTGAGTAGCCGGTGATCCGGACCAGGCTGAGCCCCGTGTCGCGCGTTTTGCCCGAGATGCGCGGCAGGCCCACCTGCCCGTTCAGGTCGCGCCCCATGTTCTCCTGGAAAGAGCCGGCCGCGACGCGATTGAAGCCCAGCCGCAGCTCGTTCAGCAGCCGCGGGGAAAACACGTGGGTCTCGCTGGCTGCCGCGTTCTGCGCGCGCCGTGGCACGTTGGCGCCGAAACCGGGAATGGCGGCGAAGTCGGGCCCCGAAAACGGCTCGTACAGCGCGCGGTCCGCAAAGCTGTAGCGGAAGCCGAAGTCGTCCGAAGACCCGAGCGCGTGATCCAGGCGGGCGTCGAAATGATCCTCGCGGTCGCGCGCGGCGGGCGATGAGACGTAGTTCTGTCCGGGCGTGCCGCGGTTGGGCAGGGGATACAGGGCGGCGATCGCGAGTCCCACGGGATTCAGATAAGGCTTGGGGATGGTGTTGCCGGCGAACTCGCCCACGCGCTCCCGTTCGGTGGGCACGTTGGTCACGCGCGTGATCCCTTCCCGCACGCGCCGCCCTTCGTAATCTCCGAAGAAGAACGTACGGTTGCGCGCCAGCGGTCCGCCCAACGCCGCGCCGAACTGGTTGCGCTGGTGTTGCGGGCTCTTCTCCGCCGCCGGCGCGAAGTAGTTGCGGCCATCCAGGGCCCGGTTGCGGAAGAACTCCCACGCGGAACCGTGGAACGCGTTGGTCCCGGACTTCAGCGCCACCGTGACCTGGCCGCCGGCGTTCCGCCCGAACGAAGCGTCGTAAGCGCTGGCGGCGACCTCGAATTCCCGCACCGCGTCCACCGGGGGCGTCACCGCGATCCCGTTCAGCTTCGGATCGCCGTTGAAGACGCCGTCGAGCACGAACTGGTTGGCGTCCTCTCTCCCGCCGTTGACGTGGAGGGAGAAGTCGCCGCGCACGGACCCCGCCGAACCCTGCGCGGGAGGCGCCGCTCCCGGCAGCAACAGCGCCAGTTCGTAAAAGTTGCGGCCGTCCAGCGGCAACCCGGTCACCTGCGTGTTCTCCACCACACCGCCCAGCGCGGAGGATTCCGTCCGCAGCATCCCGGTTACGGCGCGCACCTCCACCGTCTCGGTGCGCCGCCCCGGAATCAGGGGAATTTCGATCCAGATTTCCTGGTTGAGCGCCAGCGTGAACTGGCGCGTCTGCGGCGCATAGCCGTCGCACACCGCCTCCAGGCGGTACTCGCCCGGCGGCAGGCTCGCGATGACGAACCCGCCCTGCGAGCCGGTGGCCGTCACGCGCACCCGGCCGGTCTCGGCGGCCGTGACCCGCACCGCGGCCCCAGCCAGCGGATTCTGCGATTCATCCGTGATCACGCCGGCAAGGGCGCCGCGGACCGGCTGGGCGGCCGCGACACATGGAAGAAGCAACAAACCCAGTAGTGTTCTGATTCATGCAGCTTAACACGGCGCCACGCGGACTCGTACTACACTGGGAGGTCTCCTGCCGATGAGGATACTCTCGCTTACCGCCGGCGCTGCCCGCATGTATTGCGGCAGTTGTCTGCGCGACAACGCGCTGGCCGCCGAACTGGTCCGGCAGGGCCACCACGTCCGCCTTCAGCCGCTCTACACCCCCACCCGCACGGACGAGCCGAACGTCAGCGAGCCGGTGGTCTTCCTGAACGGCATCAGCGTGTGCCTCGACCAGCAGGCCGCCTTCTTTCGCCGCCCGCACCCGCTGCTCGACCGCCTGTGGGACGCGGGCTGGATGCTCAAGCTCGCCGCCCGCACCTCCATCGCGGTCGATCCGCACCAGTTGGGCGCCATGACCGTCTCCATGCTGCGCGGCGAGGAGGGTTTTCAGCTAAGAGAGATCCGGAAATTCACCGAATGGCTGCGGGGCCTCGATCCGCCCGATATCGCCGTGCTGCCCAACTCGCTGCTCAGCGGCCTGGCCGAGCCCGTACGCCGCGCGCTCAACCGCCCGGTCTGCTGCACTTTCCAGGGCGAGGAGCTGTTCCTCGACCAGATGCCCGAGCCCTACCGCGCACAAGCGTGGGAACTGGTCCGCGCCAACGCCGCATCGATCGACGGCTTCATCGCCGTCAGCCGCTACTCGGCTGCGTACTGGATGGAGCGCCTCGGCATTTCCGGAGCCAAAATGCACGTGGTCCCGCTGGGCATCAACGTGAACGGTTATCCGGAGGGGCGCGCAGTTCACGCGCCTTTTCGCATTGGCTATCTGGCCCGCATCGCTCCGGAAAAGGGACTGCACGTGCTCGCCGAATGCTACCGCCGCCTGCTGCATGAATCCGGTTTTGGTCCCGCCACGCTCGAAGCCGCGGGCTACCTGGCTCCGGAGCACGGGGGCTACCTTCGCGCGATCGAACGCGAGATGCGCGGGCTGGAGTTCCGCTACCACGGCGAGCTCGACCGCGCACGCAAGATCGAATTCCTGCACGGGCTCGACGTGTTCAGCGTCCCCGCCGTCTACGATGAGCCGAAGGGCATCTCCGTTCTGGAGGCCATGGCGGCGGGCGTTCCGGTTGTCCAGCCCCGCCGCGGCGCGTTCGTCGAAATCCTGGAGCAGACCGGCGGCGGCCTGCTCACCGACGACCTGGCCGATGGCATCCTGCGCATCCGCCGCGATCCCGCGCTGGCCGCCGCGCTTTCCGAAGCGGGCGCGCGCGCGGTGCGCGAGCGCTTCACCGTGGCTCATATGGCCACCAGCGCGGCGGAGGCTTTCGCCGCGATCGCCGCACTGACCGCCCATGCTTGAGATCGACAACGTCGCCAAACAGTACGACTCGCCGCGCGGGCCGCTGACGGTGCTTTCCGGCATTTCCCTCACGCTCGAGCGCGGCGAGGCCGCCGCCATCATGGGGCCCTCGGGGGCGGGGAAGAGCACGCTGCTCTACATCGCGGGCGCGCTGGAGCCGCCCACCTCCGGAACGGTGAAACTGGACGGGCGCAACCCCTACACCCTTTCCGAAATGGAGCTGGCCGCCTTCCGCAACCGCTCCGTCGGTTTCCTGTTCCAGGACCACTGCCTGCTCCCGCAATGCACGGTGCTCGAGAACGTGCTGGTGCCCACGCTGGTGGCCGGCGGCCGCGAGGACTACCGCAAGCGCGCGCGAGAGCTGCTGGAACAGGTTGGGCTTACGGACCGCTCCGGCCACCGCCCGGCGGAACTCTCCGGGGGCGAGAAGCAGCGCGCCGCGCTCGCCCGCGCCCTGATCCGCCGTCCCCACCTGCTGCTGTGCGACGAGCCCACCGGCAACCTCGACGAGGACTCGGCGGCGATGGTGGCCAACCTTCTGCTCGGCCTCCACCGCCTCCAGGAAACCATGCTGCTGGTGGTCACCCACAATGCGAGCCTCGCCGGACTTTTTCCCCGGCGCTACGAGCTGCGCCATGCGAACCTCCACGCTGCTGGCGCGTAGCCTGCTCTGGTACTGGCGCACGAACCTGGCCGTGGTGCTGGGCGTGGCCGCGGCGGTGGCGGTGCTGGGCGGCGCCGCCGTGGTGGGCGCGTCGGTCCGCGGCAGCCTGCGCGACCTCGTGCTGGCCCGCCTGGGCAACGCGGAGACCGCCATCACCCGCGCCGGCTTTTTCCGTGAGGAACTGGCGGGCGGCCGGGGGTGCCCGCTCATCGCGCTCGAGGGGATCGCCACGCACGAGCCGAGCGGACGCCGCGCCGCCGGCATCCCGGTCTACGCCGTGGACGAGCGGTTCTGGAAATTCCAGGGGTTCCCCGGCACGCCGCCGCGCGGGCGCGAGGTGCTGCTCACGGCGGCCTTAGCGCGGGAGTTCGGCGCGCGTCCCGGCGACGCCCTGCTGCTGCGGGTGCCCAAGCCCTCCGCCATCCCGCGCGAGAGTTTGCACGGGCGCAAGGAAGACACCGGCCGCACCCTTCGCCTTGAAGCCGCCGGCACGGCGCGCGACTTTTCGCTGCACCCGCAGCAGGGCGAACTGCGCGCGGCCTACGTTTCGCTCGCGCGCATCCAGACCGATCTGGAGCTGAAGGGCAAGGCCAACACCATCCTCGCCTCCGGCGCGCTGAAGCCCGACGTGACGCTCGCCGACCTCGGGCTGCGGCTGCGCGAGGGGTTCGTGCTCGAAAGCGACAGCACCGTGGTTTCGGATGCGGTGGCGGGCGCGGCTGCGCGGGCCGCGGCGAAGCTGGGCCTCACGGCGCGCCCCGTGCTCTCGCACCTAGCGAACACCATCCGCGCCGGTGCGCGCCAGGTTCCTTACTCGGTGGTGGCGGCGCTGGACGGGCCGCTCGCACCCGCCGCCGAGGACGGCATCGTGCTCAACGAGTGGGCCGCGCGCGAACTCGGCGCGCGCCCCGGCGACGCGGTCACGCTCGACTATTACGTGTGGCGCTCCGGCGGCCGGCTCGAGACCGAATCGGCCGCGTTCCGGCTGGAGCGCGTCGTGCCGCTCTCGGGCGATGCCGCCGGCCGCACCCTCACCCCCGAGTACCCCGGCATCACCGATTCCCTCACCCTGCGCGAGTGGGACCCGCCCTTCCCGTTCGACTTCCACCGCATACGCCCGGCCGACGAGCGCTACTGGGACCTCCATCGCGCCACCCCCAGGGCGTTCCTCCGCTTCGAGCGCGGCCGGCGGCTGTGGGCCACGCGCTACGGCAGCGCGACCTCGATCCGCATCTCGCCGCCCTCGCCGGCTTATGCCGAGGCCCTGCGCGCGGCGCTCGACCCCGCGGCGGCGGGCCTGGTCACCGTGCCCGTGAAAGCTTTGGGGTTGGAGGCCGCGCGCGGCGCGACGGAATTCGGTGAATACTTTTTGTATTTCAGCTTCTTCCTGATGGCTTCCGCGTTCCTGCTGGCCGGACTTTTCTTCCGCCTCGGCGTGGAGCAGCGCGTGCGGGAGATCGGAGTGTTGCGCGCGCTCGGCTTCCCCGCCGCGAAACTGCGCCGCCTGTTCCTGGCGGAGGGCGCGATCCTCTCCGCCGCGGGGTCCCTGCTCGGGACCGGCGCGGCCATCGGATACGGCGCGCTGATCCTGCTCGGCCTGCGGACGTGGTGGTTCGACGCGGTCGGGACGCGCCTGCTCTCGCTGCACGCATCCTGGCCGGCGCTGGCGGGCGCGGCGCTGGCGGGAGTGGCCGCGAGCCTCGCCGCCATCGCCTGGACGCTGCGCGGCCTGGACCCCGCGTCGCCGCGCGGCCTGATTGCCGGAGCTCCGCGGGTGCGCAACATCCGCCGGCGCTTCCGCGCGGGGGTGGCCTTTGCCGCGCTCGCCGCCGCCCTGACAGCGGCCGGGCTCGGCGAAGCGCTGGATGCGGCGGCCTCGTTCTTCGGCGCGGGCACGTTGCTGCTGATCGCGGCGCTTCTGTGCCAGTCCGCGTGGCTGCACCGCGGCGGTTTCGGTATGCCGCACAGCCCCGGCGCCCTGGGATTGCGCGGCATCGCGTACCGCCCCGGCCGCAGCATCGTCTCGATCGCCCTGATCGCTTCGGCGACGTTCGTGATCGCATCGCTCGACGCGTTTCGCCGCGAGCCCTCCGCGGCCGGCGCGTACGGCTACCCGCTGCTCGCCGATTCGGTGTTCCCGCTGATTCAGGATCCCGGCCCCAATATCGTCCCGTTCCGCGTGCGCCCCGGCGACGACGCCAGTTGTCTCAACCTCTTCCGGCCCCGCGACCCGCGGATTGCCGCCCCGCCTCCGGCCTTCGTGCGTGGCACCCCGGGGCCGTGGGCGCTGCTGGATTCGGACCCGGCCCCGGGCGTGGTGCCCGCCATTGCCGACGCCAATTCCATGACGTACGTGCTGCACCGCAAGCTCGGCGAGGACTTCGAGATCGGCGGCGTGCGCTTCCGCATCGTGGCCGCGCTGCGCGACAGCATCTTCCAGTCCGAGTTGCTCATCTCCGAACGGAATTTTCTGCGCCTGTACCCGGACGCCGAGGGTTACCGGTTCTTCCTGATCCAGGCTCCGGAGGGGGCCGCGGGCGCGCTGGAGGAGAAGTTCTCGGAGTACGGCTTCGACGTGCAGCCAACCGCCGCGCGCCGCGCCGGGTTCCACCGGGTGGAGAACACGTACCTCTCGACGTTCCGCGCGCTCGGAGGGCTCGGCCTGATTTTAGGCACGCTGGGGCTCGCCGCCGTGCTGCTCCGCAACGTGCTGGAGCGCAGGCGCGAGTTGGCGTTGCTGCATGCGGTGGGGTACCGGACGCGCCACCTGGCGGTGATGATTCTGGCCGAGAACACGGCGTTGCTGGCGCTCGGGCTGGCAACGGGCGCGTTGTCGGCGGCAGTGGCCATTGCGCCGGCGCTGGCGGCGCGCGGCGGGCGGGTGCCGTTGGTCTCGACCGCGGCGCTCATGGCGGCGGTGTTCGCGGCGGGGGTGGTAACGTCGCTTGCGGCGACGGCGGCGGCTCTGCGGGGTGGACTGGTGGATGCGTTGAAGTCGGAGTAGAGAACTGTTATGGCGGATGTCCGACCGATCCGCATCGAAATCGACCGTGAAGAAGACGGCCGGGTCCTGGCCTCCGTGCCGGACCTCCCCGGTGTGATGGCTTACGGTAGTACCGAGGAGGAGGCGGTCCGCAAGGTCAAGTCGATCGCGCTTCAGGTGCAGGCGGACATGGTTGAGAGCGGGGAAGACCTCCCCGGCCCGCTGAAGGTGCTTTGCCGGTGTTAGCGAAGGCCATTCACACCACGCCCGACGCGCTCATTATGGTCGTAAGCGTCCGGTAAGGGCCGTCTGGACGAGTCGGCCATCTCCGCGTCATCGTGGAGAGCATGGAGAGCGATCTGGAGAAGCATGCGCCTGCCGTGGTCGCCAAGCGGCGCCGCTGGAGCAGGGACCAGAAGCGGCACATCGTCGAGCAGAGTCTGGGTCCGGGAAACTCGGTCCCAGCCGTAGCCGCGCAGTACGGAGTCAGCGCCAGCCAAGTGTACCGCTGGATGCGGCTTGAGCAGGCTGCGGCGGCGCAAGGCGGAACGACTGCCTTGATTCCGATTGCGGTCGCCGGCACGAACCCGGCGCGAGCCGAACGAGTCACGCGGGCGCCCGCCGGCCAACGTGCGGGCAGGATTGAGCTGGCGGTGGGGCACGCTCATCTTCTCGTAGACGGCGCCGCGGATCTCTGCTCCCTTCGCACGGTGCTCGATTATCTCCTGCGATGATCGCGCTGCCTTCGGGGACACGGATCTGGCTGGCGGCCGGGGTGACGGACTTGCGTCGCGGCTTCACGGGGCTGAGTGCGGTGGTGCAAGTGGCGCTGGAGAAGGACCCTTTCAGCGGACATGTGTTTGTCTTCCGCGGGCGGCGCGGCGACCTGATCAAGGTGCTGTGGTGGGACGGCGACGGATTGTGTCTGTTCGCCAAGCGCCTGGAGCACGGACGCTTCGTCTGGCCGCAAGCTAAAGAGGGCGCCGTCTGGCTGACCCGGGCGCAACTCTCGATGCTGCTGGAG
>JBHGBM010000131.1:0-8751 GCA_041946965.1 Bryobacteraceae bacterium
TTGTGCTCGTCGCCCTTCCAGTAGGCGCCGGCGATGGAGAGCAGCTTGAAGGCCTTGATCCGGCCTGTGGAGGGCACGTGCGGCCCGCGGCAGAAGTCGATGAAGTGCGGCCCCAGGGTGTATTCGCTGAAGACTTCGCCGGCGCGCTCCGCGATCAACTCGCGCTTCATCCAGTCGGCGGAGTACTTCTCCAGGCCTTCATCCTTGCGGGTGAGGACGCGCTCGTAGGGCAGGTCGCGCTTCTGAAGCTCCCACATTTTCGCCTCGATCTTCTCGAGGTCTTCGGGTGTGAAGGGGTCGGGGCGGTCGAAATCGTAATAGAAGCCGTTGTCGATCGGAGGCCCGATGCCGAGCTTGGTTTCGGGGAAGAGTTCCAACACGGCAGCGGCCAGCAGGTGCGCGGCGGAGTGGCGGTACACCTCGAGCGCTTCCGGGTTTTTGCCGGTGAGGATCTCGAGTGTTGCGTCCTGTTCGAGCGGGCGGGTCAGGTCGTAGAGCTCGCCGTTCACGCGCGCGACGATGGCCGCCTCAGCCAGGCGCGGGCTGATCGTGCGCGCCACGTCGATGGGCCGCGTGCCCGGCTCGACCGGCTGTTTGCTCCCGTCGGGCAGGGTGATGCTGATGCTGCTGCTCATAAGGGAAATCTCAGGTTAACACACGTATGCGGGTTGCTCGTCGTGCGCAATGTTATGATTCAAATATAGATCATGGTTCAGCCCGGCACCCCGACGGTTGAGGAGTCCGCCCTGCTGGAGCGTACGCGCGGCGGCGACTCCAAAGCGTTCACGGACCTGGTGCGGCGTTACGAGGGCAAGATTTTCCGGCTGGCCCAGAACATCACCCAGAACCGGGAAGACGCCGAGGACGTGCTTCAGGAGACTTTTCTGAAAGCCTACGAGCACCTCGACCAATTCCAGGGGAACTCCAAATTCTACACCTGGATCGTGCGCATCGCGGTAAACCAGGCGTTGATGAAACTGCGCAAGCGCAGAACCGACAAGCTGGTTTCGATGGACGAGACCATCGACACCGGCGAGGACACGGTGGTGCGCGAAATCGCCGCGTGGGATGAGAGCCCCGAGCAGCGCTACTCGCGCGAGGAGATCGGTTCCATTCTTACCGACGCCATCGACAGTCTGGCGGCCCCTTACCGCGCCGTGTTCGTGCTGCGCGACATGGAAGAGCTTTCCACCGAGGAGACCGCCGAAGCCCTGGACCTTTCCGTGCCGGCGGTGAAGAGCCGGCTGCTGCGTGCACGCCTGCAATTGCGGGAGAAGCTGACGCGCCATTTCCGGCGCAAGGGGAGCGACGCTTTTGCTTACCTGTAAGGACTTCATCCGAGAGCTGAGCGAATATCTCGACGAGGCGGTCGATCCGGAGACCCGCGCGCACCTGGAAGCGCACATGTCCGAGTGCCCCAACTGCTGGGTGGTCTGCGACACCACCCGCAAGACCATCAGGATTTACAAGGGTATGGACCCGGAGCCGGTGCCGGCCGACGTGGAGCGCCGCCTGCTCGAAGCCATCGAGCGCAAGACCGCGGGCAAGACCGCCGGCCGGGAATAGCGCCGGCTACATCAGAATCTGGAACATGTTGCTGTAGCCGTCGGTCCAGGGCCGGAGGCCGGGACGCGCGGGAATCACGCGGCTGTGGCGTTGCCATACGGGCGTTTCGAACACGCGAGGATCCCTGGAGAGAACGGCC
The DNA here is from genome assembly GCA_041946965.1 of Bryobacteraceae bacterium. Taxonomy (GTDB): domain Bacteria; phylum Acidobacteriota; class Terriglobia; order Bryobacterales; family Bryobacteraceae; genus JBHGBM01. The sequence goes on from JBHGBM010000131.1 coordinate 1,706, forward strand.
CAGACGGCGCGGGTGGCGCCCGTGCCGTCGTCGGCGGGGCTGTCCACGAGTCTGGCGTGCAAGTGCGCGGCCTTGGCGAGCGCCGCCGCCAGCGGCGCCAGATCCAGGTAGCGATTGCTGATGTGCATGGCGATGAGGCCATCCGGCGCCAGGTGGCGGCGGTATAGTTCCAGCGCTTCGCGCGTGAGCAGGTGGACGGGGATGGCGTCGCCGGAGAAAGCGTCCACCGCAAGCAGGTCGTAGTTCTGCGCGGGTTCGCGTTCGAGCACCAGCCGGGCGTCTCCCAGCGCCACCTCGACGTGCGCCGCGGCCTCGCGCAGGAACCCGAAGTGAGCTTCGGCCACGCGCCGCACCAGGGGGTTGATTTCATAGAAGCGGTAGTGATCGCCGGGCTTGGCGTAGGCGGCCACGGTCCCCACTCCCAGCCCGATCACGCCCACCTTGACGGGGCGGCCGCCGCGGCTGGCGAGCGCCAGCGCGAATCCCGAACGCGGGTTGTAGTAGGCGGTGGGCCAGGCGCGCCGGGCGGCGTCGGTGAACTGGGCGCCGTGCTGCACGCTGCCGTGGAACAATTTGCGCACGCGGGCGGGCCCCTGACCGGAGTCGATCACCCGTATGGCGCCGTAGAAGTTGCGGTCCAGCACCACGGCATCAGTGCCGGCGAAGCGGTGCGCCGCCGCGCCCATCGAGGCAACCAGCAGCAGGGTGGCGAAGGCCGCGCCCACGTGTCCCGGCGATGCCTGCCCGCCGTAGGCCAGACACAGCGCCAGTACCACGCACGCCGCCGCGGCCACGTGGAGCTCGAAATTGCCGCGGTAAGCGGCGGGCGCGATGATGCTGACAAACACGCCGCCTAAACTGCCGCCCAGAGCCAGGCATACGTAGAACGTGGTGAGGCGGGCGGCTTCCGGCTTCAGGCGCGAGAGTTCCCCATGACAGAACATGCACGCCAGGAAGAGCCCGGCGCCCATCAGGGCGACGGCCGGCTTCAGGCCACATACCTGCGGCGCGGTAGGCGGGAAAAGCATAGCGGCCAGCGCCGGCAGCAGCAGGATGCGGAAGAGCTTCGGCCGGTACCAGTCCTCGCGGTCGAAACACAGGATGAAGGTCAACAGGTAAAGACTAAGCGGCAGGATCCAGAGGAACGGGATGGGCGCCACGTCCTGGCACAGGTAGTTGGTGGAGGCCAGCAGCAAGGCGGAAGCGCACGCCGGCAGCGCGGTCCACACCAGCTTGCTGCTCCAGCCCGGCGCAGCCGCGGCGGGCACAGCCGGCAGGAGCGCGGCCGGCTCGGGGTCCGAGTGCGGCTGCGAATGCCAGATGGCCGCGGCGGAGAGCAACACGAAACCCGCGTAGCCGGCCGACCAGGCGATCATCTGCCCTCGCAGCGCGACAAGAGGCTCGATCAGCACCGGATACGCGAGCAGGGCGGCGAGCGAAGCCAGGTTGGAAAGCGCGTACAGCCGGTAGGGCAGTCCTGTGCGAAATCGCCGGGCATACCAGGCCTGAATCAGCGGGCTGGTGGTCGAGAGAATGAAGTAGGGAAGACCCACGGAGCCCGCCAGTACTCCCAGGATGCGCCACACCGGCTCGGTCTGCGGATCGGGTTTCCACGCGGGATTGGGCGCCACGGGCAGCGCGGCCAGGCTCAGCGCGAGCAGCGTTCCATGCACGGTGTATTGCCATCGGGGCGGAAGCCGCCGGGCGAGCCAATCGGCGTAGAGATATCCCGCCAGAAGGACCGCCTGAAAGAACACCATGCAGGCCGCCCACACGCCGGCCGAACCGCCGAACCACGGCAGGATAGTCTTGCCGATAACCGGCTGTATCTGAAACAGCAGGAAGGCGCTCAGGAAGACGGTCGCCGCGTAAACATACATACTCGAGGGAAAAGTAACACGGCCGCCGGGGTGAGTAAAATACTTACCAAGGTAGACACAAGACCCTTCACCAAGCGCGTATCTTGTCCTTTTCCGCACCACCGGTGTGACATTTGTACCAGCACTGGTATATTCTCCCCGTTGCCGGGCTTCGTCGCGCAGGGCGACGCTTGGAAGAGAGTGCCATCTGGATTTCAATGCGCGCGGCGAGTCATACCCTGCCGCCGGCAGGCGATACCGTCTGTCCCACCGTGGGCGACTTGATATGGATGGACCCCTGTGGCCTTTAGCTATCTACACGGCGGCGGTGGTGCTCATGATCGCCGCCATCCTGGCGATCTCGTGGCTTTTGGGCCAGCGGCACTCGGAGCGCGCCACCGGCTCGCCTTATGAAGCCGGCATCGTTGGCGCCGGCTCGGCGCGCGTGCGGCTCTCCGCGCGCTTCTACCTGGTGGCCATGTTCTTCGTGATCTTCGACCTGGAGGCCGTGTTCCTGTTCGCCTGGGCCGTGGCCGCGGCAGACGTGGGGTGGGCCGGCTACATCGAGGCCGCGATCTTCATCGGCGTGCTGGTGGCGGCTCTGGTGTACCTGGTCCGCATCGGCGCGCTCGACTGGAGCGGGACCGGGAGACGCACCCAATGACCACCGGCAGCTTCGAACAGGAAGTGCAGCGCAACGTGCTGTTCTCCACGCTGGAGCGGCTGCTCGCGTGGGGCAGGAAGAATTCGCTGTGGCCTTTCAACTTCGGCCTCTCCTGCTGTTACGTGGAGATGGCCACCAGCATCACCAGCAAGTACGACCTGGCGCGCTTCGGCGCGGAGGTCATCCGGGCCACCCCGCGCGAGGCCGACGTGATGGTGATCGCCGGCACGGTCTTCATCAAGATGGCGCCGGTGATCAAGCGGCTCCACGAGCAGATGATGGAGCCGCGCTGGGTGATCTCGATGGGTTCGTGCGCCAACTCCGGGGGCATGTTCGATGTCTACAGCGTGGTACAAGGCGTGGACAAGTTCATGCCGGTGGACGTGTACGTGCCGGGCTGCCCACCGCGTCCGGACACGTTCCTGGAAGGGCTGCTGCTGTTGCAACGCGCCGTGGGCAGCGAGCGCCGGCCGCTCAGTTGGGCGATCGGGCCGCAAGGGGTGGAACGCGCGCCCATGCCGGTGATGCGCGAGGAGAAACGCGAGGCGCGCAGGCGCGTGACGCTGCTGCGGCCGCCCGAAGAGATATGACGGACCTGGCCCGATTCGAAGCGCGGCAGCAGCGGACGTGTGACGGCATCCCCACTTACTGGGTGGAGAAGACGCTCGTCCACGAACTGCTGCGGTCGCTCAAGCCGGATTACCGCATGCTCTTCGACCTCACCGCCATCGACGAACGCGTGCGGCGGAACCGGGACGGCCAGCCGGCGAGCGATTTCACCGTGGTCTACACCCTGTTCTCTTACGAGCGCAACGAGTACCTCCGCATCAAGGCGGCGCTCGAAGGCGAGCATCCGTCCATCGACAGCATTACGGATATCTGGAAGGCGGCCAACTGGTACGAGCGCGAAGCCTGGGACATGTTCGGCGTGAAGTTCGCCGGCCACCCGCACCTGGCGCGCATCCTGATGCCGCCGTGGTGGGAGGGGCATCCGCTGCGCAAGGAGCATCCGGCGCGCGCCACCGAGATGGGGCCATTTCGGATGCCCGAAGAAGATGAGGATGCCCAGCAGGAGGCCCTGCGCATACGTCCGGAGGAGTGGGGCATGGAGCGCGGGCGGGGCGAGACCGACTTCCTGTTTTTGAACCTCGGGCCGCAGCATCCCGGAACGCACGGCGTACTGAGGATTATTTTGCAGCTTGACGGCGAGACTATCATCGACGCCGTTCCCGATATCGGCTATCACCACCGCGCGCAGGAGAAAATCGCGGAGCGGCAGACCTGGCACACCTACATTCCGTACACGGACCGGGTGGATTACCTCTCGGGCGTCAACAACAACCTGTCCTATCTCGTCTCGGTGGAAAAGCTGGCGGGGATCGTGCCGCCGCCGCGCGCGGTGTTCATCCGCGTGATGCTGGCGGAGTTGTTCCGCATCATCAACCACCTGGTGTGGTACGGCACGTTCGCGCAGGACGTGGGGCAGATGTCCCCGGTGTTCTACTGTTTCAACGACCGGGAGCGGGCGTTCGGCATCGTCGAAGCGATCTGCGGGGCGCGTATGCACCCCAACTGGTTCCGCATCGGCGGCGTCTCGCAGGACCTGCCGCGCGGCTGGGACCGGCTGGTGCGCGAATTCGTGGACTACCTGCCGCCCAGACTGAAAGAGTACGACCGCGAGATTCTGGGCAACCGCATCTTCAAAGCGCGCACGGCAGGGGTGGGGGCGTTCACCACCGAGGAGGCTGTCGAGTGGGGCGTGACCGGGCCGAACCTGCGCGCCACCGGCTTCGCCTGGGATATTCGCAAGAAGCAGCCGTACTCCGGCTACGACCAATTCGAATTCGACGTTCCGGCCTTTCCAAACGGCGATTGCTACGACCGCGCACGCGTGCGGGTGGAGGAGATGCGGCAGAGCCTGCGCATCATCCGGCAGTGCGTGGACAACATGCCCGAGGGGCCGTACAAATCCGATCACCCGCTGGCCACGCCGCCGCTGAAGGACCGCACCATGCACGACATCGAAACGCTCATCACGCATTTCCTCAACGTGAGCTGGGGGCCGGTGGTCCCGGCGGGCGAAGCCATGGTGGCGGCCGAGGGATCCAAGGGCCATTACGGGTACTACCTGGTGAGCGACGGCGGGACGAACCCCTATCGCAACCGCATCCGCGCGCCCTCGTTCCCCCACATGCAGATGCTGCCCGCGATCGTGCGTGGGCGCATGCTGCCGGATCTGCTCGCGGTGTTGGGCGCCATGGATTACGTGCTGGCCGATGTGGACCGTTGACCTATGCTGACCGAACAAGAGCGCAGGGAAATCGAAGAAGAGGTCGCGCACTACCCCGATAAACAGGCGGTGTGCATCGACGCCATGAAGATCGTGCAGCGGCGCCGCGGCTGGATTTCCGATGAGAGCCTGCGCGACATCGCGGAGCTGCTGGAGATGTCTCCGGCGCAGCTCGACGGCGTGGCGACCTTTTACAACCTGCTCTACCGCAAGCCCGTGGGGCGGCACGTCATCCTGCTGTGCGACAGCGTGAGCTGCTGGATCATGGGCTACGAAGAACAGCGCCGGCACCTGCGCGAGCGGCTCGGCGTCGAGTTTGGCCAGACCACGCCCGACAACCGTTTCACCTTGCTCCCTATCGTCTGCCTGGGCTGCTGCGACCGCGCCCCGGCCATGATGATCGACGACGACCTGCACACGGGTCTTACGCCGGAAAAGATCGACCGCATTCTCGAGGGCTACAAATGACCGAGCGGCCGCTCACCGGCAACATGCGTGCGGACGGCGAGGCGCTGAGCGTCGCGGAATACGAGCGTGTGGACGGCTACCAGGGCTTGCGGCGCGCGCTCGCCATGCCGCCGGCCGATGTCACCAATGAAGTGAAGGCTTCCAACCTGCGCGGGCGCGGCGGCGCGGGCTTCCCCACGGGCCTGAAGTGGAGCTTCACCCCCATCGGCCCCGGCGCGCCGCGGCCGAAGTACGTGGTGGCCAATGGCGACGAGATGGAGCCGGGCACGTTCAAGGATCGCTGGCTGCTCGAAGGCGATCCGCACCAGTTGATCGAGGGCATGATCATCGCCGGGTACGCCACTGAGAGCGACGCCGGCTACATCTTCGTGCGCGGCGAGTACGTCGTGGCGGCCCAGCGCATCCGGCGCGCGCTCGCCGAAGCGTACGAGAAGGGCTACCTCGGCGGGAACGTCGCCGGCTCGGGGTTCCGCTTCGACCTGTACCTGCACCTCAGCGCGGGGCGCTATATGTGCGGTGAGGAAACCGGGCTGCTCAACGCACTCGAAGGCAAGCGCGCCAACCCGCGCTCGAAGCCGCCGTTTCCGCCCGTATCCGGCCTCTTCGGCAAGCCCACGGTGATTAACAACATCGAGACGCTCTGTAACGTGCCGCACATCCTGCGCAACGGCGGCGACTGGTTCAAGAAGCTCGGCCGCACCAAGGACGGCGGCACCAAGCTCTACGGCGCAAGCGGCAAGGTGAAGCGCCCGGGGCTGTGGGAGTTGCCCATGGGCACCACCATCCGGGAGTTGCTCTTCGAGCACGCGGGCGGCATGCGCGAAGGTTTGCAGTTTCGCGGCCTGCTGCCGGGCGGCGCCTCCACGGATTTCCTGACTGAGCGGCACCTGGACGTGCCCATGGATTTCAGCGAAGTGCAGAAGGCCGGCAGCCGCATGGGCACCGGGACCATGATCGTGCTCGACGACCGGACCTGCCCGGTCGGCATGGTCTGGAACCTCGAGCGGTTCTTCGCCCAGGAATCCTGCGGCTGGTGCACCCCCTGCTGGAGCGGGTTGAACTGGGCCTCGCGCCTGCTGGGGGCGATCGAGCAAGGACAGGGCGAAGCGGGCGACCTGGAGAAACTGGAGTTCATCACGCGCTTCTGCGCCCCGGGCAACACGTTTTGCGCGCTGGCGCCCGGAGCGGTGGAGCCCTTGCAGAGCGCGATCAAGTACTTCCGCTCCGATTTCGAGCGGCATATCGCCGAAAAGCGTTGCCCCTGGAGTTGAGATGGCCACCGTCTACGTGGATGACAAGCCGTACCAGATGGACCCGGCGCAGAACCTGCTCCACGGCTGCCTCTCGCATAAGCTCGACCTGCCGTATTTCTGCTGGCACCCGGCGCTCGGCTCCGTCGGCGCGTGCCGGCAATGCGCGGTGAAGCAATACCGGGACGAGACCGACACCAAGGGCCGCATCGTGATGGCCTGCATGACCCCGGCGGCCGAGGGTGCGCGCATCTCGATCGACGATCCCGAGGCCGCCGAGTTCCGCCGCGCCGTGATCGAAGGCCTGATGCTCAGCCATCCCCACGACTGCCCGGTGTGCGACGAGGGCGGCGAGTGCCACCTTCAGGACATGACCGTCATGACCGGTCACGACTGCCGGCGCTACCGCTTCGAGAAACGCACGTGGAGGAATCAGAACCTCGGTCCGCTGATCAACCACGAGATGAACCGCTGCATCCAGTGCTACCGCTGCGTGCGCTACTACCGCGACTACG
>JBHGBM010000132.1:0-10179 GCA_041946965.1 Bryobacteraceae bacterium
CCGCCCCACACGCCGATGATGAAGTACATCGGCACCAGCACCAGCTCCCAGAACACGTAGAAGAGGAAGAAGTCCAGCGCCATGAAAACGCCCAGCATGCCGGTTTGCAGCAGCAGGAACATGGCGTAGTATTCTTTGAGCCGGTCCTCGATGGCGGTCCAGGAGGAGAGGATGGCGAGGAAGCCCACCACGGTGGTGAGCATGATGAGCAGCAGGCTGATGCCGTCGATCCCCAGGTAATACTTCACCCCGAGCGTCGGGATCCAGTCGGCGCGCTCCACGAACTGGAAACCGGCGGCGTTCTTGTCGAACCTCATCGCCAGCGGCAGCGACACCAGGAACCCGGCGAAAGCCGCCAGGTTCGCCCAGACCTTGATCAGGGTCTTGCTGCGCGAGGGGAGAAACAAAAGCACAAGCAGCCCGGCGAGCGGGGTGAACAGGACCAGGCTGAGAAGATGTTCATTCATAGAATTCCGAAACCCTTAACGCGCGACATAGTACCCGAACAGCGCCAGCGCGCCGGCGACCACGAAGAGAGCGTAGCCCTGCACGCGGCCGGTTTGCAGGATGCACACCGGGTACGACAGCAGCTTCACGCTGAAGGCGGTGAACCGCACCGCGCCGTCGACGATCCACGTATCCCACCAGATGGAAACCCGCGAGGAAAAGCGCGTGAGCCACCCGGCGCCGTTGACGCCGCCGTCCACCACCGTCTGGTCGAACTTGCAGAGCAGCGTGCCGCCGCCTTTCGAAAGCCCGTTGATGAACAGGAAATCGTACAGCTCGTCCACGTACCACTTGTTCAGCAGGATTCTGTGGGCGGGCTTGAAGCGCGCCTCGAGCGCGTCCGGGATCTCCGGCTTGCGGTGGTAGAACCAGCGCGCCACGGCGATGCCGGCAACGGCGACCGCCACCGAGAGCGCCATCAGCAGCCACTCGATCGAGGCATCGTGGTGCGCGCCCTCGGCGGCTCCATGCGCGGCGGCGGCGGCGAACACCGGCTCGAGCCACGTCTCAAACGCGCGGAACTGCTCCGGCAGGTTCCACAGCTTGGGCGTGCCCAGCCATCCGGCCAGCGCGCTGCCCGCGGCCAGAACGACGAGCGGCACGGTCATGGTGGCGGGCGATTCGTGAACGCGCGATTCCACTTCCGGCGCCACGCGGCTCCTGCCGTAGAAGGTCATGTTCATCAGGCGCCACATGTAGAAGGCGGTCATGGCGGCGGTGGTCAGGCCCATGACGTAGAGCAGCCTGGAGCCGCCCGGGGCGCTGAAGGTCTGCCACAGGATCTCGTCTTTGGAGAAGAAGCCCGCCAGTCCGGGAATGCCGGCGATGGCCACCGAACCGATGAACATGGTCCAGTGCGTAATGGGGATCTTGTTCTTCAGCGCGCCCATGCGGCGCATGTCCTGCTCGCCGCTCATGGCGTGGATCACCGAACCCGAGCCGAGGAAGAGCAGGGCCTTGAAAAACGCGTGGGTGAAGAGGTGGAACACGGCCACCCAGTACGCGCCCACGCCGAGCGCCAGGAACATGTAGCCCAACTGGCTGACGGTGGAGTAGGCCAGCACGCGCTTGATGTCGTTCTGCACCAGCGCGATGCTGGCGGCCAGGATGGCGGTGAACGCGCCGGCCACCGCTACGACGGTGGAGGTCTCCGGCGTCAACTGGAACAGTGCCGAGGAACGCGCCACCATGTACACGCCCGCGGTCACCATGGTGGCGGCATGGATCAGGGCGGAGACCGGCGTGGGGCCTTCCATGGCGTCCGGCAGCCAGACGTACAGCGGGAACTGCGCCGACGATCAGCAGGTAGCTGCACAACCCCACGCCTTCCCAGCCGACGAACAGCAGCGTGTAGTTGTTCGCCAGGACCAGCATGAGCATGAAAAAGACGAACAGGTTCAGGTATCCGAAGAAGCGGTAGTAGCCGTTGTCGTGGGCCATGTAGCCCACCGAGTACACGTGGATCAGGAAGCCGATGCCGGTGACCACCAGGATCATTACGCCGCTGAGCGGGTCGAGCAGGAAACCCCAGTCGGCGCCGAAACGCGCCAGCGTGCCGGAGGCGGTGTGGAAGGGCAGTCCGGCGAGCCAGGTGAACTGGATCAACTGGTGGGTGCGCTCCGGAACGCTGGCAAGCTGCGCCACCGCGCCCACGGAAAACACGAAGGAGAGGAGCACCATGCCGGGGCAGAAAATGCTGATCAGCAATTTGCCGGGCCCGCCGTGCGGGTGATGATGTTCGTGCCCGCCGCGGCCGCCGGCCAGTTCCGGCGCGAGCATCACGGAGGAAGGCGGCTGCGGGTCGAGCTTTCGCCCGAGAAGCAGCATCGCCGCCGCCCCGAACAGCGGGAACAGCGGAATCATCCAGATCAAGTCGAGAAAGTTCATACGCAGCAATTGAGCGGCCGGAATCTGGTTACCACTTGAGTAAGTCGACCTCGTCCGCCAGCACGGTTTCCTTGTTGCGGAACAGGGCGATCAGGATGCCCAGCCCCACGGCCGCCTCCGCCACCGCATCGGTAATCACGAAGATGGCGAAGATCTGGCCGTTGATATTTTGGAGCGCCCGCGAAAACGCGATCAGGTTGATGTTCACGGCGTTGAGGATCAGCTCGATGGACATCAGGATGATCACGATATTGCGGCGGGTCAGCACGCCGATGGCGCCGATGAGCAGCAGCGCGGCGCTCAGGGCCAGGTAATGCGCGGTCGTAATCACGTCAAACCCTCTTCTTGGCCATCACCACCGAACCCACCACCGCCACCAGCAACAGCACGGAGGCGATTTCGAACGGCAGCAGATATTCGGAAAAAAGCACGTCGGCCAGCATCTGCACGTTGCCCGCGCCGGCGGGCGCCGCCGGAGCCGCGGTCTCGGCGATGCGGAAGGCTCCGGCGCCGCGGTACAGGAAGTAGCCGAGCTCGGCGCCCACGCCCAGCACGCAGGCCAGCGCCAGCCACCATTGCCGGTTGAACTGCCGCTCCCGCGAGGCCGCGTCCAGGTTCACCAGCATGATCACGAACAGGAACAGCACCATGATGCCGCCCACGTAAAGCACGATCTGCACGGCGAACAGGAACTCGGCGTGTTCGAGCAGGTACAGGCCGGCCACCCCGATCAGCGAAACGATCAGCGATATGGCGCTGTGTACGGCGTTGCGGCGCGTGATGGTCAGCACGCCGCCGCCCAGCACCATGGCGGCGAAAAAGTAGAAGATGATCGTGTCCGTCAGCATTTGTATTGAGTGGGCTTGGGCCCTTCCTCGAGCATCTGCCGGTCCCAGATGGCGCCCTCGCGCGAATAGCTGGCCAGCTCGAAATCCTGCGTCAGCTCCAGCGCGTCCACCGGACAGGCGTCCTCGCACAGGCCGCAGAACATGCAGCGCGAGGTGTCGTAAGTGAACGTGGTCAGCTCCTTGCGCTTGGTCTGCTCGTTGCGCTCGCTGGTGACCACGATCAGGCGCTCGGGACAGGCCAGCGCGCACAGGTTGCAGGCGATGCACAGGGTCTCGCCGGTTTCGGAGTTGGTGTTGAGGCGCGGCGCGCCGCGGTAGCGCTCGGCGATCTTGGGCCGCTCGGCCGGATATTGCTCGGTCGTGATGTTCTTCGGGTGGGAGCTGCGCAAAGTCACCCGCAGCCCCTGGATCAGGTCAACGAAGAAGATGGTCCTTAGGAACTTCCCCATTCTGAGCCCCTCTAACGGTCAACTTCCCCCAGCACGATGTCGAACGTCCCGATCACCGCGACAATGTCGGCCACCAACGCGCCGCGCACCATCTTGTCCAGCGCCTGAAGGTTGATGAAGGAAGGCGGGCGCACCCGCACGCGGTAGGGATTTATGCCTCCGTCGCTCACCACGAAGTAGCCCAGCTCGCCCTTGGGCGCCTCGATGGAAACGTACGCTTCGCCGGCCGGCGGCTTGATCACCTTGGGCACCTTCGCCATGATGGGCCCCTCGGGAATGCTCTCCACCGCCTGGCGAATGATGCGCGCCGACTGGCGCATCTCCTCGATGCGGACCAGGTACCGGTCGTAGGTATCGCCGTTCTGGCCGGTGGGGATTTCGAAATCGTACTTCTCGTAGCCGGAGTAAGGCTGCGCCTTGCGCAGGTCCCATTTCACGCCCGCGGCGCGCAGCACCGGGCCCGTCACCCCGTATTCCTTGCACTCGTCGCCGGTCAGGATGCCGACGCCCTTCAGCCGCCCGATCCAGATACGGTTGGCGGTGAGCAGTTCCTCGTACTCGTCCACCTTGGGGCCGAACATGCCGCAGAACGCTTTCACATCCTGGACAAAGTTATCGTAGAGCTCGTATTGCAGGCCGCCGATGCGGAAAGCGTGGGTGGTGAGCCGGGCGCCGCAGTATTTCTCGAAGATGTTGAGGATGTCTTCGCGCTCGCGCATCACGTAGAACAGCGGCGTGATGGCCCCGATGTCCAGGGCGTGCGTTCCCAGCCAGACCAGGTGGCTGGCGATCCGGTTCAGTTCGGTGAGGATGACCCGCACCGCCTGCGCCCGCGGGGGCGCTTCCACGTTCAGCAGTTTTTCCACGGCCAGGCAGTAGCCCAGGCCGTTGGAAACCGACGCCACGTAGTCCATGCGGTCCACGTAGGGCGCGAACTGCTGGTAGCTGCGGTTCTCGCCGATCTTCTCCACGCCCCGGTGGAGATAGCCCAGCACGCAGTCCGTGCCGATGATCTTCTCACCATCCAGCTTCAGGATGACGCGCAGCACGCCGTGCGTGGAGGGATGCTGCGGGCCCATGTTCAGGACCAGCTCGGTGGAATCTAAGAACGTCTCCGCCATGGGGTTACTGTCCGCTTTCGATGCCCAGGTTCTCCTGCACCCAGCGCTGGTCCTGCTTCAGGATGGAGTAGTCCTTGCGCAGGGGGTGTCCCTCCCACTCGTCCGGCATGAGGATCCGGCGCAGGTCGGGGTGGCCTTCAAACTGAATGCCGAACATGTCGTAAACTTCCCGCTCCAGCCAGTTGGCCGTCAGGTGGACGGATACCGCGCTCTGGGGCTTGAAGCCGTCGGGAACCTGGGTTTTGACGCGGACGCGTTCATTTCTGGAGAAACTGTAAAGAATGTAGACCAGGTCGAAGCGCTCGGCCCGCTTGGGGTAGTCCACGGCGGTCACGTCCACCAGGTAGTCGAAGTCCTGCTCCAGCTTGAGGTACTCCAGGATGGGGACCACCGCCTCCGGCTTCGCAACCAGGAAATTCTGTCCCAGGTAGGTGGAGAACTCCCGTATGTCCTCCCCAAAGCGCTCCTTGAGCTGCCCGGTAATGTCGCTCTCCCAGGGAGAGGCAGCCATGACGGCGGGAGCCTTGGGCGCGGCAGGGGCGGCTGCGGCGGGCTTAGGTGGCGCGGGCTTGACCGATGGGGCGGACGCACCTTCCCCGGGTGAGCCGGGTCTCTGCTCGTCAGCCATGCAAACTCCTGTAAAACCGCACACTTACCACCACTTCGGACCGGGTGTCAAATTGCTCAACAGTTGGTGGTTAGCCGGGTTCGCCGCGAGTGCGAATCTCGAGCCGAAACGTTAGCCTGAATAGCACATTCTTACGCGAAATTGTCTTGAACAAGGTTCTTTTTACATACCATAAATCATGCAACTGGAGTTTTCTCAATAATTTGAGACTGTGGAGAGAGGATTGCACCCCATGCGGATGTGACGGTAGCGCCGAAATTCCCAATGGATGCCCAGGGGCAGGGTCTTTCGGTACTCGATGCCGTACCTGTGCCGGTTGCACTTCTTGACAGTGCCGGGCTGATCTGCGCGGTGAACCGTGCCTGGAGCCGCTCTGGGCCGGGTTTCCATCCGGGGGTGGATTATCCCCGGCAATGCCAGAGCGCGCTTCGCATCGACAGCACCCGCATCCAAGCGGGAATTGCCTCCGTGCTCCACGGAGAACGGGAGTCCGTAACTCTGGACTGTGCCGCTTGGCCCTCCCAGAAGGAGAACACCGTTCGCATCATCCTCACCCGCTTGAGTGAGGACGGATTCCCGGGTGTCCTGGCCACGCACCTGGAAACGAGCCGGCTGACACCGGAAGCCGAACGGTTGCGGTGCGACAGGGTGCTCGCCATGGGGCGCCTGGCGGGGGGTGTGGCGCACGATTTTGCCAACCTTTTGACCCTGATCTCCGGTTACAGCGAGCTGATACTGGGGCGGATGTCCGAAGGCGATCCCCTGCGCCCGGAGCTGGAGGAAATCCGAAGCGCCGCCGGCCGCGGATCCCGGCTGATTGCCCAACTGCTCGGCTATACCCGCGCCCAGGCCGCCGAGCCGAAGGTTCAGGACCTGAACGCGCTGGTGGCCGGCATGGAACGCATGCTGCGGCCCATTATCGGCGAGAACGTGGAGTTGGTGGAGGCGCCGGATCCCAACCTGGGCAAGGTTCTGGCGGACTCCGGGCAACTGGAGCAGGTGATCATGAACCTGGTGCTGAACGCGAGGGATGCCATGCCACGGGGCGGCCGCATCACCATCGCCACCGCCAACGCCGAGTTTGACGAGGAGGAGGCGCGGGCGCACAGCATTCGCGCGGGCGCGTACGTGGTGATCGCCGTCAGCGACACGGGCGCGGGCATGGATGCCGAAAGCATGTCTCACCTGTTCCAGCCGTTCTTCACCACCAAACCCAGGGGCATGGGTACGGGGCTGGGGCTGAGCACCGTGTACAGCATAGTACGGCAAAACGGCGGCGATATCTGGGCGCGCAGCGAGCCGGGCGTGGGCAGTACCTTCACCGTCTGCCTGCCTCGCACCGGGATGCAGGCCGCGGACGCCGCAAGCGAAACGCCGCCACGCCGCAGCTCCAACACCCGCCACGAGACCATCCTGCTGGTCGAGGACGAGGACGGAGTCCGCCGGCTGCTGAAGCACTTGCTATCGCGGCAGGGCTACACGGTGCTCGAAGGCCGGGACGGCCGCTCCGCGCTCGAAGCCTTGCGGGCCCATTCCGGCCGGGTGCACCTGCTGCTCACCGACATGGTGATGCCCGGCATGAGCGGCCGCGAGACGGCGGCCGAGGTGCTCAAGCTCAGCCCGGAGACCCGCGTCATCTACATGTCCGGTTATACGGGCGACGAGCTCACGCGCAGCGGAGCGCTCGGCCCCGGCATGTCTTTCCTGCAAAAGCCGCTCAAGCCCGAGACCCTGGGCGCGAGGATTCGGGAAGTCCTGGACACCGGCGGCGCAAACGCCGGGTAATCCGAAGCCCGGCGTGGTACTCTTGCTCGCATGAGCGTCACACGCCGGCAAGCGCTTTGCGCTTTCGCGCTTTCCGCCAATCTGCCCGCCGCCGAAAGACCGCGCGCCCTGGCGCGGCCTTCCAAGGTGACCGGCATTGAGGTCACCCTGCTCCAGAAAGACCTCAAAGAGCGTTTCTGGATGGCGAATTCGCCCATCGGAGGGTTCCAACCGCGCGCCTCGCGCGTGATCGTCACCTTGCATACCGACGCCGGAGTCACCGGCCGCGGCGAAGGCCGCTCAAGCGGCGCCGAGGTGTTCCGCAAGGGATTCGGAGAGCTGATTCTCGGGGAAGACCCGTTCATGGTGGGGAAGATCTGGGAGAAGATGTTCGCCGTCACACACGGACGGATGGCTTCCACCCGCGGCTGGCCGCAGTCCGGAGTGATTGGGGCCATGGCGGCGGTGGACGCCGCGCTCTACGACGTCATGTCGAAAGCCGCCGGGCTGCCGCTGTTCCGCTACCTGGGCGGCTACCGCGAGACCGTGCCGGTGTACGTGACCGGCGGCTACTACCGGGAGGGCAAGGGGATTCCGGAGCTGGTCTCGGAGATACGCGGGTACGTGAACCAGGGCTTCAACGCCATCAAGCTCAAGGTGGGCGGGGTGACCGGCGGCTACACTCCCAAGGACGATTTCAACCGCATCAAGGCGGTGCGGGATGCGGTGGGTCCGGACGTGAAGCTCATGCTCGATGTGAACAACGGCTGGGACGTGGAAACCGCCATCTACGCCGCGAACCTGCTGGAACCGCTCGACATCACCTGGCTCGAGGAACCGCTCCACTGGTACGACGACGTGGAGGCGCTCAAGCGCGTGAAGATGAACATCCGCATCCCGCTGGCCTCGGGCGAACACGAGATCACGCGGTGGGGCGCGCGGCGGCTGATCGAAACCAACGCCATCGACGTGCTCCAGTTCGATTGCCACGCCAACGCCGGCATCACCGAGTGGCGCAAAATCGCGGGCATGGCGAGCATGTGCCACGTCAAGATGGCCCCGCACCATGAGCCTCAGGTTCACGGACACCTGCTGGCGTCGGTGCCGAACGGACTGATCCTGGAATCGTTCTCCAACCCCGAGCGCGACCCGTTCTGGTTCGAAATCTACGACCGCAAACCCAGGATCGAAAACAGCGTTCTGTACCTGGACGACACGCCCGGGCTCGGCGTGGAATTCAACCAGAGCGCCCTTCGCAAGTACGGGACCAGGGTGGTGTGATCGAGTTCCAGGCGGAAATCCCCGCCGCCGGCCGGCGCCTTGACCAGGCGGCCCACGAGCGCCTTCCCCAGTTCAGCCGCGCGCGCATTCAGGAATGGATCAAGCAGGGGCGCGTGCGCGTGAACGGGGCGCCGCAGAAGGCCTCCTACACCGTGCGCGCGGGCGACCGGATCGAAGTGGAACCCGGCGAGCCCCCGCCCCTGCGCGCCGCCGCCGAGGACATCCCGCTCGCCGTGCTCTACGAAGACGCGGACGTGGCGGCCATCGACAAACCCGCCGGCATGGTGGTGCACGCCGGCGCGGGCGTGCACGCGGGCACCGTGGTGAATGCGCTGCTGCACCATTTCGGGCGGCTTTCGAGCGTGGGAGGGCCGTTGCGGCCCGGGATCGTCCACCGGCTCGACCGGTACACCAGCGGCGTGCTGCTGGTGGCCAAGCACGATGCCGCGCACCGGGCGCTTGCCGCGCAGTTCTCCTCGCGCAAAGTGGAAAAGGTCTACCTGGCCCTGGTACACGGGAACGTCAAGGGCGAAAGCGGGCGCATCGAACGCCCCATCGCCCGCGACCCGGTGCGGCGCGTGCGCATGACCTCGCGGCTGGCCGCCGGGCGCGCCGCCATCACGGAGTACCGCGTGCTCGCGCGCTATCCCGGCTATACCTACCTGGAGGTTCGCATCGGCACGGGGCGCACGCACCAGATCCGCGTGCACCTCTCCGGCATCGGCCATCCCGTGGCGGGGGACCGGCTGTACGGGGCGCCGGCCTCGGACCGGGGCCGTTTTTTTCTCCATGCGCACCGTATTCGCTTTCAGCAACCCTCGACGAATGAGACCATTACGGTGGAATCGCCGCTCGCCGCGGAACTGGCCCGCTGGCTTGCCACGTTATAATTGTCGTATGAGATTCTGGATTGCCCTGGCGGCGATCAGTGTGTCCGCCGGTTGGGCGCAGCAGGCGCCCACCCCTCCGGCGGAGCGCGCCGACGAGCCGACCCGTATCGTGCTCGACGTGACGCGCGTCAACATGCTCTTCACCGTCACCGACAAGAAGGGCCGCTTCGTCACCAACCTTGTGCGCGACGATTTCGAGGTGATCGAGGGCAAGCGCCCACAGAAGATCGCCGAGTTCACGGCCGAAACCGATCTGCCGCTGCGGTTGGGCATCCTCATTGACACTAGCAACAGCATCCGCGACCGCTTCCGCTTCGAGCAGGAAGCCTCTATTCAGTTCATCAACAGCGTGGTGCGGCCGCGCCAGGACAAAGCCATGATCGTGAGCTTCGACACCTCGACGGATCTGGTGTCGGACCTGACCGACGACACCGAGCAGTTGGCGAAGCGCATCCGGGACCTGCACCCGGGCGGCGGGACCTCGCTTTACGATGCCATTTTTTATGCCTGCCGGGATAAACTCCAGAAGGACCAGCCCAGGCATAAGTTCCGGCGCGCCATCATCATCGTGAGCGACGGCGAAGATAACCAGAGCCGCTACACCCGCGACCAGTCCCTGGAAATGGCGCAGAAGGCCGACGTGGTGCTGTACGCCATCTCCACCAACATCTCCCGCCAGGAGACCGACGGGGACAAGGTGCTCCGGTATCTCACTTCGGAAACCGGCGGCCAGGCGTTTTTTCCCTTCAAGGTGGAGGACCTGGAGCAGTCGTTCGAGAACATCGCCAACGAGCTGCGGCACCA
>JBHGBM010000133.1:0-8439 GCA_041946965.1 Bryobacteraceae bacterium
AGGTGAAGATGCTGCCGTTCGACAACAAGAGCGAGTTCCAGGTGATCGTGGACATGCCCAACGGCACCACGCTGGAGCAGACCGCCATGGTGACTCAGGCGCTCGCGGTCGAAGCGATGAAGCAGCCCGAGGTGGTCGACGTGCAAACCTACGCGGGCACGGCATCACCCTTCAACTTCAACGGGCTGGTGCGGCATTATTACCTGCGCGGCGGCTCGAACGTAGCTGATATCCAGGTGAACCTGCTGCCCAAGGGCGAGCGCGGCCTGCAAAGCCACGACATCGCCAAGGCCGTCCGGCAGCGGCTGCTTCCGGTGGCGAACCGCTACGGCGCGCGCATCAAGGTGGCCGAGGTGCCGCCCGGACCGCCCGTGCTGCAAACGCTGGTGGCCGAGGTCTACGGACCCGGCCAGGAAGGGCAGATCCGGATCGCGCGCCAGATGCGGGACCTTTTCAAGCGGACCGATGGCGTGGTGGACGTGGACTGGTATGTGGAGGACGATCAGCCCAAGTACCGCCTGATCGTGGACAAGGAAAAGGCCGCGCTCAACGGAATCTCCGAAGAGGACATCGCGCGCACCATGGCGATCGCGTCGAGCGGGAGCCAGGCGGGTTTGCTCCACGTGGATGCCGCCAAAGAGGACGTGCCGATTACGGTAAGGCTGGCGCGCGCGCAGCGGTCCGACATCGAGCGCATCGGCTCGCTGCGGGTTTCAGGGCGCGCAGGGAACTCGGTGGCGCTGCGGGAACTGGTCCGCTTCGAGCAGGCGGTGACCGAAAAAAGCATCTACCACAAGAACCTGATGCCGGTGACCTATGTGACCGGCGACGTGGCCGGCGCCATGGAGAGCCCGGTCTACGCGATCTTGAAGTTGGGGCCGGAGATCGCGAAGATGCGCATTCCGGAGGGGTACGAGATCGAGCAGCACACCGCCGCGCAGCCCGGAAACCCCGGCCGCTACGCCATGAAATGGGACGGCGAATGGCACATCACATACGAGGTTTTCCGCGATCTCGGCCTGGCCTTCGGCGCGGTGCTGATCCTGATCTACGGACTGGTGGTGGGCTGGTTCCAGGATTTCGTCACGCCGCTGGTCATCATGGTGGCGATTCCGTTCTCGCTGGTGGGCATTCTGCCGGCCCACGGCATGCTCCACGCGTTCTTCACCGCGACCTCCATGATCGGCTTCATTGCGGGCGCGGGCATCGTGGTGCGGAACTCCATCATCCTGGTCGACTTCGTGGAGCTGCGGCTGAAGCAGGGCATGCCGCTCGACCAGGCGGTGATCGACGCCGGGGCGGTGCGGTTCCGCCCCATGATGCTGACCGCCGCTGCGGTGGTGGTGGGCTCGGCGGTGATCCTGTTCGACCCGATCTTCCAGGGGCTGGCTATCGCGCTGATGGCGGGCGAAATCGCCTCGCTGCTGCTCTCGCGCATGACGGTCCCGATCGTCTATTACATCGTCAATTGCAGGAGGGGAAAATGTCTCTCGAACGCTATCTCCGCTTGATCGCGGGGGTTTTCATCATGGCGACCGTGGCGCTGGGCATGACCGTCAGCCCGAACTGGTACTGGTTCACGGCCTTCGTGGGGTTGAACCTGTTTCAATCGGCGTTCACCAACTGGTGCCCGATGATCACGTTTCTGAAAAAGCTGGGCGTGAAATAGTCCGCGCCACCGCCCGGCGCCGCTGTGGGCCAGCCGGAGGTATCAACCAGGGCGCCGTCAAGCGCGGCCTGTGGGAGAATGGAATCCGGTTATGGACGCACTTACCGTACACCGCCTCCACTTTGCCTTTTCAGCCACGTTCCATTACATCTTCCCGCAGTTGACGATGGGGCTGGCCCTGCTCATCGTGATCCTGAAAACCAGGGCGCTCGGCGCCGGAGACGAGCACTACAACCAGGCCGCGCGCTTCTGGATGCGCCTGTTCGCCATCAATTTCGCCATCGGCGTGGTGACCGGCATCCCCCTGGAATTCCAGTTCGGCACCAACTGGTCGCGGTTCTCCAGGGCATCCGGCAGCGTGATCGGCCAAACGCTGGGAATGGAAGGCGTCTTCGCCTTCTTCCTGGAATCGACGTTCCTGGGCCTGTTCCTGTTCGGCGAACGCAAGCTCGGCCCGCGCAAACACTGGTGGGCCGCCTTCGCGGTGTTTCTCGGTTCCTGGATCTCCGGGTTCTTCATCGTGGCGACCAACGCCTGGATGCAGCACCCCACCGGCCATCGCGTGGAGACTAACGGCGCCATCGTACTGGACAGCGTGTGGGCTCTGCTGCTGAACCCGTGGCTGTTGTGGCAGTACCTGCACACCATGTCGGGCGCGGTAATCACCGGCTCTTTCGTCATGGCGGCGGTAGGGGCGTTCTATCTGCTCCTGCGCCGGCATGAGGAGTTCGGCCGCACGTTCGTACGCCTGGGAGTGACCGCGGGCGCGATCTCCAGCATTGTTTCGTTGTTCCCCACCGGCGATGGGCAGGGCGCCAATATCGCCAGGCACCAGCCCGTCACGCTGGCGGCCATGGAGGGCCTGTTCCATACCGAGCGCGGAGCGCCGCTGGCCATTCTGGGCCAGCCGGATATGGACAACCTGCGGCTTGACAACCCCCTCATCGTCCCGCGCGCCCTCAGCTTCCTCACCTACCGCGCGTGGACGGCCGAGGTGAAAGGGCTGACGGAATTCCCGAGAAACCAGTGGCCGGACAACATCCCGCTGCTCTATTACAGCTACCACATCATGGTCGGGCTGGGCACCCTCTTCATCGCGCTCATGGCGCTGGCGGCGCTGGCGCTGTGGCGCGGGAAGCTGTACGGATCGCGCCCGCTGCTGTGGGCGCTGATGCTGGCCGCGCCGTTCCCGTACATCGCCAACACGGCGGGCTGGATGACGGCGGAAATAGGGCGCCAGCCGTGGCTGATTTACGGGCTGATGCGCACCGCCGACGGTTACTCCTCGGTGGTCTCGGCGGGCAACGGCCTCTTCACCATGCTCGGTTTCATGGGCATGTACACGCTGCTCTCGATCCTGTTCCTGCTGCTGGTGTACCGGGAGTTGGAACGAGGGCCGCGGGGCTCGAAGGCGGCGGAGTAGGAGGAGGGCGCCATGGAAACTTTCTGGTTCTCGGTTGTGGCGGTGATGATCGCCGGCTACGTCGTGCTGGATGGCTATGATCTGGGAGCGGGCGCCATCCACCTGCTGGTGGCGCGCAGCGACCTGGAGCGCCGCGCCGTGCTGCGCACCATCGGCCCGGTCTGGGACGGCAACGAAGTCTGGCTGATCGTGGGCGGCGTGGTGCTGTTCTTCGCCTTCCCCGCGCTCTACGCCTCCAGCTTCGCGGGCTTCTACCTGCCGCTGATGGTGGTGCTTTGGCTGTTCATGCTGCGCGGCATCTCCATCGAGTTCCGCGGCAAGATCCGCAACGACGTGTGGCAGCCGATGTTCGACGTGATGTTCAGCGGCTCCAGCATCCTGCTGGCGGTGTTTTTCGGCGCGGCGCTCGGCAACGTGGTGCGGGGCGTGCCGCTGGACGGCTCCGGAAATTTCTTCCTGGCGCTGTGGACCGATTTCCGCGCGGGACAGAACGCCGGCATCCTGGACTGGTACACAGTGACCATCGGCGTAGCCGCGCTGGTGGTGCTGGCGGAGCACGGCGCCCTGTGGGTGGCGCTCCGCACCGAGGGTGTGGTGCGGGAGCGCGCCGCGCTTCTGGCCGGGCGGCTCTGGTGGGCCGCGGCGGTGTTGACGGCGGTGATCACGGTGTTCAGCTTCTCCGTCCAGCCGCAGCTTTCGGTGAGCTTCGCCGCGCGCCCGTGGGGCTACGTGTTTCCCGTGATCGCGCTGGCGGGTCTGGGGGGCATGCGGATGATGGCCGGCGAGACGCAGCGGTTCCTCGCCTCCTGCGTGTACCTGGCCGGGCTGCTGACCAGCGCCGCGTTCGGCGTGTATCCCTACGTGCTGCCTTCCAACGGCGACCCGCGGCTGGGGCTCACGGTATTCAACTCCGCGGCGCCGGCTAACGGACTCATCACCGGGCTGATCTGGTTCATCCCGGGCATGATTCTGGCTTTGCTGTACGTGGCGTACGCGCACGCCAAGTTCTCCGGCAAGGTGCGGATGGAAGACGAAGGCTACTGAGCCGCGGCCCAGAGGTACGCCGGAGCGCACGCCTTCGGTTCGCGGCGTCCCGCGAGGCGCACCGCCAGGCGGCCGTCGCGGATGCGCTCGAGCGTTCCTCCGTCATTGCCCGGCGCGAACACCAGTCTCGGGCCCGACTGCACGAACAACAGCGAGGGCAGCGCGCAGCGGCGGCCGTCGGCAAGCTCGATCTCGCTGCGGCCGACGCGCACGATGCGCGTGGCGCGCTGCGAGGCGGGATAGCCGTTGGATTCATCCGGGCCGGCGGCGCCTCGCACGCGCCACCAACGCGCGTTGCGGGCCTGGTAGACCGCGCCATCCACGGCGAGTTCGGCGCGGCGGCCCTTCGTGGTGAGCCCGCTTTCATCGAGCACGCCTTCGATGCTCCAGGGCACGGGCTGGCGGTACGCGTCAAACAGCAGCGCCGCGAAGGTCTTCTCGGAAACGCCGATGTCCAGGAAGATGGCGAGGTCGGGCACGCCGTTGGCGTCCAGGTCGCCCTGGAAAACGGCGCAGCGGAGGGCCGGCGCGCTCCACGTCCATTGCCGGCCGAAGCGGTCGCGGCCCTCGGCGCGGAGTTCGTTGTGCGTGGCCGAGAGCTGCAAGGATCCGAGCCTGGCTTCCGCCCCCGGCGAGCACGTCAGGACTCGCGCGGGCGCCGCCTGGAGCGCCGCGCAAAAGGCCAGAGCCAAAAGGTGCCGCACCAGCCGATTGTAACGCCTGTGAGACGCGCGCCCCCTCCGCGCTACACTCGGCTTTATGCAATGGCGCACCATCGCTCTCGCGCTCTGGCCCGTTTTGCTTGCCGCGCAGCGCCGGGAGGCGCTCGACGTGCTTCTGAAAGTGTTGTCCCCAAGCAACACCAGGATCACCGGCCGCATCACCGCGGTGGACAAATCCTGGGAAGACTGGCAGAAGCGCACCGGCGAGCTGCCGCCGGACTTCGACGCCATGCCGTCCATCCCCGGGCTGCCCGATCCGCTTCAGGGCGTCAAAACGCCCGCGCAGTGGGAGCAGAAACGCAAGTGGATCCGCGCGCAGTTCGAGCGCTGGGTGACCGGCCGCATGCCCCCGAAGCCGGATAATCTGCGCGCCGCCGTGACCGCGACACGCGACGAGGGCGGCGTAACGGTGCGCGACGTGCGCCTGGAGTTCGGTCCCGGCCGCAAGGCGACGCTGCGCGTGCAGCTCATGATTCCGCCCGGCACGGGTCCGTTCCCCGTGCTGATGACCAACCACCCGCGCACGCGGCCCTGGGTGGCGACGGCGGTGCGGCGCGGCTACATCGGCTGCATCTACTTCGCCACGGACCCGAAGTACGAGCATGGCGACGATTCGGACGCATACATCGAGATCTACCCCGAGTACGATTTCTCCTGCCTGGCGCGTTGGGCGTGGGCGGGCATGCGCGCGGTGGACTACCTCCACACTCTGCCCGAGGTGGACAAGGCCAGGATCGCCGTGACGGGCCACTCGCGCAACGGCAAGCAGGCGCTGATCGCGGCGGCATTCGACGAGCGCATCGGCGCGGTCATCCCATCCAGCGGCAACACCGGCGAGTGCGATCCGTGGCGGTACACCTCGGACATGTTCGCCAACGAGACCATCGAACAGATCACCGGCGGTTTCCCCCACTGGTTCCACCCCCGGCTGCGCTTCTTCGCCGGCCGCGAGGACAAGCTGCCGGTGGATCAGAACATGCTCATGGCCCTGGTGGCCCCGCGCGGGCTGCTGATGTACTCGGCGTTTTCCGAAACGCAGGGGAACGCGTTCGGCTTCGAGCAGGGTTACCGTTCGGTGAAGCGCGTGTACACGTTCCTGGGCCATCCGGAGAAGGTGGGGCTGCACCTGAGGGCGGGCGAACACCCCACCACCGCGGGCGACATCGAGAACTTCGTGGACTTCCTCGATACCGTGTTCGGCCGCAAGAGTCACCCCAGGTTTGAGACGTACATTCACGGCTACACGTTCGCCGGTTGGAAAGCGGTGTCGCAGGAACCGGCGGCGCGTCCGCCCGGACGCGGCGCGCCGGTCTCGCAGCGCCAGCGTTGGGCGCTCGGCGATGAGCCCGCGGGCGTGAGATTCCCGGCGCGCACCGGGCTGAAAGACAGCGGCGGCATGACCAGCGAAGGTTGGCTCGGCGTGCTGCTCAGCCGCCCTGTGAAAATCCCCGGCGCCGCTTCGGCGGGCATCGGTTTCGGCGACGATCTGCGCGGCGAGCTGTACTATCCCGAGAGTGCTTCGGGGAAGATGCCCGTCATCGTGTGGCTGCACGCCTTCAGCTATCCCACGGGTTACTCCCGGTACGCGCGCACGCAGTTTGCGCCGTTCCTCAAGCGCGGCTATGCCGTGATGGCATTCGACCAGATCGGCTTCGGCACGCGCGCCGGGCACGCGCGGCGGTTTCACGAGCGGTACCCGCACTGGTCGCTGCTGGGCAAAATGGTGGCGGATACGCGCGCGGCGGTGGATGCGCTCGCGGCCCTCCAGGAGATCGATTCCTCGCGCATTTATCTGGCGGGCTATGCGCTGGGCGGCAAAGTCGGCCTGTGGACGGCGGCGCTGGAGCCGCGCGTGAAAGGCGTGATTTCGATCGCCGGTTTCACGCCCCTGCGCGCCGCGGCCGGCAAGCCGATCGAAGGCGTGCGCATGTACTCCCACCTGCACGGCCTCGTGCCGCGCTTCGGCTTCTACGCGGGCAACGAAAAGAACCTGCCGGTGGACTACGACGAGATCCTGGGGGCCATCGCGCCGCGCCCGGTGCTGGTCATCGCCCCCACGCTCGACCGCTACGCGCCGGTGCAAGACGTGCGGGCGGCGGTCGCCAGGGCGGGGAGCCACGTGCGGATCGAAACCCCTGTCGACTTCAACCGGCTCCCGGCGAGCACGCTTCAGATCGCGGCCGGGTGGCTGGAATAGCCCGCGGATCAGATCAAGGCGCAGACTGTGGAGGGAGATAGCCCAGGAAATGCCGTCGTTACGCCGCCTTCACGGTCAACTTTACCCCGGCTCTTTCCTGCAATAGGACCAACGCCAAGTGTGCCGGCTCAAGTCGTGTTGCGGCGCTAGACCAGCTCCCGCAGATCGTCCACCCAGTAATCGGGCTCCCAGCGGGCCAGCGCCTCGCTCTTGCCGTAGCCGTAGCGTACGGCGCAGATCTTGACGCCCGCGCGCCGGCCGGCTTCCATGTCGGCGGGCGAATCGCCCACGAACAGGCAGTCGCCCGGCGCAGCTCCCAGGGCGTTGAGCGATGCCAGCAGCACGTCCGGCGCGGGTTTGGCGGGGAACCCATCGGTTCCCTGGACATGATCGAAGTGCCGGATCAGGCCGAACTGCTCCAACACCGCGCGCGTGGTCGGGGTGCCCTTGGTGGTGGCGGTCGCCTTGCGGCCTCTCAGCGCCCCGAGCGCTTCCTCGACACCGGGGTACAACTTTGTCTCGCGATGGCGCCGGGCGGGATAGACCGTGCGGTAGTGCTGCACGAGGGCGTCAATCTGCTCCGGCGTATAGCCGGGGAAGACGTCCTCGAAAAGGTCGACCAGGTGCAGGCCGATATAGCCCTTCAGGAAATCGAAGGGAACGCCGGGGCGGGAGTGGCAGGCGAGCACCTCCTGGACCGCGCCGCAGATGTCGTGCGCCGAATCGAGAAGAGTGCCGTCTATGTCGAACAGGTAAACAGGAAAGCGGGGGATCACGCCGGTTGCGGACGCTCCCCTTCGGTCAGGCCCGGCACGCGGCGCCCGCCTTCGGGCCGCAGCACCTGCTGCCGGTCTTCGGTGTCCCTGGACGGCGAGGCGCCGAGCGGGGCGAGGCTCTCGCCGCGCGCCAGCATCATGACTTCGTTGCCGTCCAGGATTTCGCGCTCGAGCAACGCTTCGGCGATGCGGATCATCGCTTCGCGCCGCTCCTCCAGGATCTTCGCCGCGGTGTCGTAGCCGCCCTGCACCAGCTTCTTCACCTGCTCGTCGATGCGGATGGCGGTTTCCTCGCTGTAATCGCGGTGCTGCGCGATCTCGCGGCCCAGGAAGATCTGCTCTTCTTTCTTGCCGAAACTCAGCGGACCGAGTTCGCTCATGCCCCACTCGCAGACCATCTTGCGGGCCAGGTCGGTGGCGCGCTCGATGTCGTTGCCCGCGCCGGTGGTCATGTGGTCCATGAACTTCTCCTCGGCGATGCGCCCGGCCATCAGGATGGCGAGCTGCGCCTGGAGGTAGTCCTTGTTGTAGGAGTGCTTATCGTCGATAGGCAACTGCATGGTCACGCCCAGCGCCATGCCGCGCGGGATGATGGTGACCTTGTGCAG
>JBHGBM010000134.1:0-8339 GCA_041946965.1 Bryobacteraceae bacterium
TCCCAGCAGGAGAAACGCTTCAGATAGTAGTCCCCGCGATAACGGGCCACGCACTTCTGGAACTCCTTGCCTGGGAAGTGTTCGATGAGCTGAGAGAAGACGGTTCGGCCGGCGTTCACCAGCCATTGTTCCGCATCCGAAACCCGTGGTCAGGGCCCCGTTTTCTGCTCCTTGCATTTCAAATCGTTCCCAGCTCAAACCGCACCTATGCTATTGAGGGATTGTTGGTTATCAGCGGGCCCTCCAGTCTTCCCCGGACAGTAGTGAACTGGTAACTACGGCGCGACCGGCACGGGCGTGATGATGTCTTCCAAGGCATTGGGATCGCCCGCCGCCGGGCCGTGCCACACGCTCCCGCCGAACGTGGTGATGTAGATCTTCGACGGGTCCACGGGATCCGGAATGACCCTGTGGCCCCACTTGAAGTTGAAGCCGCGAATCCGGGTCCAGGTGGCTCCGCGATCGGGCGACCTGTACGCGCCCGTTTCAAAACCGCAATTGTAGACGATGCGCGGGTCGCGCGAATCCACGGTGACGTCATAGACGTGCTGCGAGGCGTTGAATATGGGCCGCCAGGTCTCGCCCGCGTCGGAGGAGACAAACACCCCGCCGTTGCGGACGCCGTCCGGCAGTTGCACGCCCCAGGCGCTCAGGTACATGCGGCGCTCATCGGCGGGGTCGAGCGTGAGTCCGGTAGGGCCGTTCACGCCTCCGGGCAACCGCATCTTGACCCAATGCGCGGCGCCGTCGGTGGAGCGGTACAGCGCGCCGTCTTCGGCGTCGCCTGTGTAGCCGGCTTCGCTGCGCCGCGACACGACCAGGTAAAGCGCGCCGCTCGGGGCCCGCGTGATGCGCCAGACGAAGGGTTCCTGCTTTTCGATGCCCTCGTTCCGCAGCGCCCAGGTCTTGCCGTTGTCGGTGGACTTGTAGACGCCGCGGCCGAAACCACAGGCGTACAACGTGCGCCGCCCTACGGGGCTGGTGGGGTCCAGCAGAATGTGCGTGACGGCGGTTTCGGGCATACCTTCCACGGTCACGGTCCAGGTTTCCCCGCCATCGGTTGAAGTGGCGACGCCGCCCTGGTAAGCGCCGACCGTGCGGCGCGCGTTCGTCTGCCGCCACATCTTGGGGCGCGGCAGATCGTGGGTGCGGGAGAAGGCGCCCCACATCAGGCCCTTCACCTTGGGATCGAACTCGACCCAGTACGTGGTGTTGTTCCAATGCCTGCGAATGCCCTTGATGGAACTCCTCCAGGTTTCGCCGCCATCGGCGCTCTTGAACAGGCCGACGTCCGTGTAGGAGATGAACATGTTTTTCAGGTCGAACGGGTCGAAGTGGACGCCGTAGCAGGTGGTGACGTCGAAGCCGGTGGTGGTCCACCGGCCGCCGCCGGCGGATTCGGAGATGATCTGCCGCCACGTCCTGCCGCCATCGAGCGTCCGGAAACTGCGCGGGCAGGAGTCGGTCACGTAGCAGACTTCCGGATTCGTGGGCGACACGCCGATGTCACGGATCGGCCCGGTGCCGCCGTAAAACGCTTCAATCCAGGCAGGCTCGACGTTGGCGGCGCGCGCGCGCGATTCCTGGTAGACGCTGGACCAGTGCGCGCCGGCATCGGTGGTCTTGGCCAGCCCGAACCAGTTGCCCTCGCCGATGCGCATTCCGGAGAACGCGACGTAGGCCGTTTCGGGGTGATACTCGGAGCAGGCGATCTTCAGGAATTTCGCGCCGCCGGGCGAGGGATTGGATACGGCGCTCCAGGTCTTGCCCGCGTCGCGGCTGATGTGGATGCCCGCGTCCGAAGTGGCGTAGAGCAGCCCGCGGCCTCCGCCGGCTGCCCGCAGGGTTGCCGGTGCGGGCGCGCGTTCCATCTGCGCCCCTCGAAACGTCAGCACCTCGGTTTCGCCGACCAGGACCAGCGCGCCATCGAAGTACATGGCCTGCGCGAAGAAGTTGGGAATGTCGCGGACGACGGTCCAATGGGCGCCGCCATCGTTGGACAAGCACAGCCGCGCATTGCCCGGTCCGCGCCCGCCGAACAGCACGTACAGCCGTTTAGAATCGGCCGGATCGACGGCGATGAACCGCACACGCGCGGCGCGCCCGGGGTAGGCGGGATCGTCCGTCGTGAGCACCGGGGCCGCGTGATCGTCGCGCATGTGCTCCACGGTGTTGCGCTTCGGGTCCGGCAGGACCATGCTCCACGTCTTGCCCGTATCCGTGCTCTTCCAGAGCGCCTGGTTGCCCACGTAGATCACGTTGCGGTCTTTGGGATCGAAGGCGAAAGCGGAAACGGTGCCGCGCAGGTTGAACATGCGCCAGGAAAGCCCCGCATCGAAGCTGATGTAGGAGCCCGTCATATCGCAGTGCTCGAGCACGAGCTTGGGGTCGTGCGGGCTGACGGTGGGAATGAACATGCCCCCGGCGCCGCCGGGACCGATGATGCGCCACTGGTCAAAGCGCGGCGCGGGGCCGGCCCAGGCGATGCCGGCCACGCATAGGGCCAATAGAATTCTGTTCATAAGGATGCAGGGCGTCTTGCCTTCTGTCTCGCCGTGCTGTCCGCGAGCATCTGGCGAGCCGTCGGGATGCCGAACTCTTGGAGCACTTCGGGGACGGAAATCTCGGCCGAGAGTCCCTCGATGGTGGCGAGCGCCTCCACGTGCAGGATGCGAAAGCGGAAGCGGCGGCCGTACTTCTTCCGGATATCCTTGAACTTCCGGAAGTGGGCCACGCTTTGCACCACGGCGATGTCCAGGTTCACCGGATCGCAGATCCAGTTGCCGGCCCTCCCGGTCTCCACGACGTCTTCGCCCAGCGGGTTCACGATCTTGGTGGGATGGTCGAAGCGCGTGCAGGTGACCACGTAGTACTTGTTCATCCACGCCAGGCTGTTCAACATCTTGCCGCCGCCGAACGCCGAGGGCCAGAAGACCATCTCCGCGCCGGCCCGCGCCAGGCGATCCCAGTTTTCGTACCAGTTCACGTCGTAGCAGATCTGGATGCCGATGGTGCCGAAATCGGTGCGGAATACCGGCGGATCGAGCGGGCCCGGGGTGATGCCGAGTTCCAGCTCGTCGTTGGTCGGGTTGGTCTTGCGGTACTCGCCCACG
The DNA here is from genome assembly GCA_041946965.1 of Bryobacteraceae bacterium. GTDB lineage: Bacteria > Acidobacteriota > Terriglobia > Bryobacterales > Bryobacteraceae > JBHGBM01. The sequence goes on from JBHGBM010000134.1 coordinate 3,114, forward strand.
TACCGGCCCGCGCGGTCGAGAAGCACAGAGGCGATGTAACAGCGGCCGGCCTCTTTGGTGTAGGTCGAGCAAATCACGTAACAGCGATGCCGCCGCGCGAATTCGGAACAGGCGCCGATCACCGGGCCTTCCCTCTGCTCGGCCACTTGAGCCACCGGCTCGCGCGCGCCGGAGGGCAGACCTGCGAATGGAAAAACTTCAGGGGTGCAGACGATATCCGGCTGGAGCGGAGTGGTTTCCTCCATGCGGTCCAGCATCTTCCTGCACATCTCCTGGGGCGTTGATGCGGAGAGCCCCATCTGGCCCACGCTGGCCACCCACGCTTCGCGCGGAAGCCGGTGCTCGTGCTGCGCCGCTCCAGGCGCGGCAAAGCCGGCTGCCGTACCGAGGGCGGAGCCGCCCAGAAACCGCCGGCGGGAACTCGGATGATTGCTCATCATAGTTTTCGTGTGAGTTTTTCAAGTAACGGCGCCAGGTAACCGCGCGCGGCCGCGATGCGCTGGTCGATCCTTTCGGCGTCCTTATCCGGGCCGCGATCTGCGCCGTTTACGCGTTCCACCGCAATCGGCCCGTCGAAGCCGGCCCCGAGCAGGATGCGGAACATCTGCTCGTGATCGATCTGCCCTTCTCCGGGCAGGGGAAAATTCACCTCGCCGCGCAGTCCACGGTGATCTTTGATGCACACGGCCTTCACGTGCGGGGCAAGGTCGGGCAGGTCCGGGTCCGGGTAAATGCCTTCATAGAAGGAAACGTTGCCGGCGTCCCAGCAGATTTGCAAACGTTCGGAGGGAATGCGCGCGAGCAGTTGAAGACACGCCTTGGCGTGCATGGTGATGCCTGTGTGCGGCTTCAGCGTGATCGTGAAGCCCAGCGATTCGGCGTGGCGCACGGCACGCTCCAGCGCGGGGTAGAACTCGTCGCACTCCCTCTGCCAGTCGCGGGCGCGCTTGGGCACGTTGGGGAAAGTGGTGTAATACCAGGGGCCGGCGGTGACCGCGATGCGCACGCCGAACTCGAGATTGAGATCCATCTCGTCCTGCCACGCCTTGAGCGCGCCCCCTTGCCGGATATCCGCGGAGCGGCCCAGGAAACTCAGGAACGGCGTGAGGCCGGCATCGCGGAGCCGGGCGCGGAGTTCCGTGCGAGCCGCCGGGGACAAGGCGGGCGTGAAGACAGGCTGCCCGGCGTGGACCTGGTTAAGCATCACGTAGCGGTAACCAGCCTTTCGGATGCCCTCCAGGGCGCGCGCAAGCGGATGCGCGGCGTACGGAAGGGTCTGGCAACCGAGCAGGTACGGCCCGGCGGCGGGCGCCACCGCGGCCGCAGGCGTCAGGAGGAAGGTTCGGCGGTCCATATGGTCAGGCTCCTAGCGCGCGCAGGTATTGTTCCGCGAGGGCGCCCGCTTCGCGCGCCTGGATGCTGAAACGACCGCCGGCCGAGATCTTGCGCGTCCAGGCGTAGGCCTCGCCGGCTTCGGCCACGCCGATGGTCTGCTTCATGGGACCCAGCGGGGAGATCAAGGTCAGCCGGCGGTTTGCGACGGCGCCGGCGATCTGGGGAAGATCGAAATGCTTCAGCACGTCCATGGCGAAGATGTCGGCGCTGTACAGGTAGCGGTCGGTCTGCACCAGGCTCTTGTAGGAGAGCAGACCGCCGTCGCAAACCACAGCCTGCAAGCGCGCATCGAGCGCCGCCGCGAACAGCAGCCATGTGGCGCCCCTACCCACGCCCACTGCGCGCAGCCCGCCGCGGTCCACATCGCCGCGGCCAAGAGCGTAATCCACGGCGCGCACAACGTCCAGCACCCGCATGCCCAGCAGCGACTCGTCCATGTACCACGCAAGGTACGCCGCGTTGGTTTCCTGGTTGAAGAGCTGGCGGAATTCGCCCGACTGCCCGCCGCGGCCTTGCGGCAGCGCAGTGAGCCCGATGCCACGGGGTTCCACCGCGACGACGATGTGGCCTTTGCGCGCCAGCTTCGGGAGAATGCCGAGTTCCATTCCCTCCCCGCCTTCCATGGCAAACCCGGCATCGTTCACGTAAAGGAGGGCGCGTTTGTCCGCGACGCTGCTATCCGGCACAAACACCCAGGTGGGAACGTAGATGCCCGGCTCGGAGAGGAATTCGAGCTTCTCGACGCGGTATCCCTTGCGCTGCGTGGTGACCAGCGGGCGCACGCCGAGGGGCGCGTTCACGGGCTTATAGCGGATGACTTGCCGGACCCTGGGGAGAAAACCGTCCCGCCAGCTTGCCCATTCCGCGCGCGTGGCGGGCGGTGCCGGCTGCGGCGGCAGCGAAGCCTGCTTCTGCGAAAGCAGCGTGAAGATCGTCTCCCCCTGGCGCGCGTAGCGCACTGACCCCTGGGGCGTGCAATACAGGTTTTCGGGCGGCTCCGCCTCGAACTCCGGCTCCCGGCCCGGACCCGGGCGGCCGTAAAACCAGCGGCTGAACCACGCCGTGGTCGCCTGGCGCAGTTTGAGCGTATACGCGTGCGGGTCGGTGGCCTCTTCGGTGGCGAACTTCTCCGGGACGCCCAAGAGCCGGTACCGCTCGCGGATGTGATCCGCGGCCAGGTTGAAGCGGGGCGTGAACTCCTCGATCATCGCCAGCAACGGCCGCGGTGCGATGGCTACGTGCAAGTCGCAGCGGTCGATCCCGTACAGCGCCGAAGGGAACAGGTTCTGCTCGGCATCGGATGGGCCTTCGATCGGCCCGGGCAGTCGTACGGGCCAGCGGTGGCTGGTGCCGCCTTCGTTCACCACGGCGCAGCGCACGCGCTCGTCGAGCGCGCTGATGAACATGGTGAGGGTGCCACCACCGGAGTGGCCGGCGCAGCCGATCTTTTCCTTGTGCACCTCGGGCCGGGTGAGCAGGTAGTCGATAGCCCGTATCCCGTCCCAGACCCGATAGGCGGTCAGGTTCTCGCCTAGAAGGAAGAGAAGTTGTCCCGGCATGCTGTGCTCGGAGGTCGGCCCCAGCCCGGATTCGGTGCGGTTGGCGGCGGGGTTCCAGTAGTGGCGCCGCTCGCCCTGCCCGACCGGGTCGTAGGCCAGCACCACGAAACCGGCTTTCACCAGGTTGAGATAGACGAACTGATAGTCCGGCTGCATGCGCGCTAAGGGATAGTGCCCGCAGGGTGAGATGATGGCGGGAAACGGGCCGTTTCCGGATTCGGGGACGTAAAGATTGCCGGTGACGAAGAAGTTGGGACGGCTCTCGAACATGACGTTCTCGATGCGGTAGCCGTCGCGCTTCAGCGTCCTGACCACGACCGGGCGCAGAGGCGTCTTTTCCGGATACCCGCGCAACATGTCGATGAACCTGGCGCGCACGAATCGATTGCGCTCGTGCAGCGCTGCGGCGGTGCGGATGCCCTCACGCTCGCGGTCCCACCGCGCCGAAAGCGCATTGAGCTTTCCGGCGAGGTAGGCAGGCAACATGTCTGGGTATTGAACAGCATAGGAGGGCGCCGTGGCCGGCTGTGGGGCCCCCACAACCCTTCCGCCTAGCACCAACCCGCCGGCGGCCAGGAAAGACCGCCGGCAAAAGCGATGACCGCGCATGTTCTAACGGTACCAAGAACCAACCGTTCAATACTCGATTATGCGCGCGCGACTCGGCTCACCCGCCGAGGTGATCATGCCGGCCCCCGGTGTTCCGGCCGCGCGGTTCGGCGCGTAACACGGCGGCGTGTCGCTGAAGTTGAACGACTCAAAACGGAATTCGAGTATGTGGCCCCCCACGGCAGGCGGAAACCCCGCCGCAGCACGACGTCGACGTTCCGCGTTCCGGGACCGTAAATGAGGTTTCGTCCCGCATTGCCGGCCACAACCGGAAGACTCGGCCCCACAAACATCGGGGTGACCAAGGGCGTGGCTACGCAAGCGTTTCAGTTTCAGTTCGCCAACGGCCTGCCGGCTGCCGGCGTGCGGACCGCTTCCGTGGATGCCGCGGGCGCGGCCGCCACGGGCGACCGGCCGCTGGGGCTCCAGGCGGCGCAGCTCATCTCCGTGGAGCGGTGGCTTGGCGAGCACGCCGGCGTGCAAAAGGTGCGGCTGGAGAGCGCCGGGCCGCGCAGCCAGGTGGCCGCGCTCGTTGCCGCGACGCTCGAAACGGCGCGGGGCAAAGCGAAATGAACGTTGGCCCGGCCAGCTCCAGTTCAAACTGCATATAAAGGTGGCGGGAAATATCGAACAGCGGCTTGAGATCGGCCACTAGGGTATCCGCCGCGGCCGCCGCGATGGGCGGCGGATCGTCTACCTTCTGTTTGAGATCGGCCTCCAGAGACGCCTGGGTGAATGTTCTGATGCTCTCTGGCCGGGCCAGAAGGCGGTCGCGGTGTTGATAGGTCCAGCCGAGGCCGGCCCCGATCCCCAATCCGAAGTTCTCTCCCAATCCGCTGGCCGAGGAGAACCACCGGCTGCACAGTGAAGGGAACGTCTAGGTCCCTCCAGACCGTACGCACTTTTGCCAGGTCTTCTCCCCATGGAAGGGACGCCGAGCACCATAACAGTGGTATCGGCTTGCTCGCCCCCGAGGAGACCACCCGGGCTAAATATTTAGTGCTTACAACTCATAAAGTCTTATGTTGTCAAGTGTCAATACGTCCGTGGCTTTTTGCTCGTCATAGCAGGTTCTTCTGGTTATACCCAGTTCTGTCTTGCCCCGCTCATCGAAGGGCAGCAACACCTCTGCCGTCGTGATCCGTTTTGAAGGACCGTGCTGGAACGCAGCGCAGCCTGCCACGTTGTTTGTCCGGAGCTCCGTAGGCAAATGCACGAAAACTGAGCTAATCCAAATAATTTCAGAGAGATGTCAGCAATCTTCATCCCCGGCGACGACATCTCCTTTCCGAAGTTTGTTCTCCATCGGCTGCCGCATCCCGTTCCTGAAACCAATCTGCATGGACCCCGTTGACTATTTAGATATATGAGTATGAGACGCTAATATAATCTTCTGACGTATATTGACAACATGGACGCGTCATGATATTCTGTGGGTGGTTCGGTTTCAGGGCCGAGCCAACCGCTTCAGCCCTCCGAAACCTGAACCAAACTCTGCTGTGAGCGCGTGGATTCGCGGAGTACCGCTCGGGGTGGAGTTGCGCCCTCCCGTCCCCTCTTCGTGATTTCCACGCATTCGTAAGGAGGATCTGAAACAATGGCTGGCTTGATTCGCTGGGGTTGGGACCCCTTCAAGGAGATGGAGAAGGAGATGCAGGAGCTG
>JBHGBM010000135.1:0-8196 GCA_041946965.1 Bryobacteraceae bacterium
ACCGAGGTCAAGAGCGAGAACGCCATCGACCGCATCACCTCGCAGGCCAACCCGCGCACGCTCGAACGCGTGCCTGCGGGCGCGACCTTCCGCGTGCGCCTGGTGATGGACGTGCTCTGTCCGGAGGACGCGCCGCTGTTCGCGCGCGTGCTCGAGGGCCTGCGGCTGCTGGAAGACGATTCGCTCGGCGGCGGCGGCTCGCGCGGCAGCGGCCGCGTGCGTTTCGCCAACCTCAAGCTGGTGTGGCGCGGGCGCGATTACTACGCTTCCGGCGCGGCGCCCAAGGAACTCGGCGCCGGCGCCGACCTCGGTGCGTTGCAGGCCGCCTACCAGCAAGCCGGCAGCGGATTCCTCGAAGCGTGATGAACCCCGCCCTGGCAGTCAAGCTGCGCCCCGCCGGGCCGTGGCGCTCCGGTCCGGATTCCGGCGCGCGCAACCAGGTGGATGCCCTCTACCACAGCGACACGCTGTTCGCCGCGGTCACCTCCGCGATGACGCAGATGGGACTGCTCGAAGAGTGGCTGGCGGACACCGTCACGGGCGAGCACGCTCCCGCTTTGCGCTTCAGTTCGTGTTTCCCTTTCGCCGGCGACATCCTGTTCGTGGCGCCGCCGCGGACGTTATGGCCGCCGCCCGCCAGCGCGCTCGCCGTCACGCGCGTGCGCTGGAAAAGCGCGCGGTTCGTGCCTCGGGAAGTGGTGGTCGAGCTGGCCGCCGGCCAGCCTCCCGACGAGGCCCGCTGGTGCGTGGACGGCCCCAGCGAATGCCTGATGGAGGTGGGACACGCGGGTCCCTTCCGCACCGCCGTACGGTCCAACGCCGCGGTGGACCGGCTGTCCGGTTCTTCGGAGCGGCACAGCACGGCCTGCCTGGAATTCCGTGAAGGCGCGGGCTTGTGGGCGCTGGTTTCGTTCGCTGATGACGAGCAACGCGAGCGCTGGTCCGGCCGGGTACGCGCGGCTTTCCGGCTGCTGGCCGACTCCGGTTTTGGCGGCGAACGTTCCCGCGGCTGGGGCCGCGCGGAAGATCCCGAGTTCCTCGAGGGCACGCTGCCGGACCTGGTGCTGCCCGCGGCGGCCCAGGAACCCGCGCCGGACAACGCGCGGTGGCTGCTTTCGCTCTACGCACCCGCGGCCACGGACGAAGTGGACTGGACGCGCGGCGCCTACGGCCTGGTGGTGCGCGGCGGCCGCGTGGAGAGCCCGGCCGGGCACGGCGCTCTCAAGAAGGAACTCCGGATGATTTGCGAGGGCTCCGTGCTGGTGGGCGCCGCAGCGCTGCGCGGCAGCGCGCCCGATGTGGCGCCGGACGGCTTTCCGCACCCGGTCTACCGGGCGGGTTACGCCCTGAGCATCCCCCTGCCCGCGCAGGTGACCGCATGAAATACCGCCTGACCTGTCTCACGCCCCTGCTGGTAGGCGACGGCCGCAAGCTCGCGCCCATCGATTACATGGTCTGGAAGGACCAGGTCAACGTGCTGGACCAGCGCCGCATTTTCAAGCTGCTCTCGCGCGGTCCGCGGCTGGAAGGATATCTCGCGCAGTTGAAGCGCGCCGACAAACTGGATTTCGCCTCCTGGGGCGGCTTCGCGCAGAATTTCGCGGGCCGCCGCATCCCGTTCGAAAACGCCGCCTACTCGAATTACTGGAACCGGGCCATCGGCGACAGCTTGCACATCCCTACGTTCGCGGCCGGGGCTTCGGGGCCTTACCTGCCCGGGGCCGCGGTGAAGGGCGCGCTGCGCACGGGCATGCTGTTTGTCAACTGGAAGGAGGGCATGCTGCGGGAGGCGGCGGCCCGCGCCACCGGAGAACGCGCCCCGCGGCGGCCCGCGGAACTTGTGGAGGAGCAGGCCATGGGGCCCTCCGGCACCAACCGCATGCGCCTGGTGAGCGTGGGCGATTCGGCAACGGCGCCGGTTTCGGCCTTCAAGGTGTATCTGCTGCGGGTCTCTACGCTGTTGCCGCGCGCTTCCGGATACGCGCTCGGGTGGAAGCAGAGCCCGCGCGGAAACGTGGAGGGCAACCGCCCGGAAGAGGGAACGCCCTGGTTCGCCGAAATGGCCGTTCCCGGAACCGTCTTCGAGGGCGATTGGGACGAGAACGCGTTCTTCCTCCAGCCCGAGGTGCGGCGGGTGGCGCGCTGGCCGGAAAGCTACGGCCGCGCGCGGGTGTTCGAGGCCGCCAACGACTACGCCGCCGGGTTGCTGGCGGTGCAGAAGAAGTACGCCGAGTGGACCGGCATGGAACTGTTGCGCGCCCACCTGGAGGCCCTGGAGCAGCGCGTGGGCGAAGCGCGGCAGGCCGGCGCCTGCGTGGTTTCGCTCGGATGGGGCGCAGGACTCCTCGGCAAGAGCGCCTGGCTGGATACGGCCAACGCGGACTACCGCCAGATTCTCCAGCAGCTTTCGCTGTACGGCCGCGCGCTGACGTCGAACCTGCCGTTTCCAAAGACGCGCCGCATCGTGTTCCTCAACAACAAGCCCGCCACGCTGCCCGGCTGGGCGCAGATCGAAATCGGTTAGAATCTTCTGACATGGGATCGACGGCTGCTTCCCCCGCGCAGGGTGCGCCGCGGCGCCGCCGCAGGCGCAAACATACGCGGCGCATGGTGCTGGCCGTAATCCTGTTGTGCGCGCTGGTGATCCTGGCGATACCCGCCGCCCGGTATCTGGGGCTGATCGGCCGGCCGCGCGAGACCGCCTCCGCCGGCCCGGTGCGCCAGTTCGACCTGGTGCTTGCGGAAGCCTCGCTCACGGGTGAAGGTCCCTCGCGCCATATCGCGGGCACGGTGCGAAACAATTCCGATTCGTCCTACGAGGACGTGGAGGTTTCTTTCACGGTGCGAGACTGGCGTGCAGCGGCGCTGGGCACGATGGTAGCCAGGGTGAAATCGTTGGGTCCGAGAAGCACGGCGGTGTTCCGGAGCGAGCCGGCTCCGGAGGGCGCCGTGCGCATCGCGCTGCGGGAGGTCACGGGAACCCCGCGGTAGCGTACGCTTCTACCCGGCCCCGAGCGCCTTTGCGGCTTTCCGGACGTCTTCGGGCTTCACCCACAGCAGACCGCCGTAGCGGTTCTCGCCGGCGCAAACGGCCTGCATCGACGTGACGTTGATACCCGCCTCCGCCAGTTTGCGCGCGATCGCGGCCACGGCGCCCACCCGATCCTCGCCCTGCACCATGAAAGCGGTCTTCTTCCGGCCCACATCCAGTCCCGCCTTTTTGGCGGCCCTTACGAAGGCCGGCCCGTCCGCCGCCACGAAATCCAGTTGCGCTTTGCGCCCTTCCGGGAAACCTGAGAAGGCCACCAGGTTCACGCCGGCCTGTTCCAGCGCCGTAAGTATTCTCGCGGCCTCGCCCGGCTTGTCGGACACGATCGTGGAATAATAATCGACCCGGGTGATTTGCTCTGCCACTTGCGAACCTCCTGGTGGGATTGTACAGCAACCGCTTACGCCGTTGAACCCGCTCCCGGGCGTTACCATAGCCGCATGGATCTTTGTCTCGAGCCGGCTGCGTCGCTCGCCGGACTCATGCGGAAGAAGAAGCTGTCGGCGAGGGAGGTATTGGACGCGCACCTCCAGCGGATTGACCGCGTGAATCCGAGAGTCAACGCCATCGTAACGCTGGCGCCCGATCAGGCATTGGCGAAGGCGAAACTCTGCGATGAAGCGGCCGCTCGCGGGCGATTCCTGGGACGTCTGCACGGGCTGCCGGTGGCCCACAAGGATCTGCACGACACCAAGGGCATCCGCACGACGTACGGGTCGCCGATCTTCAAAGATCACGTGCCGGACACCGACACCCTGATCGTGCAGCGCATCCGCGAGGCCGGCGCCGTGACTTTGGGCAAGACCAACACGCCGGAGTTCGGCGCGGGCTCCCAGACGTTCAACCCGGTCTTTGGCGCCACCCGGAATCCGTATGATCTGTCCAAGACCTGCGGCGGATCGAGCGGCGGCGCCGCGGCCGCCCTGGCTTGCGGCATGGTTCCGATCGCCGATGGCAGCGATACCGGCGGATCACTCCGCAATCCGGCGAGTTTCTGCGGCGTGGTAGGATTTCGCCCGTCGCCGGGACGCGTGCCCGAGGCGCCGGGCGGCTCGGCCTGGAGTACGATCAGCGTGGCGGGACCGATGGCGCGCAGCGTCGCCGACTGCGCATTCTTCCTGAGCGCGATCGCCGGGCCGGACGAGCGCGCGCCGCTCTCGATTCACGAAGACGGCGCACGTTTCGCCAGGCCCTTGGGGCGCGATTTCAAGGGCGTGCGGATCGCATGGTTTAAGGACCTGGGAGGCGTTCCGTTCGACCGCCGGATCCGCGATGCCGTGAATGCGCAGAGGCAGGTGTTCGAGTCCCTGGGCTGCATCGCGGAGGAGGCAGAGCCGGATTTTGAGGGCGCGGATGAAGCGTTCCGCGTGCTGCGGGCGCTCGCCTTCTACCAGCAGCACGCGGAGAAGGCGGCGCAACATCGAGCACAAATTAAAGCGACCGTTCTCGAAGAAGTGGACCGTGGAGCGAAGCTGACGGGTCCGGAAATCGCCCGGGCGGACGCACTGCGATCGGCGCTCTACCGGCGCGCCGGCGAGTTCTTCCGAAAGTACGAATTCTTTATCCTACCGGTGACGCAGGTGCCCCCGTTCGACATCGACTTGCCCTACGTGACGGAAATCGAAGGCCGGAGGTTGGGCAACTATATCGACTGGATGCGGTCCTGCTATTACATTTCCGTGCTGCACAATCCGGCAATTTCCGTGCCCGCCGGGTTCACGGCGGAAGGACTGCCGGTAGGTTTGCAAATCGCCGGCCGGCACCACGATGATTGGGGCGTGCTCCAGATGGCGCATGCGTTTGAACTGGCGTCAGGGGTCCGCCGGCCGCCGCCGATAGTGTATCCTTGACACTTGCACCGGCGGGCGCTCATCTCCGTGTGCGCGGCGGGGTTCGCGTTTTCGGCCAACTACACCAACCATGCCCCGATGGTGGGAGCGCTGCGCTCTGAGTTCGGTTTCAATCAGGCCGCCGCGGGCTTGCTGACCACGGGCATTTTCCTCACCCACGCGCTGATGCAGGTGCCGGGCGGACGCCTCGCGGACCGCTTCGGCGCCGCGCGCGTGCTGGCGGCGGCGCTGGCCTGGGTAGCGATCGCCAATATTGCCATTGCCTTTGCGGGCGCTTACTGGCAACTGCTTCTGTGGAAGGTGATCGCGGGCATCGGCACGGGCACCTCTTTCACCGCGGGGGCGCGTTATACGGTGTCGCTGTTTGCCGGCCGGGAGTTGCATGTCGCACAGGGGCTTTTCGGCGGCTCCGTTGTCCTGGGCTCCGGGTTCGTGATCTTCGCCGTGCCGCAATTGCTCGGCGCGCTGGGGTGGCGGGGGGCATTTCTGGCCTCGGCGGCTCTGGCGGCGGCGGTCTGGATGCTGTGGATCGCGGCGGCGCCGCCGGTGGTGCGCGCCGCGCGCCCGGCGGGGAGCTTCAGCGGCATGCTCGGGCGGCGGGATCTCTGGCTGCTGGGGCTTGTGCAGATGGCCTCTTTCGGGCTGGTCATCGTGGTGGGCGCGTGGATCACCACGTTGCTGAGCCGCGGCTTCCACATGGAACTGCGGGCCGCCGGGTTGCTCGGCTCCGCGGTGTTGCTGCTCGGCATCGTGACCCGTCCCTCCGGCGGCTGGCTGTTGCGGCGCATGCGCCTGGGCACGCTGGTGCGCTCGGCGCTGCTGCTGAACGCGGCGGCCTGCGCGGCGATGGCCTGGGGAGGTTCGCTGGGCGTCACATTGGCCGCCGTGGCGGCCTTGGGAATCGGTTGCGGGCTGCCGTACGCCGGAATCTTCAACCGTGCGGCGGCGCTCTTCCCGGAACGCGCGGGGGCCGCCATGGGGCTGGTGAACATGGTGGGCATCGTGATGATCCTGCTGGGCGCTCCCGCGGTGGGTTACTTGGCCGACTGGACAGGCGACTTCCGGTCCAGCTTCCTTGCGCTGGGCGGTTTCGCCGCGATCGCCGCGGCGGCCTCGGCGGCGATACGGGAAAAATGAATCTCACGCAGCTATTTGACCTCTCTTTCCAGGGACGCCGCGAGCGGGTCGCCCTGGAGTTCGCCGGCCGTTGCTATACCTTCGGGGACATCGACGAGCGCAGCAACCGCATGGCCGCGCTGCTCACCGCGCGCGGGCTCACCGCGGGCGACCGCCTTTGCGTGTACCTCGGCAACTGCGTGGAGGTGATCGATCTTTTTCTCGCCTGCGCGAAGACGGGCGTGATCTGCGTGCCCATCAACATTCTGTACCGCGAGCGGGAAATTGCCCACATTCTTCGCGACGCGGAGCCGAAAGCGCTGGTGGCATCACAGCCTGTGCCGGGCGCCGTGCCTGTCTGGCGGGTTGACGAGCTGCATCCGCCCGAGGATGCGGCGCGCCCGGCGGTAACGCTCGACGGCGACGCCCCGGCGGCGCTGGTCTACACTTCCGGCACGACCGGCGCCTCCAAGGGCGCCATCCTGACCCACAACAACTTCGCCGCCAACGCCCTGAACCTGGTGACCTGCTGGCAAGTCGCCGCGAGCGACCGCTTTTTGCTGGCGCTGCCGCTGTTCCACGTACACGCGCTCGGCAACGGGTTGCACTGCTGGCTGGTGTCCGGCTGCCGCATGCGGATGCTGGAGCGCTTTGAGCATCAGAAGGCGGCGGCGGAATTTCTGGACTTCCGTCCCACGCTGTTCTTCGGCGTGCCGACCATGTACGTGCGGCTGCTCGATCTCCCGGCGGAAACCGCGCGCGAAATCGGCGGCGCCATGCGGCTCTTCGTCTCAGGGTCGGCGCCGTTGCCCGCGCAAGTGCTGGAAGAGTTCCGCGCAAAGTTCGGCCACACCATCCTGGAACGTTACGGGATGAGCGAAACCCTCATGAACATCTCCAACCCATACGCCGGAGAGCGCCGTCCGGGCGCCGTGGGTCTGCCTTTGCCCGGCATATCGGTGCGGCTGGTGGACGGGGAGGTGCAACTGCGCGGGCCGAACGTTTTCTCCGGCTACTGGCGGCGAGAGGAAGCTACGCGCGCGGCATTTGAAGACGGCTGGTTCAAGACCGGCGACATGGCGGAATGCTCACCCGACGGCTACTATACGCTGCTCGGCCGCAAGAGCGACCTGATCATCTCCGGCGGCTTCAATATCTACCCGCGAGAGATCGAGGAGTTCCTGCTCGAGCAGGAGGAAGTCGCCGAAGCGGCGGTGGTGGGGATGCCGGACCGGCTGCGGGGCGAAGTGCCCGTGGCCTACATTGTCCCGCGCAGTCCCTTCGAACCCGCCGCGCTGGAGACGCGCTGCCGGGAGAAGTTGGCGTCCTTCAAGGTGCCACGCGCATTCGTAAGCGTGGACAAACTGCCCCGTACGGCCCTGGGTAAGGTGCAGAAGCATCTGCTGCCGAAGTGGGACAGTGCATGCGGGGTGGGTTGAGGCAGACGGACACCCCCAACCGGTTTCTCCAGTTGCAAGGCCGGATCCGGTCTTAAGCCCGGTTACTTGACGGTGATAGGCGCCGTGGCGACGGTGTCCTCCCAGGCCATCTTCAATTCGCCCTTGTTGCCGTCCGTGGAGGTGAGCGTGATGGCGAAGGTTTCCGCCGGCGCGGACGCCTTGCTCATCTGCATGGGCACGCGGCCCAGGTCCTGGTCCTGGTTGTAGACCGTGCCCCACTGGCCCGTCTGCTTGTTGACAATGAGCTGCCAGCGGTCCGCCTCGGGCCAGACGTAGAGAGTGTATTCGCCCTTGGGCACGTCGAGCGCGCCGATTTGCAGGTCGGCTTCGGTCTTGAGCGTGGTGGCCTTGTTGGCGCCCGCGCGCCACACCTTGCCGTAGGGCACCAGCCCGCCGAAGATCTTGCGCCCGCGCATGGAGGGCGCCGAGTAGTCGATGGTGATGTTCTTGCCGCCAATGGCGGCGGAAGCCTGGGCGGGCGGGCTAAGCGGCGCCTTCTTCTGCTTCTTCTGATCCTGCGCCGATCCCAAGGCCAGCAGCCCGGCCACCAGCAACCCGGCAGACAGAACGTACAGAACCTGTCGCATGTTTCTCTCCTGTGACCATTTAACCGCGAAGTGAGCCGTTGCGGCGGAATTCTCTCACGCCATCGTCAATTTGTCGGCTCTCCGCAGGAATTCGGTAGGACCCGCATTTTATGCCGCTTTCTGAAAGACCACAA
>JBHGBM010000136.1:0-8157 GCA_041946965.1 Bryobacteraceae bacterium
GATCCCGCGCATTTACAACGGCCGCAACCGCACGTTCTTCCTGTTCGGCTGGGAAAGCCAGCGGCAGCTCACCGGCCAGACCCGCACGGTGCGGGTTCCGACGGAACTCGAGCGCACGGGCGATTTCTCCGCCACCAATGACGCCAAAGGCGCGCTCATCCTGGCCAAGGATCCGCTGGCCAAGGGCACGTGCGGCGCCGCGGCGACGGACGCGTGCTTCCCCGGAAACCGCATCCCGGCCAGCCGGCTGCACCCGATCGCGCTCAAGCTGCTGCCCTATTACCCCGCCGCCAACCGGCCCGGGGAGCTGAACAACTTCGTCAGCGGGGTGAACGACGTGGCCAACTGGGATAGTTTTCTCGCCAAGATCGATCACCGCCTGAGCCCGGAGGACAACCTCTCGGTGCGCTACCTGCGCCGCCTCACGCTCGATAAGAACCCGTTCTCGGGCAGCGCTTCGGGGGTGTTCCCGACCTGGTCGCGGAAGCCGCAGATGCTGCTGGCGGCGAGCCACACGCGCGTGTTCACGCCCACGCTGGTCAACGACCTGCGGCTGGGGTGGAGCCGCACGCACAACTTCGAGCAGAGCGCGCACGACGATCGCGATTACATCGCGGAACTGGGGCTGAAGGGCGTGAGCAACGATCCTTCCGGGCTCGGTTTCCCGCGCTTCACCGTGCGGGACCTGGTGGCGGTGGGCGACCCCGCCGACGTGCCCTTCGTCTGGACGGTGAACAACTACCAGGCCGGCGATACGTTCACGCTGGTGCGCTCGCGGCACCTGATCAAATTCGGCGGCGAGCTGCTGCGCACGCAGTTTTTCCACCTTTCGACATCGAACGACATTCGCGGCACGTTTAATTTCCTGGGGCGCTGGACCAACATCCCCTTCGCGGACCTGCTGCTGGGTTACCTCAACGACACTTCGCGCAAGCTCGGCAAGTATCCCGCGTACATTTTCCAGACCACCGCCGCCGCGTTTTTCCAGGACGACCTGCGCGCGCGGAAGAACCTGACGCTGAACCTGGGGGTGCGGTGGGAGCTGATGACGCCGCCCACGGAAAAGTACGGCCGCATCGGCAACTTCATTCCGGGCATCGGGCGGCTGATCCTGGGCGACGACCGCGGCATCCCGGACCTGGCCGCGCGCGCGGCCGAGGTGGGGTTAAGCAACCGGGTCGGGGTGGCGCGCGATTACGGCGTGCCCGCGAAGCTCATCTACGCCAATTACCGGCGCTTCGCCCCGCGCGCGGGCTTCGCGTGGCGGCCGTACGGCGGCAATCGCGCGGTGGTGCGCGGCGGCTACGGCATCTTCTATGCGAGTTCGATGCTGGACCCGATCCGCACCACGCTCACCAAGATGTTCCCGCTGACGGTCTCGCAGACGTACTCGAAGCCTTCCACCAACCCGCTGAACCTCTCGCTGAGCGACCCGTTCCCTTCCACGCGCGGGACGTATGAGGGACTGCTGAACATCGCGGGCTACGATCTGCGACCGCCTTCGCAGTACCTGCAAAGCTGGAACCTGACCATCGAGCGCGAGATCGCCTGGGCGTGCGCCGTGGAGATCGGGTACGTCGGATCGAAAGGCACGCACCTGGCGCGGCGCTACAACCTGAACCAGCCCTATCGCAATCCCGCGCTGCGGCTTCCGAGCGGCAGTTTTCCCAGGCCCGTTGCCGAGTTCAACACGATCGACTATTTCTCGTTCGGCGCCAACTCCAACTACAACGCCGGAATCCTCTCCGTGCGCAGGCGCATGGCGCGCGGGTTCTTTTACCGGGCGAGTTACGTCTACAGCAAGTCCATCGACGACGCTTCACAGGCGCAGGGCGCCTCCGACGGCGGCTACAGCGGGGCGCAGAACGCGCGCGACCTGAAGGGCGAGCGGGGCCGCTCGGACTGGGACAACGGCCACGCCTTCACCATGAGCTTCATGTACGAGATCCCGCTGCGGCGGCGCTTTCTGACGCGCGGCTGGCAGATGGCCGCCACGGGACGCCTGTACACGGGGCAGCCCTTCACGCCGCACGTTTCCAACGTGGACCTGAACCTCGGGGATGCGAACCGTCCCGACCGCATCCGCAAGGGCACGCTCGAAAACCCCAGCCCGCGGCGCTGGTTCGACCTGGACGCCTTCCCGGAGGTGCCGCGGGGCAGTTACCGCATGGGCAGCTCGGGCCGCAACATCCTGGACGGTCCCGGATTCGTGGGCATGAACGTTTCGCTGATGCGCAAGTTCCGGCTGCGGGAGCGCGGGTTCTTCCAGTTCCGCGCCGAGGCGTTCAACGTGAGCAACCACGCGAATTTCAAGCTGCCGAACAACGACGTGAACGCGGTCAACGGGGGCGTCATCTCCTCCGCCAACGCCGCGCGCATTCTGCAATTCGGGTTGAAGTACCAGTTTTGAACGCTACGGCCGCGCTGGCAGCATCCTTAGAATCACGGCCACGGGGCGCGCCGCGTGCGCGCCGTTTTCACCGCGATCGCCGCTGGGGAAATGCTCCAGCGCCTCGCTGAGAATGCGAACTCCCTCGTCGGAATTGCCGGTGGCGAACAGATTCACCGCCAGCTCGAATCCCCTCTTGGGAGTCTCCGCCAGGTCGAAGTGAGCCGGCGTGCCCGGCGTGGAACGTTGCGGGCACCCCGTGCCGCGGCTGCGGCCGGTGATCGGCGCGATGCAGGTCCTGGCGAAGGCACCGGCTTTGTTCATGGCGGCATCCAGGCGCGGTTCCCGGTACGACGGATCGAGCAGCCGCAATTGCGCCAGGAAGCTGGCCGTCAGCATGTGATACCCCAGAACGTCCTTCTCCTTGGGATCGTTTCCGTTGAGGCCGTAGTGCCAATAGCCGTCGGCTTCCTGGGCCGGGATGATCTGGTTGTATATGCACCGGCGCGCCTTATGTTTGAGGCGGGCTGACAGAGCCGCGTCGAGGTCTTCGAGGTAGTTGCCCAGCAACGCGGCCGACATGGCCAGGGCCGCATTCTTGTTGACCGGAGAAGGTTTGGCCATGTCCAGCTTCGATTCGCCGGTCTTCACGTCGATGGCCGCCGCCCACCAGCCCTTCTCGTTCCAGGGATATTGGTCCACGACCGCCGCCACGTACCGGAGGTCGTTCTCCCGGCCTCCTTCGCGGTGAAAGACGTAGCCCAGCGCGGAAGTGTACCAGCCCAGCGCGGGCGGACCGCCGCCGGGAATCTCGCGGCCGTTCTCCCTGGTCTTGGGCTTGATGTAGAGCACGCCGAATTTGGTGGCCTTCATCTGCCGCAGCACGCGATCGGCGAGCTCCACGCCGGCGGCTTTGTACCTGCGGTCACCCGTCAGCTCGTAGGTCAGGTAGTAAGCCCAGGCCGTCATGGCGGCGCTGCTCTTGCCTTTGAGCCCGGCGCCGAGCAGTTGATCGAGGTGCCCTGTGGCCGCCGCGAGGAGCCGCGCCCGAAACGCAGCCGGATCATCGGCGCCGCGCGCCGCGGCGGCAAGGGCAATCAGGAACACAAGCCGTGCGGATTGCATGGAATACCCTGAGGCTACCGCACCACGGCTTTTTCCGTGCTCTGGTTGGAGTACTCGTCTTCCGCCCGGACGGCGATGGTGTGCTCGCCGGGCGGCACGTTCGGCAGTGTGATTTTGTAAGAGAGGTCCGGCGAATCGGCAAGGCCGCCTACCGGCGGGGCCACGGTCCATTCGCCGCCATCGAGCGAATACTCGGCGCGCTTCACGTAGGTGAGCGCGTCGCTGGCGCTCCAGGCTACGGCGAGGCCGCCGGCATCCCGCGCGGCGGTGAGCGCCGAGATCCGCGGCGGCGAGTTGTCGATGAGGAACGGCGCGCTCTCCGCGGTGGTGGTGAGCGCTTCAGCGGGCGGATTGCCGGGCAGGTCGGAGGCGATCACGCGGATGCGGTATTCCCCGTCGGGAAACGCGGTGGAATCGAAGCTGACGTACTTCTCGCGGATTTTCTCTTTCAGCAGCTTCCACTCAGTTTCGCCGGCGCCGCGAATCTGCACGGTGTAGGAGAGCGTGTCGCCGTTATCGTCGGAGGCGTTCCAGCGCGCGCCCATGAAGCCTTTGGCGAAGGTCATCGAAGGCCAGCCGGTGTCGAGCGAAAGCACGGGGGTGCGCGGCGCGGTCTGCGCCCGCCTGCCGAGCGGCGGCAGCGTGATGGTCTGGGCCGAGGGAACGAGCGGCGTGGCGGGAGCGGGGAATCTGTAGTTGGCCGGCGTGATGTCCACGTCTTCGACGCGCGGCTCCACGTTCTTGGGCAGGTACGAGAGATCGACCGAGTGCAGCTCCGGCGATTTGCCCGCGCCGGTCAGGGTGGCTTTCCATTGCACGAAGCGCGCCGGAGGACAGTTCACGCGCGCGCCCTTGGGGGACGTGACCGGCGCCGACCACGGGCTCCAGTTCTTCTGCGGCTGGTCCAGGTTGCCGCTGCGAGCCTGGAGGCGGATCTCGCCGCCGTTGGCTTCGCCGTCGAAGCTCAGCCGACCCCACTGGGAGTAGATGCCGGAGTCGAACACATCGCTCTCGATGGAGCCTTCCTTCTCGAGGCCGGGGCCGATCTCGTAGACCTTTCCCACGTTGGCCGTCACCGCGAAGAGGCGGCCGCCGGGGCCCGCTTCGAAATCCGTCACCTGGGTGGGGGAGCCGTTGAGCAGCGCGGTGTAAAGGCTTTCCGAATCGATGCGGTAGATATAGCCCTTGTTGCCGGTGCCGAGCAGAGGGCGTCCGGAGGCGTCGAAGCCGATGGCGTAGACGATCTCGTGCGTGTCGCTCCACATCTTGCGCGGACTGCCCGCGGGATCGATGCGGTACACGTCGCTGCCGCCGGTAAGGGAGAGCGGCGCCGCGGTGGAAAGCGTGGGCGGAGGCGGAGCGGCGGGCCGGACCTGCACCGCGCCGGCAACGGAGGCCGCCGGAGCGGGGGACGGGGGCGCCGGAGCAGGCGCGGCCGGCGCGGGTGTGACCGGGGCCGCCTGCTTGTTGCCGGCCGCCGCGGCCCATACCGCGCCGTGGCTGTCCACCGCCACCGAAGTCACTTCACGCTTGGCCATCTGGTAGAGCACGAATCCCTGGCCCGCGGGCGAAACGCGGATCACCAGCCCGCCGGGCTCGGTGCCGATGATAAGGTTGCCGCCGGCATCCACGGCGAGGGAGCGCGCGTGCGTTTCCTCGGTCTTGAAGAATACGGAACCTTTGCCGCTGGGAGGCACGCGGTAGATCTCGCCGCGGTCGCCGGTGGCGACGAGCAGGTCGCCGCGGCTATCGAACGCCATGGCCCAGATGTACTTGGCCTTGGGATCGAAGAACAGTTCCGGTTTGGCCGTACCGGCCATGCGATAGACCTTGCCGTCGGGCGAGGTCCCGATGTAAACGCGGTCTTTGGCGTCCACCGCGAGCGCGTGAATCTCGAGGCCTTCCAGCTCGGCAACGACTTTCTTCTCGCCGTTCGGCGCCAGGCGGTAGAGCTTGGCGCCGGGACCGCCGCCCGCGTAGAGGTTGCCCTTGGAATCGTGCGCCAGCGCCCAGAGGTAGGTGGCGGAGGTGTCGTACAACTCGGTGAAGCGCGGCGCCAGCGTCAGTAGCCCGTCGCTGCGCAGCGAGAGGTTGTGGCTGATGCCCTTGTCGAAATCCGGGTAGTCGCTCTGGGTCCAGGTGCGCGTGTCGGTAGCGCGGCCGGCAGCGGCCAGCGCGAGTGTGAGCATGAGCGCGGCGCCGGGCATACGGCGGCGTCGGGTGTTCCGTGTGGTCATCGATGTGGCTTCTTCTTACTTGACCGTGATGCGCAGCGAGTAGCTGCCGGCCACCACGGAATCGAACGGGATGGCCATCTGCTCGGAGACGGTTTCGGGACTGGTAACCACGGAGCGGCTGGCCACGCGCCCGGCCTGCATGACGTTCAGCACGGAGGAAGGCAGGCTAGGCAGCGTTTTGTCGTCGTAATAAGCGGTGGGGCTGGGTTCCAGGAGGGAAACGTAGAGCTTGTTATTGCTGCGCTCCTGGTTCATCAGCGAAACCATCTGGGGCACGTCCATGAAGCGGTTCATGTATGACGCCATGTTCTGCATGCGGTTCACGGTATCGGCGTCGCTCAGCAGGATGCGGTGGTCCCCTTTGGCGAGTCCGGCGGGGATCTTCACGTTGAAAGTGCGCTCGATGCGCTCGCCGCGGTAAGGCCGCAGCACCACCCGCACCGGCACCTCCTGGCCCGCGCGGACTTCCGGGTTCGGCACCCAGGCATTTTCAATCATGGCCACGCGGCGTTCGGGAAGCAGGTCCACGGTCACGCTGACGCGCTTGATGTCCGGAGTCTTCACCGCGTTCAGGTAGAGGCGGTTGAACTTGTCGCCCCACCAGCCGGCCAGCAGCATGGTGGCCGGCATGGGCATTTCGCCCGCGGCCTGCATGGTGGCGAGGTTGATGTTGCCCTGCCCGTTCAGCTCCACTTTGCCGGAGAGACGGTAGGTGGCCTCCTCCATCGAGTCGTTCAGGCCGGAAATGGAGTTGAACAGCGTGACCATCATCAGGTACGGCGTCCACTTCTGCTGCACGAAGACGTTGAAGCGGAAGTCCTTCTCATTCCGCACCGTGTTCTGGCCGGCAAACGATCGCACCTTCACCGCGACCGGGATCATCTCCGAGGTGGCGCCCAGCACGCCCATGACGCCGCTGTGGCGGTCCTGGTGCAGCGCGCCCACAATTTCCGTGGCGTTGGCGAACTTATTGGGCTGGAACTGCGAGGAGAGCGTCATCAGCACTTCGCCCTTGCTCATGGGCATGTTCACCGGGCCGATGTTGAAGAACGGGTGGCCGAACGCCAGCACGCGTTGGCCGTCGTTGTAGGTCACGGTGCCGAGGCCGGTCATGCTCATGTCGCCGGAAACCAGCACGCCCGCCACGGTCTCCCCGGGCTGAAGCGAGCGCTGCCAGCCGGCGGCGGGCCTGGCGGTGTAGATGGCGCTGCCCGCGCCGCCCTGGGCCACGGTGATCCCGAGATGGCGGAACATGGGGCCGAACTCCCGCAGGGTCTCGTCGCTGAAGCCGGAGAAGGTGAGCGGCGTCTCGATGGGCACCATCGCCGGCAGCTCGACGGGCAGGTTGGGCGAGGCGCCCGCGGCCACCGCCTGCGCCAGCAGTTCGCTGGGAATGGCCGCGGCCTGCCGCACCGAGGCGGCTTTGTCCGGCGTGCGGGCGTCGGACGGCCGCGTCTGGTCGAATTCGTTGATTTCGAGCATCAGCTCGATGGGGGTGATGCCGCAAATCGCGTCCGGCGAGAACACGCTGAGCCGCAGCGCCACGGCGCCCACCAGCTTTCCTTCGATGTAAACCGGGCTTCCGCTCATGCCGCCGGCGACGTTGGTACGCAGCGCCTTACCGCCCAGCTTGGCGAGGATGACGTCCTGCTTGGGACCCCAGGCGTTTTTCCACAGACCGACGATCTCGACGGGGACGGGTTCGGGTACCTTCCCGGTAAACACCGTCCAGACGGTGCCTTTCATGCCGGGGCGCAGGCTGGAGCTTTTCATGATCTCCACCGGGCCGGCCTGGGGGCGGGCGGAAACCGGGACTGGGGCCGCGAACACGCTGACGGCCGCGGTAACGAGGAGACCCGCGGCGATACCAAACTTCATGGGGTAAACAACTCCGCTGTTCTTCATTGTACTATGGGGCCCCCGGCGGCCCGGCGCTGCCTAAGATTCGACGAGCGGCGGGCGCGGAAAGATCCATGCCGCGCGGTTACAATGGAGATCTCCCATGAACACCGGTATCGAGAACATACGCAAGCGGGGCAGCCGCATCCTGACCGAAGGCGCCCACATGGCGCCCGCCGCCTCCCTGATGAGGGCCGAGGGGGTCATCCGCTCCATGGACGAGCTGAAGCGGCCTTTCGTCACCATCGTAAATTCCCACACGACCCAGATCCCGGGCCACGCCCACCTGGACCGTCTGGGCGCGGTGCTGAAGGAAGAGCTGGAAGCGCTCGGCTTCAACGTCTGGTACACCAACATCGGGGGGGCGGTGTGCGACGGCATCGCCATGGGGCACTTCGGGATGAAGTACTCGCTGCCCTCGCGCGAGCTGATCGCGGACCAGATCGAGACCATCATCGGCGCGCACCCCTGCGACGCCTGGATCGGCATCGGCAACTGCGACAAGAT
>JBHGBM010000137.1:0-7674 GCA_041946965.1 Bryobacteraceae bacterium
CACGTCAGATATACAAAGTGCAGCACGCCGGCAAAGTTGCGGTGCGCGCGCCAGAATTCGGTGAGCCCGCCCACGTAATACGCGTTCAGCTCGAAGCGCTCCCGGGCCGTGGCGTTCGGGCCGGCCAGCCGCGCGTACACCTCCTTGGTCAGCTCCGTGGGTGTGCCGTCGCGGTTGAGCCATACCCAGCCGTACTCGTTCAGGATCACGGCGTGCGCGCTCGGATGGGCGGAGTTGGTGCTCTTGGCGCCCGTCATACGTTCCAGGTCCGGCGGCTCAAAGCCGCGCCCCAGCCGGCTGAACAGGTAGGGGTGGTCTTCGATGGGATCGTCCGGGCCGGCGGGCAGGTTGTAGCCGTTCTCCCACGGACGCCCGGAGAGATCCAGCCCGCGAACCTTATTGATGATTTCGCCGATCTGGTCCGCGCGCGTCTCGTTCTGCGCGTCCCAGACCGCCACGCTCGGATGGTTCCAGTTGTCGCGCATCCACTCGCGGTATTGGCCGGTGAGTTCGCTCAGGTCCCACTGCGGCCGCCAGCCCCAGAGGAAAAACTCGTTCTCGATCAGCAGGCCCGCTTCGTCGGCGATGTCGAGCCACTTGTCCGGAACCGGTCCGATGCAGAAGCGGAAACTGTTCCAGTGCATCCTGCGCGGGATCTCCACCAGCAGCTTGCGCACCCACTGGTCGTCCCACGGCAGCCCCTTGCAGTGCGGGTCTTCGAAGAAACGGTGCAGGGTGATGTTGGAGCCGCGCAGAAAATAGGGCTTGCCGTTGAGGTACGCGCGGCGCGTGGCGGTATCGAACCGGAACTCGCGCATGCCGAAACGCGTATTGACGGAATCGCCCGCCGTGGCGGTCTTGAGGCTGTACAGGCTGGGCTGCTCCGGGGTCCACAGGCGCGCGTTCGGCACCCGCACCGTTTGCAGCACGGTGGCCTGCCCGCCCGCTTCGACCGTGACGCTCTGCTTCGCTGATTGCGCCTCCACCTGCTGCACGAGCGTGACGCCGCGCCGCGCGCCGTAATTCCGCAGCACCGTCTGCACCTGGATTTCGGAAGAGGCCAGCCGCGGCGCCACCTGCACGGATTCGATCACCGGGTTATCGGCCAGGATGAGCGAAACGGAATCGTAGATGCCGGGCGTCCACTTGTTCTTTTCCTTGTCGGTGCCGCAGGCCACCGAATCCGGGAGCACCCCCGGATGCGCGCCGATCCGGATCACCAGTTCGTTCTCAGCGTCCCAGCGCATCGCCTCCGTGAGCAAAAATCGCCCCGCGGTGAAACACGGAAGGTGCTCGCCCACCTTGCGCCCGTTCAGCCAGACGGCGGTTCCGAACTGCGCCTTCTTCACCTCCAGCAGCGCGGCTTCACGGCGCGCGGCGGGACGGAAGCGCGTGCGGTACCAGAAGTAGTCGCGCGGCTGGCGCCCGTCGTCCACGGCGATCTTGAGGCGCTGCTTGTTGGCGCGATTCTCCGGGCTCTCGAACCGGTCCACGTCCGCGAAGGGCGGCTGCGCCAGGTTGGTCAGCCCCGGCACGGGGGCGCGGTGCGGATAAGTTTGAGGCAAGACGGCGGCCTCGCGGCTCTCGGCGGCATCCCAAACGCCGTCGAGCGGCATGGTGACACGCCCGGCATTGGCGGGCGCCGCCAGAACGGCCAAGGTGACAAGCAGGAGCATTTATCCTATTCTACTTTTTAACATCCAAGAGACCATGACCGGCAAAGAACGAGTCCGCGCGGCGTTGGCGCACAGGCTTCCGGACCGCATTCCGATGGATTTCGGCGGCACCGCGGTAACGGGAATCCACGTGAGTTGCGTGGCTGCCCTGCGCGAACGGTTCGGGCTGGAAAGGCGCCCAGTGAAGGTCGAGGAGCCCTACCAGATGCTCGGCCTCGTGGAAGAGGACCTGAAACAGGCGCTCGGCCTGGACGTGGACGGCGTATACCCGCCGAACACCATGTTCGGCTTCCCCAACCGGCGCTGGAAGCCGTGGCGCACGCCGCAGGGACTGGAGGTCCTGGTCTCGGAGGAGTTCGTCACCACCACCGGCGCCAACGGCGACGTCCTGATTCACCCGTGCGGCGACGCCGCCGCCCCGCCGAGCGGCCGCATGCCGCGCGACGGCTACTTCTTCGACACCATCATCCGCCAGGAACCGGTGGACGACGAGCGGCTGAACGTGGCGGACAACACCGAGGAGTTCACGCCCATCACGGACGCCGACGTGGAGCACTTCCGGCAGAGCGTGGCCGCCGCGGCGCCATCCGGGCGCGCGGTGATGGCCACCTTCGGCGGCACCGCGTTCGGCGATATCGCGCTGGTGCCCGGGCCGTTCCTGAAACACCCCAAGGGCATCCGCGACGTGGCGGAGTGGTACGTGTCCACCGCCACGCGCCGCGACTACATCCACGCCATCTTCGAGCACCAGTGTGAAACCGGCATCGCCAACCTCCGCCGCATTCACGCCGCCGTGGGCGACGCCGTGGATGTGGTGTTCGTGTGCGGCACCGATTTCGGCACGCAAAAGTCGGCGTTCTGTTCCGTGAAGACGTTCCGGGAGCTTTACATGCCGTACTACCGGCGCGTGAACGGATGGATTCACCAGCACACGGCGTGGCGCACCTTCAAGCACTCCTGCGGGTCCGTGGAGCGGTTCATCCCCTCCTTCATCGAGGCCGGGTTCGACGTGCTCAATCCCGTGCAATGCTCGGCCGCCGGAATGGACGCGGAACACCTGAAGCGTTCATTCGGAGATAAGCTGGTGTTCTGGGGCGGCGGAATCGACACGCAGCGGGTGCTGCCGTTCGGCGCCCCGGATGAGGTGAGGCGGCAGGTGCTCGAACGCTGCCGCGTCTTTTCACGCGACGGCGGGTTTGTGTTCAACGCAATTCACAACATTCAGGCGCGAACGCCGGTGGAGAACATCGTGGCGATGATCGACGCCGTGCACGAATTCAACGGTACCAGGCGGGCGACCGCATAGAGGCAATGCATGACTGATCTACAGAAGCTTTACGACGCAGTTCTGGAAGGCGACGCAAAGACGGCGGCGGCCGTGACGCAGGAGGCGCTGGCCGCCGGCGTGGCGCCCATCGAACTGGTGACGAAGTACATGATCCCCGCCATGGACGAGGTGGGCCGCCGCTTCGAGTGCGAGGAGTACTTCGTGCCGGAGTTGCTGATCTCGGCGCGCGCCATGAAGAGCGCCCTGGAGCTGATCCGGCCGCTGCTGGCCGCGAGCGGCGCCCAGCCGCTGGGCCGCGTGGCCATCGGCACCGTGAAAGGCGATCTGCACGACATCGGCAAGAACCTGGTGGCTTCCATGATGGAGGGCGGCGGGTTCGAGATCATCGACCTCGGCGCGGACGTCTCCCCGGAGAAGTTCGTGGCTGCCGTGCAGGAGAAGGGCGCCAACATCGTGGCCCTCTCGGCGTTGCTCACCGTGACCATGCCGGCCATGAAGACCACGATTCAGGCGCTCCAGGCGGCCGGCGTGCGCGAAAAGGTGAAGGTGCTGGTGGGCGGCGCCCCGGTCACCGAGCAGTACGCCAATGAGATCGGCGCGGACGGCTACGGCGAGAACGCCATCGCGGCCGTCAACCTGGCCCGCAAGATGGTGAGCACGGGCGCGTAAACCAAGGCCCCGGCTCGAAGTTCTACGCCAGGTAGCGGCGGACGTAGTCCGCGAACGCGCTTCCGAGCGTCCGGCGCGCATCGCCGCGCGGGACAATCCTGCGCCCCTCGATCTCCAGCACCGGCAGCAGATCGCGCGTGGTGGACGTGATAAACACGTCGTCCGCCTCTTCCAGGTCCGCGGGCGCCAGCGTGCGCTCGCGAATGGCATAGCCTGGAACGCGAATTTCCGAAAGCAGGATTTCCCGCGTGACGCCCGGCAGGCATCCGGAACTCAGCGGCGGCGTCAGCACCTCCCCGCCCCGTGCGATGAAGAGGTTGGCCGAGGTGCATTCGGCCACTTCGCCGCGCTCGTTCAGAAGGATGGTTTCGTCGCATCCCCTGGCCTGGGCGTCCTCCAGCCAGGTCAGGTTCATCGCCCAGGAAAGAATCTTCGTACCCGCGAAATTGCACTGGCTGTGGCGCGCCTGCGGGGTGTAGCAAAGCTTCACGCCCTCGCCCCAGTCCTTGGAATCCGCGGTCAGCGCGATCAGGTCCGTCGCCCGCCCGCCGTTGGGACCCTGCCACATGCCGCCCTGGTTCCGCACAAAGACGACCCGCATGGTGGAGTTGAAAGCCTGGTTGGCGGCCACCAGCCGCAAGAGGCGTTCGCGAATCTCCTCCCGGCTGCCCGGGAGCGGGATGTGGAAGGCGGCGGCGTCGCGCTCCATGCGGGCCCAGTGGCGCTCGTAGGCGAACAGCACCCCGCGGGCCACTTTAATCGTGCTGAACACGCCCCAGCCCGCGAGCAACCCGACCTGCCCGGCGCGCAGCGTGGGCTCCGACGCCTCACGGATGCCGTCATTGTGAAGAATATACCGGTGGAGCACGATAACCCCATTCTAGGCCAAGGCGGTCCGGCACGTGTACAATGGCTGAAAACGCCCCTGCGTGCGACTCCGCGCGCGGGTTTCGGCTCTCATAGGGAAAGAAGGGATATGAGCGTTACAAGAGTATACGATCCGCCCGCGTCTTTTGCGGCCCGCGCACGCGTCCAGAGCATGGAGGCGTACCGCGACCTGTACTGCCGCGCCGAGCAGCGCCCCGAGGAGTTCTGGGGCGAACTGGCAGAGCGGGAGCTGTTCTGGTTTGAGAAGTGGTCTCACGTCTTCGAGTGGGAACCGCCGTTCGCCAAGTGGTTCGCGGGCGCGAAAACGAACGTCTCGTACAACTGCCTGGACCGGCACCTCGAAACCGCCCGGAAGAACAAGGTGGCCATCCTGTGGGAAGGCGAGCCGGGCGACCAGCGCATGATCTCCTACCAGGAGTTGCACCGGCTGGTGTGCCGGTTCGCCAACGTGCTCAAGGCCCGCGGCTACAGGGCGGGCGACCGCGCCATCATTTACATGGGCATGGTTCCCGAGCTACCCGTGGCAATGCTGGCCTGCGCACGGCTGGGAATCACACATAGCGTGGTCTTCGGGGGCTTTGCGGCGGAGGCGCTGAAAAGCCGCGTCCAGGATTTGGAGGCCCAGGTGGTGATCACCGCCGACGGCGGCTGGCGGCGCGGCCGCGAGATCCGCCTGAAGGATACCGTGGACGAGGCGCTCGCGTCGGATTGCCCCTCGGTGCGCGACGTGATCGTTCACCGCCGCACCGGCGGCGAAGTCCGCATGCGGGAAGGCCGCGACCTGTGGTGGCACGACCTCGATCGGGGGGCGAGCGAGGTTTGCCTCGCCGAGCCGCTCGATGCCGAGCACCCGCTGTTTGTTCTGTACACCTCCGGCACCACGGGGAAACCCAAAGGCATCGTGCACACCACCGCCGGGTACCTGCTCCAGGTGCACATGACTATGCAGTGGGTATTCGACCTGCGCGAGGAAGACACCTACTGGTGCACCGCCGACATCGGATGGGTCACCGGCCACAGCTATATCGTGTACGGCCCGCTTTCCATGGGCGCCACCACGGTGATGTACGAAGGCGCGCCGGATTTCCCGCAGCCCGACCGCTTCTGGCGCCTGATCGAGAAGTACCGCATCAACATTTTTTACACGTCGCCCACGGCCATCCGCGCGTTCGTGCGGCAGGGCGACAAGTGGCCGGAGTCGCACGATCTTTCGAGCCTGAGGCTGCTCGGGTCGGTGGGCGAGCCGATCAATCCCGCGGCGTGGGAGTGGTACCATCGCGTAATCGGAAAGGAGCGCTGTCCCATCGTGGACACCTGGTGGCAGACGGAGACGGGCGCCATCATGATCGCCCCCATGCCGGGCGCGGTGCCCGCCAAACCGGGTGCGGCGACGCTGCCGCTGCCCGCCGTGCTGGCGGACATCGTGGACCTGATGGGGGAACCCGTGCCGCAGGGCCGGGAGGGATTCCTGATTATCCGCCGGCCCTGGCCGAGCATGTTCCGCACGCTCTGGCGCGACCCGCAACGCTACGCGGCGCAGTACTGGCAGCGCATCGAGGGCGTGTACCTGACCGGCGACGCGGCGCGGCGCGACGAGGACGGTTACTTCTGCATCCTGGGCCGCGTGGACGACGTGATCAACGTGAGCGGCCACCGGCTGAGCACCATGGAAGTGGAATCCGCGCTGGTGCGCCACCCCGCGGTGGCCGAAGCCGCCGTCGTGGGCAAACCCCACGAGATCACCGGCCAGGCGATCGCCGCGTTCGTCACCCTGAAGGCGGGCAGCTACGACCACAAACAGCTCGGCGAGGAGCTGCGCCAGTGGGTGGCGCACGAGATCGGCGGCTTCGCCCGGCCCGATCAGATCCGCTTCACCGACGCGCTGCCGAAGACCCGCAGCGGCAAGATCATGCGCCGCCTGCTGCGCGAAATCGTGACGAGCAACGCGGTAACCGGCGACGTCACCACGCTGGAAGACTTGACGGTGGTCTCGAGGCTGGCCACCGAGCAGGAGGAAGCAGGCTGACGGATATCAATGTGGACTACGCGCAGGAACTTCACCGCCGGTCTCGGCGCCGCCTTTTCGGCGGCGCCGGGCCGGTCCGCAACTTTCTTCGACGGCGTTGACGAAGCCAGCGCCGCCGTCATGGAACGGGCGCGGCAGCGCATCGAGAAGATCCGGAAAGGGGATTTCCGGATTCTCGTCCTCGACCGCGCGGGCAAGCCGGTCACGGGCGAACTGGCGTTGCGCCTGGCGCGGCACGATTTCAAGTTCGGGGCGAGCCTGTTCGGATTCCCGAGATTGCCGCAAGCCGCGAGGGAGCAGGCGCTCGGCGTGGTGGACGAACTGTTCAACACGGTCACCATCACCAACTACTGGCCGGAGAACGAAAGGTCCCCCGGCGCCGAACGCAACTGGCGTGACGCGGACGCCATGCTCGAGTGGGCGCTCCGCCACGGCAAGACGCCGCGTTTCCACGCCATGCTGTTCACCATGCCGAACTGGGCGCCGCAGGTGACGTCCCGCGAGGAATGGTGGCGCATCATAGAGGCCCGCATCCAGGCCGTCTCCGAGCGCTATGGAACACGCATTCACGAGTACGACGTGCTCAATGAGGTCGCCATGCGCGCGTGGATCTTCCCGCCGAAGGACGACCCGATGCTCAACTCGAAAGTCTTTCCGGCGTTCATAGAGACCGAAAACGGCGTGCGCTGCTTCCAGCTTGCGCGCAAGTACCTGCCCGATGCCGAGCTGGTCAACAACGACACCACGATCCTGACGCCTTCGAGCAAGGGATTGCCGCTGGTCTTCAAGTACAGCCGCGAGCTGCTGGCGCACGGAGCCCCCATCGACGTCATCGGACATCAGGCGCACTTCTACGCTTCCGGCATGATGCCCTTCAGCGAGGGTCACGCGCTCTCGGGCAAGGGAGCCTTCACGATGGCGATGCTTGAGGGAGGTCTGGACCGCCTGGCGGAACTCGGCAAGCCGGTCCACATCACGGAATTCTCCGCGCCCTCGCGCAACAACCAACGCAAGGACCCTCAGCCGCGGCTTTCCGACGAAGAGGTGGCCGCGTGGCAGAACAACTATTACACGCTGGCCTTCTCCAAACCCTACATTCGCCAGATCACGCGCTGGTTCGTCATCGA
>JBHGBM010000138.1:0-11204 GCA_041946965.1 Bryobacteraceae bacterium
CCCGTCAATCGGCGCGTAATCCGGCCGCGCGTCCAGTCGCGGGGCGCCAGCACGACCTCTACCCGGTCGCCCGGCAGCAGCCGCACGAAATTCCTCTTCACCACCCCGGCGGCATGGGCCAGCACGTGCTGCTTGCTGTCCAACTCCACCCGGTACATCGCCCTGGGCAGCTCCTCCAGGACCGTTCCCGGCACCGTCCGCTCGTTCACGGCCGCGTAAGCACCCACGGACCGTTGGCGGTGATGGCCACGCAGTGCTCGAAGTGCGCCGAAAACTTGCCGTCCCGGGTCCTGGCCGTCCAGCGGTCCCGGTCCACCTTCAGTTCCGGCTTGCCGGCGTTCACCATCGGCTCGATAGCGAGCACCATGCCTTCCTTCAGCCGCGGGTTCTCACCCTTGAGGTCCACATAATTGGGAATCTGCGGCTCCTCATGAAGCCGCGTCCCGATCCCGTGGCCCACGTACTCCCGCACCACTGAGAACCCGTTCGCGGTCACGTGCCGCTCCACGGTCCCCGAAATATCCACCAGGCGGTTCCCCGCCCGGGCCTTCTCGATCGCCAACTCCAGCGCCTCCCGCGTCACCGTGAGGAGCTTGTCCGTCTCCTGGGCGGCAGGCCCGATCGGTACCGTAATGGCGGAATCGCCGAAATAACCATCCAACTGCACGCCGGTGTCGATCGAGACGATATCTCCCGCCTTCAGCACCCGCTTGGCCGACGGCATGCCGTGCACGATCTCGTCGTTCACCGAGGTGCACAGCACGAAACGGTACTTCTCGCCCGCCGCCGGCACGTAATAGCCCTTGAAGGCCGGCGTGGCGCCCGCATCCTCCATCATCCGCGCGGCTTCCGTTTCCAGGTCCATGGTGGTGCATCCCTCCACGGCCACCTCGCGCAGTCTCTGAAGGATCCGGTACACCAGCAAGCCCGCACGGCGCATCTTTTCCAACTCCGACGGGCTCTTGCGAATAATCACTCGAAGCTATCCAAAATGGCGGGAACTCCTACTATTATAAACCATTTGGCCCCCGCCCCGCCTTCCCCTAGAAGGTGCTCCTGCGGCCCCGGATGCGGCCGGCCCGCGGTGTAAACCCTTCGTAATGCCGCATGATGAGCTGGGCCTCGATCTGGTTCACCGTATCCATGGCCACGCCCACCACGATCAGCAGCGATGTGCCGCCGAAATAAAACTGCACGTTCAACCCTTCCAGCAGGAACCGCGGCGACCAGCTATCGATCCAGTTGCCCACCAGCGGCAGGTGGTTCAGCTTGATGCCCGAAATCATGATGTCCGGGATCAGGCACAGGATCGCCAGGTAGATGCCGCCCACCACGGTGATGCGCGTCAGGATCGAGTTCATGTAATCGGCGGTATTCCGCCCCGGACGGATGCCCGGAATGAACCCGCCGTACTTGCGCATGTTATCCGCGGCTTCATTGGGATTGAAAATGATCGAAACGTAAAAGAAGCAGAAGAAAATGATCAACGCCACGAACATCACGTAGTACAGCGGTTCGCCGTGGCGGATGGAACTCAGCATGGCGTTCAGCCAGCCGATGCCGCGCACCGCCGGCACGCTGGCCAGCGTCTGCGGGAACGCCAGAATCGAGGAGGCGAAAATCACCGGGATCACGCCGCCCGCGTTGACCTTCAAGGGCATGTGCGTGGCCTGGCCGCCCATCACGCGCCGGCCGACCACGCGCTTGGCGTACTGTACCGGGATGCGCCGCTCGCCGCGCTCCACCAGCACGATGAACGCCACCACCAGCACCATCATCACCAGAATGATGATCAACTGGAGGACGTTCCATTCCTTGGTCACGAAGGTGTTCGTGTAAATGTTCTGGATGGCCGCGGGCAGCCCCACCACGATGCCGGCGAAGATGATCAGCGACATCCCGTTGCCCACTCCGCGCTCGGAGATCTGCTCGCCCAGCCACATGATGAACGCCGTGCCGGTGGTGAGCGAAATGATGGTCAGCAGAACGAACCCGATTCCCGGGTTGATCACGATGCCGCCCTGCATGGCTTGCAGACCCTGCGCGATGCCGAAAGACTGGATGACGGAGAGAATGATGGTCAGGTAGCGCGTCCACTGGGTGATTTTGCGCCTCCCCAGCTCGCCTTCCTTCTGGAGCTTTTCGAGCGTGGGCACCACGACGGTCATCAACTGCAAAATGATGGACGCCGTGATGTACGGCATGATGCCGAGGGCGAATACCGTGAGCCGGCGGATATTGCCGCCGGCGAACAGGTCGAAGAAGCCGAAGATGGTGCCCTGGTTCTGGCTGAAAAACTCCTCCCACCGGTTCAGGTCGATGCCCGGCGTGGGGACGTGCGAGCCGAGCCGGTACACCGCCAGCAGGGCCAGCGTGAAGAGGACCCGCTTGCGCAGGTCGGGCACCCGAAAGATATTCGCGATGGCTTCGAAAAACTTCTGCATGTTCCCGTCGCTTCCCGGCGCCCGTTCAGGCGCCGATCAACTGGGCCGCTCCTCCGGCCGCCTGAATCTTCTCCACGGCGGACTTGGAGAACAGGTGAGCCTCCACCCGGATGGCGCGCGTCAGTTGGCCGGCGCCGAGCACCTTGAGGCCCTCGCCCAGCTTCTTGATCACGCCCCGCTCCAGCAGCGTGTCCGGGGTGAAGTGATCGCCTTCCAGCTTCTCCAGCCGCCCCAGGTTCACGATCGCATACTGCTTCTTGAAAATGTTGGTAAAACCGCGCTTGGGCAGGCGCCGGTGCAGCGGCATCTGGCCGCCCTCGAAACCGCGCTTCTGGCTGAAGCCGCTGATCGAGTGCTGGCCCTTGTGTCCGCGCGTGGAGGTCTTGCCCATGCCGGATCCCATGCCGCGGCCGACCCGCTTCTTATGATGTGTCTGCCCGGCCGGGGGCTTAATTCCGCTCAGATTCATGACCTCTCCTGCTCCACGATCGCCAGCAGATGCGGCGCCTTGTTCACCATGCCGCGGAACACCGGGCTGTCGGGACGCTCCACCACCTGGTTGAGCTTCCGCAGTCCCAGCCCGCGCACCACGCGCTTATGCTTTTCGGGGGCGCAGATGGGGCTGCGCACCAGCTTGATCTTGATCTTCCCGTCCATAGCAGACCTCAGAGCTTATCCACCGGCACACCGCGCATCTCCGCCACTTCGTTCTTATCGCGCAACTGCTCGAGCGCCACGATGGTGGCCTTCACCACGTTGTGGGGGTTGTGCGTGCCGATGGACTTCGTCAGCACGTTGGGAATGCCCGCAGCCGTCACCACGGCGCGCACCGGGCCCCCGGCGATCACGCCGGTGCCTTCCGGCGCCGGCTTCAGCAGCACCAGGCCGCTGCCGAAACGCCCCAGCACCTGGTGGGGAATGGTGGTCTCCAGCACGTGCACCTTGCGCAGGTTCTTCTTGGCCGCCTCGATGCCCTTGCGGATGGCCGAGGGCACTTCCTTGGCCTTGCCCACGCCGAAACCCACCACGCGCGCCCCCGGGTCGCCGATCACGACCAGCGCGGAGAAGCTGAGGTTCTTGCCGCCCTTCACCACTTTGGTGACGCGGTTGATCGACACCACCTGCTCTTTCAGGTTGAGCGTCGCCGGATCAATGCGTTTCGCTACAGTCGCCATGAATCAGAACTCCAGCCCCGCTTCCCTGGCCGCCTCGGCCAGCGCTTTGATGCGCCCGTGATACTGGTAGCCGCCGCGGTCGAAGACCACCTTGCGGATGCCCTTGTCCTTGGCGCGGTCCGCCACCAATTTGCCCACTTCCTTGGCCGCGGCAAGGTTGCCGCCGTTGCGCTTGTGGTCCTTTTCCGCCGTGGAAGCCGCCACCAGCGTGCGGCCCGCGTTATCGTCGATGACCTGCGCGTAAATGTGCGCCACGCTGCGGAACACCGCCAGCCGCGGCCGTTCCGCCGTGCCGCGCAGCTTGGCGCGGATGCGCTTGTGGATGCGCAGGCGGATCTCGTTGTTGTCGATCTTACGAATCATTTGCCACCCGCCCCGGTCTTGCCGACCTTCTTGCGCAGCGCCTCACCGGTGTACCGCACGCCCTTGTTCTTGTACGGATCGGGCGGACGCAGCGCCCGCATGTTGGCCGCCACCTGCCCGAGCAACTGCCGGTCGGCGCCGCTCAACACCAGGTGCGTCTGCTTGTCGATCTTCACGTCCACGCCTTCCGGCAGGAAAAACTCCACCGGGTGGGAGTAGCCCAGCGTAAAGGTGACGATGCGGCCTTTGACGTCGGCGCGATAGCCGATGCCGACGATGTCCAGCTCGCGCGTAAAGCCCGTGGAGACGCCCTGGACCGCGTTGGCGGCCAGCGCGCGCGTGAGCCCGTGCAGGGCCGCGTGCTGGTCGTCCTGGCGCTTGATCTCCAGCTTTCCGTCCGCCTGCTCGATGATGATGCCCGGCGGAATGGGAACAGCGAGGGATCCCTTGGGCCCGCTCACCTGGAGCTGCGCGCCGACCTGGACCTTCACCCCCTGCGGCAGTGGAATCGGTTTCTTTCCAATTCGGGACATAGGTTCAGCCTTTTACCAGACGCGGCACAGGATCTCGCCGCCCACACGCTCGCGGTGGGCGTCCCGGCCCGTCATAACTCCGCGCGCGGTGGTCAGGATGTTGATCCCGAGTCCGCCCAGCACGCGGGGGATGTCGCTCTGGCCCACGTACACCCGGCAGCCCGGGCGCGAGACGCGTTCCAGCGAGGAAATCACCGGCGCGTTGTCGGAGCCGTACTTCAGATAGATCTTGATGGTCTTCTTGGCGCCTTCCTCAGCCACCTTGTAGTTGAGGATGTAGCCTTCTTCCTTCAATATCCGCGCGATTTCGGCCTTCAGCCTGGACGCCGGCACGTCCACCTTCGGGTGGCGCGCCTTGATGGCGTTGCGCACGCGCGTGAGCATGTCGCCGATGGGATCACTGGTCATGCTTTTCCTCCCGCTACCAGCTCGCCTTGATCACGCCGGGGATCTCCCCGTTCAGCGCGAGTTGGCGGAAACACAACCGGCACACGCCGAATTTGCGCAGGTAGCCGCGCGGCCGCCCGCACCGCCAGCAACGGTTGCGCTGCCGGCAACGCAGTTTGGGCTTGCGGGCCTCTTTGGCCTTGCCCAATCGGATGTCCTTGGCGATCTTGGCAGTGGTAGCCATGTATCTCTTCTCTTCTCCTCTATTGCCGGAACGGCATCCCCAGGTTCCGCAGCAGCGAGAGTCCTTCGGCGTCGGTTTTCGCCGTGGTCGTGATGCAGATGTTCATGCCCTTGGTCTTCTCGACCTTGGAGTAATCGATCTCGGGGAAGATCAGTTGGTCGCGGATGCCCAGCGTGTAGTTGCCGCGCCCGTCGAACGACTTGCTCGAAACGCCGCGGAAGTCGCGCACGCGCGGCAGCGCCACGTTCATAAGCCGGTCGAGGAATTCGTACATGCGGTCCCCCCGCAGCGTCACCATGCAGCCGATGGACATGCCTTCCCTCAGCTTGAACGCCGCGATCGATTTCCGCGCCTTGGTGATCACCGGCTTCTGCCCGGTAATCTGGGCCAGCTCGGCCACCGCGCCGTCCATCAGCTTGGCGTTCTGCGTGGCCTCGCCCATGCCGATGTTGATCGAAACCTTCTCCAGCTTCGGCACCGCCATGCGGTTGGCGTACCCGAACTCCTTTTCGAGCGCCGGAACCACCTTCTTCAAATAATGTTCTTTCAGTCTGGATGCCATGGCTTATTTCGCGGCTCTATTTTGTATCGAGCGACTGCCCGCATTTGCGGCAGACGCGCGTGCGCCGGGCCTTGCCTCCGGCCACCTGCTCCACGTGATGCCCGATGCGGGTGGGTCCGCACTGCGGGCACACGATCATCACATTCGACACGGCGATGGGGCTCTCGCGCTCGGCGATGCCGCCTTTGATCTGCTTGGCCGGGTTCGGGCGCGTGTGACGCTTGATCATCATCACGTGCTCGACCAGCAGCTTGCCGGTCTCGCGGTCGACGCCCAGCACGCGGCCGCTCTTGCCCTTGTCGCGGCCGGAGATGACCCGCACCGTGTCGTTCTTCTTGATCTCGATGTTGACCGGCTCGGCCGGCTTCTTGCGTGCGAGTGCCATCAAATCACCTCGGGGGCCAGCGACACGATCTTCATGAAACGCTTGTCGCGCAGCTCGCGGGCCACGGGCCCGAACACGCGCGTGCCAACCGGGTCGCCGGTATCGTTAATCAGCACCGCGGCATTGGAGTCGAACCGGATATAGGTGCCGTCCTTGCGCCGCGTCTCTTTCCGCATGCGAACGATCACGCAGCGCACCACCTTGCCCTTCTTGATGGCCGAATCCGGTGCGGCCTCCTTCACGCTGGCCGTGACCACGTCGCCCAGTCCGGCGCGCAGGCCGATGTCGCCGCCGCGCGGCAGAATGCAGGAAAGCCGCCGCGCGCCGCTGTTATCGGCCACCTCGAGAATGGTTCGCATTCCAATCATATTCGCTTCACTCCTGGGAAACGCGGTTCCCTACGCTTGTACGTCCAAATCCTTGGGCTGGGCGCCCACCTGCGCGGCGCGGCGAACCACCTCGATCAGCCGCCACCGCTTCAGCTTGCTGAGCGGCCGGCATTCCTGGATCCGCACTACGTCGCCCTTGCGCGCCGTGCCGTCCTCGTCGTGAGCGTAGAACTTCTTGCGGCGGGCGACGATCCGCTTGTAGATCGGGTGCGGGACGCGCCGGCTCACTTCCACCACGATGGTCTTGCTCATCGCGGTCGAAACCACCTCGCCGACCTTCTCGTTCTTCAGGCCCTGCTGCTTTTCCGTCTCGGGCATCTACTTCTTCTCCCCCGCAGCCTTCGCCGCCAGCTCCCGCTCGCGCAGGATGGTCAGCATCCGCGCGCGGTCCTTGCGCATGGCGCGCACTTTCTTCACTCCGTCCATCTGGCCCATGGACATCTGGAACTTCAGCCGGAATCTCTGCTCGTCCATCTCCCGGAGCTGCTGCCGCAGTTCGGCTTCGTCCATGTCGCGAACTTTTTGCGCTTTCATCTTTCTTTACCCCGTCACCTGCTGCTCGCGCGAAACGATCCTGGTTGGGATGGGCAGCTTGTGGGCCGCCAGGCGCATGGCGGACATCGCCACATCGTGTTCCACGCCTTCCATCTCGAACAGCACTTTCCCGGGCCGCACCACGGCGACCCACTGCTCCGGAGCGCCCTTGCCCTTGCCCATGCGGGTCTCGGCCGGCTTCTTGGTGATCGGCTTGTCGGGGAACAGGCGGATCCACACCTTGCCGCCGCGCTTGATGGAGCGGGTCATGGCCACGCGGGCCGCCTCGATCTGGCGGTCCGTGACCCATCCGCAGGAGAGCGCCTTAAGGCCGTAGTCGCCGAAAGCCACCGAGGAGCCGCGCCAGGCCTTGCCGGCCATGCGTCCCCGCTGCTGCTTTCTGTATTTGACCGGTCGCCACGGTCGCGCCGCTCGCCGCGGTCGCGCCGCTCGCCGCGCTCACCGCGCTCGCGCCGCGGGCGCGGCTCGGGCTCGCTGAACAGGCCGCCGCGCCGCTGCTTGGCGTCCAGAATCTCGCCCTTGTACAGCCACGCCTTCACGCCGATCACGCCGTAAGTGGTGCTCGCCTCGGCAAAGCCGTAGTCGATGTCGGCGCGCAGGGTGTGCAGCGGAAGCTGGCCGTTCAGATACCATTCGCTGCGGGCGATTTCCGCCCCGTTGAGCCGGCCCGAAACCCGCACCTTGATCCCCTTGCAGCCGAAGCGCTGCGCCGAATCCACCGCTTTGCGCATGGCACGCCGGAAGGCGACGCGCTTCTCAAGCTGTAGCGCGATCGACTCGGCCACGAGCTGGGCATCCAGTTCCGGTTTGTGCACTTCCTGGATGTCGATGTAGACTTCGCGCCGCGTGCGCTTGGCCAGGTCCTGCTTCAGTTTCTCGATCTCCGCTCCCTTGCGGCCGATGATGATGCCGGGCCGGGAGGTGCGGATGGTGACCCGCAGCTTGTTGCCGGGACGGTCCACTTCGATCGAGCTGACGCCGGCCGCCCGCAGGCGCCCGCGCAGGGTCTCCTTCAGCTCCAGGTCTTCCTTGAGCAGCTTGGCGTAACCCTGTTTGGCAAACCAGCGGGAGCGCCACGGTTTGCTGAAACCCAGCCGGAATCCGTACGGATGAACTTTCTGTCCCATTACTCCTGCTCCGTGTTCTTCTCCGCCACCTTGATCACGATGTGGGCCATGCGCCGCTGGTAGCGGTAGGCGCGCCCCATGGGGGCCGAGCGGATGCGCTTCATGCGCGGGCCCTCGTTCACGTACGCCTCGGAGACCACCAGGTCGTCCACGTCCACGTCCGCGCTGCGGTTGGTCGCGTTGGCGATCGCCGAGTGCAGCACTTTCTCCACCGCCGGCGCGATGCGCTTGTTGGTGGTCCGCAGGGTGGTAATCGCCTCGCCGGCGTTCATGCCGCGGATCAGATCCACCACCAGCCGCGCCTTCTGCGGCGAAACCCGTATGTACCGCGCTTCTGCCTTGACTTCCATAAGGTCCTCTACTCTAGGCCGGCTTTCCCGCCTTCTCCGTGGCCGCCTTGGCCGCGTGCCCCTTGAACGTGCGGGTCGGCGAAAACTCCCCGAGCTTGTGTCCCACCATATTCTCGGTGATGTAGACCGGGATGAACTTCTTGCCGTTGTGCACGGCAATGGTGTGCCCGACGAATTCCGGCAGGATCGTCGAGCGGCGCGACCACGTGCGCACCACTTTCTTTTCGTTGGCCGCGTTCAGCGCCTCCACCTTTTTCTCCAGGTGGGCATCGGTGAACGGCCCTTTGCTGATCGAGCGTCCCATATTCCCCCGCCGTTACTTCTTCGTGTTCCTGCGCGACACGATCCACTTGTCGGTGCGCTTGTTGTTGCGCGTCTTGAAGCCGCGTGTGGGCTGGCCCCACGGGGTCACCGGATGGCGGCCTCCCGAGGTCCTGCCCTCGCCGCCGCCGTGCGGGTGATCCACCGGGTTCATGGTGACGCCGCGATTGTGCGGCCGTTTCCCCAGCCACCGCGTCCGCCCGGCCTTGCCGAGCGAGACGTTCTCGTGATCCAGGTTGCCCACCTGCCCGATGGTCGCCATGCAATCGTCCGGCACGCGCCGCGTCTCGCCGGAGGGCAGCTTGAGCAGCGCCAGGCCTCCCTCGCGGGAAACCAATTGCGCCTGCGAGCCGGCCGAGCGCGCCATCTGTCCGCCCTTGCCGGGCTTCAGTTCGATGTTGTGCACCATGGTGCCGGCCGGGATGTTCCTGAGCGGCAGGGCGTTGCCCACCAGGATGTCCGCCGACGCGCCGGACATCACGGTCATGCCGACCTTCAGCCCTTCCGGCTGAAGGATATAGCGCTTCTCCCCGTCGGCGTAATGGAGCAGCGCGATGCGCGCCGAACGGTTGGGATCGTACTCGATCGCCGCCACCTTGGCCGGAATGCCCTGCTTGTCGCGCTTGAAGTCCACGATGCGGTAGGCCTTCTTGTGGCCGCCGCCGATGAAGCGCGAGCTGATCCGGCCTTCGCTGTTGCGGCCTCCGGTGCGCAGTTTGCTGGTGACCAGCGATTTCTCGGGCTTCTGCTTGGTGATCTCGTCGCGCGCCACCGCCGTCTGGAAGCGGCGGGTCGCGGTCGTCGGTCTGTATGTCTTGATCGCCATTGGCTAGATCTCCGCGAAGTCCGGCACCTTCTCGCCGGCTCTCAGTTTCACGTAGGCTTTCTTCCAGTCCGGGCCGTAGCCGGAGAAACGCCCGCGGCGCCGCACCTTGCCTTCGAAGTTGGCCGTGCGCACGCCTTCCACCTTGACCTTGAACAGCTTCTCGACGGCGTGCTTGATCTCGGTCTTGTTCGCCTCGAGCGGCACCTCGAAGCACAGGGTGCGCTCGCTGTCCTTTTTAGTTACGCCCTTCTCCGTCACCAGAGGCCGGCGCAGCACTTCATATACGTTCATTTTGCAAGCGCCTCCGAGAATTTCCGCGCGGCGGTCTCGCTCAACAGCACGCGGTCGTGACCCAGCAGGTGGAAGGCGTTGACCTCGCGCGTGGGCATCACGGTAACGCCCGGCAGGTTGCGCATCCCCAGGCTGAGGTTGCGGTTCTCGCCGTTGTCCACCACCAGCACCTTGCGCGTGCACTCCAGCGTCTTGAGCACACCCTTCGCGCTGCGGGTCTTGTGGTCGGCCAGGTCGAACGCCCGCACCACCTTCAGCTCGCCGTCGCGCAGCTTGGCGCTTAGGGCGGAGCGCAGCGCGCCCAACTGCATCTTCCGGGGCAGGCGGTAGCTGTAGTCCCGCGGGACCGGGCCGTGCACGGTTCCTCCGTGCCGCCACAGCGGCGAGCGGATGGAGCCCATGCGGGCGCGGCCGGTGCCCTTCTGCTTCCAGAGCTTCTTCCCGGAGCCGGCCACCTCGCTTCGCACCTTGGTCTTGGCGGTGCCGGCGCGCTGGCCCGCGCGGTAGTGCCGCACGGCCTCGTACAACAGCGCCTCGTTGACTTCGGCGCCGAAGACGGCGTCGGAGAGTTCCAACTCCCCGACTTTCCGGTTGCTCAAATCGACAATATCCACGAGCGGCATGGCTACCTCTTCGACCTCCGCACCACGACGTAGCCGCCGTTGGGGCCGGGGACCGCGCCCTTCACGACCAGCACGTTGTCCTCGGTGTCTACGTCGATCACTTCCAGGTTCCGCACGGTGACGCTCGCGTGGCCCATGTGCCCCGCCATGCGCATGCCGGGAAGCACGCGCGAGGGGTAACTGGACGCGCCGATGGATCCCGGGGCGCGGTGGAACATCGAGCCGTGCGTGGCCGCGCCGCCGCCGAAGTGATGCCGCTTCACCAGGCCCGCGAAACCACGGCCCTTGCTCACGCCGATCACGTCCACCCGGTCGGTGGGCTTGAACTGGTCCACCAGGACCTTGTCGCCCGTCTTAAAATCGTCGTCGCCCGGCTTCAGCTTGAACTCCCGCAGGAATCTCGCGCCCTCGGCGCCCGCCTTTTTCAAGTGGCCGGTCTGGGGCTTGTTGATGCGCGCCGGCTTGATGAACTCCACCAGGCCGATTTGCACGGCGTCATAGCCGTCCACGGCCGGGGTCTTGCGCTGCACCACCATGCAGGGCCCCGCTTTCAACAGCGTCACCGGAACAACCTGACCGTCCGGCCGGAACACCTGCGTCATTCCGATTTTTTTGCCAAGGATTCCTGG
>JBHGBM010000139.1:0-7369 GCA_041946965.1 Bryobacteraceae bacterium
TGAAGTACCGCTACGTGGACCTGCGCCGCCCGCGCATGCAGCGCAACATCATCCTGCGCGCCCAGATCGCCTTCGCGGTGCGGGAATTCCTGCATTCGCAAGGGTTTCTGGAAATCGAGACGCCCTTCATGACGCGCTCCACGCCCGAAGGCGCGCGCGACTACCTGGTGCCCAGCCGCGTGCAGCAGGGCTGCTTCTATGCTCTGCCGCAATCGCCGCAGATCTTCAAACAGCTTCTCATGATCAGCGGCTACGACCGCTATTTCCAGATCGTGCGCTGCTTCCGCGATGAGGATCTGCGCGCCGACCGCCAGCCGGAATTCACGCAGATCGACCTGGAGATGTCCTTCCCGCAGCAGGAGCGCGTCTTCGAGGTCATCGAACCGATGGTGCAGCGCGCCTGCAAGGTGGCGGGTTATGAGATTCCGGCCCCTTTCCCGCGCATGACCTACGCGGAGGCGATGCGCTCCTACGGCACCGACAAACCCGACCTGCGGGTTCCGCCCATGCACCCCGTGGAAGACCTGCTGCCCGACTTGGCCGCCTCGGGGTTGCCGCTCGTGGCCGTTCACATTCCCAGGATCGGCGCCCTGACCCGCAGCCAGCGCGACGAACTGAAAGCCTACGGGACGGAGCGGGGGCTGCGCGTTTTCGACGATGCCAGGCGCCTGGACCGCGACTACCCCGAACAGATGGCGCGCATCCGCGAGCGTGTGGGCCTGGAGGAGGGCGCCCTGCTGCTGCTCGCCGCGTGGGCCGGGGAGCCGAAAGGTCATCGCCCCGGCGAGACCATGCTGCAAGCCTGCGGGCAACTGCGGCTGTACGCCGCGCAGAAGTACAACGACCGCCACAAGCTGCTCGACCCACGGGACCTGCGTTTCCTCTGGGTGGTGGATTTCCCCATGTTCGAGTGGGACGAGGAGGAGAACCGCTGGAACGCGGCGCACCACCCGTTCACTTCCGTGCACGACCAGGACCTTGAGAAGCTCACCGCGGACCCGGCGCACTGCCGCGCGAAATCGTACGACCTGGTCTTGAACGGCGTGGAGATGGGCTCGGGGTCCATACGTATCCACCGGCAGGATGTTCAGGCGAAAGTCTTCGCGGCCCTCGGGTTCAGCGAAGAGGAGGCGCATCGCCGTTTCGGCTTCCTGCTGGAAGCGCTGGAATACGGCGCGCCGCCGCACGGCGGCATCGCGCTGGGGCTCGACCGTCTGACCATGATCCTGGCGGGCGAAACCACCATCCGGGACGTCATCCCGTTCCCCAAAACCGCGCGCGGCGCCGACCTCATGTGCGACGCGCCTTCTTCGGTTCCCGAGCGGCAGTTGCGCGAGTTGGGAATTTCGATTAAGAAGCCTTAGAAGCCCTCGAGCAGGTGCCCCATCTTCTCTTTCTTGGTGCGCAGGTAGGCTTCCGCGGTGTCCAGCACGTCCACGATGCAGGGGACGCGCTCGGCCACCCGGACGCCCGCGCGTTCCACGGCTTCCACCTTCTCGGGGTTGTTCGAAAGCAGCCTTATGCTGCGCAGCCTGAAGTAGCGCAGGATGGCGCCGGGCAGTTCGTAATCGCGGAGGTCGGGCTTGAACCCGAGGCGCACGTTGGCCTCCACGGTATCCGCGCCCTGGTCCTGCAACTCATAGGCGCGCAGCTTGTTGAGCAGGCCGATGCCGCGCCCTTCCTGGTGCTCGTAGATGATCAGGCCCCGGCCTTCGGCGGCAACGCTTTCCAGCGAGAGTTCCAACTGCGCGCGGCAGTCGCAGCGCAGGCTGTGAAACACGTCGCCCGTGAGGCATTGGGAATGGATCCGCACCAGCGGCGCGCTCGCGGGCGAGCCGTTGACCGGCGCGTCGATCTCGCCCATCTTCAGGGCCACGGCTTCCTCGATCCTTGCGCCGGAGCGGCCTTCGAAGCCGTAGATGCGGAAGAGCCCGTACCGTGTTGGAAAATCCGCCTCAGCCACTTTATGCAACTGAAGCGCGGGAACGCTATGCATTTGGAACTGTTTGTCGGCCTTACACCCTATTATAATGATCTGCGAGTCTGAATGCGCGAAGCTTACTGGGTCACGCTTCTGTTGAAGCTCGGCGTGGTGGCGTCGTTGGCCAGCATCATGGTGCGATCCAACGCGGTGAAACGCATGCTGATGCGCGAATCCCGCACGCTCAACCAGCGTGTGAAGCTCGCTTTGGCGTTCTCGCTGATGTTCGGCGCAAGCGTGGCCACGCGCGTGGTGGCGAAGAATTACCAGGCGGCGGACCTGGGCCTGGAAGGCAGCCTGCTGGCGGGGATTCTGGGCGGCTACGTGACCGGCCTGCTCTCCGGCATTCTGATTTCCGTGCCCGCGATGATACACGGCGAGCCGCTTGCCATGCCCCTGCTCGCGGGCGTGGGCGTGCTCGGCGGCCTCATGCGCGACCTGGCGCCGGAAGCGGAGGACATCTGGCGCTTTTCGCCGTTCCTGGACCTGAACCTCTACCGGTTTTTCAAGGGCAACCAGGATACGCGCAGGACGGCGTTCCATCTCATGCTGATGGCGGCCATCCTCACCGCGGAATTCTTCCGCCAGATGCTGGGAACGCTGTTCGGGCCGTCCCGCGTGTTCTATTTGCAGCCGAACTGGGACAATCCGCATCCGGCCTTCTTCATCGCGCTCTATGCCGCCACGCTGATCGCAGTTTCCCTTCCCATCAAGATCTGGAACAGCGCGCGCAACGAGTGGAAGCTGGAAGAGCAGCAGCGGCTGCTCATGCAGGCCCGGCTTCAGGCGCTCACCAGCCAGATCAATCCGCACTTTCTGTTCAACACCCTGAACTCGGTTTCGTCGCTGATCCGGACCGATCCCAACGAGGCGCGCAGCGTGGTGCTGAAACTCTCGAAGATTCTGCGGCGCCTGCTGCGCAAGCACGAGAACTTCGCTCCCCTGCGCGACGAGTTGAGTTTCATCGACGATTACCTGTCTATCGAGGTCACGCGCTTCGGTGAAAAGCTGCGTGTGGAAAAGGACGTGGCGGCGGATACGCTCGACGTGCTGGTGCCGAGCATGCTCCTCCAGCCCCTGGTCGAGAACTGCATCAAACACGGCCTCTCCAGCAAGGTGGAGGGCGGCACCGTGCGTCTGCGCGCCCGCCGTCTGGATTCGCGATTGCTTCTGAGCGTGGAGGACGACGGTGTGGGCATACCCGAAGCCAGGCTGGCCACGCTGCTCGAAGAGGGCATCGGGGTCAGCAACGTAAACGAACGGCTGAAGGTATTGTTTGCCAACGATTACCGCATGTGGATCGACAGCCAGCCTGGCCGCGGAACGCGTATTGAGATCGAGATTCCGGAACTGCAAACGGAGCTGGCAGCGGTGTCGTAGCGTTCGCGGCGCCTTATTTTACTTCGAGGAGAAGCTATTTTGGAGCAACTGGAGACTTCGGTTCGGCCATGGCCCGCGGACGGCCTGCCGGCCACCCCCGCCGGCCGGACACGGCGCGTCTACGATCTGGTGTCGGGAGTGTATCCGCTCTCCACCATGCTGTTTCACTCGCGGGCGCACCGCAGGGCCGTGGAGTGCGCGGACATACGCGACGGCATGCGCGTGCTGGAAGTGGCGACCGGGTCGGGTGAGATGTTTCGCCGCCTGGTGCACGCCAATCCCGGGGGCGCGACGGTGGGAGTGGACCTTTCCCCCCGCATGGCCGCGCGAACCCAGGATCGCGCCCGGCGGGAGTTTCCCGCCTCGAGCGCGCACTGCCAGGCGGTGGATGCCCGCCGCATGCCCTTCCGCGACGGCGCCTTCGACGCCGTGGTGTGCTGCTACCTTCTCGAACTGCTGTCGGCGGACGATATTGTCCGCACGCTCGGTGAATTCCGCCGCGTGCTGGCCGAGAGCGGCAGGCTGGCGCTGATCATGATCGGCCAGAACACGGCGGGCTTCAACCGCATGTACAAGGTTGCGGGGCGCATTGCGCCCGCGTTCTGGGGACGGCAAGTGGAGCGCGGCATGGCGGAGGTGATCCGCGCGGCGGACTTCCGCATCCTCACCGATGAGGCCGTGCAGCAGTGGTTCTACCCCTCGCGTGTGCTGGTGGCCCGGAAGTAGCGGCGGACCGTATCGCCTTCACCGGCTGAGGAATGCCAGAACGGCGCGTGCCGTGGCGTCTTCCGGCTTCCAGATGTTTGTTATTTCCGAGATGTGGCTTTCGCGCGGCACGTAGACGAGCTGGGAAGCCACGCCCGCCTGGCGCAGGGCGGCATCCAGGCGGCGCGCCTGCGCGGGCAGCATGTAGTAATCCCACTGGCAATAGGTCACCAGG
Organism: Bryobacteraceae bacterium; assembly: GCA_041946965.1. Taxonomy (GTDB): domain Bacteria; phylum Acidobacteriota; class Terriglobia; order Bryobacterales; family Bryobacteraceae; genus JBHGBM01. The sequence continues at coordinate 4,302 of JBHGBM010000139.1, forward strand.
AACGGCGGAGCGCCCGCGCGCACGTAGGTCAACGGCGAGGCCTGGGCCCCGTCGGGGAACAGGCTCAGGGAGCGCACATCGTAAACGCCGCTCAACGCGGCCACACCCCGGATGGCGGCGGGCGTCAGCTCGTGTCTGGCGAGGTAGCGCGGGTCGAGTGCAAGGAGCGCAACCAGGTGGCCCCCGGCGGAGTGGCCGCCGATGAAGATGCGCCCGGGATCGCCGCCGTGCCGTTCGATGTGGCGCACGGTCCAGGCGAATGCCGCCGCCACGTCCTCGATCTGCGCGGGGTGCGGGTTCTTAGGCGCCAGCCGGTAGCTCGGCGCGACCACTGCGATGCCGTTCGAGGCGAAACGGTTGCCGAGTGCGCGATAGAGCGCGCGGTCTCCGGAGCGCCACGCGCCGCCGTGCACGAAGAAGAACACCGGAACTCCGCGTTTGCCCTTCGGTGCGTAGACGTCCAGTTTGTGCTTGGCCTCCCCGTCGTCGATGTACGGCAGGCCGGGCGCGAGCTCGACCGCATCGGAGATCGTCGCAGGCCGGGGAGGTGCGGGTTTGGCCGCCTCGAGATAGACGGCGTTGGAATAGATCCAGGGCCGTTCCTCGCCATCCACACCCAGCCAGGCCTCCACCCGGTACGCGCCGGGTTCCTTCGCGGTGAAGTTCAACTCGCTCGCGCGGCGCTCGTCGATGACGGCCCCGTTGCGGAACAGGCGCAGTTGCGCTTCGAGCGGCAGGCGGGCCACCACCCGCGTTGTGCTCGAGAGCGGCACGCTGTCGCCCATGGTGAAGATGCCGAGGTTGTTCGAGGCGCCGAAGACGAATCCGGTGGGATCGGCCAGCCAGTCGTGCGCCACGTAGGCGCGGCCGGAGCGCAGCGCCTCCACCACCGCCTCCTCGGCCAGTTTCTCCGCCAGGATGTGGGTGCTGACGTTGCGGAACGAGACTTCGTAGGGGTCGAGGTCCAGCCCCTGGTAGCGCTGGTTGTGGTGCGCATCGTTGGCGGCGATGCCGGTGAGCCGGTGCTGCTGCGAATCGCGGTCCCACTTGGCGATGACGGCGGGCCAGTAATCCGCGTGGGCGCCGAAGAACTCGTCCGGATACTGCTTTGCGGCGGCGGCGATCCTGGCCCACTGCGCGGGGTCCTTCAGCGCCGCACGGAAGAAGTCGATGAAGGCTTTCTCGTCGGTGGTGTCGGCGTGGCGGTTGTAGATCTCCATGCCGTCGAGCGATGCCGTGGGCTGGTCCAGCGCCTCTTCGGAATGGGAGAGGAAGCGCAGGCCGCCGCCTTGCAGGATGTGCTCCGAGCCGAGTTCGCCGCCGGGGATGAACAGAACGCCCTCGCGCAGGCCGCGCCAGGCGTCCGGCTTTGCGCCATCGTGATCGGAGAAGAGCACCACCCTGACGCCGGCGGCGCGCGCCGCCGCGAGCGCCTCGGCGCGTGTGCCCAGGGTGTGCGGCGCATCTTCGGCATGTACGTGCAGCGCGGCGCGGTAGTCCTGGAACACCCCGTGATCCGCGACCGGGCGGCGCGCCGCCGCGAACCGCTGGCGCGCTTCTCGCACCGCCGCCAGGTGCGCCGGTTCGATGCGTTCCAGCGTCGTGAGCTTGCGGCCGGGCGTCTGGGCCGCGGCCGCAAGCCCCGCCAGAAACAGGCAGATGGCCCGCATGCGGCTACGCGAGCTTCGGGACTATGTACGGCGCGCGGTAGTTGCGCGTGAACATGCGGTTAGCCTCGGCGTCGCCGGGGCAGGTCAGGGTCTTGGGATCGAAGCGGAGCGTCCGGCCGAGCCGGTAGGAAATGTTGGCCAGGTGCACCAGCACGGTGGAGATGGCGCCTTCCGACACGGGTGCGTTCAGCTCCGCCAGATTGCGGCTGCGCATCACGTCGATGAAGTTCTGCCAGTTGTTGCCGCCGCCCCCGGCGGCCGGCCCGGGTTGCTGCTCTTTCCCGAGGTAGGTCTTGAAGCCGCCGCCGAATACAGCATAACCTTTCGACCCATAGAACAGGCACCCGATCTTGTTGGAGCCGGCCTTGCCGATATCGCCCTCGCCGTTGCTCATCCAGTGGCGCACTTCAAAAACCAGGAGCTTCTGCTTGCCGCCGTCATGGAACTCGAAGCTGGCGGTCATGGTGTTGGGCGTTTCCTGGTCGTCGTCGAACATGTAGTGCCCGCCCATGGCGCTGACCTTGGTGGGATAGGTGACCCCGAGGCCCCAGCGGCAGAGATCCATCTGGTGGATGCCCTGGTTGCCGATGTCGCCGTTGCCGTAATCCCAGTGCCAGTGCCAGTTGTAGTGGAAACGGTTCTGGGTGAATTCGCGTTTGGGCGCGGGGCCGAGCCACAGGTCGTAGTGCACCCCGGGGGGCACAGGCTCCGGCTTCTTGCGCCCGATCGTGTCGCGCCACTTGAAGCACAGGCCGCGGGACATGTAGAGATCGCCGATCACGCCCTCGCGCAGCTTCTGGATGCCTTCGCGCGTCCCCTCCGAGGACCGCGAGTTGGTTCCGTGCTGCACCACGCGGTTGTACTTCTTGGCCGCCGCCACGATCTGGGTGGCCTCGAAAATGTTGTACGTGCAGGGCTTCTCCACATACACGTCTTTGCCCGCCTGGCAGCCCCAGACGGTGATCAGGGTGTGGGTGTGGTTCGGCGTGGCGATCGAGATGGCATCGATGGACTTGTCTTCGAGCAGCTTGCGCACGTCCGTGAAGCCCTGCGGGCGCTTCTTGCCGCTCTTCTCGATTTCGCCGAGGCGCCGGTTCAGCACCGACTCGTCGATATCGCACACGGCGGCGATCTCGACGTTCTTCATGGCGGAGTAAGAGCGGATGTGCGATCCGCCCTGGCCGCGCACGCCCACGCAGGCGACGCGGATGGTGTCATTGGGGCTGGCCAGCGCGTTGGGGCGGATGCCCGCGGCGGCGGCGGAAGTTGCGAGGAAATATCGCCGTTCCATGTTTATTTCTCCCAGTTGAGAATGCGTTTGGCGTTGCCGCGGTAAACTGCCTCGAGCACGGGCGCGGGCAGTTCCAGGCCGTACTGACGCCACCACAGGCGGCCCGG
>JBHGBM010000014.1:0-119511 GCA_041946965.1 Bryobacteraceae bacterium
GCGCAGTACGGGCACTCCAACGGCGGCGCCATCAACGTCACCACGCGCTCGGGCACCAACGACCTCCACGGGACCGGGTACCTGTTCAAACAGTGGGCCGCGCTCAACGCCAATAGCTGGACGAACAACAGCCGCGGCCTGGCGAAGTCGCCCGTCAGCTACTACCAGTGGGGATACGTGGTGGGCGGCCCGGTGTACCTGCCCAAGCTTTACAACGGCCGCAACCGCACTTTCTTTTCGACCACGCTGGAGCGCGACCGGGATGCGCGCGATCTGTCCCGCACGGCGCGCGTCCCCACCGACCTCGAACGGCAGGGAGATTTTTCTCAAACGCTGAACCGCCGCGGCGGCGCGTTTTCGCTCTACGATCCCAGCACTACGGTCGTGACCGGCACCCGCGCCACCCGGCAGCCTTTTGCCGGAAACCGCATCCCCTCCTCGCGGCTCAGCCCCACCGGCCTGGCGCTTCTCTCGCTCTACCCGAAACCGAACCTGAACGTGCCGGCGCAGCTCGAGATCTACAACTGGACGGCCAGCGGGATCTACCAGGTGCGCAACACCCAGGAGGGCGTGCGCATCGATCACACCCTCAGCGAGAGGCAGCGCATCTTCGGACGCTACGGCCACCTCCAGCGCGATCAGAACGCGGAGAGCCTCATCCGCGGGCAGTATTCGGTGCCGCCCAACGGCACCAGCGACCTCGAGCACCTGATCCGCCGGTTCTATAACGTCGGGCTCGACGACACCATCACGCTCTCGCCCGCTTTTGTCGCCTCCTTCCGTTACGGATACGTGCGCAAGGAGGAGTATTCCAACCGCGGCGCAACGGGGTTCGATACCTCTGTGTTGAAGCTGCCGTCCATCCTGACCGCCAATCAGACCGTCCCCGGCTGGCCGACCTTCGACATGGGCGAGAACATACCCGTGATCGGCACCAGTCTTTCCTTCGTGGCCAACGACGTCCACAGTTTCATGGGGAGTTTCAATAAGCTGAAGGGCGCGCATAGCCTGAAGTTCGGTGTGGACTGGCGATATTACCGTTACAACCGCAACTCGCCGGGCAGCGCCGCGGCCGGCACATTCACGTTCAACCCCACCTTCACGCGCTCCGACCCCTTCACGCCGACCTCCTCCGACACCTCCGGCACCGCCATGGCGTCCCTGCTGCTCGGTCTGCCGGCATCGGGCTCCCTGGGATACACCAGCGCGCAGTCGCTCTTCAACCACTACCTGGCCGCGTACATACAGGAGGACTGGAAAGTCAGCTCGCGTCTGACCTTGAACTTCGGCCTGCGCTGGGACGTTGAGACTCCGTACGTCGAGAAGTACAACCGCATGAGCTACGGGTTTGACGCGGCGGCAAAGCTGCCGGTGAACATTCCCGGTTACGACCTGCGCGGCGGCATCATCTTCGCGGGCGTGAACGGCGCATCGCGTCGCGGCGGCATTCTGGACACGAATAACTTCGGCCCGCGCTTCGGTTTCGCCTTCAGCGTGACGCCCAAGACCGTGCTGCGCGGCGGTTACGGCCTGTTCTACAGCGGGCAGGCGTTCAACACCGGCTTCCTGGCGGACGTGGGAGTGTTCAACACCACCACCAGTCTTGTCGCCTCGATCGATAACGGCGCTACCCCGTACGCCACGCTTGCCTCGCCGTTCCCGGAGGGGCTGAAGTCGCCCATAGGGGCGTCGGCGGGATTGATGGCGCAGGTCGGCGACTCCCTCAGCTACTTCGACGAGCGCCGCGTATCGCCGTACAACCAGCAATGGCAGTTCAGCGTGCAACGGCAAGTGCCGTCCGAAACGCTGCTGGAAGCCGCCTACATCGGCATGCTCAGCCTGAAGCAGTTCGAGAGCTTCAACCTGAACGAGAAGCCGGACCAGTACCTGGCGCTGGGCGCAGCCGAGAACACCCGCGTACCCAACCCGTTCTATGGATATTTCCCCGCCACCTCAACGCTGGGTTCTTCGAGCACCTTCACCCAGAACCGCTTGTGGGCGCGGTATCCGCAGTTCACGTCCCTGACGGTTCAGGGCGCCAATACCGGGCGCGCGGTCTACCATGCGCTACAGGTGAAAGCGGACAAGCGCATGACCCGAGGCTTCAACGCGCTGTGGACCTATACGTTCTCCAAGCTGATCGACAACGAGACCACCAGCCTGGTGAACACGCGGAAGTACCGCACGGTTTCCTCGCAGGACCAGACGCACGTGATGCGGCTGGGCGCCACCTACCAGTTCCCCTGGCAGTTCACCGGAGACGGATGGAAGCGGCTGGCGCGCGGAGCCTTCGGCGGCTGGTCGGTGAACGGATACTGGGTGATGGAATCCGGACCGCTGCTGGGCATCTCTCACGCCAACGGGAGGCCGGTCCGGATCCGCAACGCGGCGCTTTCCGGCGATGTCGGTTCGCGCCTGGGCGACCGCCGCGACCCGGTCACCAAGGTGGTGATCAATCCCTACTTCGACATCAACGCGTTCCAGCCGCTCGCCTCACAGTACGTAGTGAGTCCCGAACCGCCGCGGTTCGCCGAGTTGCGCGGGCCGGGCACGAAATCGCTGAACGCCTCGGTGTTCAAGACGTTCCCGGTTCATGAGCGGCTCAAGCTCCAGTTCCGCGTGGAAGCCAACGGAGTGACGAACTCGCCGAACTTCAACAGCCCCGGCACGAACATGTCGAGTCCCACGACCTTCGGGGTGATCACGGGGGCCGGGGGCTCGCGAAGCATGCAGGGATCGCTCCGGCTGGTGTTTTAGGAGGCGGCGCATGTTCCAGACTCTGCTCGGTCTTCTACTCCTGGCGGCGCCGCAACCGTGGTACGACATCACCGCATTCGGCGCCAAAGGCGGCAAGCAGGCCAACAACGCCGCGGCAATCCAGCGGGCCATCGATGCATGTACGCGGTCCGGCGGCGGCACGGTTTACGTTCCGCCCGGAGATTTTCTGACCGGCACGATCGTGCTCAAGGACAATGTCACGCTCCACCTTGCGCCAGGCGCCACGCTGTGGGGCAGCCGCCAGATCGGCGATTACGGCCCGCTGCACCTCATCTACGCGGAAGGCGCTTCCAATATCGCCATCGAAGGCCATGGAGCCATCAACGGGAACGGCGACGCCTACTGGGACCCGGGCTTCAAGGCCAAGGAAAAGCGCCCCAGCCCGCTGATCGAGCTGGTGCGCTGCCGCAACGTGCGCATCAAGGATATCCGCGTGCTGAATACCCCGGGATGGGGCATCCATCCGCTGGAATGCGACGGAGTCTTCATCCGCGGCATCACCATGATCAGCGACATGCGCGGTCCGAACACGGACGGCATCGACCCGGACTCCAGCCGCAATGTGATGATCTCCGATTGCTACATCGAGACCGGCGACGATGCCATCTGCCTCAAGACCAGAGACGGCAATCCACCTCCGCCCACCGAGAACGTCACCGTGACCAACTGCGTCCTGATCAGCGACGACTCGGCCATCAAGCTCGGGACCGCCAGCTACGGCGATTTCCGGCGTTGCGTGTTCTCCAACTGCGTCATCACGGGGACGCACTACGGGATTGCGATGTACATCAAGGACGGCGCGCTGGTGGAAGGCGTCCAGTTCTCGAACATCGTCATCGACACCTCGGTGGACTTCTTCAACCGGCGCACGGGCAGCTCGCGGCAGTGGGTGGAGTACCCCATCTTCCTCGATCTCGAACAGCGCACGGACGAGTCGCGCCTCGGCCGGATACGCGATGTCAGTTTCAGCGACATCCGCATCCTGACCGAAGGACGCGTGCTGGTAGGGTCGCTGCCGGGACGTCCCATAGAGAACCTGACGCTGCGCAACATCACCATGCGCGTGACCGGCCCCGAGGCCGTTGACACGCAGCGAAAGCCGCGCGGCGTGGCGCGCATCCGGCCGGCGGCGCGCGATGCCGACTATAGCCCGGCTCCGGCGGCGATGATCTTCGCCAACGTGCGCGGGCTCAGGTTGCGGGACGTGCGGCTCACCTGGGATGAGGCGGCGCGCGCGCAGGAGCGCCACGCCATCTATGCCTCGCGCGTGGAAGACCTGAGCATCTCCGGCTTCTCGGGCTCGCCCGCCGGTACGAAGTTCGCGGCCATCGGTCTGGACGGCGTCCGCAACGCGTTCATCGCCGGGTCGGAGTTGAGCGCGGGCGCACCCCTGCTGGTGGGCCTCCACGACACGCCGGAGAGCCAGGTGAGCCTTTCGGGCAACCCGCTGCGTCCGGGCGTGAGAGCCACCGCCGAGGGAGCGGCCTACGTGCATCTCCCCCGGTAGCCCGAAGTTCCAGCCGTCTGCCGCGGATAACTCGGGATTGACCTTAGCCGCCGTTGAGGCGGTGGCCGACCAGCGAGAGGAACTCGTCGCGGGTTTCCTTGTGGGTGCGGAAGGCGCCGAGCATGGCGCTGGTCATGGCTCCGGAGTGCTGCTTTTCCACGCCGCGCATCATCATGCAGAAGTGGCGCGCCTCGCAGACCACGCCGACGCCCAGCGGGTCGATCATGTCCTGAATGGTGTGCGCGATCTCCTGGGTCATGCGCTCCTGGAGCTGCAACCGGCGCGCGTAGACGTCCACCAGCCGCGGGATCTTGCTGAGCCCGATGACGCGCTCGCGCGGAATGTAGGCCACGTGCACTTTTCCGAAGAAGGGCAGCAGGTGGTGTTCGCAAAGACTGAAGAACTCGATGTCCTTTACGATGACCATCTCGTCGTATTTCACGGTGAAGAGGGCGCCGTTGACGACCTTTCTTGGATCGGTGCGGTAGCCGCTGGTGAGGAAGCGCAGCGCGCGGTCCACGCGCTGGGGCGTGCGCTGCAAGCCCTCCCGGGCGGGATCCTCGACCAGGATTTCGAGCATCTTCTTCACCAGGGGCGCGATGGCGCCCTCTTCGGGCTGCGGTACGGCGATCACTTTTCCGGCTGCCTTAGTCGATTTCATGGGCAAACACTTCAAAGATGTTGCGGCGGGTCTCCATGATGCGGATTTTCTCGAGCGCCGGCCCGCCTTTGGGGAAGGCGCCGCTCCAGCTCCGTTTCAGCCTGCGGCAGATCTCGCGGACCAGGTTCTCCGAAGTGGGAACCCGGCGGCGGAAGGCTTCCACTTCCGTGTTCAGGTCGCGGCAGTCGAAAGGGCGCAGCACCTCGCTCTCCACCAGGGCGTCGAGCGCCCCGAGGTCCACGGCGCGGCCGGTGCGCGGGTCCAGCGGCCCGCGGGCGCTCACCTGCACTTCGTAGTTGTGGCCGTGCCCGAAGGGGTTGTTGCACTTGCCGTAGAGCTGGTAGTTTTCCTCCTCGCCGAGCGCGTCCGTGTGCAGGCGGTGGGAGGCCGAGAAGCGGTAGGCGCGCGTGACGCGGATCATGCGCCCTCCCCGAAGTAATCGGCCCACAGCTCGCCGGTTTCGTAAACCCGGACCGCGTGGAGGCGGCAGCGCGCATCGCGAAGATGCGGGTGGAGGCGGTTCCAGATGTCCACGGCGATGTTCTCGACGGTGGGGACGACGCGGTCGAACGGCGGGACCTCGCGGTTGAGGAAGCGGTGATCGTAGACGGAGGCGACCTCGCGAGTCAAAACTTCTTTCAAGCGCTTCAGATCCATGACCATCCCCGTCGCCGCCTCGGGTTCGCCCGCAACGGTCACTTCGATTTCATAATTGTGACCGTGGCCGCGCGGGTTGGCTTCCGGCCCGTACAGCGCCCGGTTCTCTTCTTCGGTAAGTTGCGGGCTGGCGCAGACATGGGACGCGGAGAACTCGATCTTCCTGGTAATGAACATGAAAGCGGATGCCCCAGGTACAATAGAATTATATCGTTTTCCCTCATGCAAAGACTGGATCGTATATTGAAAGCCGGCATCGCCCTCCTGCTTGTGCTGCTGGTGTTTGTCATTTACGACTCGCTTCGCGAGAAGGTGGTCGGGGTCGGGGACACGGCTCCCGGCTTCACCATCACCACGGACGCGGGCCGCACCATCACGCCCGCCAGCTTCGGCGGCAAGCTGCTGGTGTTGAACTTCTGGGCGACGTGGTGTCCGCCCTGCGTGCAGGAGATGCCCTCGCTCGACCAGTTCCACCGCGAACTGGGGCCCAAGGGCGTGGTGGTGCTGGGCATCAGCGTGGATAAGGACGCCAACGCGTACAGGGCGTTTCTCAAGAAGGCGGCGGTGGGCTTCCACACCGCGCGCGATCCGGAGGCCAGGATCAACGCGGATTACGGCACCTTCAAGTATCCGGAGACGTACATTATCGACGCGCGCGGCAAGGTGGTGCGGAAGTTCATCGGTCCGGAGAACTGGACCGACCCGAACCTGGTGCGCGACGTGCGGTCGTTGCTGTAGCTACTCCAGGAGCGCGCCGCCCCAGAGTTTTCGTCCGCCCAGCGCCGCGCGAAAGGCAAACAGCATGAGGGCGGCGGCCATCGCCAGACCGACGAAGGCGATGGAGGCGTACCACGCGCCGAAATCGGTGGTGAGCGGAAAGCGCGTCATCAGCGAGAACGAGAAGTTCAGCGCGACGGCGGCGAGCACTCCGTAGCGCACCAGGGTGAAGGCGTAGAGGCCGGCAAAGGCCAGGCCGAACGCGACATCCACCTGCGGCAGGGGAGAGAGCAGGCCGATGGCGGCGCCGAGGAGCGCGACGAATACGGCCGCGGCGAGCCACGCGCGCCGCAGCAGCACCCGCAGCAGCACGATCACGAAGAGAAAGATGAGTGCGTTGCCGATGGAGTTCAGCAGGGTGCTCAGCACGGTTTTCACGACATTGGGGACGCCGAGAAGGGTATCGGTGTAGACCGCGCCCGAGGACGCCCCCATGCGCACGCTGAGAAGGGTGGTGGCCACTTCGACGATCAGGAGCGCCATGCCGGCGGCGCACCCTACCAGCACATCGCGCCCCACCACGGGATCGCGGAAATGCCCGGAGAGCACGCGGGTCCAGCCGATCATGGTTTGCGGCCAGCGCCGGCGCACGTAGGGCTCGAGCGCGACATAGACGACCCACATCGTGGCGGCGTTCACCAGGGCGGCGGAGACGCCGACCCAGAATTGGCCGAGCTCGTCCATTTCCGGCACGTGGTTGGCGGCGGTGAGCCAGAGAAGTCCGTGCATGACGGCCATGACGGCGGCCAGGCGGGCGGCGCCGCGCCGGTCGCTGCGGTCCAGGCGCATGTTTCGCCAGGCCAGCACGCAGGCGAAGGCGAGGGCGGCGTAAATGGTCACCAGGACGATGGCGGCACCGGCGCGCTCCGAGGCACTGCGCTGGCGTTCCTCCATGCGCCCGGGGCGGGTCCACGGACCGATGATGGAGAACGACACCGGCTTGCCGCGCCAGGCGGCGGCTTCCACGCGCAGCGTGTAGGGGCCCGCCGGACCCGTCCAGGCCGCGCGCGCGTCCCAGTTGGCGAGCGGCGTCCATTTCGGCTCGGTGGGCGTGAAGCGGGAGCGGTCCAGGCCGGCGGCGGTGAAGAGTACGCCCCAATCGAAGGGCGGCGCGGGCGCGGGGTCCTCCAGTTGCGGCGGCACGGCTTCGAAGGCCACCAGCCGGCCCTGGGTATCGAGCCGCAGCCGCACCATGCCGGAGACGGTGTGGGGCGGGTCGTCCCAGCCAGGCGCGAAACTCTCGCGGTAGGTGGCCGCCAGGCGGCGCGGGCTCTGGCGGTACCAGAAGTGCATCATGGCGGGGAACTCGGGCGGATGGAGGAAGCGCCCGGCCTCGCTCTTGTGGCGGCGGACGTGGTCGAAGTACTCGCCATCGTAGTCGTAGCCGCGGATGGAATCGAGCGGACGCGCGGTGTAGCCGAAGCGCCGGAGCAGCTCGCGGGCCTGTTGGGCGAGAGCTTCGGGAGGGTTATCGAAGGGGATGCGGTTCAGCAGGTTGCGCTCGGCCGCGAGCACCCATGCGACGGCCAGCCCTATGAGCGCGGCGGCCAGCCAGAGGCAAGCGGCGCGCACGGGCAGGGACTCGCCTTCGCCCGCGGCGGCCACCAGTTCCGGCGAGGGCGTCTCGCCCGCGGCCAGGGCGGCGGCCAGCGGGTCGCCTCCGGGCAGGGCCGCGGCGACCGCGAGCGCGGTAGCGGGGCGCCCGCCCGGGTCCTGGGCGAGGCAGCGGTGGATGATCTGGTCCACGGCCGGGTCGAGCGCGGTGCTGCCGCCGCCTTCGCCGGGGAGCTTGCCAGTGAACATCTCGTGCAGGACCAGTCCGAGCGCGTAGATATCGCTGCGCACGGTGACCTCGCGTCCGGCGAGTTGTTCGGGCGCCATGTAGGCAGGGGTGCCGCTGTGCAGGTCGGCGATTTCACCTGCCGCCGCGGCCAGCCCGAAATCCATGATGAGGACCTGGCCGCGGCCGTCGATCATGATGTTGGCGGGCTTGAGATCGCGGTGCAGGATGCCCTTTTCGTGCGCGGCCGCGAGGCCCGCGCAGAGCCGGCGGGCGATCTCGACGGCCTTGTCCGGAGGCAGGCGGCCGATGCGCCGCAGCAGGGAGCCGAGGTCTTCGCCGTCCACGTACTCCATGGAAATGAAGGCCTGCCCGTTGACCTCGCCGATGTCGTACACGCGGCAGACGTTGGGGTGCGAGACTTGGCGCGCGATGCGCACTTCGGAATAGAACCGGGCGAGGGATCCCTCGTCGCGCGCAAAGAGGAACTTGAGGGCCACCTGCTGGCCGAGGGCGAGATCGGTGGCGCGGTATACCTCGCCCATGCCGCCTTTGCCCAGCAGGCCGATGACGCGATAGCGCCCGTTGAGCAGCGTGCCAGGGAGGAAGCGTCCTTCCTCCACGCGCGAGAGCGGGGCGGCGGAGGATGTTGGAGGCAAGGCCACGGTCGGCGCGGAGCTGGCATCCAGCGGGGCGGCGCAGGAACCGCAAAAACGGCTGGTTCCGGCGTTCTCATACGCGCACGACGGACATTTCACGGTTCCGGCCATCTAGATACTTTACCCCGGCTGAATTACGATAGGAACATGGTGCCCGACGGCGCGAAAAGGAGACTGGCCGCTTTGCTGGGGCCGCACGGGTGCCTGGACCGTCCCGAAGACCTGATGCTTTACGAGTACGACGCGGGCGTGGACAAGGCGCGTCCGGACATGGTGGTGTTCCCGCGCTCGACGGCGGACGTGGTGGGGATTGTCAAGATCGCGCGGGAATTTGGCGTGCCCTTTCTGGGGCGGGGCGCGGGAACGGGGCTGAGCGGCGGTTCCATCCCGGTGCGCGGCGGCATCGTGATCGCCTTCGCGCGCATGAACCGCATCCTGGAAATCGACGTAGAGAACGAGCGCGTGGTGGTGGAGGCGGGGGTGGTGAACCTGGACGTCACCACCGCGGTGCAGAGCCGGGGGTACTTTTTCGCGCCGGACCCCTCGAGCCAGAAGGCCTGCACGCTGGGCGGCAACGTGGCGGAGAACGCGGGCGGGCCGCACACGCTGGCCTACGGCGTCACCACGAACCACATCCTGGGCCTGGAATGCGTGCTGCCGGACGGGACGGTATTCACCACGGGCGGCAAGGAAGCGGACGCGCCGGGCTACGACCTGACGGGATTGCTCACCGGGTCGGAAGGCACCATGGTGCTGATCACCAAGGCGGTGCTGCGCATCATGCGGAGGCCCGAGGCGGTGAAGACCGCGCTGGCGATCTACAACTCGGCCGAGGACGCGGGGCGCACGGTGACCGAGATCACCGCGCGGGCCATCACGCCGGTGGCGGTGGAGATGCTGGACGGCGTGATGCTGCGCATGGTGGAGGAGGCCACTCACGCCGGATATCCCATGCACGCGGCCGCGGTGCTGCTGGTGGAACTGGAAGGCATGCAGGAGATGGTGGAGGAGCAGTTGGAGCAGGTGCGCGAAGCCTGCCGGTTCTGTCACGCGCGCGAGTTCCGCGTGGCGGCGAGCCCGGAGGAACGCGAACTGCTCTGGAAAGGCCGCAAGAACGCTTTCGGCGCCGTGGGCCGCGTGAGCCCGACTTACTATGTGCAGGACGGGGTGGTGCCGCGCACCCAGATCGCCGCCACGCTGCGGTTCATCGCCGCGGTGGGGGAGCGATACGGGCTCGTGATCAGCAACATCTTTCACGCGGGCGACGGCAACATGCACCCCATCATCCTGTTCGACGCGCGCAAGCCGGGCGAACTCGAAAAAGCGCGGGCGGCGGGAGAGGAGATCCTCTCGCACTGCATCGACGTGGGCGGCACCATCACCGGCGAGCACGGGGTGGGGATGGAGAAGAACGAGTTGATGGCGAAGCTGTTTCCGCCCTCGACGCTCGATACCATCCGCGATTTGAAACTGTTGTTCGATCCGGACAACCTGCTCAACCCCGGAAAAGTGCTGCCGACGGGGAAGGGCTGCATTGAAATCCGGCAGCCCGCGGTGCACTGAAATGTTTTCCCGGCGCCGTTTCCTTTTCCTGGCGGCCGCCGCCGCTCCGAGGCCCCGTATGACCAGCAAAGAACGCGTTGACCGCGCCCTGCGCGGCGAGGATGTGGACCGCCCGCCCTTCACGCTGTGGCACCACTTCGGTTTGCAGAAGGAGCCGGGCGAACGCCACGCCCGGGCCACGCTCGAGTTCCACCGCAAGTTCCGCACCGATCTCGTCAAGGTGATGAGCGACTACCCGTTTCCCAAGCCAGCGGGCAACTGGTACGACGTGAAGGTGCAGGACAACCCTTACCCGCAACAGTTGCGCGCGCTCGAAGTGATCCGCGAGGGGTTGAAGGGGGAGGCGTATTTCATCGAGACTATCTTCAACCCGTGGAACGTGGCGGAAAAGCTGTCGTCGAAGGAGGAGGTGCAGCGGCTGAAGCGCGAGAACCCGCAGGCGCTGCTCGAAGCGCTGCAAGGCATCGCGGAATCGGAGGCCCATCATGCGAAGAAGGCGCTGGCCGCGGGCGCTTCGGGCGTGTTCCTGGCGGTGGCCAACGCGCAGGAGGGGATTCTGACCCGCGAGGAGTACGAGAAGTTCAGCGCTCCGTTCGACAGGCTGGTGCTTCAGGCGGTCTCAGGCGCGAAGCTGAACGTGCTGCACGCGCACGGCGACAAGGTGTATCTCGACCTGTTTTACCAGGGGTTTGGGTTTACGGTGTTCAACTACTCCGCGCACACCACAGGCGTGCCGGTGGCGGACGTGCGGGCGGGCTACGCGGGCGTGATCATGGGCGGGGTGGACGAGGTGAACTACCGCAAGCTCTCCGAGGGCGAGATCAGGAGCCAGGCGGAGGCGGCGGGAAAGGCGGCGGGGAAGAAGTTCATCCTGGCGCCGGGGTGCTCGGTGCCGGACGACAGCAGCGACGCGGAGCTGGGGCGGATGTTCGCGGCGGTGAGGGGGCGTTAGCGGATCAGGGGCTGCCGCCGGCAGTCGCCGGATTCCACGTATTGCGGCCGAAGCCTCCCATGGAAGGTCATTGTCGCAGGCGGCGCGGCCCGCGCGGCGGGCTTGACAGGATCGGCTTTACAGTATAAAGTACTTCTCAGTACTATGCAAGATCCCTTTGCACGGCCTCCAAAGCCCCGGCCGCGGCCGGCTGAGATGACACGGCCGCCGCTTTTGGATCCCGCCGTTCCGGCGGGAGAGGTTCGGGGGCGGTACGCGCTCCTGATCAATCCGTTTTATCCGAAGGATCCGAACGCGAGCTTTGGCAAGCACGTGCTCACGCCGTCTTTGGCGTTGACCAGCCTTGCGGCGGCGACTCCCGAACACTGGGAGGTTCGGTACTGGGACGAAAATCTGCTGGACGGGCGGCCGCCTTTCGCGCCGCTGCCCGAGGTGGCGGGGATCACGGTCCACCTGACGTTCGCGAACCGGGCGTTCGAGCTGGCGCGATGGTATCGCAGCCGTGGAAGCAAGGTCGTGCTGGGGGGACTGCACGTGATGTCATGTCCGGAAGAGTGCGCACCGCACGCGGACGCGCTGGCTTTGGGCGATGGCGTGCAGCTTTGGCCCCGGATTCTGGCGGACGTGGAAGCGGGCCGCCTGCGGCCCCGATATGCGGCAACCTATGAGAGCGACTATCGCCGGGACCCGGCGCCAAAGCGATCGATTCTGCCGCGCGGGAGCTTCCTCACCACGACCAGTCTGATTGCCACCCGCGGTTGTCACAACCGTTGCGGGTTCTGTTACCTGGCGACCAAGGGCCTGCGCATGCCGTATCGCACGCGGGAACCCGCGCAGGTGGCCGCGGAGTTCGCGGCGGACGGGCAGCCATTCGGCGTTTTCGTGGACAATAACCTGGGATCCGACCGGGCGTATCTGCGCGCGTTGTGCCTGGCGCTGCGGCCGCTGAACAAGATCTGGAGCGCGGCGATTTCCATCGACGTCACCGACGATCCGGACCTGGTCCGCGCCATGGCGCTGGCCGGCTGCACGGGCGTGTTCGTGGGGTTCGAGTCGCTTACGGACGAGAACCTTGCCGAAGCCAGGAAGAAGACGCCGAAGGCCGGCGACTACGCCCGCAGGGTCCGCATCCTGCACGACAACGGCATCCGGGTGAACGGCTCGTTCGTGTTGGGATTCGACCACGACCGCAAGGACGTATTCACGCGCACGGCGGACTGGATCGAGGAGAACCGTCTGGAGTGCGCGACCTTTCATATTCTGACCCCGTATCCGGCGACGCCGCTGTTCCGGCAGATGGAAGCGGAGGGGCGCCTGCTGCACCGGAATTGGGCGCTGTACGACACGGCGCACGCGGTGTTCCGTCCGAGGCACATGACGCCGGAGGAACTGGAACAGGGTTATGCGTGGACGTACCAGCGGCTGTTCTCGCACGCCTCGATCTGGCGGCGGCGGCCGGCGGACTGGCGGTCGCTGGCGCCGTACATGGCGGGCTCGTACCTGTACAAGCGCTCCAACCGTCTCTGGCGGTTCCTGATCAGGCGCCACCTGGTGCATGCGGTGTGGCGGCCGCTGATCGAACTGGCGCGGCTGCGGCACGCGCGATTCCGCGAGGACCTGGCGGCAGGCGGCCCGGCGTTGTGGGAGCCCGAGCCTGGCGGCGGATGGGCCGGAACTCAATGAGCTCGACGGGGCTCCTTTGTACATCTTCTACTCTTCCTTGCGCATGGGATGCCGGGCGCGATGATCGTAGTTCTGTGACGGTCAGCGGATGGCGCGCTCCAGGATCATGGTGAGTTCCTCGCGGGTGAGCGCGATGGGATTGGCTTTCATGCTGCTGGCTTTGGAGGCCTGCTCGACGAGCGCTGGCACGTGCTGGGGCGATACGCCGTAGGCCGAGAGCGGCGGCACCTGGAGGCGCGCGCACAATTCGCGGACCCACTTGGCTCCGTCCTCCGGCTGGGCGCCCGGGCGGCCCGTGAGGATTCCGGCCACGGTTGCGTAGCGTGCGAGGCCGGCGGGCGCGCGCGCGCGCAGGGCGGTGATATTGATTTCCATGACGTGCGGCAGCAGCGCCGCGCAGACGGCTCCGTGCGGGGCGGGGAAGGACCCGCCGACGGGGGCGGCGAAGCCGTGGACGGCGCCGAGGCCCGCGTTGGCGAGCGACAGGCCACCGAGGAGGCTGGCGAAGGCCATGCTCGCGCGGGCCTCGCGATCCGCGCCGTCGGCGCAGGCGCGCGGCAGGGCTTCGCGGGCGCGGGTCATGCCCTCGACGCAGAACATGTCCGTCATGGGGTTGGCGCGCACCGAGCAGTAGGGCTCGATCAATTGCGTGAGCGCGTCGAGCCCGGTGCTGGCGGTGAGGGCGGGCGGCAGGCCGAAAGTCAGCTCCGGGTCGACGATGGCGAGGCGCGGCAGCATAAAGGGGGAACGCAGGCTGGCCTTGACGCGGCCCTCGGTGGAGGCCAGGACGGAATTGCGGGTGGCCTCGGAGCCGGTGCCGGCGGTGGTGGGAACGGCGATAAAGGGAGCCGAGGGCTTTTCAATCGGCTGTCCTTTACCGATGACTTCGAGGTAGTCGAGCGGATCGCCCCCGTTGGTCATCAGCGCCGCGACGGCTTTGCCGGCGTCGATGGCGCTGCCTCCGCCCACGGCCAGCACGACGTCGCAGCCGTTCTCGCGCGCCAGGCGCGCGCCTTCGCGGACGATTTCGAGCGTAGGCTCGCCGGTCACGGCGAGCGGCACGGAATCGAGCCCGCCGGCGACTGCGGCGGCGCGCTCCGGGGAGCGGCCCGTGACCAGCAGGACGCGCCGGCCCATGCCGCGGGCGGCGGGGGCGGCTTCGCGTGCCGCGCCCTCGCCGAACAGGATGCGGTGCGGCGCGGCGAAATCGAAGCGCATTACCAGTCCTCGTCGCCGGGAAAAATGTTGTTGAATTTCACGCTGGTGCGGGGCTCGGCCATCATGGGGGCCACGGCGTCGCGCCATTTGGCGTAGTGCGCGGTTTCCTTGTGCGCGGCGGCCGCCTGAGGGCCGCGGTAAACTTCCACCAGCACGAAGCGGTTGGGGTCATCTTGCCGCTGGACCACGTCGAAGCGCGCGACGCCAGGTTCCCGCACGCTATGGCGCGCATTCTCCGCTGTGGCCTCTTTGAAAGCCTCCACGGACTCCGGCTTTACGTGTACATAAACGTGAACGATGAGGAGCACAAGACTATTGTAGTGTTTCAGAATCGGCTTTCGAGGGCCGCGAAACCGCTCGCTCGCGCTCGCGGCTCGGAATCGCTCACCCCCTGGTCTTCCATTGCACCTGCTGGATGGGACCGAGGCCGAAGCGGTAGGCGAACGCGCCTCCCAGCGCGAAACAGGCGGCCAGCAGGAAGGCCGGCACGAACGATCCGGTGCGCTCCACCACGAACCCGGTGAGGGCGGGCGAGACCACGCCGGCCAGGTTGCCCACCGCGTTCTGCAACCCCGTCCACTTGCCCGCGGCTCTCGGCCCGGCCAGCGTCTGCGTAGTGGCCCAGTGATTGGACGCCCACAGCCCCAGGAACATTCCCGCCATCATCAGCAAAGCCATGGAACTGGTGAAATCCTTCACCGCCGCCACCGGCAGGATGATGGTCGAGAGCAGCAGCCCTCCCGCGGTGAAGGTTTTGCGCACTCGTGTGGGCGTGGCCCCGGCGGCGATCCAGCGGTCGGAAAAAAAGCCGCCCAGCACCGAGCACACCGAAATCGCCAGGTAGGTGATGGACCCGAGCACGGCCATTCGCTGCATGGAGACGTGGCGGTCCATCACCAGGTACGACGGCAGCCAGGTCAGCAGGAAGTACCAGTAATAATTCCCGCAAAACAGCCCCATGAAGGTCCACCACACATCGCGGGTGCGCAGCAGTTCGACCATGCTGACCGTGTCGGACGAGTGCACGCCCGTTTCGCCGGCGCCGCGCGGCATCCACAGGAACCACGGGATCAGCCACACCAGCGTGCCCAGTCCGAAGACGATGAAGAAGGCCCGCCATCCGTAGTGCGCGATGGCCAGGCCGCCGAACAGGGTACACAACGCGGGACCGATCTTGGAGCCCGCGTCGATCAATCCGTTCGCCAGCCCGCGGTGATGCTCCGGGAAGTGTCCCACCAGGATTTTCGAAAACGCGGGGTAGGCCACCGACTCGCTCGCGCCCACCAGCAGCCGCAGGGCGAAGATGGCGCCGAACGCGCTCACCATTCCCGTAGCCGCCGTCGCCGCCGACCACACCAGGTAGCCGATGCCCAGCACCCAGCCCACGTGGAAGCGGTCCACCAGCCACCCGGCCAGAACCATGACGGTGGCGTAGGTCCAGAAGAAGGCCGAGAGCAGCATGCCCAACTGCGAAGGCGAGATGCCCAGCTCCGCGCGCAGCGGCGGAGCGGCCACCGAGAGATTGCCGCGGTCGATGTAATTCACCGTGACTGCGATCACAAGCATGACCAGCACGCGCCACTGCACGCGGGTCATGGGGGTCCTTACCGCCGCGACGGTTGCCATGAGGGACATTCTACACTGGCGGCTTACGGAGCCACACGAAACAGTGGTTGCCGAGGCGCGCGGCGTACAGCGAACCGAACAGCAGCAGGTCGAGGTAGCGCAGCGGAAACAGCAGCCATCCGAGCACGCCGTGCACAACGGCCCGCCACGCGCGCCACGGCAGCAGCAGTTTCACGTACTCCACCGTGAACACGATCATGGTTGCCGTGGGGCCGCTGCGCCAGCCTTCGGCCACCGTCTCGAGCCCGCCGGCCATCAGCTTGAGTCCCGCGGGCGTGAAGCGGCGGTAGTCGTCGGGGTAGGCGTGATAGGGATGGCAGAAGGGCGTGACGATGTGTGCGTAGCCGCCGGGCGCGAGCACCCTCTCGATCTCACGCAACACCCGCTCCGGCGCGCGCACGTGCTCCAGCACCGCGTCGCACTCCACGCGCTGGAAAACACCCGCGCGGAACGGCAGTGTTTCCGCATCGCCTGCCACGTTGACGCCGGGATAGGGGCGAAGATCCAGATTCACGTACCCGGACACGAACCGTCCCCCTCCGCCGAGGTACAGGTTCCAGCGGCCGAGCGGAGCGTCGATGGCCTCGCGCGGATTGGGCGCGACCGGATCGGGCGGCGTGAGGAGCGTGCGCAGGCGGTCGCGCCATGCGCGTGAGACGCGCCGTCCGTAAAGCCGGTCGAGGTCAGCCACTGCGATAGCGTAGCACCATGACCCGCGCTCCCATTCCGCGACCGCAAGGAAGCGGCGGCATGGGGGATTTCGAGTCAGGCCCGGCGGGCCTCCGCGCGGCTAAAATAGACCTCTGACATGCCTATGATGAACCGGCGCGAAGTCCTTCTGGGCGGCACGGCAGCCCTGTCATCGAAACGGTTGGGGGCGGCGCGGCGACAGCCCAATATCATCTTCATCCTGGCCGACGACCTCGGCTACGCCGACCTGGCATGCTGCGGCAACCGGGAGGTGCGCTCGCCGAACCTGGATCGCATGGCGGCGGAGGGCACGCGCTTCACCAATTTCTGCGTGTCGTGGCCCGCGTGCACCCCTTCGCGCTCGGCCATCCTCACCGGGCGTTACCCGCAGCGCAACGGCCTTTATGACATGATCCGCAACAACGAGGTGAACTGGGAATTCCAGTTCGACGAGCACACCTATGCGGTCTCGCCGGAAATGACGCTCGGCCTCGATACGCGCGAGATCACCATCGGCCAGGCGCTCAAGTCCGCCGGGTACGCGACCGGCGTCATCGGCAAGTGGGACAGCGGCCGCGCGCGGCGCTACCTGCCGTTGCAGCGGGGGTTCGACTTCTACTACGGCTTCGCCAACACCGGCATCGACTACTACACGCACGAGCGCTACGGGGTGCCGTCCATGTTCCGGGGCAATGAGCGGGTGAAGGAGGAGGGTCACGCCACGGAGCTGTTCGCGCGCGAGGCGCGCCGCTTCATCGAGCAGAACCGCCGGCGCCCGTTCTTCCTCTACCTGCCCTTCAACGCTCCGCACGCAGCCTCTACGTTCAAAAAAGGCACGCGCCAGGTCCCGGAAAAGTACCTCGCCCTGTACGGCGGAGGGCTGGACTGGAAGACGCAGATCAAAGCCCTCATTACCCAAATGGACGAACACATCGGGGCGATCATGGAGCAGGTGAAGTCGTACGGGCTGGACGGCGACACACTGTTCGTGTTCGCCAGCGACAACGGCGGCACGGGCTCATCCAGCAACGGTCCGCTGCACGGCGGCAAGGCCAGCATGTGGGAAGGCGGACTTCGGGTGCCCCTGATTGTCCGCTGGCCGGGCCGCGTGAAAGCGGGCGCGGTCACGGGCGAGTTCGCCACTACGCTGGAACTTTTCCCGACTTTCCTCGCCGCCGCCGGAGCCGCGGCGCCCCCGCGCGTGAAGCTGGACGGCTTCAACCTGATGCCGCTTCTCGAAGGCCGCGGCAGGTCCGAACGCCGGGAGATGTTCTGGCAGGCCACCGCGCGGAACGCCTGCGCCGCGCGCGTGGGCGACTGGAAATGGGTGAACCACGCCGGCAAGGAAGGCCTCTACAACCTCGCGGCCGACCTCGGCGAGAAGCGCGACCTCTCGGGGGAGCGGCCGGATCAGCTCAAGATGGTGAAGGACCGCTACGCCGCGTGGTGGAAAGAGATGCAGGCCGCCGAACCGCGCGGCCCCTTCCGCGACTACTGATTGCTCACCACAGGAGCTTCAAACCGAGCTGCACCTGCCGCGGAGCGTTCGACTGCCCGCTGACGCGCCCGAACGAGCCCGAGTTCACATCCGCCGTGGGACTGCTGAAACGCGGGGTGTTGAAGGCGTTCAGCGCCTCCAGGCGGAACTGCACGCGCAATTGCTCCCTGGGCGCGAACTCCTTGAACAGCGAGAGATCGTGGTTCCGCACCATGTCATTACGGATGCCCGCCCCGTTCGGCGCCATGTTGCCGAAGGTGAACGGCGCCGGCTGGCTGAACACGCTGGTATCAAACCAGCGGTCGAGCCGGCTCTGCGCGGGACCTTCCAGCTTGCCGCTCTTGCCGTTGTTATTGGGAGCGGTCAGGCGCCCCATGACCCCGGCGGTGTTGGAAGCCGTGATCTGAATGGGCGTGCCGGATTTCAGGCTGGTGATGCCGTTGATCTGCCAGCCGCCCACAAACGCGTCCGCCAGCCTGCTCATATCGGCGCCGAAACGCTTGCCGCGGCCGAACGGCATTTCGTACATGTAGCCGATGACGAAATTGTGCGCCTGCTCGGTGCTGGCCAGCCCGCGGCTCGCTTTCAGGTCGTAGTAATTCTGGTAGTTCTCGCCCTGGTCGAAGGTCTTCGACCACGTGTAGGAACCCTCGAACTGAAGCCCGTGCCAGAGGCGGTTCTTGGCCGAGATGATCATGCCGTCGTACCAGGACCTGCCGCCGCTGTCGCGCCCGCTGCCCTCCAGAGCTCCGAACTGCGGGTACGGCCGGAGCAGTTGCGCCTGCGAGATTCGCTGCGAGAGGTGGATGCCGCGCGGCACGATGCCGTAGAACGGGTTGTCCACCGTGGTGTTCAGCTTAGAGCCGAGGGCCATGTACTTCGGGTCGAGCTGGTTGAGCATCACATAAACCGGAAGCTGCCGGCCGCGCGTTCCCACGTAGCCGATCTCAACCAACATGTTCGCCCGCAGCTCGCGCTGGATGGTCACGTTCCACTGCTGGGTCCAGGGCACATTGTTGTCGTGCATCACGGGGCGCAGGTCGTCGCCCATGCCGGAAAGCAGCCCGAGCGAGGCGCCGGTGGGCGGCGCGAAACCGTTGGGGTACGGGTTGCTAAGCGGCGTGAGCGGCGTGATGCCGTCGATGGTGGCAATCCACTGCGTCTCGCCGCGGAAGCCCCAGGGCGTATCCGAGCCCGACGCCGCCTTGAACGACGGCGCGTAGATGTGCGCGTACCCGCCGCGTATCACGGTGCGGCGCGTCGCCTGGTAGGCGAAGCCGAAGCGCGGGGCGAAATTCAGCTTGTCCACCTTGAACTGGTAGCGGCTGGCGCCGTTCTCGCCCACGTAGATCAGGCCGCCGCGCAGGTCCGGGAACCCGGGCACTTTGAGCGGGGATTGCACGTACGGGTCGAAGTAGTTGAGGTGGTTGTGACGCTCCGTCCTGGGGGTCTCGAAATCGTAACGCAACCCCAGGTTCAAGGTTAGCCTGGAGGCGACTTTCCAATCGTCCTGAACGTATCCGGCCAGATAGAAGTTCTGCGCGGCCACGTTCTTGTAGTACGTGAACAGGCGCGAGCCGGCGTTGCCCGTACCGAGCAGCAGGGAGGCGATGCCGTTTCCCGCCGTGGAACTGGCGCGCAGA
The DNA here is from genome assembly GCA_041946965.1 of Bryobacteraceae bacterium. Lineage (GTDB taxonomy): Bacteria > Acidobacteriota > Terriglobia > Bryobacterales > Bryobacteraceae > JBHGBM01. The sequence goes on from JBHGBM010000014.1 coordinate 19,693, forward strand.
GGATCCGGCCCTTGGGTGAAAGCCGCGCTGAAGGGATACTCGCCGGAGGGCGCGCGCGCCTCGAGCAGGTTCACCCGGATGAGGCGTCCATCGAAGCCCACCTTGAGCGAATGCTGTCCCGAGAGACGGGCCAGGGCCGCGTTCGCGCTGTAGGTGTTGAACGCCGTGTGGCGGTGGTCGCGGTGGCCCAACGCTTTGTAGCCGCTGACCGTGAAGTACGGGAACATGGCCGGCCCCGCGTAGGTGTCAATGATCTTGGGCAGGCCGAGGGTGGAGGGCACGAAGCCAACGCCCTGATTGCCGTAGTTGAACAGCGTGCGCGAGAAGCCCGTGCGCGCCGTCAGCACCGTCTTGGCGGAAAGCGTGTTGCTGTACTCGATCACCGCGTTGTTGCCGGTGTTCTCGTTGTTGATCCGGCCCTCCGCGATAGCGATGTCCGAGGGGAATGTGATGGCCGGCGCGTCCAGGTTGTACCGGTGCGAAAAACGCCCGAACACTTTCTGATTCGTGGTCAGGTTGTGATCCAGGCGGTAATCGTAATTGTTGAGAGTGGTGGAAGCCGAACCGGTCTTGAAGTAGTTGTTCAGGAGGGTGGGGCTGTCGCCCGGCTGGTTGGGCGTGGGGTAATACTTGATCGCGTTCACGCCCACCGGATCCATGCGCGACTTGGGAATCACGTTGCCGGCGAACGCGGTCCGGATGAAGCCGCCCGAGGGGTTGGCGCGCGTGGTGTAAGGGTCGAACATCTGAACCAGCCTGCCGTTGCGGTCGAGCGTCTGAGAAAAATCGCCGTCGCGCTGCGCCAGCGTGGGCACGCTGAAGGTCGAGCTGCTGAAGCGCCGCTCGCGCAGCCCTTCGAACGAGGCCATGAAGAAGGTGCGGTCCTTCTTCACCGGGCCGCTCAAGGTGCCGCCGAACTGGTTGCGCTTGAAGCTCGCCAGCGGCTCGCCGCGCCGGTTGGCGAAGAACCCGTTGGCGTCGAGCACGGAATTCCGCAGGAACTCGAAGACGCTGCCGTGAAGGTCATTGGAGCCCGACTTGTACACGATATTCAGCACGCTGCCCGCGCTGCGTCCGTACTCGGCGGAGAAATTGGATCCCATCAGCTTGAACTCCTGAATGGCATCCACGGGAGGGAAGATCGACATGCCGGTGAAGCCGTTGGCGGTGGGGTGCGCGGCGGGCGCGCCGTCGATCACCACGTCCATCATCTGCCGCCGCGTGCCGAACACGGCCCAGCCCGCCATGCCCTCGTGGTCGTTTCCGGTGCTGCCCACCACGCCCGCGGTGAGGAAGACCAGCGAGTAAACGTTGCGCGTGTTCAACGGGAGTTCGCGGATCTGGCGGTTGTTCACCACCTGCCCGATGGCCGCCTCGGTGGTCTCCAGCAGCGGCGCCTCGCCGATCACCTCGATGCGCTCCGCCGTATCGCCCACCGCGAGAGTCAGGTCCACCACCGCGGTCTGCTGCAACGCCAGCGTGATGCCGCTGCGCACCGCCTGCTTGAACCCCCTGGCGCTGGCTTCCACGCGGTACTGGCCCACGCCGAGCGGAACCGAGACGTATTCGCCGCGCGTGTTGGTCACCGCCGTGACACGCCGGTTGGTCTCCAGGTGGGTAATCACCACCTCCACGCCGGGGACAACGCCTCCGGTCTGGTCCTTCACCGTTCCGATGATGTTTCCGGTAAAGGACTGCGCGAACGCACAGCCCGCGCACAGCACGAAAACCGCAAGTCGCATGTATTCCTCTTGGGACGCGATTCTATCAGAATCGGAGCCGGGCGTGCCGGCTACAGCCGGTTGATGAGGCTGGCCACGTAGCCCGCGCCGAAGCCGTTGTCGATGTTAACCACGGTCACGTTGCTGGCGCAACTGTTGAGCATGCCGAGCAGCGCCGCCAGGCCGTGGAAGCTCGCGCCGTAGCCCACGCTGGTGGGCACCGCGATCACCGGGCAGGAGACCAGCCCGCCGACGGCGCTGGGCAGCGCGCCTTCCATGCCGGCGCAGACGATGATCACCCGCGCCTCGGCCAGCCGCGCGCGGTTGCTCATCAGCCGGTGAATGCCGGCCACGCCGATATCGTGGATGGCTTCCACCTCATTGCCCATGACTTCCGCGGTGACCTGCGCCTCCTCGGCGACGAACAGGTCGCTGGTGCCCGCGCACACCACCGCGATCTTGCCCTTGCCACGCACGCTGCGGTCGCCCCAGAAGCGTATGGCGCCCGAGAGCCGGAAGTACTCCCCGTTGGGCAGCCGGGAATCCACCAGCGCGGCGGTTTCGCAGCTCGCCCGCGTGATCAGCACGTTGGGGCACTGCCCGAGCAGCCGCTCGGCGATGGCCAGCACCTGCTCCGGCGTCTTGCCCTGGGCGAAGACCACCTCCGGCATCCCGTGCCGCAACGCGCGGTGGTGGTCCACCTTGGCGAACCCGAGGTCCTCGAAAGGCAGGTGCTTCATGCGCTCCATGGCCGTATCCACGTCCAAGGCGCCCTCCCGCACCTGCTGTAACATCAGCCGGAACTGATCTTCGTACATATTGGCAACCTACCTGGTCTCGCGATACTCGCCGAAGACGGCGCGCAAGCGGTCGGAAATCTCGCCCACGGTGGCGTACGCCGCGACGGCTTCCAGTATGTGCGGCATCAGGTTCCGGGCGCCGCGCGCGGCCGTCTCCAACCGCTCCAGCGACTGCTTGACCGCCTGCCGGTCGCGCTCCGCCCGAACCCGCCGCACCCGTTCCACCTGCGCCCGCTCGAGCGCGGGGTCCACGCGGAAAGTGGGAATGGAACGTTCCTCCGCCGTCTGGAAGCGGTTCACACCCACCACCACCCGCTCTCCGCTCTCCACCTTCTTCTGGTACTCGTAGGCGGAGTTCTGGATCTCCTGCTGGATGAATCCCCGTTCGATGGCGCGCAGAGTCCCGCCCATGGCCTCGATGCGGGATAGGTACTCGCGCGCGCCGCACTCGATGCGGTCCGTCATCTCCTCGATGGCGTAGCTTCCTCCCACCGGGTCCACCGTGTTGGTGACGCCGCTCTCGTACGCGATGATCTGCTGCGTGCGCAGCGCCAACCGCGCCGAGTCCTCCGTGGGCAGCGCCAGCGCCTCGTCGCGTGAATTGGTGTGCAGCGACTGGCAGCCGCCCAGCACCGCCGCCAGCGCCTCCAGCGTGGTGCGGACGATGTTCACGTCCGGCTGCTGCGCCGTCAGCGTGGACCCGGCGGTCTGCACGTGGAACCGCATCATCAGCGAGCGCGGATTGCGCGCGCCGAAGCGCTCCCGCATCAGCTTCGCGTACAGCCGCCGCGCGGCCCGGAACTTGGCGATCTCCTCCAGGAAGTCGAGATGCGCGCTGAAGAAAAACGAGAGCCGCGGGGCGAACGCGTCGATGTCGAGCCCCGCCGCCAGCGCCGCTTCGATGTAAGCGATCGCGTTGGCAAGTGTAAACGCGACTTCCTGCACCGCCGTCGAGCCCGCTTCCCGGATGTGGTACCCGCTGATCGAGATGGTGTTCCAGTTCGGCATCTCGGCCCCGGCCCAGGCAAAAATGTCCGTGATGAGCCGCATCGCCGGACGGGGCGGAAAAATGTGCGTACCGCGGGCGATATACTCCTTCAGGATGTCGTTCTGGATGGTTCCGGAGAGCTTCTTCCAATCCGCGCCCTGCCGCCGCGCCATCTCGGCATAGCAGGCCAGCAGAATCGCCGCCGTGGCGTTGATGGTCATGGAGGTAGACACGCGCTCCAGCTCGATCCCCTGGAAAAGGGTCTCGATGTCCGCCAGCGAGGAGATCGCCACTCCAACCTTGCCGACCTCGCCCGCCGCCAGCGGATGGTCGGAATCGTAGCCGATCTGGGTGGGCAGGTCGAAGGCCACCGACAGCCCTGTGGTCCCCTGCGATATCAGGTAATGGTAGCGCCGGTTGCTCTCTTCGGCGGTGCCGAAACCGGCGTATTGCCGCATGGTCCACAACCGGCTGCGGTACATCTGGGGATGGATACCCCTGGTATAGGGGAACTCGCCGGGGTTGCCCAGCTCGCGATTCATGATTTCGAGATCTTGCGCGCGCGCAGAAAGGAGGTAATGCCGAAAAAGCCCATCAAACCAACGCAGAACACCACCATACCCAGGCGGATCACGGCGCCGGCGCTGCCGTCGAACTCACGCAAGTAGCGGATACCGGAAAAGAGGAAGATAATTGCGATCGATAAGAAAAGAAAGCCGATGACTTCGTGCCAAAGCGTACGCGCCGGCTTCAGAACCGCGGGCAGGACTTCCCGCAGGAAAAGCCGCCCGTGCTTGATTGCGTTGCGTTTCAGCACAACTTTTATGGTAGCAGACCGGCCGGAACCCTAGGTGCATGGGCAAAAAAGGGTGACGATGGATCTTGTGGACGGATTCGGCGTCCACTACAATCGAAGCGGGTGCGGATCCGGTTCCGATCCTGAAACCCCTGGTGGGGGCGCCGCATCCACGGTTACAGGGGAGCTTTTGTGGAAGAGCCTTTGAAGCATCTAATGCAGGAGCTGGGAAACGCGATTAACGAGTCCCTCTCCGAGTCCGACCGCATCGCCGATGCGATCGGGCAAATCAAGCGAGCTGGGTACGACGTCTTCCTGGTGCTCGAGGCAACTATCGGTTTCAACAAACGGGACGAAAACGGCGAGTCCGAAGAGGGGCAGGAGGAAGCGGACGCGACCATGGAGTTCCGCCCGGAGCCGAGCCGCGGCTGGCAGCCCGCGGCGAAGTTCAAGTTCACGACCCAGGACGAACGTTTCCTGCGCGCTTTGAAGATCTCCGTGGACGAGGATCCCCGCTGAGGCTTCAGCGGACGATCTCCTGGTAGGCTCTCCAGGTGCTTTCCACCGCTTTTGTCCAGGTGAATTGAGCCGCTCGCGAGCGGCCCTTGGCGCTCAGGGCGGAGCGGGCAACTTCATCCTCGATCAGACGCCTGAGTTCCCCCGCGAGTGCGCAAGTGTCTTCCGGGTCAATCAGAACCGCGGCGTCACCCGCCACCTCCGGGATTGCCGCGCGGTTGGAAGCCACCACGGGCAGGCCCGCCGCCATAGCCTCCAGCACCGGCATGCCGAAGCCTTCATCGAGCGATGGGAACGCGAAGATCGACGACCTGGCGTACCAATCCGCCAGCGTTGGGGCGGCGACGTAGTCCGCAACCAGGATGCGGCGGCAGGCGGGACTTTTCCCGATGCGCTCCAGGATGGCGGCGGCGCCGTACCCGTAGGAGCCCGCCAGCACCAGTCTCCACTCCTGCGGAAGCATTTCAAAGGCGGTCACCAGCCGCTCCACGTTCTTGCGTTTCTGAATCGCGCCCACGTGCAGGACGATCTTCTCGCGCGCGGTTTCCGGCAGGACCATGGGCCGCACGCCGTGATGCACCACGCGGATGCGCGCGGGGGGCACGCCCAGCAGTCCCTCAACCTGCCGCGCCGTGAAGGCCGAAACAGAAATAATCAGGTCCGAATTCTCCGCAGCATGCCGGGCTTGCGCGGCGAAACGCGAGCGAAACTCGGGTGTCGAATATTCCGCCGTAAGCACGAACAGGTCGTGAAAGGTGGTGACGGCGCGCCGCGGACGCCGCCGCGGCAGCCGCTGGTTCAGCCCGTGGAACAGCTCGCCCGCCGGCGGCCACAGGCCGTGCAGCAGGGCCCGCCGGCAGTTCGGTGGGAGCGGATCGCGGAGCGAGGCCCGCAGGCGGTGCGGGCGGTAGCAGAAGCGGAAGCGCTCTTCCGGGTGCGCGCCGGCCAGCCCCCAGAGCATTTCGCGCGAGTAGACGCCCACGCCCGTCGGGCGGCGGTCCAGGCTATAGGTGGCGTCCAGCGCGATGGTCACGGCGCGATGTTGTAGTTCTTCATCTTGCGGTAGAGCGTGGTGCGCCCTATGCCCAGCCGGCGCGCGGCCCTGGTGCGGTCGCCCGCGCACTCGGCCAGCGCGCGCCGTATGGCCTGGGCCTCGCTGGCGCGCATCAGGCTCCCTCCGGCGAGGTCCACCACGGGCAGGTCTTCCTCCGCTTCGACCGGGATGGGACTGGGGCGGCGGGCCTCCGATTCCAGCAGCACCGAAGAGGGCAGGTCCGCGCTGTGCAGCACCGGCCCGGTGTTGATTGCGGTCATGCGCTCGATGGCGTTCTGCAACTCCCGCACGTTGCCGGGCCAATTGTAAGCGAGCATCGCCGCCTGCGCTTCGGCGCTCAGCCGGTAAGCCGGGCCGTACCGCTCCAGGAAATGATCGATGAGCAGCGGGATGTCTTCTTTACGCTCCCGCAGCGCCGGCAGGTGGACCTTGACCACGTTGAGGCGGTAGTAGAGGTCCTGGCGGAAATCGCCGCGCGCCACTGCGGCCTGAAGGTCGCGGTGGGTGGCGGCGATCACCCGTATATCCACGCGCCGCGCCTTCACCGAGCCGACGGCGCGGAACTCGCGCTCCTGGAGCAGACGCAGCAGCTTCACCTGCATATCGCGCGGCAGGTCTCCGATCTCGTCGAAGAACGCCGTGCCGCCGTCGGCGATTTCGATCAGGCCTTTCTTCGCATCCGCCGCGCCGGTGAATGCGCCGCGCGTGTGACCGAACAGTTCGCTCTCCATCAGCGGTCCCACCAGGGCGCCGCAGTCGATGGGCACGAAAGCGCCTTGGCCGCCCGCTTCGTGGATGGCCCGCGCAACAACTTCCTTGCCCGTGCCGCTCTCGCCGAGCAGCAGCACGGGGGCGCGCGAACGCCCGAGTTTTTCGATCAACCCGCGGATGCGGGAGATCTGCGGAGACCGGCCGACCAGCACGTCCGATTATAGCAATGCGATAGATTAGTGCTTCTGGGATGCAGACCGCGGTTCTCGCCGAAAAACCCTCCGTGGCGCGCGATATCGCCCGCGTGCTCGGCGCCGCCAAGCGCGGCGAGGGTTTCCTCCACGGCAACGGCTATATCGTGACCTGGGCCGTGGGCCACCTGGTGGCGCTGGCGCAGCCGCACGAGATCCGCCCCGAATGGAAGCACTGGCGGCGCGACCTGCTGCCGATGCTGCCGCGGGAATGGCCATTGGTGGTCTACGAGCAGACCCGCGACCAGTTCGAGGTGGTGCGCAAGATCCTGACTTCGCCCAAGGTGGATCGCATCGTGTGCGCCACGGACGCGGGCCGCGAGGGCGAGCTGATTTTCCGTTACATCTACGAGGCCGCGGGCTGCGCAAAGCCTTTCCAGCGTCTCTGGATTTCCTCGCTCACGCCGGACGCCATCCGCAAGGGCTTCGACGCCCTGCGCGACGGCCGCGAATACGACCCTCTCGCCGACGCCGCCCGCGGCCGCAGCCGCGCCGACTGGCTGGTGGGCATGAATCTCTCCCGCGCCTACTCCATTACCTGGAACCAGAAGCTCTCCGTGGGCCGTGTACAGACTCCCACGCTCGCCATGGTGGTGGAGCGCGAGCTCGCTATCCGCGCCTTCGTCCCCGAGGATTACTTCGAGGTCACCGCCACGTTTTCGCCCCGCGATCCCGAGAACTACCGCGGCACCTGGTTCCGCGAAGGCAAGGATGGAGCGCGCGAAACGCGCCTGCCCGCCGACGGCAAAGACGCGGAGGCCATCGTCAAGCGCGCCAGGACCGGCAGCGCCCGCATCGAGTCGATCGGGGCCGAAACCCAGCGCATGGCGCCGCCGGCGCTCTACGACCTGACCGAGTTGCAGCGCCACGCCAATCGCCTCTACGGCTACAGCGCGCAGAAGACGCTCGAGATCGCCCAGGCGCTTTACGAGCGGCACAAGCTGCTCAGCTACCCGCGCACGGACAGCCGCCACCTCTCGCAGGACGTGGCCCGCACCCTGCCGCGGATCGTGGAAATCATCCGCGCGCCGTACCAAGCGCAGCTTGCGCCCGGAACCGGCGAGCGTCCGCTCGGCCGCCGCTTCGTGGATGACGCCAAGGTCACCGACCACCACGCCATCATCCCCACCGCCACCCCGCCCGCAAAAGCTTCACTGAACCCGGACGAGAAGCGCGTCTACGACCTGGTCTGCCGCCGCCTGCTCTCGGCCTGGCACGACGATCACATCTGGTCCGTCACCACGGTCATCACCGCGATCGAGAACCCCGGCATCACGGACCGCTATCACTCCTCCGGCTCCACCGTGCAACAGGTGGGCTGGAAGGCTCTGGACATCGCCATCGAGCGCAAGAAGAAGGGCAAGGACGAGGAAGAGGAACAGAGACTGCCGCCGGGTCTCGCCGAAGGCCAGCCGCAGAAGGTGCTCGACGCCGAGGCGGTGAGCAAGAAAACGCGCCCGCCCAAGCGTTTCACCGAAGCCACGCTGCTAACCGCCATGGAGACGGCGGGCAAGACGCTCGACGACAAGGAACTTTCCGACGCCATGAAGGAGTGCGGCCTGGGCACGCCCGCCACCCGCGCCGCCATCATCGAGACGCTGCTCGAGCGCGAGTACATCGTGCGCCAGGGCAAGAGCCTGGCCGCCACCGACAAAGGGATCCAGCTCATCGAAGTGGTTCACCCCGAGGTGAAAAGCCCCGCCATGACGGGGCAGTGGGAGGCGTACCTCGGCCGCATTCACCGCGGCGGCGCGCGGCTGGAACCCTTCCTCGAGGGCATCGAGAAATATGTGCGGGAAGTGGTGGGCCGCGTGCTTTCGGGCACAGCGTCGCGGCCGGTTGCCGTCGCGCCCACGGCCGCCGCTGCTGCGCCCGCCGGAGAGCAGGACCTCACGCCGCTGCTGCGCAGGGCGTTCGGTTTCGAAGCCTTCCGTCCCAACCAGGAACCGGTCTGCCGCGCCGCCGCCGCGGGCCAGGACGTGCTGCTGGTCATGCCCACAGGCTCGGGCAAATCGCTCTGCTACCAGTTGCCCGGCATCGCGCGCGGCGGCACCACGCTGGTGGTGAGTCCGTTGATCGCGCTCATGGAAGACCAGGTGGCCAAGCTGCGCGAGCAGGGTTTCGCCGCCGACCGCATCCACTCCGGCCGTGACCGCGCCGACTCGCGCCAGGCGTGTTTCGACTACCTGAACGGCAAGCTGCAATTCCTCTACATCGCTCCCGAGCGTCTGCGCGTCGCCGGTTTCGCCGAGATGCTCGCCAAGCGCAAACCGGCCCTCATTGCCATCGACGAGGCGCACTGCATCTCGCAATGGGGCCACGACTTCCGCCCCGACTACCGCATGATCGGGCAGTACCTGCCCATGCTGCGCCCCGCGCCCGTGGTGGCCCTTACGGCCACGGCTACGCCGCTGGTGCAGGACGATATCGCCGCACAGCTCGGCCTGACGCAGCCGAAACGTTTCATCCACGGCTTCCGCCGCGAAAACATCGCCATCGAGATCGTGCAGGCCATGCCCTCGAGCCGGTCCGAGCTGGCCCGCCGCACCCTGCTCGAGAATGGCCGCCGCCCCGCCATCGTCTACGCGCCCACGCGCCGCGAGACGGAATCGCTGGCCTCGCTGCTCCAGCAGGAGTTCGCCGCGGAAGCCTATCATGCCGGGCTCGACGCCGATTACCGTAACAAGGTCCAGACCGATTTTCAGGAGGGCGCCATCGAGGTGATGGTGGCCACCATTGCGTTCGGCATGGGCATCGACAAGCCGGACATCCGCACCGTCATCCACACCGCGCTGCCGGGGAGCCTGGAGGCCTACTACCAGGAGATCGGCCGCGCCGGGCGCGACGGTCTGCCCTCGCGCGCCATCCTGATGCACTCGTATTCTGACCGCCGCACCCACGATTTCTTTTACGAGCGCGACTACCCGGAGGAGTCCGTGCTTGCGCGCATCTACGACAAGCTCACCGCCGAGCCGCAGCCCAAGGACGCCCTGCGCTGGACCTCCGGCCTGGAGCGCGAGGTGTTCGACATCGCGCTCGAAAAGCTCTGGATCCACGGCGGCGCGCTGATCGACCCGGAGGAGAACATCACGCGCGGCCCCGACCGCTGGCGCGCGCCTTACCGGGCTCAGGCCGAGCACAAGGCCGCGCAGCTCGAACAGGTGATCCGCTTCGCCGAGTCCGGCGGCTGCCGCATGGTTTCGCTGGTGCGCTATTTCGGCGACGTTGAGGATACGCGGGGCGCCTGCGGCATCTGCGATTTCTGCGCGCCCGATGCCGGCGCCGCGCAGCGTTTCCGCGAGGCCACGGAGAACGAACGCGAGACCATCGCGCGGATCCTCGACGCGCTGCGCAGGAACGACAACCGGCCCACGGGACGGCTGCATGCGGAGTTGGGGACGAAGCTGGAGCGGCGCGAGTTCGAGGACCTGCTCAACGACATGGAGCGCGCCGGTCTGATCGTGCTTGCCGATGAGGTATTCGAGAAGAAGGGCGAGCGCATCAACTACCGCAAGGTGCGGCTCACGCGGCGCGGGCGCGAGGGGGAAGGCGTCGAAGCCGTGCAGGTGAAGGAGACAGTCCGCCTCGCCAGGCCCAAGAAGCCCGGGAAGAAGCGCAAGCCGGCGCCCGCCCCGGTTCAGCAGCCGCTCGCCCCCAAGCCCGAACCGCCGTCGCCGGTCATCGAAAAACTGAAAGCCTGGCGCCTCGCCGAAGCCCGCCGCCGCAACGTGCCCGCGTTCCGCGTCCTCCCCGACGCCGCGCTGGAAGCCATCGCCGCCGCGCGCCCCGCCACCGCGCGGGACCTGCTCGCCATTCCCGGCATCGGGCTCTCGACCGTGGAAAAGTACGGAAGTCAGATCTTCCGGATCCTGCACGGGTAGATTACGGCGAGAGGCCGCTTCCGCTTCGCGGTCGCAGGGCACTTGCAGCCTTACCCGCTCGCGAAGACACCCGCGGGCTCGGAAGCCTGCCCCACAATCTTGAGCATGTTACATTGAAATTTCGCCCCTCCGCTCGAATGCCAACAACATCCGACAACGCCGGTGAGAAGTTTCGCACGCTGGTCCAGATCATGGCGAAGCTGCGTGCGCCCGGCGGCTGCCCTTGGGACCGGGAGCAGACTTTCGACACCATCAAGACCTACCTGCTCGAGGAAACTTATGAGGTCATGGACGCCGTCGACGCGCGCGACTGGGAGGAGCTCAAGGGCGAACTTGGCGACCTTTTGCTGCAAGCCGTCTTCTTCGCGCAGATGGCGGGCGAGCAGGGACTCTTCACCATCGAGGATTCCATCGAAGCCATCAACCAGAAGCTCGTGCGCCGGCATCCTCACGTGTTCGGCGAGGAAACCGCAGAAACTCCGGGCGACGTGCGCCGCATCTGGAGCGAGGTGAAGGCCGGCGAGAAGCGCGAGAAAGGCATCGAGGAACGAGACCTGCTCGGCGGCGTGCCGCGCTCCACGCCCGCGCTGGTGGAGGCGCAGCAGATCACTTCACGCGCCTCCCACGCCGGCTTCGATTGGGAAAACCCCGACCAGGTGCTGGAAAAACTTCACGAGGAGCTGGGCGAGTTCGCGGAGGCGCGCCGCTCCGCATCGCACCAGCAACTGGAAGATGAGCTCGGCGATCTGCTGTTCGTGCTGGTGAACCTGGCGCGCTTCGTGAAAGTGGATGCCGAGCAGGCGCTGCGCCGCACCAACACAAAGTTCCGCCGCCGCTTCGGGTACATCGAGCGCAAGCTCGCCGAACGCGGCAGGACGCCGGAGGACGCATCGCTCGAGGAAATGGAGGCGCTGTGGCAGGAAGCAAAGCAAGCATGAGCCGGGCGCGAATCGATTGCCGCCAGATCACGGAGCGCAGCCAGTTCGAGGAAGCCGTGCGGCTTCAGAAGACCATCTGGGGCTTCGACGACATCGAACTGCTGCCGGTGCGCCTCTTCGTGGTGGCGAACAAAGTGGGGGGGCACTCGTTCGGCGCCTACGACGGCGACCGCATGGTCGGCTTCTGCGTCGCCATTCCCGGAATCAAGCCGGGCGGCGTCTCCTACCTGCACAGCCACATGCTGGGCGTGCTCGCGGGTTATCGCAATCTCGGAATCGGCCGGCGCCTCAAGCTCATGCAGCGCGACGAGGCGCTCGCGCGCGGCATCAAACTGATGGAGTGGACCTTCGATCCGCTGGAACTGAAGAACGCCTTCTTCAACATGGAGCGCCTCGGCGCCATCGTGCGGCGCTACGTGGAGAACCAGTACGGCACCACCTCCAGCCCGCTGCACGGCGGCCTGCCGACGGACCGCTGCATCGCCGAGTGGTGGATGGATTCGCCGCGCGTGCGCGCCATCCAGGCAGGCCGGCCGCTCGAGCGCCGCATCGAGGAACGCGTGGAGATTCCCGCGAACATTGCGGAAATCCGCGCCGCCGATTCCAGGCTGGCACGCGCGATCCAGAAGGCCGCAGGCGAGCGGCTCCAGAGCGGTTTCGCGCGCGGGCTCGCCGTGATCGGTTTCGAGTTCACGGAAGATAAAGGGTGCTACCTGATGGGGCCGTACCATGAAGATTGAGCGCGTCACGCTGCGGCAGATCCGCATGCCGCTGGTGCATTTTTTCGAGACCAGCTTCGGCCGCACCACCGAACGCCACATGATCCTCGTCGAGGTTCAAGGCGGGAGCCTCTCGGGATGGGGCGAAGTCACCGCGGGCGAAAACCCCTTCTATAACGAGGAGTGGACCGGGTCCGCCTGGCTCATCCTGCGCGATTACGCCGCGCCGCGGGTGATCGGGAAGACGCTCGCCGGCCCGGAGCAGGTGGCTCCGCTCACCGGCCACATCCGCGGACACAATATGGCGCGCGGCGCGCTCGAAACGGCGTCCTGGGACCTGGCCGCGCGCATGGAGAACGCGCCCCTGTGGCGAAAGATCGGCGGCGGCGCACGGCGCGAGATTCCGTGCGGCGTCTCGATCGGCATTCAGAACTCCGTCGAGCAACTGCTGGAGAAGATCGCCGGCGAGCTCGACGCCGGCTACCAGCGCGTCAAGATCAAGATCAAGCCCGGTTGGGATGTGGACGTGGTGCGCCGCGTGCGCGAGCGGTTCCCCGGCATCCTTCTCATGGCGGACGCGAACTCCGCTTATACACTTGCCGACATCGAACATCTGAAGAAGCTGGACGAATTCAACCTGATGATGATCGAGCAGCCGCTCAGCCACGACGACATCATCGACCACGCCGAATTGCAGAAGCACCTGCGAACGCCCATCTGCCTCGATGAGTGCATCCGCTCGGCGCATCATGCCGGACAGGCCATCGCCATGCGCGCGTGCGGCATCATCAACATCAAACTGGGACGCGTGGGCGGTTTCCTGGAGGCCAAGCGCGTGCACGACGCGGCGCAGGCGGCGGGCATCCCGGTGTGGTGCGGCGGCATGCTCGAAGCCGGCATCGGCCGGGCGCACAACATCGCGCTCGCCACGCTCGCGAACTTCACGCTGCCGGGCGACGTCTCCGCCAGCCGCCGCTACTGGGCGCGGGACATCATTACGCCTCCGGTGGAAACCACGCCGCGCGGAACCATCGAAATCCGCGATGAACCCGGATTCGGCTACGGGCTCGACCGCGATTTCATCCGCCGCATCACGGTCCGGGAGGAAACCATAAGTTGAAAAAAGGCCACGGGCCGCTTTACGCGCTCATAGCCTTCATGGTTTTCGTCTGGTCCGCGAATTTCATCGTGGCGAAGGTCGCTCTGCGGCATTTCCCGGCGCTGCTGCTGGCCGGGATGCGCGCCGCCGTGGCGGCTGCTTTCCTTCTGCCTGCTTATTGGTGGCGGCGGCGACGGAATCAGGAACAATGGACGCGCGAAGATCTGCCGGGCCTCGCGTGGCTGGCCCTGTTCGGCGTCGCGCTGAACCAGTTCCTGTTTGTCGTGGGCCTCAGCCGGACCAGCGTGGCGCATTCCGCCATCATCGCCGGACTCTCGCCGATCCTGGTGCTCACCATCGCCTCCGTCGTGGGACTGGAGCGCTTCACCTCGCGCAAAGTGGCGGGGATGGCGGTGGCGCTCATGGGCGTCGCCATCCTGAAGTCGTTCGAGCACGCGGGTTCCGGCGCCACTTGGCAAGGCGATCTCTGCATCTTCCTTGGGGGTCTCTCTTTCGCGCTCTTTACGGTGTTCGGCAAGCAGGCCACGCTGCGCTACAGTTCCCTCACCGTCAATACCTTCGCTTACGCCGGCGGGGCGCTGGCGCTTCTGCCCGTGACGCTTTGGGCGGGCTGGCGCTTCCCGTTCGCGCACGTCGGCGCCGGCGGCTGGCTGGCCCTGGTTTACATGGCGCTGTTCCCCTCCGTCATCGCCTACCTCATCTACTACTACGCGCTCCGCCGCATCGCGGCCACCAGGCTTTCCGCCTTCTCCTATTTGCAGCCGCTGCTCGCCACGGCCATGGGCGTCGCCCTGCTCGGTGAGCCGCTCACTACCCCGGTGATCGCCGGCGGTGCGGTGATCTTCGGCGGCGTGTACCTGGCGGAGCGCGGCTAATGGCCTCGTTCCTCCAATTGCTGCGGGGCAACCGCAACTACCGCCGCACCTGGAGCGGGCAGGTGGTGAGCGAGGTGGGCGACCACTTCAACAACATCGCGGTGTTCAGCCTGGCCCTGGCTCACACGCAATCGGGACTGGTGGTGAGCGGCATCATGCTCTCCCGCGCCATCCCCGCCATCTTCGCCGGCCCCATCGCGGGCGTGCTCCTGGACCGGCTCGACCGCAAGCGCGTCATGATCGCCAGCGACCTGCTGCGCGCCCTCATCGCCGCCTGTTTCATCCTCACCGTGGATGGCCGCCACACCTGGCTGCTCTACCCGCTCAGCGCGCTGCTGATGTTCGCCTCGCCGTTCTTCACCAGCGGGCGCTCCGCCATCCTGCCGCGCATTGCCAGCAAAGAGGAGTTGCACACCGCCAACGCGTTGACCCAGACCACGCAGTGGACCACGCTCACCATCGGCGCGTTCCTGGGCGGAGCCAGCGTCACGCAGTTCGGCTACGCGTGGGCGTTCGTCTTCAACGCGCTCTCGTTCCTGATCTCCGCCGGCTGCATCTCGCGGCTCAAGGTCGCCGGCGGCCACTTTAAGCCCGAGCGCCGCGCGCAAACCGAAGCCGACGTGGTGAAACCCTGGCACGAATATGTCGAAGGGCTGCGCTACATGCGCGCCAAGCCGCTCATTTTCGGCATCGCGCTCATCGGCGTGGGTTGGGCCACCGGCGGCGGCGCCGCGCAGATCCTCTTCAGCCTCTTCGGCGAGATCGTTTTCCAGCGCGGGCCCGCGGGCATCGGGCTCATTTGGGGATCGGCCGGCATTGGTCTGCTGGCCGGCGGCGCCTTCGCTCACCAGTGGGGACGCCGGGCGAGCTTCGCCGCCTACAAACGGACCATCTCGGTCTGCTACGTGGTGCACGGCGGCGCCTACATCCTGTTCAGCCAGATGCGGAGCTTCGGCTGGGCGCTGTTTTTCATCGCGCTCTCCCGCGCGGGTGTGGCGGTCAGTTCCGTGCTGAATTTTTCGCAGGCCCTGCGCCACGTCTCCGACGAATACCGCGGCCGCGTCTTCGCCACCATGGACACCATGGTCTGGGCCACCATGATGCTTTCCATGATGCTGGCCGGCGTGGCTTCGCAGTATTATGATCCTCGGGTGATCGGCGCCTGGAGCGGCGTGCTCAGCTCCACCACCGCGGTCTTCTGGGGGTGGGCGAACCTCTCGGGAAAGCTCCCGGAGCCGGAAGTGGAAGGCGTCGAGCCCGAAGAGGTCGAGATCCATGGCGATCCCACAGTCTGACCTGCCCGGCCGCGTGGTGCTGATCACCGGCGCCGCCAAACGCATCGGCCGGGGCATCGCCCTGCGGCTCGCCGCTGAAGGCGCCCGTGTGGGCATTCATTATTTGAACTCGGAAGCCGAAGCGCGCCGCACCGCCGAAGAGTGCGGAGGCGCGCCGCTGTTCCGCGCCAACCTGGAAAGCGTCGCCGAAATCGAGCGCCTCTTCGCCGAGGTGGAGGACCGCTTCGGCCGCCTCGACGGCCTGGTGAACAACGCTGCCCGCTTCACCCGCCGCGACCCCCTCGAGATCACCGAAGCCGACTGGGACTTCATCCACTCGGTGAACCTGAAGGCCGTCTTCTTCTGCTGCCAGCAGGGCGCCAGGCTGATGCAAAAGACCGGCGGGGGGCGCATCGTGAATGTGAGCTCGCTCGGAGGCATTCGCCCCTGGGCCGGACATGCGCACTACTGCGCGTCAAAAGCCGGAGTCATCATGTTGACCAGGGCGCTGGCGAAAGCCTTCGCGCCGTCGATCACGGTGAACTCGGTGGCGCCCGGCGTGATCCCCTTCGACGATATCGACGCGCGCGGGCTGAAGATGATCGAGAACACGCCGGCACAGCGCGGCGGCACGCCGGAAGAAGTCGCGGACGCGGTGGTGTATTTCCTGAGAGCGGGCGGCTTCATCACCGGCCAGTTGTTGGCCGTGGACGGCGGCCTCAGCCTGCGTTGAACACCGCCATCACAGCGCCTCTTTCCACCCCGGCGGCGTGCGGCCCGACCGCTTGGGATCGCCGCCCGTCTCCACCAGGATCTGCCGCATGCGGTCCTGAAACGCGTGCACCTGGTCGCGAAGTGCGGCATCGGGGATCTGTTCCGTCAGCCTCCCGCGCTGCCTGATCAGGCGCACGCCGCCCAGCAGGTTCCGCATCTGCTCTGGATCGCGCTCCAGGTCGTACAACTCGTCCAGGTCCCACTGGCCCCAGGTCTGGCAATAGCTGTAGCGCTGGGTGCGCAGGCCGGTGAGCGTCGGAGTGTACGGGTAATCCGATTCCCACTCGTACTCATACAGGAAATCGTTGCGCCACGGCGCATCGTCCATGCGCAGCAGCGACCGGCCGTGCATCGGCGCGGCGGGCCGCACGCCCGCCGCATCCAGAAACGTCGGCGCGATATCCAGGTTCAGCGCCATGCGGGTCTCGTTCCGCGGCCGCGCCAGTTCCGGGCAGTGCAGGATCATCGGCACGCGGATGGAGGGTTCGTACATCGCCCGCTTGTCGATCAGCCCGTGCTCGCCCCACATCAGGCCGTTGTCGCCCATGTAGACGAACACGGTGCTCTCGAGCATCCGCTGCCGCTCCAGTTCGGCCATCAGCGTTCCCACGCTATCGTCCACCGCCGCCAGCGTACGGCAGTAGTTGCGGTAAACGTCATCGAACGGCATGGCGTGGTCGTACATGCCGTCCAGCCCCTGCCGCGAGTAGCGCCGCCGCCGCACCCACTCAGGCCGCTGCGCGTAGTCTTCGTCGCGGTAGTTCATCGAATCCGGCCGCGGCACGGGCGTGTTGGTGTACAACTCGCGATGCCGTGCCGCCGGTACGAACGGATAGTGCGTCGCCTTGTGGGAGAGATAGAGCATGAACGGCCGCCCCGCGGACTCGCGCACGAACCTCACCGCCTCTTCCGCCAGGATGTCCGTCATGTAGCCCTTGGCCTGCTCGCGGCGCCCGTTGCGGTTGAGTTCCGGATTTTCATACTGCCCCTGTCCGAAAAACGACAGCCAATGATCGAAGCCGGGCCGCGGCTCGTCGCTCGCTCCGCCCATGTGCCACTTGCCGACGTATCCCGTGCGATACCCCGCCGCCCGCAGCATCGCCGGAAAGACCGGCAGCTTGGGATCGAGCGGCGTGAAGTTGTCCAACACCCGGTGTGCGTGCGCGTACAAACCCGTCAACAGCGACGCGCGGCTCGGCGAGCACAGCGAGGTGGTCACGAACGCGTTGCGGAAGACCACGCCGCCGCGCGCCAGGCGGTCGAGGTGCGGCGTTTGGAGCCAAGGGTGTCCCAGCGCCCCGGCGCAGTCGAACCGGTGGTCGTCCACGAGCACGAAAACGATGCTGCGGCGCCTCGCCTGCGGACTCAGGACGGCGGGGGCGGCGAGCGAAGCCAGCCAGTTTCTTCGGGTCACGGCATTCTATTCTATCTTCCAGCCGGGAACGTGCATCCAATTCTTCGGATGGGCCCGGCGCAACATCGCATCACCATTCCGGCGGATCGCGGAGAAGCGGAGCTTGCCTTCGGGGAGCGCACCGTCCGCCTCACCAACCTGAAGAAGCCCTTCTGGCCCGAACTCGGCATCACCAAGCGCGACCTGCTCCAGTACTACGCCGATGTTTCTTGCGTCGCTCCTCTGGGTGGTCAACCTCGGCTGTATCGACCTGAACCAGTGGTACGCCACCTGCGACGACGTGGACCGCCCCGACTACATGCACTTCGATCTCGACCCGGTGGAGCCCGCCGGCTTCGACCGCGTGCTCGAGACCGCGCTGCGCGTGCGCGAGGCGCTCGATCAGCTCAAGATGCCCTCTTATCCCAAGACTACCGGTTCGCGCGGCATCCACATCTACGTGCCCATTGTGCGCGGCCCCGTGCAGAAGGATGTGTGGTCTTTCGCGAAGGAAATTGCGCGCGTGCTGGCCGGAGCCCACCCTGGTCTGATCACCGCGGAATATCGCATCGCCAGGCGGCCGGCGGGCCGAGTGCTCGTGGATTACAACCAGAACGCCTGGGGCCGCACGCTGGCTTCGGCTTATTCAGTGCGCCCCAAACCGCGCGCCCCGGTCTCGACGCCGGTTGCCTGGGACGAGGTGGAGCGCGGCTTCGCCATCGAGGATTTCCGCATCGATAACGTCCCCGCGCGCGTGCGCCAGACCGGCGACCTCTACAAACCTCTGCTCCGGAAGAGCGGCCGGGTTCGCCTGGAGAAGTTCTTGTGAGCGTGCGGAACAGTTCGCCGCTAAGCCCCATTTCGCTTTATCCTTTCCTTTATGACCCTGCGCGCCCTTGCGCTGTGCCTGCTGCTTGCCGGGCCGTTGTTGCCCCAGGCGGCACGCCGCTCTGCCACCACGCGGCCCGTGCTCCGCGGCCGCGAATACGCGGTCTCCTCCATGAAGCCCGAAGCCACGCAGGTGGCCGAGCGCATCCTGCGCGCGGGCGGCAACGCCTTTGACGCCGCCGTGGCCGGACAGGCGGTGCTCGGCCTGGTGGACGCCGCTAACAACGGAGTCGGGGCCGACGCCGTCCTGCTGGTCTACGACGCGGCAGGCAAGAAGCCGTTCTCGATCAACGCCGAAGGCACCGCGCCGCGCCTCGCCACCATCGAGTGGTTCCAGAAGAACCAGGGCGGCAAGATTCCCGTGAGCGACACGCTGCTCTCCGGCACCGTGCCCGGCGTGGTGGACGCATGGTACACGCTGCTCGACCGCTGGGGCACCATGACGTTCGCGCAGGTGCTCGCACCCGCCATCGAAATGGCCGAACGCGGCTTCCCGCTGAACGACCGTCTCGCCGGCGCGCTCGCCGGATCGAAGAAGCTGCGCAAGTATCCTTCGAGCGCGCGGGTCTACTATCCCGGCGGCCGCACCTGGAAGGCGGGCGACATCGGCGCCAACCCCGACCTCGCCGCCACGCTGAAGAAACTGGTGGACGCGGAACGCGAAGCCGCGCCGCGGGGCCGCCGCGCCGCGCTCCGCGCCGCCCGCGACCGCTTCTACAAGGGCGATATCGCGCGCGAAATGGCCCAGTTCTCCGAACAGAACGGCGGCTTGTTCCGCTATGAGGACTTCGCCGCTTTCACCGCGAAAGTCGAGGAGCCGGTGGCCTTCGAGTACCGCGGCTACCAGGTCCTGAAGAACCCCTCGGCCACGCAAGGCCCGGCCGAGCTGTTCGCGCTCAATATTCTGGAAACCTTCAATCTCCAAAAAATGGGCCACAATTCGCCGGAGTACATTCACGCCGGCGTCGAAGCCATCAAGCTCGCCTTCGCCGACCGCGACCAGTATCTGGGCGACATGGACTTCATCCAGATCCCGTACGCCGCGCTGCTCTCGAAGGAGTACGGGCGCGCCCGCGCCACCCTAATCGGCGAAAAGGCTTCGCTCGAGTTCCGCCCCGGCAAGCCCGCCGGCGTGACCATCGACCGTCCCCGCGACATCAACTTCGTCGACGAGAAGGGAGACGGCGGCGACACCAGTTATCTCACCGTCGTGGACAGCGCGCGCAACGTGGTCTCGTTCACTCCGAGCCTGCACACCGCCTTCGGAACCAACGTCGTGATGGGCCGCCTCGGCTTCAGCTTCAATTGCCGCGGCGACTACTACAATCTGAAGCCCGGCCACGCCAACGCGCTCGAACCGGGCAAGCGTCCGCGCAGCACGCTGCAATCCACGCTGGTCCTGCGCGACGGCCTTCCCGTGCTGGTGACGGGCAGCCCCGGCGGCGACGACCAGTGCATGCGCACCATGCAGACCTTCCTCAACATCGTCGAGTTCGGCATGAACGTGCAGCAGGCCATCGAAGCGCCGCGCTGGTCCACGCGCAGCTTCCCGCAGTCGTACTTCCCCCATACCATGTACCCGGGCGAGATGACCGTGGAAGACCGCATCCCCGAAGCGGTGCGCGCCGCGCTGAGATCCAAGGGCCACAACCTGAGGGTCGCGGGGCCGTGGTCGTTGGGCGCCAACGCCGCCATCGCCATCGACTGGACGGGCGGCGTTCTCAGCGCGGGAGCGGATCCCCGCTGCGACGCCTACGCCCTGGCGTGGTAGGCGAGAGCAGCCGGAACGCAAGCGCCGTGAACGCCTCCGTTACCAGCAGGTACCACGGCCACGGCCCGAACCAGTCCAGCATGGAAGCGCTCACGGGTTTGCGGCACAGGTACATGTAGTTGGTGTGGAAAAAGGCGTTGAACGTCCCCACCATCGCGGCCCACGCGTTCACCCACAGCAGCGCGCGCCACCAACTCCCCGGGCGCGGGCGCATCAGCCCCGACCACCGCAGCATCAGCACGCCCGCGATCACTCCCCCGTGCGCGAGGAAGAAATATACCGTTGGATACGACGGACACGGCGCCCACAGGTCCGGCGTCAGCACCGCCATGCCGGAGCCGAGCAGCGCCGTGTACCAGGCGAACTCGAAGCACGCGGGCGAAAGGCGCAGCAGCGCAACCACCGTGACCCACAGGGCGGCGTCGCAGAGTTGCAGCGGCAGTCCCTCGGGAAACCGGTTGCCTTCCTGCGAGTAGCGGTACCCATACCATCCAAGTTCGTTGATCGCGAGAAACACGCCCAACGCCACGCGAGCGGCCCGCGGCGCGCGCGCCAGCAGCCACGCCGCCGCGGGGATCGCCGCCAGAATCGCGAGATGCGTAAAGCCGAACAGCCGCAAGCCTCTTTATACTACGGGGATGGCGAAGCCGGAGGTTCTTCGCGCGGCGCCGCGCGGCATCCTGGACCGCATCGGCAAGTGCCGCGTTGCCCTAGTGGAAGAGGCGCCGTTCGCCTCGCAGTGGACCGAGACCGGCGAGGGCATCGAAGTCACGCTCGCCGCCGGCGACCCGCATGACACTGCGCTTGAACTCCTGCTCTGCATCGGGCAGGCGCTCTGGGAGCGCCTCACCCCCGCCGAAACCCGCGCCTGGCTGCGGGAGCTTGACGCGGAAATCCGCCACGGCGTCCCCGGAGAAATCGACGAATTTGCGCTCGAAGAAAAGCGCGTCCTGCTCGGGAGCCGCGCCGCGGCCCGCAGCTCCCGCGCGCTCCAGCGTTACGCCCGCGCCGCCTTCGCCGGCACCGTGGCGGAGTACATCCACGCGCTCTGGCACGACGTTACGGTGCGCACCGGTCCCGATCACCTGCCCGCCGCGCAGTTGCGCCGCCGCTTTGAGACCCTCGCCCGCTGGTTCCCGCCCCCGCGCGGCCGCCGCCTGTTTCCGGAGTAATGCCACCGCTCCGGTGAAGACGCGGTTGTCTGTGGGCCTCTGGGGGGCGCAGCCTGGAGGCGTCGCGAGCTCGAAAATCAGCGGTATCGCCCGTTCCCGGACTATGCCCGGCAGTGCGTCGCCTGATCCGTGTTCGCGCGTTACAACTTCCTTACAAAGCCCCTATCGAAACTTTGCACGGCAAGGGTGGGATGGTGACAACCCCAGGCGCGTTCCGCCGTATGTTCGGCAATGAAAGGTGCGCGGAATGGGAACCAAATTCGGTTATCTTGTCGCCCTGCTCTTGCCGGCCTTGGGACTGGCGCAAAACTGGAACGCGGCCCTGTACTTCGGGCCCGGGGCGCTGATCTCGAAATATGGGAACGGGCCGGCCCTCTATGGGGGAGTTGCGGTGGAACGGCGCGTGGCCGGGCGTTTTGGAATCGGTCTTGACGTCGGAGGCGCCGATACGGGCAAGACCAACTTCAATTACAGCGCCGCCATACTATCGTTTGGGGGAAGTTGTCATTTCCTTCCGGCCGCCGCTCGCAAACTGGATCCGTTCGCGGCCATCGGCGTCAGCGGCGTGACTTTGGAAGGCGCCCCGGCCCTGGTTTATTTCGGCGGAGGGCTGAACTACTGGCTCAAGCCCCGCTTCGGCCTGCGGGCGGAGGTCCGGGACCATGCCACGAGCGATAACGGCACGGCCCTGCATTATCTTGCCGCGCGCTTTGGCATCGTCTTTCGCTGGTGAGGGGGGATAGGGTCAGGCGGCCTGGGCGCACTCGATCTGGCACTCGTACGCCGTTGCGCCGGCGGGCCACCGCACAGCGACTCTCTTTCCAGGCGCCAGGTGAACGTTCAACGAGGGGATGAAGACCGGGGCGGAGCCTCCGTTCGTGAGCCGCAGCGACGCGCGGCCCGATTCCCAGCAGACCCTGTGCTGAATTTTATGGTCCTCGCTGCCACTCCCGGCGGAGGCAAGCAAGGCCGCGACCCAAAGAGGCTGCTTGAAAACGGCGGAGTCCGTGGTCATGCCTGATAGGGCATGCGGGCCGCTAATTGATAGAGCCATTAGCGATTTTTAGGGTACTGGGCGTACCATGGGACCTTATCACTTTGGATATGGAACCAGGCTACGGCAACACCGGCACCAGGTGGCGCCCCGTCCCCTTGGGTATTTCTACCGTGCGCCTCTCCGGTGCGCTCCCGGAGGCCTGGCGGGTCTCGTCGGAGAGGTGCAGCACCCAGGTGGAGGTGTGATCGGCGAAGTACCGGCAATAGTGCCCGTCGTACTCCAAGGCGATGGCGCCGGAGCCTGCGTCGCGCTCCGCCCGGGCATGCAGGTATCCGGAGTACTCGTTGGCTGTCAGGTACCGGACGCCGGGGCCGAGGCTCGTCAGCAGGCGTTCGGCCGCCTTGATGTCAACCGAGACATCGCGGTCGTGGAAGACCAGGAATTGCGGGGCGTCAATGCTCCAGCGGATGTCCGGCAGCCCCCGGTTGTGGGCCCAACTGGCGTTGTTGGCGATCTGCGTGATGGCGAGCGCCAGGTCACGCCCCAGGTACCAGGCGGCGTTGAAATGGCCGAGGCCGAACCCCATCTCCGCCGCCAGCCGCGCGCTGTGGTGGGGGTAGGATAGCGACTTCCCGCCGCCGCCGTTGATCACAAACAGCGGGACCACACCGAAATCCCGGCGGATATACTCGAGGCCTCGCTCCATCAGGAACCGCTGCGTGATGGCGGGCACGTCATTGCCGCGGACCTGGTCGCCGAATTCCACGTCCCAGCCCAGGGTAGCCACTCCGTCCATGGGCGCATCCCAGAAAGGTCCAGGGGGGGAATCCAGGTCCGGAAGCATGTGGGTGTAGCCGTGACATTGAATCTCGAACACGCCCTCGCGCAACCCGGCGTCCAGACCCCGCTTGGCGGATACGTAATCGTGCAGGGTCCGGCCGTCGATTTCGTCGGTCACCTGCTGCGTCCAGGGGCTGGTGATGCGCCGGTTCTTGCGGTCCACATAGCCGGTGACCACGTCCTGCATAAGGACGGCGCGATGGCGCTTCAGGGGTTCGATGAGGCCCTCGCGAATCATCTTTTCATCGAGCGTCTTGTAGTGCCAGTAGGGGAGGTAGGTCCGGTCGGAGGTGCCGAAATCGTCCATAAAAAGAAGCACGCTCTTGGGGTACTCGGCGTAGAGAGCGTAGCCCTGCGCGTGGACCAGCGCGCGCTTGAACAGGTCGCGGACGATCTGCTGTCCCATTTGAACGCTCTGGCGGTCCGCGTCCAGCCAGACCGACCTGCCGCGCACGGTGAGGAACGGCAGGCGGCCGCGCCGCGCCAGCACGGTGGCGCTTTGCGCCTCCACGTTGGCGCCGGGACGGTAGCCGCCTTCCAGGGACGGGAACTCCTTACCTCTGCCTTCCATGCCGCGCGTAATGAAATGGCTGCCGGAGAAAGCCAACCCGTCCGGGAGGCGGTACTGGCTGCGGTACTGCAAACCTGCCAGGGCGGCGACCTCCGGGACGGCCACGGTATCGCCCAGCGCGACCAGGCCGGCGCCTTGATCGCGCACCAGGGAGGTGAGCAGCCTCAGGTCTTTACCTTTGGCGGCCTCCGCATCGGCGTCCCAAATAATGGCGCCGTAGCGAGGGCGGCCTTCGCGGTCGAGCAGGTAGTAACCGTCGAACCGCTGCTGGTCAAGCCGCAGGATATCGAACGGCAGGCCCCAGGACTTGAGTAATCCGACCACCACGGGAAACTCGCCGCCCGCTTCAATCAGCTTGCTGGACGGGTCCTTCCATTGATCGCCGATCACCAGCAGAAAGCGGTAGGGCAGCGGTCCGGCGGCCGGTGCACAAAGGGCGGCGGCGGCCAGAACGAAGAGGATACGCAGCAAACACGCCATAGGGCGCAATTGTATCAGTTCAGCAGGGCGGCGCGGCTGATAGAATCGGCTGCGTACCATGAAAACCACCGCCTTGGCACTGCTTCTTACAACCGCCGCGCTCGCCCAGAGTTTCGATGTGCTGATCCGCAACGGACGTATCGCGGACGGCACGGGCAACCCGGCTTTCACGGGTGATGTCGGCGTTCGAGGCGGCAAGATCGCGGCGGTTGGACGGCTGGCGGCAGGCGCCACTGCGGCGCGAACCATCGACGCCGCCGGGCTGATCGTAGCCCCCGGCTTCATCGACGCGCACACCCACTCCGATTACACCATTCTGGCGGACGGCAACGCGGAGAGCATGGTGCGCCAGGGCGTCACCACCATGATCCTCGGCGAAGGCGAATCCGTCGCGCCGGTGGGAGGAAAGCAGGATCGCCGCGCCGAGGCCGTGGACTGGAAAGATTTCACCGGGTATTTCGACCGGGTGCTGCGCCAGGGAGTTTCCACCAACATCGGCACGTACGCCGGTTCGAGCCAGATTTGGACCTACGTACACGGCCCGCGCCCTGGGCCGCTCACGCCTGCGGAAATGCGGCAGGTTCGCGATCTGGTGCGGCAGGCGATGGAGCAAGGGGCTCTGGGCGTGGCCAGTTCGCTCAGCGGGCCGCCGGGCTCGTGGATCGACAGGGACGCGCTGGTTGCCATGTGCGAGGCGGCGTCGGAATACGGCGGCGTCTATTCCACCCACATGCGTACGGAGGGCCACGGCGTTTTCGAAGCCCTGGCGGAGGCGCTCGAGATCGGCCGGCGCGCGCGCCTGCCGGTGGAAATCATCCACCTGAAAATCGCCGAGCACGCGCTGTGGGGACGCATGCCGGAGCTGGCCGGGGCCATCGCGAAGGCGCGCGCCGCAGGCCAGGACGTGACCGCCAACGTGTATCCCTACCGCGCCGGGCAGAACAACCTCGCCAGTATCATTCCCCCGTGGGCGCACGAAGGCGGGACCGCCGCCATGATCGGGCGCCTCGCGGACCCGGCCCTGCGGCAGCGGCTGGAGAACGAAATCCGCAACGGGATTCCGGGCAGCGGCTGGTACAACCACTACACTGCCACCGGCGGATGGGAAGGCATGCTGCTGGTGTCGCTCTCCAACCCGAAATACAAGCGGTTCGAGGGCAAGCGCATGGACGAAGTCATTCGCGAGACCGGAAAGCCGCCCATCGACGTATTGTTCGAGCTGCTGCGCTCAAACGGCGGGTCCGTGCCGGCGGTCTACTTCCATCACTCCGAACAGGACATGCAGTACGCGCTGCGGCAACCGTTCGTCTCCATCGGCTCCGACGGCGCCGCGGTCAAGACGGAAGGCCCGCTGGCGCGCGGCAACCCGCATCCGCGCTACTACGGCACGTTTCCGCGAGTGCTCGGCCGTTATGTGCGCGAAGAGGGGCTGTTATCCCTCGAGGATGCGGTCAGGAAGATGACCTCGGCCAACGCGGCGAAGATCCGCGTTTACGATCGCGGCCTGATCCGCCCCGGTTTTTGGGCCGACATCACCATCTTCGACGCGGCCCGCGTGATGGACCATGCGACTTTCGAAAAACCCCACCAGTATGCGACCGGCATCGAGTACGTGCTGGTGAACGGCAAGCTGGTGCTGGAGAAAGGCCGCCACACGGGCGCGCGGCCCGGCGCGATCGTCAAGCGGCGCCGCGATTGACCCCGTGAGTCCTTTCAGTTAGCATTCTGCTTTAAATCGGATGTCGCAATGCCAAATACTCTGAAGCCCTCTCTGCTCTGCCTGGCCGCGTTCGGAGCAGGCGCGGCGCTTTGGCTCCGCTCCGCGCCGGCGCCGCCCGTGGCCGCCGCGAGCGTTGAAACGCCGCGCTTCGCCGGCTTCAAGATCACTTTCGGCTTGAGGATGAAGGGCCATGGGCGCGTCTGGTCCGGGGGCGTGCGCAACCCGGCGCAGATCCGCTCGATCCGCGGATGGCACTTTGGCGAGGAGGACGTCATCGTCCCGCCGGACCGCTGGAACGTTACCCTCACCATGGTGGCGGGGGACGTGGCGGCGAAGGCCGTGATCCTCGACCTGGTCTCGCCGGAGCAGCAGCCCGTAACCGTGTTCACGCGCATGGGCGATTTCAGCTTCGTGCCGGCGGACATCCCTTACGGCAAGCCTTACCTGGTGCCGGATTTCAAGGGCGACGTGAGCATCGAGCGCGTGCCCATCCCGCAAACCGCCACGGGGCCGGAGTTCGAGGACGACGACCCGGCGGTGCTGCGCACGCGCACGGGCGAATATTGGCTGGCCTGGGTCGCCTACGCCACGCGCAAGCGCGACGGCTACCAGTACACGGGCGCGGACCAGGTGATGGTGGCGCGCAGCCGCGACGGCCTGAGCTGGTACGGCGCCACCTCGCTCACGCCGCCCGGCGATCATTCGCGCGCCGCCCTGGCCGAGGACGCGCGCGGCCGCGTGTGGTGCGTCTGGGCCGCGCAAAAGCAGCTCGAGACGGGCAATTTCGATCTCTACGCGCGCCGTTTCGACGGCCAGAGCTGGTCCAACGAGGAGCGCCTGACGAACCATCCCATGCCGGACATCTTCCACCGGCTGGCGGCGGACCGCCGGGGGAATATGTATCTGGTGTGGATGGGCTACCGCGCGGGGCCCGCGGGTGCGCCCCCGCAGAGCGACATCCTCATGCGCCAGTACGCGGAGGACCGCTGGGGCGAGGAGATCAACGTGAGCCAGTCGGCGGTGAACGACTGGGACCCCGCCGTGGCCGTGGACAGCTCCGGGCGCGCCTGGGTGGCCTGGGATTCCTACCGGCCGCGCAGCGACGGCCCGGCGACCTACGACGTGCTGCTGCGGCCGTGGTCGAAATCCGGTTTCGGCGCGCTGCGCGCGGTCTCCGCCACGCCGCTTGCGGAGATGCGCGCCGACGTGGCCGTCGACGCCCGCGACCGCGTATGGGTGGCGTGGGAGGAAGCCGGAGTCAACTGGGGCAAGGACAGCGGCTACGAGAATCCCAAGCACCGCATCTGGCTGCGTCCGGGCGGCTCGCGCATTTATGGCCCGCCGAACTCGCAGAAGGCGCTCTACCGCCGCCCGCGGGTGGCGGTGCTGGAAAACGATCAATGGAAGGAGCCTAAAGCGCGGCTGGAGGACGCTTACCCCGCCGACTTGCAGCGGAACCTCTACCTGAGCCCGCGGCTGGGCATGGACGGCGGCGGCCGCGCGTGGATGTTCGTGCGGCACCAGCACATCGCGCAGGGGCGTAACGCGGGTCAGTTCTTCGACTATTACGCGACGACGCTGGCCGGCGCCGGCGGCGGTCAACGCTGGCTGCCCCTCACGCTGCTGCCGGGCAGCACCGGGCGGCAGGACACGGTGCTGACGGCCGCGCCGGCCGAAGGCGGCATCGTGGTGGCGCTGGTCGGCGACGGCCGCCGCCTCCCCGTGCCGTTACCCATCAACCACGACGTCTCCACGGTGCGGCTGGCGGGCGCCGGCGCGGAGCCGGAGTTGCAGTCTTTCCAGCCGAGCGATCCCGGACAGTTCCCGGTTACCCATTCCGAGGAAGCCGCGCAGGTGGCCGCGGTGCGCGCGCATCGCCTGGCGGTGGGCGGGCGCAGCTACAAGATTGTCCGCGGCGACGTGCACCGCCACACCGAAATCTGCATGGACGGGGGCGTGGACGGCAGCCTGTGGGACGCCTACCGCTATGGCATCGACGCGGCGGGCTTCGATTACATGGCCGTGACCGACCACAACTACGGCGCGTGGCTCGACACCGACGAGCCCGAATCCAAGAACACCGACAACGAATACCAGTGGTGGCGCACGCAGAAATCGGCCGACATGTTCTACGTGCCCGGACGCTTCGTGCCGCTTTACGGCTACGAGCGCTCCATCAATTTCCCGCTGGGACACCGCAACGTTCTCCACGTGCGGCGCGGCGTCTTCAGCTACCGGGTGCCCAAGCTGCACATCTCCGAGCGGCCGGAGCTGATCGAGAAGGACGCGCAGGGGCTGTGGGCCTACCTGCGCGCCACCGACGGCGTGGGGCTGCCCCACACCATGGGGACCAGCATGGGCACCGACTGGCGGCTGCGCGACGACGATCTGGAGCCGGTGGCGGAGATTTACCAGGGCGACCGCAACAGCTACGAAGAGGAAGGACAGCCGAGGGCCGCCATCCCGCAAGCCTGGGGCGACGGAGGTGCGGGCCGCCCGCCCTTCCAGAAAGGTTTGATCTGGAACGCGCTGGGGGTGGGGTACAAGATGGGGTTCATCGCTTCGAGCGATCACTTCTCCACGCACATTTCCTACGCCAACCTGGTGGTGCCGGACCGCGTGACCACGCGCGCCGACCTTCTGGACGCATTCCGCAGCCGCCGTACTTACGGATCGACGGACAACATCGTCCTGGATTTTCACGCCGGCGAGGTGATGCAGGGCGGTGAGATGACGGCCCGGGAGAGCCCCACGTTCCAGATCCGCGCGCGCGGGACGGAGCCGATCCTGCGGGTGGAGATTGTCAAGAACAACCGCATCGTATTCACGCGCGGCCCCGAAAGGGAAACCGGCGATCCGCGGCGCATCGAGT
This sequence comes from Bryobacteraceae bacterium, assembly GCA_041946965.1. GTDB lineage: Bacteria > Acidobacteriota > Terriglobia > Bryobacterales > Bryobacteraceae > JBHGBM01. The sequence goes on from JBHGBM010000014.1 coordinate 48,815, forward strand.
TCAGCTTCCGCGACAACGAGAAATTCTCCGATACCAGCGTGGGGCCCACCAGCCAGATCCGGAATTGGGAAGCGCCGGAGACGGGCATCCGGCCGCGGCCGCCGGGCAAGTTCGCGTACTACTACGTGCGCGTGGTTCAAAGCTACAGCCGGGAGAACCCCGAGCGTGAAGGCGAGGTCGCGTGGTCCTCGCCGATCTTCGTCGCCCAGTAGAAGGAGGCTTTTATGCGACTGCGCCATTATGCGCTGATGACGGCGATTCTGCTCTCCGTTTCGGCCGCGCGCGCGCAGGAGTCGCGCGGCACGATCGTGGGCGTGGTGGCCGACCCGAGCGGCGCGGCCGTGGCGGGCGCGCAGGTGAAGGCGGTCAACGTGGACACCAATGCCGGCGCGAACTCGGTGACGAACGACCGGGGGGCCTACGAAATCCCGTACCTGCTGCCGGGTGTCTACCGCATCACCGTGGAGTCGCAAGGTTTCAAGAAAGCCACCCGCGACGGAATCGAACTGCGGGTGGCGGACCGCATGCTGCTGGACTTCAAGCTGGAGGTCGGCGACGTGGCCGAATCGGTGACGGTAACCGGTGAGACGCCGCTGCTGGAAACCAGCACCGCCAGCGTCGGCATGATCATGAACACGCGGCAGTTGACGGAACTGCCGACCGTGGGAGGCAGCCCCTGGTACCTGCAACGGCTGGCGCCGGGCGTGATGGCGATCTACACCCAGGGCGCGGCGGGCAACCCCATGGACCTGGGACAGGTGACCAACAACATTGTCAACGGCACCCGCAACGCCAGCGAGGCGACCGTGGACGGGGCGCCGAACATGTCCGGGCGCCAGGCCGCGTTTTCGCCGCCTGGGGACCTGGTGCAGGAAGTCAAGGTCCATACCGCCACGTTCGACGCGAGCATCGGCCACGCGGCCGGCGGTCTGATCAGCGTCAGCATGAAATCGGGAACCAACGCGGTGCACGGCACCGGGATCTGGAGCGAATCGCAGTGGCGGGCGGTGGCCTGGTTCACCAACAACTTCATCTACAACCCCGCCACCGGGCCCATCGAAGAGAAAAAGCGCAGCGTAACCGATGAATGGCGGCACCGCCGCTGGGGGCCCACCATCACGGCGCCGCTCTACATCCCGGGGCTCTACAACGGGCGCGACCGCACCTTCTGGAGCTTTGGTTACGAAGGGCTCTACATACGCCGCATCCAGGCCGGACTGAGCGGAACGGGCACCTACACCGTACCCTCCGCGGCGATGAAGAAAGGCGATTTTTCGGGGCTGCTCGCGGTGGGCGCCAACTATCAGATCTACGATCCGCTGACCACCGTTTCCGCGCCCAACGGACGCATGCAGCGCACTCCGTTCGCCGGCAACATCATCCCGGCCAACCGGCTCGACCCCATCGCGCAGAAGCTGCTGGGCTACTATCCCGATCCCAATCAGGCGGGCACAGTCGACGGGCGGAACAACTACTTCCGTCCGTCGCACCTGGAACGGCACAATCGCACGCTGGTGAACCGTGTGGACCACAACATCAGCGAGCGGCACCGCGTTTTCGCGCGCTGGAACAACACGCAGTACGATGACACCAACACCACCCTGCCCACGGTGGCCAACATTACCAAGACCGATAACACGGGCTGGGGGCTGCTGCTCGACGACGTGTACACCTTCACGCCGCACCTGCTGCTCAACTTGCGCTACGGGATCACCTATTACAATCCGCGCGCCTACCGGCCCACCAGCGGCTTCGACCTGACCGCGCTGGGCTTCCCGCAAAGCCTGGTGCAGCAGATTGCGCAATATGCGGATTTGACCAGCCTGGCATTTCCCATCATTTCCACCGACGGCTACACGCAGTTGGGCAACGGCAGCGGGCAAACCACGAAGACGCTCTATCACACCTGGGGCGGCACCCTGACCAGGATGGCGTCGCAGCACAGCGTAAAGATGGGCGCGGAGTTCCGGCTGCTGCGCGAGACGGGCATTTCCTACGGCAACGTGGCGCCGCAGTTCAATTTCGGCGCGGCGTACACGAACGGGCCGCTGGATAACTCGCCCGCGGCGCCCATCGGCCAGGGGATGGCGTCGCTGCTGTTGGGCATCCCCACCGGCGGCAACGCGGCCACCAACGCTTCGCGCGCCGAACAATCCACGTACTGGGGGCTTTTCGTGCAGGACGACTGGCGGCTCACACGGAGGCTGACCGTCAACCTCGGCATCCGGTGGGAATACGAGGGACCGCCGACGGAGCGGTTCAACCGCTCGATCCGCGGCTTCGATTACGATACGCAGAATCCCATCGCAGCGCAGGCCAAGGCGAACTACGCGAGGAGTCCGATTGCGGAAATCCCCGCCGGCCAGTTCGACGTGCGGGGAGGGTTGCTGTTCGCCGGTGACCGCGGGCAGCCGCGCGCGCTCTGGAACCCGGACCGGAACAACTTCTCGCCGCGCGTGGGCCTGGCCTTCCAGGTGAACGGCAAAACCGTGGTCCGCTCCGGATACGGGGTCTTTTTCGATATCGTGGGCATCGACCGCAATGCCGTCCGGCAAGGACCTTTTAACGCCACCACGAACATCATCGCTTCCGTCAACAGCGGCCTGAGCTTCCAGGCGTCGCTCGCCAACCCGTTTCCAAACGGCATCAGTCCGGCGCTGGCGGGCTCGCGCGGCCTGGCCTCGTACCTCGGCCAGGGGCCCAGCCCGTTCTACAGCAGGACCGTGAATCCCTACATGCAACGTTGGCTGTTCTCGCTGCAACGGGAGCTTCCGGCGCGGACCGTGGTGGAAGTTGCCTATGTGGGCAACCGGGGGACCAAGTTGACCGCTACGCGGCAATACTCGGCTACACCGGCGCGGTATCTCTCCACCTTGCCGGAACGGGATCAGGCCACCATCAATTACATGAGCCAGATCGTGCCCAATCCGTTCGCCGGGATCCCGGAAGTGGCCGGAACCACGCTGGGCAACACGAACATCAGCCGGGCCAACCTGCTCAAGACCTATCCGCAGTTCTCTTCGCTGACCATCGATGAGCCAAACGGCTATTCCTGGTACCACTCCCTGCAAACCAGCGTGGAGAAGCGGATGAGCAAGGGGCTGGTCCTTCAGGTCGCCTGGACGTACTCGAAATTCATGCAGGCGAACGCGTACAAGAATGCCACCGATCCGGCGCCAGAGCGCATCATCTCCGACAACGACTTCCCGCACCGGTTCGTCATCAGCAGCATCTACGAGTTTCCGTTCGGCCGCGGCCGGCGGTTCCTCAGCGGCGGCAACGGATGGGTGGACGCCTTCCTGGGCGGCTGGCAACTGGAAGGGTGGTACGAAGGGCAGTCGGGGCCGGCGCTCGGTTTTGGCAACGCCATCTTCCGCGGTGATCTGCACGATATTCCGCTGCCGGTAGGCCAGCGCCGCGCGCAGCGCTGGTTCAACGTGGACGCCGGCTTCGAGCGCAATAACAGCAGGGCGCTGCAATACAACATCCAGGGATTGTCCAACCGCTTTAACGACGTGCGCGCGGACGGCATCAACAATTTCAACCTGTCGTTCATGAAGAATTTCCGGATCGGGGAGCGTTTCAAGTTGCAATACCGGTTCGAGACGTTCAACAGCTTGAATCACATGCAGTTCGGCGCCCCGAACACCGGGCCGGTGAACAGCGCCTTCGGCACCATCACGGCGGTGAACGGGCACGGAGCGCGGGAACTCAACATGGTTTTCAAGCTGCTGTTCTGAGTGTCGGTATCCGATATGTAGGTGGCTTGACCGCGGCCTTGGCCGGCGCGGCCCACGGGGCCCATGCGGCGGCGAGGGCAACCATCGCGAAGGCGTCGAGTCCGTTCATCAGGGCAACCGTGACAGCACCGCGGTTCGCAGGAAACAATTTCGGCAGTACAATCGATACCTATGGCGGCGAATCGTCCGAAGCGGTTCTGGTTCCAGACAGCGGCTATGTTTGCGCCCGCGCTCTTGAGTGCCCAACCGGCGGATACGATCTATCACAACGGCCGGATCATCACGATGTGGGAGAAACGGCCGGCGGCGGAGGCGCTGGCCGTGCGCGGGAACCGGTTGCTCGCGGTGGGCTCCAACGCAGACGCGCTCCGGACCGCGGGGCCGTCCACCAGGAAAATCGATCTGCGCGGCCGCACCGTGGTGCCGGGGCTGATTGAGAATCATACGCACCCCGTCTCCGCGGCGCTGAGCGAGCGCGACGCGCCCGTCCCCACCATGCGTTCCATCGCGGACATCCAGGCATACATTCGGGCGCAGGCGGACAAGTTGCCGCCGGAGCGCTTGATCTTCGTGCCCAAGGTCTACCCCTCGCGGCTGAAAGAGCGGCGGTATCCCACGCGCTACGATATCGACAGCGCGGCGCCCGGCCGCCTCGCCATGTGCGACAACGGCTATGCCGGAGTGCTGAATTCGGCGCTGCTCAAACAGGCCGGCATCACCAGGGATACGCCGCAGCCCGCCAACGGCAAAATCATCAAAGACGAGCGAGGCGAACCGACCGGGCTCATCCTGGGCGCGCCGCAACTCCTGACGCGATTCCGCCAGAACAGGCCGAGAACGCACCAGGACATCGTCTGGGCCATCAAGGCGATGCAGAGGGCTTACAGCAAGACCGGGATCACCAGCACCTTCGACCGTTCCCAGGGGCCGGAGGGCCTCCGCGCCTACCAGGAGGTCCGCGCGAAAGGCGAGATGACGGTGCGCACGAACGTGACGTACTACATCGGGGCCAAGGGCGCCCCCAAGGAAGTGGAAGAGGAGATCCGGCGCATCCCCTTCGTGACCGGTTGGGGCGACGACTGGCTGCGGGTTGGGCCGCTCAAGACCACCGTGGACGGAGGCATTCTCATCGGCACCGCGTATCTGCGGGAGCCGTACGGCATGAACACGCAGGTGTACGGCTATACCGATCCCGACTACCGCGGCGTGCTCGCCGTGACCCGGGAGAATCTGTTCACCATGGCGCGGGTGGCCAACGAACTCGGCTGGCAGATGACGGCTCATGCGACCGGAGGCGGCGCGGTGGACCTGCTGCTCGACGCCTATGAGGCCGCCGACCGCGAGAAGTCCATTCGCGGCCGCCGCTTCAACCTGATGCACGCCAATTTTCCGAACGCCCGCGCCATCGAACGCGCCAAACGTCTCGGGGTGGTGTTCGATTCGCAGATCGCCTGGCTGCACTGCGACGGCGACGTCTTGAAGGATGCCTTCGGTCCCGCGCGCATTGCGGAGTTGCTGCCGTTCCGGTCTCTGCTCGATGCGGGAGTGGTGGTGGCGGGCGGTTCCGACCACATGATCCGTTTCGACCCGCGCGAGGCCATCAACCCCTACCACCCGTTTTTCGGGATGTGGATGGCGATCACCCGCAAGACGACCGGCGGGCTTGTGCTCGGCCCCGGGCAGCGCATTACGCGCGAAGAGGCGCTGCGCATGTGGACGCTGGACGGCGCGTACAACTCGTTCGAGGAGAACGTGAAGGGCTCGCTCGAACCGGGCAAGCTGGCCGACTTCGTGGTGATCTCCAAGGATTATCGCTCGTGCCCGGTGGATGAGATCAAGGACATCGAGGCTTTGCAGACCGTGGTGGACGGCAGGGCCGTCTATACCGCGCCCGAATTCCGCCAGTGAGGAGGAAACGTGAACGAAGAACGACTGAGCCGCAGGCAATTTGGCCGGGGAGCCATCTTCGCGTCCGCTCTTGGTTATGGCCGGGTTTCCGGCGCTAACGACCGCATTCGCGTCGCCGTGATCGGGTGCGGAGGAAGAGGCTTGCTCAAGGAGGTGCTCGAAGCCCGGCTTGAGGCCAACGCGGAAGTGGTCGCGATCTGCGACACCTGGAAACCGCAGCGCGAGAAGGCGGTGGCCCAGGTCAAGGAGTACACGGGCAAGGAGCCGCTGGCGTTCGTCCGGTTTCAGGAACTGCTCGCCAGGAAGGACGTCGACGCGGTACTGATTTCGACGCCGGATCATCTGCACTGCGAGATGCTGATGGCGGCCATCAAAGCCGGCAAGGACGTCTACATCGAAAAGCCCATGGCGATGACCATGGAGGAACTGGTCAAGGCGGTGGACGTGGTGAAAGCCAGCGACCGCGTGGTTCAGGTCGGCACGCAAATCCGCAGCCTGCCCCAGGCCGTCGCCGCCAGGCGGTTCGTCTCCTCGGGCGGGCTGGGCAAACGTCTCAAAGCCGAGCAGTCCCGCAACGGATACGAACCGTACTGGTGGCGTCGCGGCCAGGTGCCGGTTCAGGAAAGCGACGTGGACTGGGAGGCCTTTCTGTTGAACCGTCCGAGGCGTCCCTTCGATGCCAACCTCTATGCGGGCTGGTACGGGCACCGGGAGTTTTCGCGCGGCGGACACGCCGGCCAAGGCGTGCACTTCTTCGACCTGGTCCACTACGTGTTCGATTCGGGCTGCCCGAGCCGCGCCATGGCCATGGGCGGAACCTTCCGCTGGAAGGGGCCCTACGACGCGCCGGACTCGATCGAGGTGGTTCTCGAATACCCGGAAGGTTTCATGGTCCGCTATGGACAGTTCTTCGGACTCGGCGCGGGCAATTACCTGAAGTTTTACGGCACGCGCGGCTCCATCGACGGCGCCCGCTGGTCCTGGAATGGCCAGTGGGAGATCAGCGGTCAGGGATCCAACGAGCCCGACCGGATTGCCGACGGAGCCAGGCTGCCCCAGGCGGAAAGCGTGCCGCACATGCGGAACTTCCTGGAGTGCATCCGGACACGCAAGCAGCCCAACGCTCCCATCGACGCGGGATATTCACATTCCGTGGCGGCCATCATGGCGGACGAGTCCTACCTGCGCGGCAAGCGCATGGTGTACGACCCAAAGACCAGAAGCATCCGCGAAGGCTAAGATTTGGGGCGGCAACAGGACCATGCGGATCGGTACTGGATGTACAAGCGAAAGATCTTTCTGAGGGCTTAAGCATATGAGAGTCTTGACTGCACTTGCCGCGGCCGCGCTCGCCTGGGGCGGCGCGAGGGACGACCACGCGACGAATTTCGATCTGGTGGCCCAATGGGGCGAATTCGGATCGAGAGACGGCCAGTTCAAGTATCCCTGCATGATCGCGGTGGACGCCTCCTCCGGCGTCTATGTGGTGGACCAGCACAATCACCGCATCCAGAAATTCGACGCCGCAGGACGGTTCCTGCTATCGTGGGGAAGTTTTGGCGACGGGCCCGGCCAGTTCAACTACCCCTTCGGGATCGCCGTGGATGCCAGCGGCGCCGTGTACGTCTCGGACATGGACAACCATCGCATCCAGAAATTCTCCAGCCAGGGCGAATTCCTGAGGATGGCCGGCGGTTATGGCACGGAAGGCGGCCGTTTCAAGCATCCGTACGGAGTGGCGATCGACAGGGCCGGCATCGTTTATGTCATCGACACCCTGAACTACCGGGTACAGAAGTTCGACCGCGATCTCAAGTTCCTCGGGGCGTGGGGCTCCGAGGAGCAGATCGGCATCAAGACCTACATGCCGCACGAGATTGCCATCGGCGCAGGCGGCAACGTGGTCCTGAGCGACCGGCAGAACCACCGCATCTCGATCTTCACCGCGGACGGCGAGCTGGTAAACCGATTCGGCGAGTACGGCGAAGGCCCCGACGTGATGGGCGGGCGCTTCAGCGAACCGCACGGAGTGGCGGCCGCACCGGACGGCGCCATCTATGTTTGCGACCGCTACAATTACCGCATCCAACGGTTCAGCGCCGCCGGCGGTTTTCAGGAAGCGTGGTCCATCGAGGGGCCCAGGGACGACGCGCAGCAGTATCTTCTAGGCGTGGCCACCGACGCGCTGGGGCACCTTTACATCACCGACCACTACCGGCACCGGGTGCTGAAGTACATCTACCGCCCGTTCGCGTCCAAAGCCACCGCGGCCGGAGCGCCTGGCCGGATTCGGAAGTAGAGCGGGAGCCGGACATGCGCGGACTACGGTCATTCCTTTTGCCAATGGCGGCGGCCGCCCTGTGGGCTGCCGGCGCGCCGGAGAAGACCATCGTTGTGATCGGGGCGCACTTTGACGATGCCGGCGCCGTAGCAGGCGGAACCCTGGTCAGGTACATCGCCCAGGGTTACAAGGGCGTCTACGGCGTGTTGCTCACGCACCGGCCCGGAGCCGCCGCCGCTCCGGGAACTCTCGAAGCAGACCCTCTCGAGGCCGCACAACTTCAGCAAGAAAGCGCGCTGAATGCCGCGCGCCGTTACGGAGCGGAACCGGTCTTCTTCAATCTGCACCCCGCGCGCATCCGCTACGGACGCTCCTTTGCTTTCGTGGGAAGTCCCCTGTGGAGCCGCTTCGCGCCGCCCGGCACCTGGGACGTCACTATGGCGCCGGCGAGGAGGCAGGCCGTGAGCGCGGTGGCGGCTCTGCTTCTGGAACGCAATCCGGAACTGGTGATCACACACGGCATCGGCGAGGGAGATATGGAGCATCACAGCACCGCGGACCTCGTCTACAAAGCCTGGACGGAGGCGCGTGCCCGCGGAGCGCGGCTCGGCCAACTATGGGTGAGGGCCGAGGATTCCAGCGGCATGATCACCGAAGCGGCGTTCCGGAAGTTCTTCGAGCCGGTGAGCCTCTCGGTCGAGGTCAGCGGAGGCGTCGAGCGCTTCTTTGCGGTGGCGGATGTGCGCGAGCCGCCGGTGGAGCAGCGGGACCGGCGGTTCGGACCCCAGTGGGAGACGGCGCTCGGAGGTCCGTTCACCTGGCGGCCGGCCGGGAAGCAGCCCGTGGTCATGGTGGTGGGGGCGCATTGCGACGATGTCGAGCTTCAAATGGGCGGCACTCTGGCTTTGCTCCTGCGCCAGGGCTGGAAGGGCGTGTACGTCATCACCACGAACAACACCGCCGGGAATCAAATGAGCGCGGGTTTTCAGGTGGACGGCCTGGAGACCATACAGGTGCGCCAGGAGGAAGGGCGCCGGGCGGCCGCGGTCTTTGGTCTGGAACCGCACTACCTCAACCTCCATGAGCCGGTGATATATCTCGGCCGGAAGCACACGACGATGGAGGATCCGGAGTGGGGCGTTTACAACGTTCCCGGCAACGGTTCTGTGACGTCGTCTCCGGAAGGCAAGGGCCTCGAAATGATGACGGCTCTGCTGGAGCGGTACGAACCCGACCTGGTGATCGCCCACCTGCTCTCGGATAAGGCGGAGCACGGGCAGACCGGCGACTTGGTTTATCGCGCCTTCAAGCGGGCCGCCGCCAAGGGAACGCGGGTCGGCCAATTCTGGATGCCGGTGGGGCGCTTCCTGCATTATTTTCAGCGGGTCCGCCTCAAGCCCGATGTATCGATCGATGTAACCGGCGACAGTCCGCTGGTCTGGCAAGCGCTGCAACACCACGTGAGCCAGAACGCCGCCGGCATGACCGGTATGAAGCCGCAGCCCGGCAAGAGACGGTTTGAGCATTTCATCGTGATCGTGGACAATACGAAGGGCCGTTAGGATGATGAAACCGTCGGCATTTGCGCTCCTTCTGTTTTCCCTGGCGCCCGGCAGCCTGCCGGGCGAGCCTCCCGCCGTCTCCAATCGCGCGCCCGGAGTGGACGATATCGGCTACCTGCCGCCGGAGGGCGCGGCTGTGGCGACGAATCCTCCGGCGCTGGCCTGGCTCCCGGAGCCGGAAGCCGAGGGCTACGCCGTCGAGCTCGCGCGCGACGCACGTTTCACGCGCGGCGTGATCGCCGTCGCGAGAACGCCGTACGTACTCTATACCCATACCGCCGCGCTGGCCCCGGGGACGTGGTACTGGCGCTACGCCTGCACGGACCGGACCGGCGCCCGCGGCGCGTGGAGCAAGGTGCGATCCTTCCGCATCGCGAAAGATGCGCAGCCGTTTCCCCGTCCCGGTGAAGACCTGATCCGCGCGCGCCTGCCGCGGCAGCATCCCCGGTTGCTGTTGCGCCCCGAGGAAGTGGAGAGTTTCCGGCAGGCCCGCACGGGCGCGCAAAAACCGCGGTGGGACGAGCTGGTGCGCACGGCGGAAGAATACCTGAAAGCGCCGCTGATCCCCGAGCCGCCGCCGTGGACGGACGGCAAGTGGAACGCGGAAGAATGGCGCCGCAACCTGGCGCAGGGCACCAGGGCATCCGAAATCGCCGAGACGCTGGCCTTCTGTTACCTGCTCTCCGGTGAGCGGCGTTACGGCGAGGGCGCGCGCAAGTGGCTGCTGCATATCGCGGCCTGGGATCCCGCCGGCAGTACCAGCATGGACGTCAACGACGAAGCCGGCATGCCGATTCTCTACAACACCTCGCGCGCGTATGACTGGGCATACGACTTTCTGAGCGAAGCCGACCGCGCCACGTTGCGCGCCATGGCGCGTGCCCGCGGCGAGGAAGCGTTCCACTGGCTGCACGTGAAGCCGTTCGAGCAGAAAGCCTACAACAGCCACGGCGGCCGGATGTGGCATTTTCTCGGGGAGGCCGCCTTCGCTTACTACGGTGAGCTGCCCGAGGCCGCCAAGTGGCTCGACTACGCTCTCACCATCTTCTGGAGCTGGTACCCTGCCTACGGCGATGAGGAGGGCGGATGGGCACAGGGCTACGCCTACTGGTCGTCCTATATCAACCGCTCCACATGGTGGTTTGACGCGCTGCGCGCGGGCCTGAAACTGGAAGGCACCGATAAGCCCTTCTACCGCCACGTGGGCGACTTCCCCATGTACGTCGCGCCGCCTGGAGGCGCGCTGGTGGGATTCGGCGATTTCGCCGAGAGCCGTCCCCGTCCGGACGCGGCCGCGGTGGTCGCCTACTTCGCCCGTGTGCGCCACAAGCCGGAGTGGCAATGGTATGCGGAGGCGTGGGGACAGGGTGACGGCGCCAAAGGCCCCGTCGGTTTCCTGCGGGCCGCGCGTCCCGATCCCCCACCGGTGAAGGCCGCCCCGCCCGGCGACTGGCCCGCCGCCAAACTGTTTCGCGGCGCGGGCTGGGCGTCGCTCACGGGCAACCTGCTGGACGCGCGTGAGAGCGTTCAGGTCATGCTGCGCGCCGCCCCGCTGGGCAACATCAGCCACAGCCATGCGGACCAGAACGCGATCGTGCTGGGCGCCTACGGCTCCCCGCTGCTGGTGAACACCGGCATCCGCCCGTGGTACGGGAGCGATTTCTGCAAGCAGTGGTATTGGACCACGAAAGCACACAACGCCCTGGAGATCGATGGCCGCGGCCAGCCGAAGACCGCCGAAGCTACCGGCAAGGTGATCGTCTTCCAGCCCGGCAAACAGTACGATTACGTCGTGGGCGAAGCCACCGGCTACGGCGAGCACGTCCAGCGTTATCGCCGTCACCTGGTGCTGCTGAAGCCGGACGTGGTCGTGGTGTTCGACGAGGTGCGGGCGTCGCGGCCGGTCTCGCTGAAGTTCTGGCTGCACGGAAGGGCGCCGTTCAGCGTGGGCGACAGCGGCGGGCGCATCGGCCTCACTTACGAGAACGCCTCTCTGGAAGGCGTGCTGCTGGCGCCCGGCGGCGCCGGCATCGTCCAGACCGACCAATATCCGATTCCGCCCGAAACCGGCAAGACGCAGCCCGAGTGGCATCTCTCGGCGGAAACCTTGCAGAAGCACGCGGCGGCGCGTTTTGTCGCGGTGCTTGGGATCGGCAAGGCAGGCCGGAAAATCGACCTCGCGGGCGTGGAGGACGTTTCCTCCGGAGAGCGGGTTGTGATCCGTTTCCAGCGGGCACAACAGCCGGTCAGCGTCTCGTTCGAGACGGGGCGGCCGGCCGTCAGCGTGCGTTGAGACATACCTGGGATGGATACCCGCAACCTATACTCACGCCGCGAAGTCTTGATTGACGCCGCCGCCGCCGCGGCCGGCCGGCCGCGGAGAACGCCGGTCATTGACTGTCACACTCATGCGGGCACCGGCACAACGCTCACCGCGCCCTGGACCACCATCGCCGACCCGGATGAAATCCTGCGCCGGAACAGGGAAGCCGGGATCGATCAGGCGTGCATCTTTCCCATTTCTCACGACACCTTCGAGGAGCCCAACCGCGAGATCGCGCGGATCGTCCGGAGCCATCCGGGCCGGTTCATCGGATTCGCCAAACACGACCCGGTGACAGAGAAAGGCCGCATCCGCGCCATGCTGCTGCGCGAGTGCCGGGAACTGGGTTTGCGCGGGTTGAAACTCCACGTCACGCCGACACCCGAGGTGTTGGACACCGTCGCGGAGTTGGGGATTCCCATTCTGTGGCATCCCCGCCCCAATGTGGCTGTCTTCGATGAGATCGCCGAGGCTTACCCCGGCGTCGATTTGATACTGGCTCACATGGGCAGCGATCTGTCGGCCGACTGGCGGGAGCACGTTGCCGGCATCGAAGTGGCCCGGCGTCATGCCAACGTCTACCTCGATACCGGCGCCACGGTGCTGACCCGTTATCTGGAGCAGGCCGTGAAGGAACTCGGCCCCGAGAAGATCATCTTCGGTTCGGACGAGCCCGAGGTCGACTGCCGCCTGGAGATCTTCAAGGTTCGTGTGCTGCGCCTGCCCGCCGAGCACGAGCAAATGATCCTCGGCGGCAACATGCTCCGGCTCCTCGGCAAGTACAAGGGCGGCCGCCATGCCTGAGCCCGTGATTGTCGATTGCCATGCGCTGGCCGGCGCCGGAAAAACGTGGTCAGAACCGGAGAGGGAGGTGGATTACGACCTCAAGCTGTTGTTGGAGCGCGGCGCCGAAGCCGGCATCGGCCGTCACTGCGTGATGCCCCCGCGCAATAATACGTACGCGGAGGCAAACAGGCAAGTAGCCCGCTTATGTGAGAAGCACGGCGGCAGGTTGATCGGCTTCGCCGCGCACAATCCCCAGCGGGAGGCCGGCCGCCTGCGGGCGATGCTCGCCGAAGAGATCAAGACCATGGGGCTGCGCGGTGTGAGGTCCGACGGTCATCCGACGCGGGAGTTGCTCGACGCAGTGCTCGAGTTGGGCATCCCGGTTGTGTATTACCCGCGTGCCGGCGCCGGCCAGCAGCCCGCCCGGTACTTTCACATGCCGGCCACGGCCTATCCGAAGGTGAATTTCATTCTCCCCCACCTGGGCCAGTTCCGGTCGCTGAACTGGGAGTCGCATCTGGCCGCGATCGATCTCGCCAGGCGTTACCCGAATGTCTACCTCGACACCTCCGGGGTCGGCAGCTTCAAATACCTGGAGATGGCCGTCCGCGAACTGCCGGCGGACAAAATTCTGTTCGGCACATTCGCGCCGGAATTGGACCCCAGGGTGGAGAAGGAAGCCCTCCGGCTTCTTAAGCTGCGCGGGGATCCGTACCGGAAGATTGCAGGGCTGAACATCCTTCGCCTGGCAGGGATTCGCGCACCGGCGTAGAGCGATTCAAGGCCGCACGGCTTTCCTTGCCTTCTCGAAATGCTTCTTGATGAAGTCGAGCGGCTCGACGCGCTCGCCGCCGGGCTGGCCGGGGTACTGAACGACGCACTCAATCCCAAGCCTGTCCATGCGCTGCTTCAACGCGATGCCAAACCTGGGATGGTGGACGACGATCTGGACATCCAACTGCGCCACGTGCGGCGCCACGGCCGCGTGGGAGAACCGCGTGTTGCCGGTCATCTCCACAGCCATCTCGTCGCCGGCGCGCAGCTTCCTGGTGAATCGCGGCAGATCCTCCAGCTTCCATTCGCTTAAATAATTCCTTCCGTTCTCCAATCGCATGCAAACCGTGAAGCAATTGCGATGCGGGTCAATGCCGATGTGTCGTTTCGTTTCCATACTCCACCTCGAAAGCCAAGTGGAGTAGACTCGCTCTGCGGCGTCGCCACTCTCCTATTCAAGGTCCCTCGCGGGCCTTACCCTGGCGCTCCAGCCACAGGTCTGACTAATCTCCTCAACGAGGTCGCGCCTCATGGAATGTATCCAGCCTGTGACCTGTCTACCCCGGAAGCCTTCTTCCGGAGCCTAACGCACGCGGAGCTAAACATTCATACCATCTCCTCAGTTCCGCCGGGTTTGTCCCGGACGTCTTTCGGGCCACCCGTCGTAGTAACCGGAATCAATCAGGATAGTCTGGCGCGTGGTGGAGCGCCAGTGTTCCAGCGGGGGAGCGCCGGTGCTTTCGAAAAGCCCCCTCAATCGTCCTCTCAGTTCGGCAAGCTGTTTGCCGTACGCGCGGTCGCCGATTACGTTGACGGTTTCGCTGGAATCGGCTTCGATATCGAACAGCTCGCTGGGCCAGTTGTCGGCGCGTTCCACGTATTTCAGGTTTTCCGTGCGGATGGCGCGCACGTAGCAGTACTCGAAGAACAGCTCTTTGCGCCATGCCGGCGACTCGCCGCGCAGGAAGGCCGAGTAGCTGCGGCCCACACGCCGCCGGTCCGCGGGGGCGGAGATGCCCAGATAGTCGAGGATCGTGGGGAAGAAATCGTAGGACGACACCAGCGGCGAAACTACCTGTCCGGCGCGGATTCTGCCCGGGTGGTTCCAGATGAGCGGCACCCTGATCGACTCTTCGTACATGTTGAACGGGATCGTCGCGTTGCCCTTGCCCCAGACGCCGTGATGGCCGGCGTTCCATCCCTGATCCGCCGAAAATACCACCAGCGTGTTTTCCCGCAGACCGAGCTCCTCCAGGCGCGCGAGGATGCGCCCGACGTTGTGGTCCATGCCCGAAACCAGCGCGGAGTAAGCCAGTTTGGTTTCGCGGTTGCCGTGGTACTTCTCGAACGACCATCGCCGCTGCGGATGCCTGGGCGGTTCCGGAAAACAGGAAAACGGGCAGTCCTTGTAGATGTCGCGATAGCGCGCAGGCTGGTAATCGAACGGGGTGTGCGGCGCGAAGAAAGGGACATAAAGGAAGAACGGTCTCTGCTTGTTGGCTTCCAGGAATTCGATGGCAAAATCGCCAACCAGATCCGTCTTGAATCCTTTCGTCTTTACCGTCGCGCCGTTCTTGATGAACTCGGGATCACGGTATGTGCCGCCTCCGCCGGGGATGGTGCACCAGTAGGTGAAGCCGGCGTGCGGGTGCTCATCGTCGCCCATGTGCCATTTGCCGGACAGCCCGACCGTGTAGCCGTTTTTTGCGAGGAGTTCCGTATAGGTGAGCTGTCCGTCCAGAAACCGCTTGCGCTGCGGCCCCTGAACATCCTGCTTCATGAGTGCATCACAGACCCCGTGAGCGGAGGGGAGCTTGCCGGTCATGTACGTCATGCGGCTTGGCGAACACACCGGAGTGCTGGCGTAGGCGCGGTCGAAGCGCGTGCCGCCCGCGGCAAGGCGCGCCAGGTTCGGCGTGTGCATCTCCGGACAACCCCAGGGGCCGACGGCCCACGCCCCGTGATCGTCAGTCAGAAAGAAGACGACGTTGGTCCTGGACGCCGCGCGTGCATTCCGGCTGAGGAATGGCCACGTGCCCGCCGCGGCCAGCAGATCTCTACGGCTCATCTTCATAGGGCTTGATTCCTTTAGCGGCGCGCCGTTCGGCCACAGATCAGAATTCGATGCGCGTGCCGAGCATCAGGGTCCGGGACGTGACGTTGCCTGCCAGAATCAAACAGAATGCGCGCCTGACTCTGAGTCATAATCCTGCATCCGTCTTCATGTGTCAAGGTTCGCAGGTAACGCCGGTTGATTCAGAACATGGACTATACGATAATGGCGTCCCATAAGAGAGGTTTCGCCATGCAACGATTCCTGGCTGCGATTCTATTCTGTGTCTCTGCCGCGTACGGGCAGGTGGAGCAGGGCACATTGACCGGCACCGTGACCGACCAGAGCGGGGCGGTGGTCCCTGGGGCGCAGGTGACCGCGCGGAATACCCAGACGGGTGTGGAGGCCGGCACACAGGCAAACGCCGAGGGTCTCTACCGGCTTCCCTATCTGCACCCCGGCGTGTACGATCTGAGCGCCGAGGCACAGGGTTTCCAGAAAGCGCGCGTCACGGGCATCAATCTGCTGGTGGGATTGACGGCCACGGTGGATTTCGCGCTCCAGGTCGGGCCGGTCCAGAACGAGGTGACGATCACCGCCACCACCGTGATGCTGGAGCAGCAAACCGCCTCGCTCGGAGCGGTGATCGGCAGCGCGCAGATGCTGGAGTTGCCGCTGCTCGGGCGTAATCCGTACGCGCTGCTGCAACTCTCGCCGGGCGTGCTGCCCAAGGGCGGCGCCGGCGCCGGACCGATCGTCAGCGGCGGCAGATCGAACACCAGCGAAATCCTGCTCGACGGCGCGGAGACGCGCAACAGCACGACCAACGACATCACTTTCACTCCGCCGCTCGAAGCGGTACAGGAGTTCAAGGTCATCACCAACAGCTTTTCGAGCGAGTATGGGCGCTCGGGGGGCGGAGTGCTTACGGCCGCGACGCGATCGGGAACCAACGACCTTCACGGCAGCGCGTACGAGTTTCTGCGGAACGACAAGCTGAATGCCAACGGTTGGACTAACAACCGCCAGGGGCTGACCAAGAATCCCCTGCGCCGGAACGAATACGGCTTCTCCGTTGGTGGGCCGGTCCTGTTGCCGAAGGTGTATAACGGCCGCGATAAGACGTTCTTCTTCTTCAACTGGGAGGCCGTGCCGCAGCGTTCGCCGGACAACGTGAACGCCACCGTGCCGACCGAAGCGGAGCGGCGAGGCGATTTCTCGGGGACGCTGGACGGCTCGGGGAATGTGATCAGGGTTTACGACCCGCTGACTACGCGGCCGGATCCGGCGCGGGCGGGGCGCTACCTCCGCGACCAGTTCCCCGGCAACGCCATCCCCGTCGCCCGGCAGGACCCCATCGGCTTGAAGATCATGAGCTACTTCCCGCTGCCGAACCGCACGTCGCGGACGCTGAACCTGGCCCTGGCCAATTCACGCGCCAACGATCTGTGGAAGATGTTTTTCCGCGTGGATCACGCGATTGGCTCCAAGCACCGGCTGTTCTTCAGCCACGGGCGGCAGCGCCAGGATCAGAATAGTCCGGGAGTGAATATCGCGTTTCCGCCGGAGGGCGTGAACGGGGAACGCGGGCAGATCAGCAACCGCCCCAAGACGGCGGTGGCGAGCGACACCGTGACGTTCCGCCCCGACCTACTGGGCGAATTCCGCGCCAGCATTTCGCGCAACGTGATCTTCACACTGCCGCGCAGCGCCGGCTTCGACTTTACGCAGCTCGGGCTGCCGCAGTACTTGAAACAACAGGCGCGGCAATTCATGTTTCCGCGGATTGACACGACCGACGTTACCTCGCTCGGGCCGGACCGGGCGTCGTACTTCACCGACGCCGAGCACGCCATCGAGTTTCAGGGTCACGTGACGTGGATTCGCGGGACGCACGCGGTGAAGACGGGGGTGGACCGTACGTTCCAGGCGTTCAACGTGACGCGGGCGGAGCGGCCCTCGGGATTGTACTCGTTCGGGCGCGGATTCACGCAGGGCCCGGACCCGTCGTCCTCGAGCGCATCGGCGGGTTTTGGAGTGGCCACGTTGCTGTTGGGCGCGCCCACCGGCGGGCAGTTCTCCCTCGATCCGTCGCTCGCGGCATCGCAAACCTACCACGCGTGGTACGTGCAGGACGATTGGAAGCTGCGGCGGAACCTGACGCTGAACCTGGGCGTACGGTGGGAATATCAATCGCCCTGGACGGACCGTTACGACCAACTGGCCTGGTTCGACCCGGACTTCACGGATCCGCTGACCAAGGCCAAGGGGCTGCTGCGCTTCGCGGGCCGGGACGGGAATCCGCGCCAGCAGACTTCGCCCGACAAGAACAACTTCGGACCGCGCGTCGGCCTGGCGTGGGAGTTCAAGAAACGAACGGTGCTGCGAGCCGGCTGGGGGATTTTCTTCTCGCCGGGCAGCGGTGGAATCGGGGCGGGCGCCAGCGACCTCGGCAGCGGGTTCCTGTCGCAGACGTCCATATACCTGGGGCCGCCGCAGGCCGCGCCGAATACGCCTCCCGTGGGCGCGTCACTGGTGGACCCGTTCAAGACGGGCCTGATCCAACCGCCGGCGACCGGGGTGGGCAGCAGCGTCACCACGGCGTTTCGCGACTGGGTGACGCCTTACGCGCAGCAGTGGAACATCAACTTCCAGCGCACGCTGGGGCCGGAGGTGCTGGTGGAGGCGGCGTGGATAGGCAGCCGCGGCCAGCGTCTGTGGGTCAACCGGACCCGAACGGCGCTCTCCACCGACTATCTCTCGCTCGGTCCGGCGTTGGACGAACTGGTCGACAATCCGTGGTACGGGATCATCAAGACCGGCAACCGGAGCGCGCAGCGCATCCGCAGATCGGCGGTGTTGCAGCCGTTCAATCACTACGACGGCGTGGCGCGCTTCAGGGACGCGATCGGCGATTCCATCTACCACGCCTTCACGCTGCGGGCGGAGAAGCGGGCGGCGCGCGGCATGACCCTGGGCGCCTCCTACACTGTGGGCAAGCTGATCGACGACTGCCAGGAGCGGTTCTCCGGGCGGACCAGCCTGCTCGATCCGAACAATCTGAGGCTCTCGCGGAGCATCGCGGACTTCGACCGGCCGCAGTACTTCGTTGTGAATTACGTGTACGAGCTGCCCTGGGGGCACGGGAAACGCTGGCTGCGGGAAGGGCCCGCCGCGGCGATTCTCGGCAACTGGCAGGTGAGCGGAATTACGACCTTCGCATCCGGCACGCCGGTGGTGATCACGGGACCCAATGATGTGCGCCTTCCGGGCGTGGGCGGGTATGCGAACCGGCTGAAGTCCGGGGCGATTCCCACATCCGAACGGACGCTCGACCGCTGGTTCGACAAGACCGCCTTCGTTCCGGCGCCGGCCTACACCTTGCCGAACGGCTCGCGCACGGAACCGGGCCTGCGCAATCCGGGAATGAAGACCTTCGACCTGGGTCTGAGCCGCATCCAGAGAATCCGCGAGCGGGTTAACGTGCAGTTCCGCGCCGAGTTCTTCAACGCGTTCAACACGCCGCAGTTCGATGCTCCAACGGGGTCGGTTACCTCGGTGGACTTCGCGCGCATCACCACGGCGGGCGGCACGCGCAACGTGCAACTCGGATTGAGGCTGAGTTTCTGATGACAAAGCTCGTGTTCTTATTGGGAGCGGCGGCGCTGGCGTGCGCTGGCGCCGGCCCGGACCCTTCCACCCTGGAGGGCAAGGTCCTGCTCGGCTACCAGGGTTGGTTCAACTGCGCCGGCGACGGCGCGCCGCAGAACTCCTGGCGCAGTTGGGCGCGCGGAGCGCCAGCCGCCGAAACGCTCACCATCGACATGTATCCGGACCTCACCGAGTTCGCGCCGGCGGATTTATGCGCGCTCCCCGGCTTCACCATCCGGGGACGGCCGGCGTATGTTTTTTCGGCCTGGAACCCGAAGATCGTGGACCGGCACTTCCGCTGGATGAAAGATTACGGGCTCGACGGCGTGCTGGTGCAGCGGTTCGTCACCAACATCGCGGCCAGGCGGTCGGGCGGCGACGTGGTGCTGCGGAACGTGATGGCGGCCGCCCGCAGGCACGGCCGCGTGTTCGCCATCGAGTACGACGTGACCGGATCGCCCGAGGCTTCCTTCCCGGACACCATGCGCGAGGACTGGAAGTACCTGGTCGAAGAACTCCAGGTTACAGCGCATCCGGGCTACCTGCGGCACAACGGGCGGCCGGTGCTCTCCGTGTGGGGCATGGGGCTGGAGGATCCCCGGCATCCGCCTCGCAATCCCGGGGCCGCGCGCAAAGTGGTGGCGTGGTTCAAATCGGAGGCTCCTCCGGCGCTGCGGGTCACCTACATGGGCGGGGTGCCTTCGCGGTGGCGGACGCTCACGGCGGATGCCCAGCGGGACAGCGGCTGGAACGAAGTGTACGCGATGATGGACGTGATCCAGCCGTGGACCGTCGGGCGCTACCGTGACGAGGCGGGGGCGGACCGCTGGAGGAAGGAGCAGGTGGAACCCGATCTGGCGCGGACGCGTGAGAACCGGCAGATGTATATGCCGGTGATCTTTCCCGGGTTCTCCTGGGCCAACTTGAAGAAGGATGCCAAACCCAACCAGATTCCGCGCAATGGCGGCAGCTTCCTGTGGCGGCAGGCGTACAATGCGCGGCAGGCGGGCGCCTCGCTCCTGAAGATCGCCATGTTCGACGAAGTCAACGAGGGCACCGCGGTGTTCAAGATCGCGCCCACCCGCGCGGATGCGCCGGAACAAGGCTTTTGGCTCACGCTGGACGCCGACGGCAGGAAACTGCCGGGCGATTGGTACCTGCGGCTCTCGGGGCTGATCACGAAAGCGTTCAGGCAGAAACGGGAGTTGCCGGCGGCAGTGCCGCGGCCGTAGGGCGGACAAGTCCCGCTGGAATTTCGGGACGGCTGCCCTTAAGCAAGGCGCGTTTTTGGCCGATCATTTGCTTGTGGTTCCTCTTGTGACGCTCGACCGGGTAGAATATGGAGTTCCGGTGAAGCGCTACTTCAAGACCAAGCACGGTTCGGTGTACTTGGCCGACTCACTTGACTACCTGGCCGAGGTGCCGGACGCGTCTGTTGACTTGGTCATGACGAGCCCACCGTTCGGTCTGGTGCGAAAGAAGGACTACGGCAACGTCGACTCAGACGCCTACGTTGAGTGGTTCAAGCCATTCGGCCGCGAGTTAAGACGCATTCTAAAATCTAGTGGCTCTCTGGTGATCGACATTGGCGGTGCCTGGATTCCCGGGCAGCCCACACGCAGTCTTTACCACTACGAGCTTGTCATTATGCTCTGCCGGGAGATTGGCTTCCATCTTGCTCAGGAATTCTATTGGTGGAATCCCTCGAAACTCCCCACGCCAGCAGAATGGGTCACGGTTCGACGTATACGGGCCAAGGACGCTGTGAATTGCATCTGGTGGCTCTCAGCGACGCCATGGCCGAAAGCCAGCAACAGGCGTGTTCTGGCACCCTATAGCGAGGCGATGAAGGGCCTGCTGAAGAACGGCTACAAGGCCAAGCTTCGGCCAAGCGGCCACGACATCAGCGGGAAGTTCTCGTGGGACAATGGCGCGGCTATTCCTCCAAACATCCTCGCGATTCCGAATACGGAGAGCAATTCGTACTACCTCCGGTATTGTGCTGAGCACGGCATCAAACCGCACCCGGCCAGATACCCGGCCGCTCTGCCTGAGTTCTTCGTCCGGATGCTCACCGACGAGGGTGATAGTGTTCTTGACCCATTCGCGGGCAGCTGCATAACAGGCGAAGTATGCGAACGGCTCAGGCGCAAATGGGTGTGTGTTGATCTGGTAGAGGAATACCTCAAAGGCGGGCTTGCCCGTTTCGAGCGCCAAACACAACCCGAGCAGGCATCGATGTTCCAGATGTGCGGAGAAGTGATCACGTACAAGTTACACCATCCCGCGGTTCTCTGGAATGGGCATGAGGAGGAACCACTTCCGGAAGATGGCGGGAAGAAGCGGATACTCAAGAATGCCCGCGATACCACTTGACGAACTCATTCAAGCCATTCTCGACGCCATTCAGGAATCCGGATACTCGGGCCAGCTTGCTTCGCCCGTGCGGAAGCATCCCCGCCGGTTTCTCATTACACTCCCTGTCGGCCACGCCGTCCTTTCTGTGTACGCCTGGACGCTAACATTTGGCGGTCGCCCAACTCTCCGCGACGAATACAGAATTCAGATGACCTCAGTCCAATCGCCCCTACAGATTGCGCGAGACGGCCCCACGGTTCTCATGGGTTACGAGCCGAATCTGCGGCTGTTTGCCGGCTTCGACTTGAATCGACACAGGAGGTTCACGACGGGTTCCCCCTCTATCCAAATCGATATCGGTGCTTTGCGACAGGCTGAGATGACCGGCTTGAGTTTCCACCGCAAGGCCAATGATGAAATTGCAGTCGGATTGCGTCCCGACCACTTCATGACCTACGCCTTGAACGCGGAGCTTCTCCATCGTTTCGGAGCAGAGGCCAACGTACTAAGGCTTTTGAATCGGGCCGTTGACCTTCAGGAGATCCCGCAGCAGGATGTGGCCAATCTGTCCACCGAAAGGCAACGCGTCGTCCAAACCGTGAGCCGCCTATCCCGAGTAGCAAGTTTCCGGCAGCAGGTCCTTTTTGCATATGGCAACCGCTGCGCGGTGACAAGGGCGCAGCTTCGCCTTGTCGAAGCGGCGCACGTCTTGCCCGTAGGCGCTCCCGGAAGTGTCGATCATGTGACAAACGGACTCGCACTCTCGCCGACATACCACAAGGCTTTCGATCATGGTCTCATATACCTCACCGAGGACCACCACATGCGAATCAACGAAGGCCAGCTTCACGTGCTGAGTCGCCTGAATCTCACGGGCGGTCTCGATGGCTTCCGGGCTACGCTGGGACGTGTTTTCTTACCGCCAGATCAGCGGCAATGGCCCAGCGTGGACTTCATACGCAAAGCGAATCAATTCAGGCAAATAGCATCGAAATAGACATCCGAATCCGCTTATTCCCCCCGCCGAGATCGTCACCGCGCCCGCGCGTCCCGGAAGGGCTGCTCCGCCTCGTAGAGCGCGATTCTGCCCCTGATCGCCGCGGCGAGAGACTGCTGGTTGTCCTGCTCCGCCAGGGCCAGGGCGCGGTGCGCGTTCCACAAAGCCTCGGAGAATTGCCCCTTTTCCGCATATGCCGCCGCGAGCGTATCCAGAACCGCCGCGTCCTTTCCGCCGGAGAGCTGAAACGCGCGAACGGCGAGCGCCACGGCTTCGGCGCCATTGCGAAGCTGTGGATCGGGGCAGGTAGCCAGCGCCCATGCCGCCTCGCGCAACGCCGCGCGGCCGTTCGGAGCCAACTCGACGGCCAGCCGCAGGCGCCGGAGTCCTTCGGCGAACCGGCCGCGCGCGTAGAGCGCGGCACCCAGGCCGGCCTGCGCTTCCGCATCTTCGGGGGCGAGTTCCAGAGCCTTGGTGAATTGCGCGCAGGCGTCCTCGATCCGGCCGTTCGCAGCCAAGGCCCGGCCCAGGCCGGTCCGCAGCCGGGCCGAAGCGGGATCGAGCCGCACCGCCTCTTCAAACTGCGCCACGGCCTCGCCCGAGCGCCGCGCATCGAGCAGCAGCGTCCCGAGTTCGCCGTGCAGCCGCGCGCTCGGAGTCCCGGCGATGGCCTTCCGGAGCTTGGCCTCTCTGGCGTTGCGGAGCTCGACGCCGGCCTGCCCCCGCCGGTCCGCCAGCAACAGCGTCATTGCCAGGTTGGCGCGCGCCAGCGGGTCGTCCGGCTTGATTTCCAGCGCCTTCCTCCATTCCGCCTCGGCTTCGTGGAAACGCTTCGCTTTCTGGAAGTACATGGCGCGGTCGAACCGCCGGAAATAGTCGATCACCGGCCCGCCGATGCTCGCCAGGCCAGCCGGAGAGATGTTCACGAACTCCGGAATGTTCACCGCACGGTTTGCCGCGGTGGTGTTGTCCACCAGGATGGCCGGGCTGTCGCTGCCGTCCTCGCCGATATGGGTCAGGTACATCTGGGTGTACGGCGACCGCGCCTTGGAGGCAAACACCATCCAGCGCGAATTCGGTGAGAAGCTGTGCCAGGAGTTCATCAGCGGCGTGTTACACCGCATACGGCGCGCCGCGCCGCCTGCCGCCGGGACGATGTACAGCCGGCTGTCGGGGCGCATGAGCAGGCCGTTGCGCGCCTGCACGAAGACGATCCACCGCCCGTCGGGAGAGATCTTGGGAAACGAGTTGCTCATGCCGTTCTGCGAGGCGCCTGCGATGGGCTCCGGCGTGCCGCCCCTGCCTCCGTTGAACGGAATCCGCCAGAGGTCGTACTGCAATTGCAGCTCGTTCGGGTCGTTGGCGAATTGCGCCGCCGGAGCGCCCTTCGGATCGGGGTCTTTCGCTTCCGCGCGGGCGAACACCAGATACTTACCGTCGGGACTCCAAACCGCGCCCATCTGCACGTACCGCGGGTCGTCCGCTCCAGGCAGCGGTTGCAACTTCCCGGCTGCGGCGCAGTACCACATCAGGATGCCGCGCGTTGGAAAAAATACCTGGAGGAAACGGTAATCCTTGAAATTGGCTACGTAGTAGTTGCTGGAGCTGGCGGATTGCCGGGGATCGACGGTGGTCACCACAAAGCGGCCGTCCGGCGAGACCTGCGACATGAACCCGACGCGCAGGGCATTGTTCAGCCTGCCTTCAGCCGTGCTCCACTGAATCACGTTCTCATTGCGGATCGTGGTATCGCGCGCCACCGGCGTGAGAGTGTAAAGCCCCTTGTTGTTTTGCAGCCCGTTCAGGTCCATTCCGAGGGTCTTGCCGTCGACCGAGAACGAATGGCAGTTGACGCACACCGGAACGTTCTCCATCACCAGCCGGCTCCGCGGCGAACCGATGTCGCGCAGCCGCCATGCGATCAATCGCACGGCTTCGGCCGCCAGCGGCATGATCACGCCCTTTTCCGTCTCGGTGGGCATGAGCGGCACGTCGCGGTAGAAGATGGGAGCGCCGGCGGGATCGCGCGAAGTACGGATTCCGGTGCGTCCGCGGGAGACGGCCCGCTGCATCTTTACATCTGCGAAGCCGGTGATGGTTACCGTAGCCGCAGTCTCGCGGGAACGCCTCTTGATCGCCTCCCACAGCCGGACTTCCGGTGTCCACGTCCGCTGGGCCGCTTGCAGCGGGGTGAGGCTGGGCGGTTGGTTGGTCGCCGCGACGCAGTCCGGATCGATCCTGCCTGTACGCAGGCGCCTGCCCGGCGAACTCGTGCGGATGGGTGGGCCTCCGTCCGGGAAAGAGACCTCGATGCGCCACACCACGGCGCCCGGATGTGCGTCGCGCCACAGGAACACCGGCGGCGTAATTTCGGGAGGGAAAATGGAGCCGTCTTCGGGGTAATCGATGGTGATGGGGGCGTACCCGGGGACCGCCCCGGCGGTTCCCCAAGGCATCCCCCACATCAGAACGGCGATCCCGATTCGCGCCAGCCTTCGCAGCCCCACTACTCCCAGTTTACGGCGTTGTGGAACCTTGCCCTGGCTGCCGAGTCCACTACCGGCGGTTCAGTTGAAGGTTGCGCACCGCGGCGGTGGCGAAATCCATCGAACAGCCGAAGTCGAAGGTGTCGTTCACAGGGCCGCGGGCCGCGGTAATCACGCCGGACACCCAACCGCTGCGCGTCGTATCCACCGCGATGGAAGTGAAATTCACGTTCTGGTAACCGTCGCGGGCGGTGCGGGCCACCACGGCATCCTGGCACGAACGGAAGACCTGCGTCTGGTCGTATCCGGTCTGACTCAAAATCCCCTTGGTGGAGGATGCGGGCTGCATGACGGCGCCGTCGGGACGCAGGAATTCCACCGTGGACACCTGGCCCGTGCTGTAATCCACCGCGCAGTTATACCGGTAGCCGGCTGTACGGCGGAAATAGCCGGGGCGGTCGGTGAAGGTTCCGGTGATCCAATTGTCGCGCCCGGCAGCCGTGTCGGCGCCGGCCGCGGTGATATCGATGTTGCGGAGCCCGTAGTCGCGTTCCGCCCGCGTGCGGACCTCCGTGCGGCAGAGATCGATGGCTTGCTCGGTCGAGATGGCGCGGCTCGTGCGGCGGCCGATGACCTTGCGGATGCCTCCCGTGGAAGCCGCCCCCGCCGCTGGCGCGGCAGTCTGGAAGCCGCCCGTGGGAGCGCCGCCCGAGGCGCCGCTCCATTCAATGGCGAACGTGTAGCCCTCCGAGCCGCTCCGCGGGTCGTCGATGCGGATCACGGCCATACTGTTGTTGGTGCGCGGATCCTGCGCCAGTTTCACCTGCCCGCGCCCGTCAATGCCCCGGAAACGGAAGTCTGTCATGTTGTAGGGCAGGGGATCGGTACATTCCATGCGGGTCCAGGTGGCCGGCTGCCCGGCGATGGTGCGCAACCTTCCGAACTTGCCGTACACGTCAACTTCGGCCGCGATGTCGACCCGGACTTCAATGGTGCACTTGCCCGATGTCCCGCGCGACCCGCTGATGGTGGCTTCCCGGATCTGGTCGGGAACCTGCGCTTGCAGAGACACGACTAAGGCGGCCATCACCGCCCCATTCATCGTTTTCATGGCTCTCCTCCTCCCATTGCGAATTCCGCTATAGCAGAAGTTCGGTTCGAGAACAAGCCTCTACCGGCTGGTTTCGGCTACCGTCATGGCGCCGGGGAGTCTGCCCGCAGATGAACTGCGGCAACTGGACGGCCGTGGTGCAGCCACATGACGCTCGGGTTCCCCATCCTCGCTCGGGCGCCAACGATCTCCACGGCGCCGCCCGCGAATGCGTCGCCGTGGCCTTGCATTTCAGGTAAATGCCTTAAGCCAATAGGCACTAGTATTACTAAAACTACCGGAACTGTGGTTTCAGGACGGCAGGCTCTGATATATTTCATACGTGGCTCTCCTATCCTCGGTTCGCGGCCGCATGGCTGCGCTGCTTCTCCCGGCCTGTTTCGCCTCGGGACTGTATGCTGCCGAACTCGGACGTTTTGCGATCGTCAGGACGCCGCCCGCCGATTGCGCCAGCTCGATCCAGAACCCGCCGGCTCACGTCACCAGCCTGTCAACCACCGATAGCCAGGTCTACCTGTGGTTCTATGTGACTAATGCCAGGCGCGGCGAGGTGGCGGCGAGCCAGTACATAACTCCCGCCGGGCAGACATACGCCGAAAACAGCGGCGCCTGGCCCGCCAATGACGGCGACGGCACTTACTGCTTTCTCGACTCGCCGCTGCGCATCGCGGGCGCTCCGCCGGCGCAAATGACCGGCACTTGGACCGTGCGGGTCACCTACCAGGGGGTATTGCTGTTCTCGACTACGTTCACCATCACGGCTCCGGGCGGTTCGGGCGGCGGCTCGACCCCGGCGGGGGCCAACCTGATCCGCAACCCGGGGGCGGAGGAGAACACCGTCACAGGCTGTGCCAATGCGGCGATTACGGGGTGGACGAAGTCGGGCAATCTGAGTGTCTGCACTTACGGCGGCGACGTGGCAGTCAGCGATCCGGGGCCGCCCGACCGCGGCAAGAACCACTTTTCCGGCGGTCCGGATAACGCCTCATCGAGCATCACCCAGACTATCGACATCTCGGGGCAGGCGGCGGCCATCGACGCCGGCACCCTGCCCTACACTCTGTCCGGCTACGTGGGCGGTTGGGACGGGCAGGACGATAACGCCGTATTGAAGGCGAATTTCAAGAGCGCGGCGGGCGCCACCCTGGCTTCCGCGCAAGTCGGCCCGGTGCTCTCCGCCGAACGCAAGGGCGCCACGGGCATGTGGCTGCGCAGCGCCTCCGGCAGAGTCCCGGCCGGTGCGCGCTCCGTCGAAGTAGTGTTGTTGATGACGCGCACCAGCGGGGCCTGGAACGACGGCATTGCGGATAACCTTTCGCTCGTGCTGGGCGGTTCCGGCGGCGGCGCCTCCGCCTGCACCTATGCGCTGGAGTCTGCCTCGGCGTCCATGCCGGCCTCCGGCGGGAACGGAACCGTGCGGATTACGGCTGGAACGGGCTGCTCCTGGACGGCCACCTCGAACGCGTCGTGGATCACCCTGACGGGCAGCGCTTCGGGCGCCGGCAGCGGTTCGGTCAGCTTTACGGTGGCGGCCAACACCGGCGCGGCGCGCACCGGGACCATCACGGCGGCCGGCCAGACCTACACCGTCACGCAGGCGGCGGGCGTGGTGGTGTGCAGTTACTCGATCAGCCCCTCGGTGTTGCAGGCGCCTGCTGGCGGAACGTCGGGCACGGTGCGGGTGAGCGCTGCGGGCGGCTGCTCCTGGACGGCTTCGAGCAACGCCTCCTGGATCTCCGTCACGGCGGGCAGCTCGGGGTCGGGTGAGGGAACCGTCAGTTACACGGTGGCGGCGAACACCTCCACATCCTCGCGCACCGGCACCGTCACCATCGCGGGTCAGACCTTTACGGTCGCGCAGGCCGGCGCGCCGGCGTGCAGTTTCTCCATCAGCCCATCGAGCGCGCAGGCGCCGGCAGGGGGCAACACCGGCTCGGTTCAGGTGGCTACGGCCAGCGGCTGCTCCTGGACGGCTTCGAGCAACGTCTCGTGGATTACCATCTCCTCGGGCCGCTCCGGCACGGGGAACGGGACGGTGCAATACACGGTGGCGGCGAACACTTCCACGTCCTCGCGCAGCGGCACTCTCACCGTCGCGGGGCTGACCTTCACCCTCACGCAGGCGGGCGCGCCTGCCTGCAACTACACTATCAGCCCCACGCGCGCCAGCTTCACCGGGGCGGGCGGCGCCGGCGGGGTGGTGGTGACCACTACCTCGGCGTGCTCCTGGACGGCTACCAGCGGATTTGCATGGATCGCCGTCACCAGCGGCGGTTCCGGGACGGGCAACGGCACGGTGAACTACAAAGTGGAAGCCAATCCCTCGGAGACCGCGCGCGAAGGCATGCTCTCCATCGCCGGCCAGGCGTTCGTCATCAACCAGGCGGGAACAGTGAAGGATCTGCCTACCGTCGCCCGGGTGGTGAATGCGGCCAGCTATCTCCCCGCCGACCTGCAAGGCGGCGGCGTCGCGCAGGGCGCGCTGTTCACGCTGCTGGGCAAGAATCTCGGCCCGGATCCGGCGGTCTCCGCCTCGGCCTGGCCCATCGAGGTCAAGCTGGCGGACGTGAGCGTGCGGGTGGTGAAGGGTTCCACCCAGGTGGATGCGTTTCCGGTACTGGTTTCGGCCACCCGGATTGACGCCGTCCTGCCGTCGGGCGTGCCGCTGGGCGAGGCGCAGGTGACAGTCACCGTGGCCGGCAAGACCAGCGCGCCCGCCAGGATGCTGGTGGTCGCCAACGGTTTCGGCATTTTCGGCGCCAACAACGGCCGCGGTCCGGGCCGCCTGTTCCACGTCTCCGACGCGGGGCAGACCCCGGTAACCTCCGCCAGCCCGGCGCGGCCGGGCGAGAAGATCGCGCTCCACGGCACGGGTCTGGGGGCTATCGGGTATGCCGACAACCAGGCGCCGCCGGCGGGCGAGCTGGGCGCCCCGGTCGAAGTGCTCGTATCGCACCGTCAGGCTCGCAAGCTCTCCTCGGGCCGCGCCACCAACGTCGCCCCCGGCACGGCCGGGGTGGACGAGATCGTTTTCGAGGTTCCGGGCGAGACACCGGCAGGCTGCTTTGTGCCCGTGCAGGTGCGCACCGGAGATACCGTTTACAGCAACGTGGTTACCATGGCAGTGGAGCCGGAAGGGAAACCCTGCTCGGATCCGCTGAACCCCTTCGCCGAAATCAACACCAAGGGGCGCAAGGGCGGCTCCGTGTTCCTGGTGCGCGCGCCGGTGGCGGCGGTGCTGGAGCCGGATAAGCCCGCCACGGAAATGATGCTGGACCTCGCCATCGGGGTCTTCCAGGAGTCCGCCCCGGGAGGCGAGCAGGGCTTCAACCCGCTGTTCGCGCTGCCTCCGGTGGGCGCCTGCACCAACTACACCGGCGAGGTGGATGCGGGATCGCTGCTTGGCGACCCCGCTGGCGCAACATCCGGCGGCGGCGAGGTGCTCGGCCGCGAACTGGATGCCGGCGCCGTCCTGACCCTCAAGGGTCCCAAGGGCGAGCGCCAGTTGGTCCATTCCGATGCGGAAAAGGGCACCGGCCCGTACATGGGGCTGCTCGGCGGCGTCGTCCCGCTGGAGCCCGACGACGAACCCCCGCCCCCGCCCTTCCTGGACGGCGGCTCGTACACCCTCTCCGGGCCCGGCGGCAAGGACGTGGGCGCGTTCAACGCCACTCTGGACGTTCCCCCTCCGCTCGATTGGACCAATCGCGGCAAACTGACGCAGGTGGACCGCGCCGCCGGACTGGAGTTCACCTGGACCGGCGGCTCCCCGAATACGCTGGTCCTGCTGGGCGGCGTGAGCACGGATCAGAAGTCGAAGAGCTCGGGCGGGTTCTTCTGCTTCGTGCCCTCGGAGCCGGGCGCCTTCACGGTCCCGGCGCCGGTGCTCTCCAACATGCCGGCCACCTCAACCCTGAGTCTTGAAGACTCGATGGGCGCGGTGATCTTCGGGTCGGTGCCGCTTAACTTTGCCCGCTTTAGCGCCCCGGGGCTGGATTCCGGGCTGCTGTTCAGCGGCGTGCTGAACGTAGTCACCGTTCCGGTCAAGTGATGAAGGGCCGTGGGCTGTGGCTGCTGCTCGCAATCTCTCTCCCGGCGGCAGCAGGCCGGCGGGCGGTCATCCTGGATGTGGATGGCGTCCGCCGGGACGTCTTTGAGACCGCCTGGCGTGAGGGGCGGTTGCCGCGGTTCGCCCGTCTGCTCGAGAACGCGGTGTGGTATGAGAACGCCTCCGCGGTTTTTCCCTCCGAGACTCTGCCCGGGCAGGGCGCGTTGTTCACCGGGACGTGGCCGGGACGGCACGGCATCCCCGGCAACTCGTGGTACGACCGCGAATCCGGGACGGCCATCGAGTACACCAGCGTCTCGGGCATCGCCTGCGTGTACGGCCACGCGTTGCTGTGGGGGCGGGACTGCGGCGGCGGGCTGGCCAATCGCCACCTGCTCGTGCCGACGCTCTACCAGGCCGCGTCCGCGGCGGGGAAGACCTCGCTGGTGGCCTTCAACCACTATTGGAAAGGCGCGACGCGCGCGTTGACGCCTTCCGTGCTTGACGCTCTGGAGTTGGTGCGCGGCGATTCGGTGGACGCGGAGGCTTTCGACCGCCTCATGCTCCGGCGGCTGCTCGCTGCGCTCGAGGAGCCCGCCGATATTGTAACCGTGTACTTCGCCGGGGCCGACGCTGTGGGACACGTGGATGGAAATGCCGCGCAGTCGCGCTACCTGAGCGAGGTCGTGGACCCGGCTTTGGGGGTGCTGCTGGACCGCCTTGACGAAACGGTTCCCGGGTGGCAAGACGAAACGCTGTTTGTCCTCGCCGCCGACCACGGCCGCACCACCGCGCTGCCGTTCCCCGAAGGGCGACAGGCGCAGGCGGCGCTCGATGCCGCGCTCGGGCGCGCCGGCGACCCCGGCGGCCGGGTGTCGTTCAACGGCGGCATGGCGCACGTCTACACCTCCGCGCCGGATGCCACGGCCCACGAGATCACCCTCTCCACGCTGGGCGACGCCATCGACTCCGTGCTGGTTCGCGAGGGCGAGGGCTACCGCGTACACGGCGGCGACGGCCGCGCCGCACCCGAATTGACCTTGCGGCTCGCTTCCGCGCGCAGCGGCGACGTGCTCATCCTGCTGAAACCCGGGCTGTACTTCGGCAACCAGGGGACGGGGTCGCAACACGGCAGCATTCATGCCGAAGACCTGGCGGTTCCGCTCGCCCTGGCCGGGGGCGGCCTCCTCGCCAAGACCTGCGCCGAACCGGCCTCCACAACCCAGGTGGCCTCCACCATCGCTGCGTTTCTCGGCTTCCAGATGATGGACGCCGAGCCGCCGCTGCCCTGCCTTTTCTTCCAGGCCAATCCCGGGCAAAACACGAAATAGCACGCCAAAGCGCGCCATCGGCATGCGGCGCGCTTTTTCGTGATAGTACGCGCGTCACCCCGCCTCAACATGGAGAGAGAACAAGCTTTCAGGAGGTCTCTATCATGACTCGTTCGATTCTGTGCGCCCTTTTGCTGATCGTGGCGGCCGCAGCGCTCCACGCGCAGATTACGGGCGAAATCAGGGGCAGCGTCGCCGACCCCTCCGGGGCGGTTATTCCGGGGGCCAGGGTGACCCTCGCCAGTCGCGAAACCGGAGAAAAGCGCGCCGCGGCGACGGATGCCGAGGGACGCTATGGCTTCACTCTGCTGAAGATCGGCGACTACATGCTCACGGTGGAGGCGGAAGGCTTCCATGGCGCGGCGACTCCGGTGACGGTGCGCAGCGCCGAAATCACCACGGCGCACATCCGGCTCAATCTCGGCCAGGTGACGGAGCAGGTGGTGGTGACCGATGCCGTCAGCCCGCTCGACACGCAAAATGCGCAGGTGCAGGAGGCTTTCGACGCCAAGGAGATTCAGGAAATCCCGGTGGGACGAAACCCCAACCTGTTTGCCTCGACCATGCCCGGCGTGATTCCCGCACCCGGCGGGTTCAACAGCGGCAGCTTCGTGAGCAACGGGAACCGCGTCCGCGCCAACAACATCACCATCGACAACATCACCGCCACCGACATCTCGACGGCGGGCACGGGGTCCAGCAACAACACTCCGGTCAATTTTTCTTCCATCAAGGAAGTGAAGGTGATCACGACCTCGTTCAGCGCCGAGTTCGGGCGCAACTCGGGCGCCCAGGTCCAGTACATCACCAAGTCGGGCACCAACGCTTTTCACGGCGAACTGTACGAGTACGTGCAGAACGACGTCTTCAACGCCCGTGACTGGTTCGACTCCAGCGGCAAGGCCACCGTCACGCGCGTCAACCAGTTCGGCGGCGTTTTCGGCGGGCCGGTGGTGCGGAACAAGACGCACTTCTTCGTTTCATCGGAACTGTTCCGCCAGCGCGGCTCGGGCGCCGCCCGCGTGGCGCAGGTGCCCACCGCGGCCATGCTGAGCGCGGTCACGGATCCCACCTCGAAGAAAATCCTCGATCAGTACAAGCTGCCCGCCGCCACCACCTCAACCGCTACCTTCGGAACGGTGCAGCAGAACGCCTCCAACCGGGCGAATCTCCACCAGTACTCGGCCCGCCTGGACCACCAGTTCTCTTCGAGCGACAGCATCTACGGCCGCTACGGCTTCGCCTACAACGAGGCCTCGAGCTCGAACAACACCTTCATCCAGACCAACATCGCCAACTTCGGCCTGGCCTCCACCAACTCGGTCTACAGCCTGAACCTGAACGAGACGCACATCTTCTCCCCCACGGTGGTGAACGAATTCCGCTCGGGTTTCGGGCGCACGCTTCCCATCTTCCACGTCGATTCGACGGTGCCCCTGGGGCCGCGGATCATCTTTTCGAACGGCCAGGTGGACCGTTTCGGCAGCTACGAAGGCGGGCCGCAGGGCCGCGTCCAGAACACCTACCAGTACGGCGACACCGTCTCGATCAGCCGCGGCGCGCACACCGTGAAGGTGGGCGGAGATTTCTACCGCTACCAGGGCAACAGCTTCTTCGACGTGCAGACGCGCGGCGCTTACACGTTTCTCTCCTGGGACGATTTCGCGGCCGGGCGCCCGAACCTGTACAACCAGCGTTTCGGCTCCACCCAGCGGGGACACCGCACCTGGATGGCGAACGCGTTCGCGCAGGACGACTATCGCCTTCGGCCGTCGCTCACCTTGAACCTCGGCGTGCGGTGGGAGTTGTACGGCCCCGTCACGGAAGTGAACGGGCTGACCTCCAACCTGGTTCTGGACTGCCGTGACAGTCTCGGTTTGGCGGGAACGGGCCCCTACGGGTGTTTTTCCACCGGAGAGCCGTCCATTTCCCGCAATCGCTACATCCAGCCGCGTGTGGGCTTCGCCTGGAACCCCAGGCAAGGGAAGACCGTGATTCGCGGCGGATACGGGCTGGTGGCGGATTTCAATTTCCTCAATCCCGTGACCAACCAGCGCTTCCTGCCGCCCTTCATCGTGACCCAGTCCATCTCCGGCGTGGCCAGCTTCACCGGTGGAAACAATTGGGCGAACCTGGTGGCCGGTACGGCGCCGATACAGCAGAGCGCCGCGGGCATGCTCGGCCGCGTGCGCAACGACGTTCTGAACTACGGCGACGTGAACCCGGCGATCAATCCCAAGCTCATGAACCCGCAGGTCCACCAGTGGAACTTCGGCGTGCAGCGCGAAACCTGGAACGGCATTGTCGTGAAGCTCGCCTACGTGGGCACCAAGGCGAACTATTTGCAGAGCACCCGCCAGATCAATCTCAACGCCCACCGCCCAAGGCCCGCCACCAGCCTGGAGGACGAAGCCGCCCGCGTGCAGGAGTTCGTCACCTCGTACAACAACATGACCGGCGCGTCAATGCGCTCCAGCACCCGCCAGGACCCCCGCTTCAACGTCATCAACTACTACGACAATTCGGCCAACTCCAACTACCACGCCTTCGAGGCGCTGGCCACACGGTCGTTCCGCAACGGGTATTCCCTCCAGTTGGCCTACACCTTCAGCAAGTCCATCGACAATGTGTCCGACGGGCTCTCGAATCTGCCCAACGACAGCGCCAACATTCAGGATCCGACCAACCTGGACGCCAACCGCGGCGTCTCCGGTTTTGACATTCCGCACCGCATCGTGCTGGCGCACGTTTGGGAACTGCCCTGGGGCCGTGGTGTCCGCAACCCGGCGCTGCGGCGCCTGGTTTCAGGCTGGGGCATGTCCGGCATCTCCAGTTGGCGTTCCGGTTTCCCCATCTCGCTCGACAGCGGCGCGCGCCTGGGCGTCGCCAACATCTCCACCATCACCACGGGCCTGATCATGCGGCCGAACGCCGCCGGGCCGGTGCAATTTGTCCCCCGCCCGGCGGGCAGCGCCGAGGCGCCGCAGGGGTTGAACAACGATCCGCTGGCGGGGCGCCGCATCTCGACGTACGCCCAGCAACTGGGACTCTCCCAGCCGCTGCTGGGGAATTTCGGAGGCATGGGCCGCAACTCGCTGCGCGCCAACGGCCAGCCGGACCTGGACTGGAACCTCTACAAGACCACCCGCATCTCCGAGGGCCTGTCGTTACAGATCCGCTGCGAGATGTACAACGTGTTCAACTTCCACTCCTTCCAGGACGTGAACCGCAACATCAGCAACCCGGCCTTCGGCCAGTACACCACGCCCTCGCTCGTTCAGCGCGAATTCCAGTTGGGCGCGGTATTGAGCTTCTAGGCCGGGTCGATCCAGAGGATGTCCGACGTGTAGGGGCGCGGCAGGCTGGCGCGCACGCCATCGCGCATGATCCCGGCGCCCGTGCCCGAGCGCGCGATTCCGGAACTCGCGGAGACGACCCGGTAGCGGGCCGCCGGCTTCAAGCCCCGCAGCTTCAGGACCGGCGCTTGCGCGGCGACATTCGCACGGAAGGCCAGCACCACACCGCGATTCAGCCCGGGGTGGAAATACTCGATGGCTTCGTACTCGCGCGGCGCCGCCAGCGGCGGCGTCCAGATCAGCGGCTGCGGCAATAAGTGGTGGACGTCGCCGCCCGTCAGAACGGGCCGCATGCGCTTGTATTCCGCCACCGCGCGCCGCGCGGCTTCGGCTACGTTGGGGGGCCACTCCGAAAACCGGTCCGAAATCCCGAAGGCGCCGATCATGCGGCTGCGGAAGAGGTAATCCAGAAACTCGGCGGGCGAATCCGCCGTGACCGCTTCGGGACTGCGTTTCCTCGCCCCGATGTACCAGGAGTTCTGATATTGCGCGGGAAAGGGATAGCTGCACCCGAGCGAGTGATAGCGGACGCGGTAGCTGGGCGCGGTGTCGTCGCTGGTCCAGTAGGTTTGCGTGTACCGCATCATGCCGAAGTCCATGCGATTGCCGCCGCCCGAGCAGTTTTCGATCACCAGTTTGGGGAAGCGATCGCGGAGCGTGCCCAGCACCTTATACACACCCTGCACATGGGCAAAGCCGCCGTCGCCTGCCTGGTGCCCGTGATCGGCGCGATTGCACGGCATGTAGAAGTTGTGGTCCCACTTGAGCCAGTCGGCGTGGTATTCCTCGGCGGCCCTCACCAGCTTCTTCGTGATCCACTCCACGGCTTCCGGGCAGCCAAAGCAGAGCTGGCGCGTGCCATCATTGCGCGCCAGATCGGCGCCGTCACGGCGGGCGATCCAGGATTCGCGAATGGGATCGGGGCCCTGGCCTATGAGCGTGCTGTCGATGCGCTCGGGTTCCACCCAGAACCCGAATTTCATACCGAGCCCGTGAATGAAGCCGGCGAATGAGGCGATGCCCGAAGGAAACTTCTCGCGGTTCTCGGTCCACGTGCCCAGGGCCTTGCCGAAACCACCGGAAGCGGGCGAGCCTGTCCACCATCCGGCGTCGAGATAGAAGCACTCGATCCCGAGCCGGGCGGCGGAGCGGGCTTCGGCCTTCAGCGCCTGTTCTTCAAGGCCGATGCTCCAGTTGTACCAGGTGTTGTAACAGGTCCACGGGAACGCGGCGTCCGGCGGCGCCGGCACGACGTGCGCCCGCAGGTACCGGTGCAGCGCGTGCACCCCCTCGTCCACTCCGCCGGTATGGAAGCCGAGAAAGGCCTTCGGCGATTCCAGGACCTCACCGGGAGCGAGGCTGCGGCTGAAGTAGTTCACGCCGCCCTGAATGAGCAACTCGGGGCCGCTGCGGGCGAAGGTGAGCGACCACTCACCCGACCACTGAAGCCCGCCAAAAACGCCATCGCCCGCGGATTCGAATGAGAACCAGTTCAGGTTCTCCGAAGACGAAGTGCTGCGCCGCGCGTTGGCGTAGTTCGGCGCGGTGTTGAGCAACGTGCGGCTGTCTTCCGGTTCGAGCGGCACGCGCCTAAAGCGGAAAGGACCGAAGGGCTGTAAGGTGGAGCCGATGCCGCGGCCATAGCCGTAATCCTGGCACCCCTGGACGTAGTGGAGCCGGCACGGGGCGGACGCCGGCACCGCGAACGGTTCCAGCAGCGGATCGAATCGCTCGATGACGGCGGATTCGCTCCCGCCGTTGCGCACCTCCACCCACTGCTCCAGCACCGGCAAGTCCGGAAGCACCCGGATGTGGAGGACCGTTTGCAGCCCTCCGGTCTCGCCGAAATAGAGGCGCAATTCGTCAGGCAGGATCTCGTGCCTGACGTAAGGCCCGCTCGGTCCGAACGACACCGCATCGCCGGACTTGGTGCAGATGCCCGTGCCCCAGCGCGTGGCGGGGACCGCCCAGTCGCGTCCGCCCCGAAGCCCGAGGTAAGACGGCCGGAGCCGCCCGTTGGGAGCGAGGCGAAGTTCCTTGCGCACCACGCCGTTGTCGATGACGAAGGTCCGGTTGGCCTCGTCAAACGAGATGGGAGCGGCAGCCGCGGCTGCCATCACCTGGCTGAACTCTCTTCGGGTCATATGGAACCTCTCAATTGGGTAGCGCATGCCACGTAGTTGGCTCCCGCCGAGCCATGGCCGAGTTCCGGCAGGGCAGACGCGGGCGCGGCGGCCGCTCCCGAAAAGCCTTATCATAAAACGCCCCGTGATCGGCTATCCTGATCGCATGCCGTCACTTTCCCGCCGGGAAATGCTGGGTGCGCTCGGCGCCGCCAGCCTCGCTCCCGCCGCCGCCGCGCGGCCCAACATCATCCTGATTCTTGCCGACGACCTGGGCATCGGCGACCTGGGCTGTTACGGCCAGAAGATTCTTAAGACGCCCCATATCGACCGCCTCGCCGCCGAAGGCACGCGCTTCCTCAACGCCTATGCCGGCGCCATGGTCTGCGCCCCTTCGCGCTGCACACTGATGACCGGTTACCACCTGGGCCACGCCACCGTGCGCGACAACTGGGAGATCTATCCCGAGGGCCAGTATCCGCTGGCGGAGCGCGACATCACGGTGGCTTCCGTGCTAAAGCGAGCCGGCTATGCCACCGGCATCTGCGGCAAGTGGGGATTGGGCGGCCCGGACACGCGCAGTACGCCAAACAAAGCGGGCTACGATTTTTTCTTCGGCTACAACTGCCAGCGGCACGCGCACCGTTTCTTCACCGATTACCTCTGGCGCAACACCGAGCGGATTCCCATCCCGCAAAGCGCCAGGAAGCGCACCTACGCCCAGGACCTCATCGCCGGCGAAAGCCTGCGTTTCATCAGGGAAAACCGGGCGCGTCCCTTCCATCTCTTCTGCGCGTGGACCGTGCCCCACGGTCCATACAACGCCGGAAATGTTGTCAGCATCGACGCCTATCGCGATACCGGCTGGACGGAAGCGCAGAAGGTCTACGCCGCCATGGTCGAGCGGTTGGACGCGGACGTGGGGCGCGTGATGGGGCTACTTAAAGAACTCGGCATCGACCGCAACACCTTGGTGCTGTTCGCCAGCGACAACGGGCCCGGCGGAGGGCCGGGCAACAACCAGCGTTTCGGCAGCCAGATGGGGTTGCGCGAAACCAAGGGCTCGCTGCGCGAGGGCGGCATCCGCGTGCCGCTGATTGCCCGTTGGCCGGGCAAAGTCTCCGCGGGCGCCACCAGCGAACTGCCCACCGCGTTCTGGGATTTCCTGCCCACCGCCGCCGAGCTTGCGGGAACCGCGGCGCCGAAGGGCATTGACGGCATCTCCATCGCGCCGGCGCTTCTCGGCCGTCCGCAGAAACCACACGAGTATCTGTACTGGGAGCGGCGCCGCGGCGCCAACCTGACGCGGGCCGTCCGCATGGGAAACTGGAAGGCGTACCAGGAAACCGCGTCCGCTCCGGTCGAACTGTACGACCTGAAATCGGATCCCGCCGAAGCGAATAACGTTGCCGCCGCGCACGCGGACATCACCGCCCGCGCCGCGAAGATCATGAAAGAGGCCCGGGTGGATGTGACCCCGCCCGTGCCCGACAAGCGTATCTGGGAAAAGTACAAAGAGGATAACCGCAAGCTCGACGAGAAGCTCTCGCGATAACCGGCAGAACGGGTGTGCGCGGCGGCGCCCCACGCCGGCAGATCCCGCGTGGAGCGCCGCCGCCCTCCCCTTTTACTGGGCCGGCCGCAGGCTGCCGAGCAGGCCGTGGTTCTCACCCGCGATGCCGGCGGTGAAGTACACCGTGGTGGCGTCTCCGCCGTTGCGGCCATTGCCGACCGCCAGGGCCCAGATGCCGTCGATCACGATGGGGTTGCCGTCCGCGCCCGTGAGCGGGCCGAGGAACTCTCCGCTCGCCACGTCGAACGCATTGATGCGCCCGTCGCCGAAGTTGGCTACCAGCAGCGTGTTGCTGAAGTCGCCATAGAACGCCGGCGCAATCGCCATGCCCCAGGGCGAGTTCAGGGGACCGCCCGAAACCAGCCGCTGGCGCAGGTTGCCGTCGCTATCGAACACGTTGATGTAACCGTTTCCCGCTCCCGCCACGTCATTGTGCCGGGCATCGTCCTGCCTGGCGTAGACCACGTACAGACGGGCGCCGATGCGCTGGATGTTGAACGGCGCGAAGCCCGCCGGCAGGTTGGGGTCGTTAAAGCCGCCGCCCGTCGCCAGGGGCCGGAAGGCGTAGTCGAACGCATCAATCGTCCCGGCGCCGAAATTGGCGGCATACAAGACCGGGCTGCCGTTTCTCACGCCCAGCGCCATGCCTTTGTACACGGCGCCCGACCCGGAGTTATCCACCATCGTGATGGCGTTGCTGGCATCCACGTCGGGTTGCCAGCCGGCCACCGTACCGTCTTCGGTAACGAAGAGGAACCGCGCGGGTTTGCCCGGCGCGAGTTCGAATCCGGGCGTGCCGTTCCAGACCTGGCCGGTCGGCGTGCTGTTTCCGGTACGTCCGGTGGCGGCCGGAATGCGCACTACCAGCGGGTTGACATCGCCCGCGGTGTTGTAGAGCGTGCTGGTGCCGGTGCGGTTGTTGGAAACCCAAAACGGCCCGGTGGGATTCATGGAAAGCCCCCACGGATTCACCAGGTTCGGGTCGGTCTTCTCGGCGGGACCGGGCATGTCTGAGACGAGGTTGCGCTGCTCGTAGCGGGTGGCGGCGACCTGCGGGCCTTCGGCCGGCGGCGCCGCGGCGCCTTCGTCAAGCTCCAGCGTGGTGGTGTAGATATGGTCGCCGGTGTTGGCGCCGTCGCCGTTGGCCGCGTTTCCCGCGGCGTAGAAGATCACTTTGCCGGAGCCCGCCGCCGGGGCGGTCCAGTCGAAATCGAAAGTCACGCCGCCCGTGGCGCCGTTGCGCGTGCCGTCCCGGGTGTGCTCGATGAACTGCACCGGACCGTCGGCGGCGCAGGGCTTCTGCCCCCCGGACTCGCAGATCACCTGGGTGAACGTATCGGCCGGGGCGAAATCACCCGCCTGCGCCCGCTGCAAATTGCTCGCCAGCCGTGCCGTGAGCTGGAAGCCCCACCGCCTCTGGCCGGGGTCGCTCACCTGCACCGACATGCGCTGCGTCTGCCCCGGTGTGTACACGTTCGCCGGGTAAATGATCTTTACCGAACCGCTGCCCGAATTCAGCGTTCCGGAGTGGCACAATGTGCACGCCTGCGCGGCATCGCCCGGCGCGCCGGTCAACCGGGGCGCCGGCCCACCGCTGCGCGCCCACGCCGATACGGCGAAAATCATGGCGGCTGCGGCCGCCAACTTCGTTTGTCTCTTCATCATTCTTTGGCTGCCCCTCATTCCGAAGTGTCGCTATGGCGATGGTAAGAAACCGGTGGCGTAGGCGTCGTAGCGCTGCTGTAAAAAGCTTGTAAAAACGGCGACGGCGCGGGTTGAGGGCGCATCCCTCCACTAGGATGAGAAACAAGAGGGAGGGGCCTTGCACACAATTCTGGTCATCGACGATGACGAGAACCTGCGCGATACCATAGGCCTGCTGCTCGAAACCGAAGGTTTCCGCCCGGTGCTGGTGGCCGACGGCAAGCGCGGCTTCGAACAGGCCCTCCTGATCAAGCCGAGCCTGATTATCGCGGACCTGCGCATGCCGGGAATGAGCGGCGTGGAGGTCTGCAAGCAGCTTCGCGCCGCCGGTGTGAAAACCCCCATCGTAGTCCTCAGCGCCGTAGGCGAAGAAATTGACAAGGTCCTGCTGCTCGAAATGGGTGCGGACGATTACGTGGTGAAACCCTTCGGCGCCCGCGAGCTGCTGGCGCGGTTGCGCGCCGTGCTGCGGCGCAGCGCACCGGAGGCCGGGGCCGTCCTTTCGTTCGCCGACGTGGAAGTCGATCTGGAACGCCGCCTGGTTCACAAGCACGGCGACGAAGTGAAGTTCACGCGCGCCGAATACAACCTGCTCACCTTCTTTCTTCAGAACCCCGATCGCCCGCTTACGCGCGACATGATCCTCAATTCGGTGTGGGGCTACGAATCCTTCCCGAACACCCGCACCGTGGACGCGCACGTCGTGCGGCTCCGTCAAAAACTGGAACCCGACCCGAACTGCCCGCGCCATTTCCTCACGGTGCACGGCGTGGGCTACCGGTTCCTTCCCTGAGGTGTTCATGCCGCGCACGCTGCTGGTAGTGGAAGACGAGGAAACCTGCGCCGCCATGCTCGAGATCGCACTCGGCGAATTGCCCGGCGTGGCGGTGAAATGGCTGCGCACCGCGGAGGAAGCGCTGGTGCATCTCTCGCAGGAGGCGGTTTGCGCCCTGGTGACCGACTTGCACCTGCCCGAAATGGACGGCTTCAAACTGATCGAGCAGGTACGCCGGGAGCCGCTGCTGGCGGGCCTGCCGGTGATCGCGGTCAGCGGGGACTCCGATCCCCACACTCCCGCGCGCGTGCTCGCGCTCGGGGCTGATGCCTACTTCGTCAAGCCGTATTCACCCGCCGAGGTTCGCAGCAAAGTGGAGCAATTGATCCATGCCGTATAGACCTCTTAAACTAGCCGGAATCCTGTTTCCGGCCATGCTGGCCGCGCAGAGCGGGCCGGACCTCCAGCAGATTGTGGAACGCCTGAACCGGCTGGAGCGGGAAAACAGCGAATTGCGCGAAGAGGTCCGCGCGCTGCGCCGCGAAGCGGCAGCCGCCCACCCGCGGGAGGAACGCCTGGAGGTGCAGGAGCGCCGCACTGAGGAACTCGCGCAGAGCAAAGTGGAGGCTGCCGAAAAGTTCCCCGTCACGCTCAGCGGAATGCTGCTATTCAACGCCTTCTGGAACGGCCGCTACGGCGGAGACGCGCAGTACCCGCTCACCGCCCAGGCCGCCGCAGGCCGCCGTTACGCCGGCGGAAGCCCGCGGCAGAGTATTGTCTCGCTGCGTTTCGATGGCCCGGCGGTCGCCGGCGGAGGCAAGGTGAGCGGTTCGCTCGATGCCGACTTCTTCGCCGGCTCCGCGCAATCCCTGAACCACCTGCTGCGCATCCGCACAGCGGCTGTACGCATCGACTGGGAGAATATCAGCTTCATTGCCGGGCAGGACAAGCCCATCATTGCGCCGCGCAACCCGGAATCGCTCGCGCAGGTGGCCCTTTCCCCGCTCACGGCGGCGGGCAACCTGTGGCTCTGGCAGCCGCAGGCCAGCGTCGAGCGGCGTTTCGGTTTCGGGGAAAACGCCGGCCTCAAGGCCCGCGTCGGCGTATTTGAAACCGCCGAAGCGAGCGCTACCACCGCACAGGAGTACGCCGCGGCGCTTTCGCGCGGCCGCCCGAGCCTGGAAGGGCGCTTCGAATGGTGGAGCCGGTGGGGTGAGAACGCCCGCATCGAGATCGCGCCCGGGTTTCACGCGTCCACAACGCGCCTGCCGGGCTACTCGCTTCCTTCGCGAGTGTATTCGGTGGATTGGCTGATCCGGCCGGCGCGTTACGCGGATTTCACCGGAACGTATTTCACCGGCGAGAATGTGGCCGTGCTCGGGTCGCTCCGGCAGGGGATCGTGGCCGTGCGCGGAGATCCGCACCCCGTGCACGCCAACGGGGGATGGGGGCAACTCGGTCTGCATCCGGGGGAACGGCTCACCATCAACCTCTTTGCCGGCCAGCAGAACGACCGCGACTCGGACCTGCTGCCCGGGCTGGTGGGCCGCAACCTCGTTACGGGCGCCAACGGCATCTACCGGCTCGGCGCGAATGTTCAGGCGGCGCTCGAAGCTTCGCGCATCCGCACCGGATACCTCGGCCTCGGCAACCGCACGGTGAATCATTATGACGTGGCTCTGGCGTACCTGTTCTAGCGCCGCCTGCGTGCTTGCGCTGCAAGCCGGAACCGTGACCGGACGCGTGGAACTGCGCGATTCCCGCGAGGCCGCCGTGCGCAAAAAGAGGGACTTCTCCGGCGTGGTGGTGTGGCTGCGGCCGGCGGCGGGGCAGGTGAACATCCCGCCGCAGCGGGCCGCCATGGTTCAGCGCAACAAGACCTTTCAGCCGCACGTGCTGGCCGTGACCGTGGGCAGCTCCGTGGAGTTTCCGAATTACGATCCCATCTTCCACAACGCGTTTTCCAACTACGACGGCCAGGTGTTCGACGTAGGCCTTTATCCGCCCGGCACGAGCCGCACGGTGCTGTTCCGGCGGCCCGGCGTGGTGCGGGTCTTCTGCAACATCCACTCGGCGATGAGCGCCATTATTGTGGTCTTGCAGACGCCGTACTTCGCGGTTACGGGCACGAGCGGCGCGTTCGAAATCAATGGCGTGCCGCCTGGCCCCTACAACCTCGGGGTGTTTCACGAGCGCGCGCTGCCGGCCGCGCTTACCAGCCTCGAACGCCGCGTCGAAGTGCCGCCGGGCGCGCTGGCCACCGGGCCGATCGTGATTTCCGAAGCGGGCTACCTGCCCATGCCCCACCGCAACAAGTACGGCCGGGACTATCCGGCCGAGCCGGCGTACGGGAAATGAGCATCCCCAGGCTCTTTGCCCGAATCTCGCTGTTCTGGAAGCTGCTGATCGCCACGTGCGCGGGCGTGACGCTGCTTTTTGCCGTCACGGGCTGGCTGGTGCTCGAGCATGCCGTGCACCTCACCTCCGGGACCATCAACGCCGAAGTGCGTACCAGCCTGCACGCATACGAGTCGTTGTGGCGCGCGCGGGCCGAGCGGCTCTCCGCGATCAGCCTGGTGCTGAGCCGCATGTCGGACGTGCGCGCCGCGTTCGGCACGCGCGACCCGGCCACCATACGGGACGTGGCCGGCGAGATCTGGGGGCCCGTGTCGCGCGAGGGCAGCCTCTTCATGGTGACCGGCCCCGATGGCGCCGTGATTGCTTCACTGGGCGCGGACATACGCGACGTGGCCGCCGTCCGCGCCGCCGCGCACCGCTTTCCGGCACAGTCTTCGGGCTTCATGATGGAGGGCGGCCGCCTGTACCACATCGCCATCACGCCCGTGTACGTGGACGCAAGCGGCGGTCCGGCGCTGCTCAACGTCCTGGTGGCGGGATACGCCGTGGACGAAGGCGTGGCGGGCGCGCTCAGGAATGCCACCGGCGGCAGCGACTTCATCTTTCTGGCGAACGGGCGCGTGGCCGCATCCAGCACGCAAACCCAGACGTCCGGGGCCCGCTCCGAGCTCTCCACTCCGCTGCTCGACGTGGAAGGCAAGCCCGTGGGCGAGCTGCGCATTCGGCGCGGATCGGACGCCGCGCGCCGGCAGATGGCCACCTTGCGCCGCAACCTGGTGTTCGTCTGGGCTGCCGCGGTCGCGGCCAGCCTGCTGCTTACGTGGCTGCTCGCGCGCCTGGTGCTGCGCCCCGTGCGGGAACTGGACCGCGCCGCCGCCGAAATTGCGCGCGGCAATTACGGCTCGCGCGTGGAAGTCGCCGGCGAAGATGAACTGGCCCGCCTGGCCCGCAGTTTCAACGCCATGAGCGGTGCCATCCAAAAAGCCCGCGAGGAACTCATCCGTCAGGAGCGCATCGCCACCATCGGGCGCCTTTCCACCTCGCTGGTGCACGACCTCCGCAATCCGCTCGCGGCCATCTACGGAGGCGCCGAAATGCTGGTGGACGGCGATCTGGCCGCCGATCAGGTGAAGCGCCTGGCGCGCAACATCTACAAGTCCTCGCGGCACGTGCAAGAACTCTTGCAGGAACTGGTGGACGCGAGCCGCAGCCGCGCGGGATCCGCGGAACCGT
Organism: Bryobacteraceae bacterium; assembly: GCA_041946965.1. Lineage (GTDB taxonomy): Bacteria > Acidobacteriota > Terriglobia > Bryobacterales > Bryobacteraceae > JBHGBM01. Next base: position 93,346 of record JBHGBM010000014.1, read on the forward strand.
GCTCCCTTGCCGCCATCGTGCGCGACGCGTGTGAACTGCATGCCTCGGCCGCGGAGGCGCAGCGCGTCGCCATCGTTATCGCCGTGCCGGCGGATCTGGAAGCGCGGGTCGAGCGTTCGCGCATGGAGCGCGTGTTCGTCAACCTGGTGAGCAACGCTCTGGAAGCCATGCCCCGTGGTGGACAGTTGACCATCACCGCGGTGCGGGAACCGGAAGCGGTGGTGATCCGGGTCGAGGACACCGGCAACGGCGTGCCCGCCGAGATCGCCCCGCGGCTGTTCCAACCGTTCGTCACCGCGGGCAAGAAGAACGGGCTCGGCCTGGGGCTGGCGTTCGCGCGCCAGACCATGCTCGATCACGGAGGCGACCTGTGGCTCGACTCCCGGCCGGGCGAGGGCGCCCGTTTCTGCCTGCGCCTGCCGGTTTTACCAACCTTTCACAATCCTCCTACGACTCCCGCGGGCGAGGCGGCGCACCATGGAGACGTATGGCGCAGGCAAACACCAAATGGAAACTAACGCTGACGTGCGCGCCGCTGCTGTTCGCCGCCCTTCAGTTCCTTCCGGCTCCGTCGATGGTGAACCCGCCGGGGAATCCGGCCGGCGCCCTCGGTGCACACCTTCCCGTTCCCCCGCACGTTGCGCGCATTCTCGACCGTTCGTGTATGGACTGCCACGGCAACCGTACGCGGTGGCCCTGGTACAGCCGTGTGGCGCCAGCTTCCTGGGTAGTGGCGTCCGATGTGAACAACGCGCGCGCCGTGCTGAACTTTTCCGAATGGGATCCCGACCTGGGCCCCGGCCTGCTTGCGGCTGCGTGCGTCGCCGTACAGTCGGGTAACATGCCCAAGCAGGCGTACGTGCTGTTGCACCCCGAGGCGCGCCTGTCGCCGGAAGACAGGCGGCAGTTCTGCGCCTGGACGAAGACGGTGGTTCGCCCGCTGGTGCAGGCCGCCGGCGCGAATACCGGGGCTGAGTAACGTCTCCGCTTTTGGAACAAGGCGCCGGTGGTATACTCGCCACTGGCCGTCAAGGCCAAATCGGATACACAAAGGGGGTACTCACCCTGGCCACCGTTTTGCGCGACACAGAAAGCCGGGCGCGCTACAGCGTTGACGGCATCGTGCCGGACGCCGTGGCGCTGCCCGTGAATGAAGCGGAGGTGGCGGCCCTGCTCAAGGACGCCGCCGCGAGCGGGGAAGTCGTAGTCCCCTGGGGCGCCGGAACAAAACAGGACCTGGGGCATCCGCTCGATCGCGCCGGGCTGGTCCTGTCGCTCGAGCGGCTGAACCGCGTTGTCGACTACGTCCCCGCCGACATGACCATCACCGTCGAAGCCGGCATGGTGCTGGCTTGTCTCCAGGCGCTTACGGCGCCCAACGGCCAGTGTGTCGGCCTTGATCCGCCGCGCGCGGACCGCGCCACCATGGGCGGCATCGTAGCAGCCGCCAGTCATGGCCCGCGCCGCGCAGCTTACGGCGGCGTGCGCGACCTGCTGTTGGGCGTCCGCGTCGCGCTGGCCGACGGGCGCGTGATCAAGTGCGGCGGCAAGGTTGTCAAGAACGTTGCCGGTTACGATATGACGCGCCTGGTGGCCGGCTCGCTGGGCACTTTGGGGGTGATCACCGAGGTATCGCTCAGGCTCCGGCCCTTGCCCGCGGACCGCCGGACGCTGCTGTTTGCCTTCCCGGACATGGAGGGCGCGCTGGCCGCCGCCGAACGGACCCTCAGGTCGGAACTGCTGCCGGCCGCGGTCACGCTGCTTTCGCCGCCGGCCGCGCGGCGCCTGGAAGTCCCTGGAGAATGGCCGCTGGCCGTCGCGCTGGAGGAAAGCGCGGAAAACAACCGGTACCAGGTCGAGCGCCTTACCGCGATGTTCGGCGGCGCCGCGGAGGCCGGCGCTTCCTTCTGGGATCGCGTGACGAACTACATGGACTGCTTCGCGGCCCGTTGCCGGTATCGCGTCAGCACGGTGATCGGAGACTTGGGGAATCCGTTGCGCGCCGCGGGTTCCCTGGAGAGCGTCGTCCACGTGGCAGCCGGCACGGTGATGCTATACGGCTACGATGATGACGGTCCGCCGGCCGGCGTGAATGCGGTTCTCGAATCCGGGCCGCCGGCCCTCAGGAAGCGCGTGGACGTGTGGGGCCCGCCGCGGCCCGAATGGGAGCTTTCCCGGCGCATCAAACAGGCGCTCGATCCCGGCCGCGTTCTAAACCGCGGCCGCTTCGTGGGAGGGATCTGACCATGCTCGCCCTTAGCCCTTCCTCGCGCGCCACGCTGGATCTGTGCGTACATTGTGGCTTCTGCCTGGCGGTGTGCCCGACCTATGACCAGCTCGGGATCGAGGACGACTCGCCCCGCGGGCGCCTGCACCTGATCCGCAACCTCGCCGACGGGCGCATGGAGGTGAGCCGGAAAGTCCTGGAGCACCTCGATCTCTGCCTGGACTGCCGGGCGTGCGAGCCCGCCTGTCCGGCAGGCGTAAAGTACGGCGCCGTCATCGAAGACGCCCGCGGCCGGATGGAATCGCAAAGGCCGCGCCCCTTTGTGGCGACCCAGGTCAGGAACTTCTTCCTGCGCACGGTTTTTCCGCGCCCGGCGGTTCTGCGCGGCCTGGCCCGCGGCCTGCGGCTCTCTCAACGTCTCCGGTTGGACTGGGCGGCGAGCAAGGTTGGGGTGCTGAACAGCCGCATGGCGGTGATGGCCGAGACCGCCCGCGTGCCCCGCCAGTTCGCCAGCGACGTGCTGCCGGAATTCATTCCGGCAAGGGACGGCCGGCGCTTCCGCGTCGCGTTCCTACAGGGCTGCGTCACCGACGTCCTGTTCGGTCCCACCAACGTGGCCACCATCGCGGTGCTGTCCGCGAACGGCTGCGAGGTGATCATCCCTCGCGGCCAGTGTTGCTGCGGAGGGTTGGCGTTCCACTTCGGGGACCTGGAACAGGCACGGCGCCAGGCGCGCCGGAACATCGATGCGTTCCTGAACACGCGGGCCGAGTTCTTCATCACCAACGCCGCCGGCTGCGGCTCCACCCTGAAGGAGTACCGCCACCTGTTCGCGGAGGACCCGGTCTACGCCGAAAAGGCGAAGCAGTTCTCGGCTAAAGTCCGCGATGTGTCCGAGTTCCTGGCTGCCATCGATCTGCGCCCTCCCGCCGTGAGAGTTCCGCTCAAGGTCGCCTATCACGACGCCTGCCACCTGGCGCACGGGCAGGGCATCCGGATGCAGCCGCGCAAGCTGCTTGGAATGATTCCGGGACTCGAGCTGGTTCCGCTCAAAGAATCGGACACCTGCTGCGGCTCGGCCGGCATCTATAACCTTGTGCAGCCCGAAATGGCCGGCGCGCTGCTCGAGCGAAAGATGAAGAACATCGCCGCCACCGGCGCCCAGGTCGTGGCCACCGCCAACGCCGGCTGCATGATGCAGCTTCGCCTGGGGGTGAAGCAATACGGCCCGCCGGTGGAGGTGGTGCACGTCCTGGATCTGCTGGCCAGGGCTTATGGGGAGGACGGACACCGTGAATGACGCGATCCTGATCGACAAGCTGCGCGCGATTGCCGGCGAAAGGTTCGTTCTCACCGACGATTCCGAGCTGCGGGCCTACGAGTGCGACGGCAACACCATCTTCAAGAAGACCCCGCGGGTAGTGGTTCTGCCCGCGAACACCGCGCAAGTGGCGGAGATCGTTCGCTTCCTGGCGGCGAACAACATCCCGTTCATTCCGCGAGGCGCGGGCACGGGACTCTCCAGCGGCATCGTGCCTCAGAACGGCGAGGTCATGATCGGCCTGAGCCGGCTGAACCGGCTGCTGGAACTGGACCTGCGCAACCACCGCGCCGTGGTCGAGGCCGGCTATCCGAACCTGAAGATTACCCAGGCGGCGCAGGAGGAAGGCTTCTACTACGCGCCCGATCCTTCGAGCCAGCCGGTTTCCACCATAGGAGGCAACGTCGCGGAGAACGCCGGCGGTGCGCACTGCCTGAAGTATGGCGTGACGTCCAATCACGTGCTCGGATTGACGGTGGTGGCGCCGGATGGCGAGATCGTCCGGCTGGGCGGGAAATCCTTCGATACGCCGGGCTACGACCTGGTCGGGCTGATGGTCGGTTCGGAAGGCACCATGGGCATCGTCACCGAAGTGACGGTCCGGCTGCTGCGCAGGCCGCAGGGTTTCAAGACCGTGATGGCGCTGTTCGATTCCATCGGGCAGGCTTCCGACGCGGTCTCCGGCGTGATCGCCGCCGGCATCCTCCCCGGGGCGCTCGAGATCATGGACCGCAACGCCATCATCGCGGTGGAGCGCGGCCCGCTGCGCGTCGGTTATCCCGAAGGGCAGGAGGCGGTGCTGCTGATCGATGTGGATGGCCTGAGCGCCGGCCTGGACGCGCAGGTCGAGGCCATCGTAAGGATCTGCCGGGACGCCGGCTGCACCGAGGTACGCCCCGCAAAGACCCCCGAAGAACGCCTGAAGTGGTGGACCAACCGCAAGGGCGCGTTCGGCGCCGCCGGCAACCTGGCGCCGAACTACGTAGTGCAGGACGGCGTGATTCCCCGCTCGAAATTGACCGAGGTTCTGGCGGCGGTCGCCGAAGTGGGGCGCAAGTACGATCTCACAATCGCCAACGTTTTCCACGCCGGCGATGGGAACCTGCACCCGTTGATCTGTTACGACGAAAAGCAGCCGGGCGCCACGGATAAGGCGCTCAAGGCCGGCTCGGAAATTCTGGCGGCCTGCGTGACGGCCGGCGGCGCCATCTCCGGAGAGCACGGCATCGGAATCGAAAAGAAAGCCGACATGAACGTCGCCTTCACGCGCGATGACATCGCGGCGCAGAAGGCCGTCCACGACGCGCTTGACCCTCGCGGCCTCTGCAACCCCGGCAAGATTTTTCCGTAGAGACGGTTGCCGGTGGAACTTCGGTTTCGTTCAGCCATCCTCCGGCTCCCGGCGGATGCCGTGTTTCTCCATGCGGTAGATGAGCGTCTTGCGGCTGAGGTCCAGGTAGCGGGCGGCTTGCGTCTGGTTCCAGTCGAACTTCTTCAGGGCGCGGAGAATCAGTTCCTTCTCCACCGCCTCCAGGCTGATGCCCTGGGGAGGGAGGTCCAGCCGCACTTCTTCGAGCACGCCCCGCTCCCGGCGCAGGAACTCCGGCAGGTCCGCCGCGGTGATCTCGTTGGCGCGCGTCAGCACCACCAGCCGCTCGATGATGTTCTCCAGCTCCCGGATGTTGCCGGGCCAGCGGTAGGCGGAGAAGTTGGGAAGCAACGAAGGCGGCAGCACCAGGTCCGGCCGGCCGTGTTTTTCCTTGGCCTTCAGGAAGAAGTGCTCCACCAGCTCCGCAATATCGTCCGGCCTTTCGCGCAGCGGCGGCAGTTCCAGCGGGATCACCGCCAGGCGGTAGAACAGGTCTTCGCGAAACGCGCCATCCTCGATCATCGCCTGAAGGTTGCGGTGCGTGGCCGAAATGATGCGCACATCCACCTTGGTGGTCTCGGCGGCGCCCACTTTTTCGATTTCCCCCTGTTGCGCCAGACGCAGCAGCTTCACCTGCAACTCCAGCGGCATCTCTCCGATTTCATCCAGGAACAGGGTGCCGCCGTCGGCGACCTCCGCGCGGCCCTTCTTGTGCGCCACGGCGCCCGTGAAAGAGCCCTTCACGTGTCCGAATAACTCGGACTCCAGCAGGTCCTTGGGGATGGCCCCGCAATTGATGGTGACGAAGGCCTTGTCCCGCCGCGGGCTGTTGAAGTGAATGGCCTTCGCCAGCAACTCCTTGCCGGTTCCGGTTTCGCCGCGGATCAACACCGTGGTGCTGCTCTGCGCGGCGCGTGAGGCCATGTCCAGCACCGCGAGCAGCGCGGTGGAGCGGCCCAGGATGTTCTCGAATCCGTACTTGCGGTCGAGGCTGGAGCGCAGCGCCTGCACTTCCTGGCGCAGTCGCACGTGCTCCAGCGCGTGGCCGAGCGTCAGCTTCAGCTCGTCGATGTGGACCGGCTTGGTGATGTAGTCGTAAGCCCCGGCGCGCATCGCCTCAACGGCGGTTTCGATGGTGCCGAAGGCGGTCACCACGATGACGGCGATCTCGGGATAGCCGGCGCGGACCCGCTTCAGCAGCTCGAGTCCCGACATGCCGGGCATCTTCAGATCGGTGAGCACCAGGTCCACGGGCCTGTTCTGGAGGAGGTCGAGCGCTTCCTGTCCCGACGCCGCCGTGAGGGTGTCGAAGCCGCTCTGCTGGAGTTGCACCTCCGTCACGCGCCGGAGGCTTTCCTCGTCATCAACTACCAGAATGCGGCTCTTGGGCATGAATCCCATTATCTCCGGCCGCCGGGAGCACGATGGAAAAGACCATGCCGCCCCCGCCGTGGCGCTCCGCCGTGATCGAGCCTCCGTGTTGCGTCACGATCTGATGCGCCACCGAGAGCCCCAGGCCGGTGCCGGTGTCCTTGGTGGTGAAGAACGGGTCGAAGATCCGGTCGAGGTCTCCCGCGGGAATGCCGGGGCCGTGGTCCTTCACGGAGATCACGACTTTGCCGCCCGCCTGTGAGGCGGCCAGCTCGATCTCTCCTCCCCCGGGCATGGCCTGCACGGCGTTGATGGTCAGGTTGAGGACCACCTGTTTGAGCTGCTCGGGGTCGGACCGCACCATGGGCGCCGGTTCGGCCGCGCGGCCGGTGATCCGGATGCCGTCGCGTTCCACCGTGGGTGCGATCAGGGTAATGACCGAATCGATGAGCCGCGCGGCATCCACGTCCTGCAACTCGGGTGGGCGCGGGCGGGCGAAATCCAGCAGGTTGGTCAACAGCCGGTTCAGCCGGCGCGACTCCTTGCGGATCACCCCGAGAAACTCCTTCCGCATCTCTTCCGAGGTCTGGGGTTGCTCGATGATCCCCGTCGCCCCCTCAATGCTCGCCAGCGGATTGCGGATCTCGTGCGCCAGGTTCGCCGAAAGCTGCCCGATGGCGGAAAGCCGGTCCGCGCGCTTGAGCTGCTCGAAGCTGGCTTGCAGGTCGCGGTAGACCTTGCTGAGCTGGTTGGTGGCCGTCTGCAATTCTTCCCGCCGTTTGCGCTCCCGGTCGGCCAGTATGCCGGTCACGCCGCCCACCAGGAAGAACACGATGATCTCGGCGTACTGGTTCATTGCGTAGTCCGGCATGTGGTGCCACGCCGTGAGGATGTGAGGCACGTACAAGAGGGCGGAGAACGCCGAAGCCGCCAGCCCTCCGCGCCAACCGAAATAGATGGCGGCGTAGACGATCGGCAGGTAGTAGAGCCGCTGGAAGAGTTGATGCCAGAGCAGCAGCGACGGCGGAGTCAGGAAATGCAGCAGAGAAGCCGCGGCGATACCGGCGGCTACCACGGCCGCGCGAGCCCAGATCACGCTCCTGTTGCGAACGCCCATCACGCAAAGTACTTCAACGTAGCTATCTGCCATTGTCGCTCACCGGGCGCCGCGGCATGCGGGCGGTAGCGTGGCTTCATCCCTGACAAGGTCGCGAGCGCCTTTCCAGAACACCCGCAGTTGCGTACTGCAAGCGACCAACCAACCGCCCCCGGAGTGCGCGGGAGGCGCAAACCCGCGGCGAATCAGGGCAACGGGCGCCGCGGCGCTGCCGTATATCCGCCAGACAGCCGCCTCCGGTGCCCGAAATGGGGCAGCCAGGACCGGTTTCCCCGCGTGCAGGCCGCATTTCGGGCGTTGGTACACCAAGTGCAATTGCACAGGTTTCGAGAGGGCGATGTCGTGACGCTACGAAGTGCCGCCGCCGTGTTGATGTGCCTCCTGGGCGTGGCTGCGCGTGGGCAGGAGCAGCGCCTGAAGCTCGATGCCCTGGTGGCCGAGGCGCTCCGCAACAACCCGGAAATCCTCGCCGCGCAGAAGCGCACCGAGGCGGCCCGCCAGCGGCCCACCCAGGAAAGCTCGCTGCCCGATCCCATGCTGTCGCTGGGCTACCAGAGCGTGGGGAACCCGCGGCCGGTGGCCGGGCTCGGCATGGAACCAATGGCGAACGCGGGCGTGATGGTGTCGCAGGAGATTCCCTTTCCCGGAAAACTCAAACTGCGCGGCGAAATGGCGGGCAAGGAGGCCGAGGCCGAATTCCAGCAGTACCAGTCCGTGCAGTTGAACGTGATCTCGCGCCTGAAGCAGGCTTACTACCGGCTGTACTACACCTACGCGGCCCGCGATGTCCTGGAGCGCAACCGCGGCCTGCTGAACAAGCTGCTGAAGGTGACCGAGGCGCGCTACAGCGTCGGCAAGGCGGCCCAACAGGACGTCTTCAAGGCCCAAACGCAGATCAGCATTCTGGAGACGCGGCTGGTGCAGCTTGAACAGCAGCGCAGCGCCGCCGAAGCCGAGATCAACAGCCTGCTGAACCGACGGGCGGGCGCGCCGGTGGCGCGGCCGGAGGAGTTCAACCCCAGACCCTTCAACCTGAACCTGGAAGAGCTCTACGCCGGCGCTCGCGCGGACTCGCCCATGCTGCGCCGGGATCAGAAGATGGTTGAACGAACCGAACTGGCGCTGGACATGGCGCGCAAGGAATACTACCCGGATTTCACCGCCAGCGCCGGCTACTTCAACCAGGGATCGATGCCGCCCACGTACATGTTCCGCGTCGACTTCAAGCTGCCGGTCTACTTCTGGCGCAAGCAGCGCGCGGGCGTCGCCGAGCAGTCGGCGAACGTGGCGCAGGCGCAGCACACCTATGAGGCCACCGACCAGAACCTGCGCGTCCGCATCAGGGACGATTACCTGATGGCGCAGGCCTCGGCGAAGCTCATGGACATCTACGCGAAGACCGTGGCGCCGCAGGCCGGCATGGCGCTGGAATCGTCGCTCGCCACCTATGAAACGGGGACCGTTGATTTCCTTTCCGTGCTCAGCAACTTCAGCATGGTGCTCGATTACGAGCTGAACTACTACGAGGAGCTGATGAACTACTACCTCGCGCTGAGCCGGCTCGAGGAGATGACCGCGGCGAGGCTGACGTCATGAGAATACTGAAATCGATTTTCGTGCTGATTCTGCTGGCGGCCGCGTTCCTGGGTGGCTACCTCTACAAGGGGCGGACGGGCTCCGCACCCCCGGCTGGAGGGCGCAAGATCCTCTACTACGTGGACCCGATGCACCCCGCTTACAAGTCCGATAAACCGGGCATCGCGCCGGATTGCGGCATGAAGCTCGAGCCGGTCTACGCCGATGGCGGCCCGGCGGAGGCGGCCGCCAAGCCCAAAGGCAAGATCCTCTACTACCGCGACCCGCATCAACCCGAATACAAATCCGGCAAACCGGGGCTGAATCCGGAAACCGGCAACGACCTCGAACCGGTCTACGAGAACGACCCCTCGAATTTCGCTCCCGGCACGATTCAAATCAGCGCCCGGAAGCAGCAGTTGATCGGCGTGAAATACGGCGTGGCCGAGCGGTCCGGCGGCGCCCGGACCATACGCTCCGTGGGTAAGGTCGCCTACGACGAAACGCGCATTTCCCACGTCCATACCAAGTTCGAGGGGTGGGTGGACAAGGTGTTCGTGGATTTCACCGGCAAGCTGGTGGAGAAAGGCCAGCCACTGATGACCATTTACAGCCCGGAACTGCTGGCCTCGCAACAGGAGCTTCTGCTGGCGGGCAAGGCGCGGCAGTTGATGGAGCACAGCGCGCTCGCCGGCGCCATCGAACACAGCGACAGCCTCTACGAAGCTGCCCGCCGCAGGCTCGAGCTTTTCGACTTGACCGACGCCCAGATCAAGCAGGTGCTCCTCACCGGCAAACCCGTCAAGAACATCACCGTGTATGCGCCCGTTACGGGCTACGTTCTGGAACGCAAGGCATACCCCCAGGTGAAGGTGATGCCCGAGATGGACCTGTACACGCTGGCGGACCTGAGCCAGGTGTGGATCATGGCCGACGTGTTCGAATCGGAGATTGCGAACATTCACGTGGGCCAGCCCGCGCGCGTGACGCTTTCCTACACGCCCGGCAAGGCGCTTTCCGCGCGCGTCAGCTATATCCAGCCGCAGGTGGATCCCATGACGCGCACCCTGAAAGTGCGGCTCGAAGTCTCAAATCCGGGCATGGCGCTCAAGCCGGATACGTTCGTGAACGTGGAGTTCGCCGTCGAGCGCCCGGTGCAGGTGACCGTGCCGGTGGAAGCCGTTCTCGACACGGGCGACCGCAAGACCGTGTTCGTGGACCGCGGCAACGGCTACTTTGAGCCGCGCCGCGTCGAGACCGGCGAGGAGGGGGGCGGCCGTATCGCCATCCTCAGCGGGCTGAAGCCCGGCGAGCGCGTCGTCACGTCCGGCAACTTCCTCATCGATTCGGAGAGCCAGTTGAAAGCGGCGGCATCCGGCATGAGCGCGGGTGGCGAGCACAAGCATGATTAACCGCATCATCGAGTTCTCCGCCGCCAACCGGGCCGTCGTGTTCATCCTGATCGCGGCGGCCGTGCTGGGCGGATGGTATGCGATGAAATCCATCCCGCTCGATGCCATTCCGGACCTGAGCGACACCCAGGTGATCGTCTATTCCAAGTGGGACCGCAGCCCGGACATCGTGGAGGACCAGGTCACCTACCCGATCGTCACCGCCATGCTCGGCGCGCCCAGGGTGAAGGATGTCCGCGGCTTCTCGGATTTCGGATTCTCCTACGTCTACATCATTTTCGAAGAGGGCACGGACATTTATTGGGCGCGGTCGCGCACGCTGGAGTATCTCTCGAGCGTCATGCCGCGGCTGCCCAAGGGCGTGAATACGGAACTCGGCCCCGACGCCACCGGCATCGGCTGGGTCTTCCAATATGCGCTGATCGATACCAGCGGGCGGCACAGCCTGGCCGACCTGCGTTCCTACCAGGATTGGTATCTGCGCTATTACCTGAAATCGGTGCCCGGCGTCGCCGAGGTTGCGCCGCTCGGCGGTTTCGTGCGGCAGTACCAGGTGAACGTCGATCCCAACAAGCTTCAGGCCTACCGGATTCCCATTCAGAAAGTTGTGGAGGCCGTGCGCGCCGGCAACAACGACGCGGGCGGAAGGCTGGTGGAATTCAGCGGCGCCGAGTACATGGTGCGCGGCCGCGGTTACGCGAAGTCCACCGAGGACATCGGCAAGATCGTGCTGGCGACCAACGAGGGCGGCGTGCCCGTGCGGGTGGCGGACGTGGGCGATGTGACGCTCGGTCCGGACCTGCGCCGCGGCGTCGCGGACTGGAACGGCACCGGCGACACCGTGGCGGGCATCGTCGTCATGCGCCAGGGCGAGAATGCGCTGAATGTGATCGCGCGCGTGAAGCACAAGCTCAAGGACATCGAGCCGGGGCTGCCGCCGGGCGTGAAGATCGTCACCGCGTACGACCGCTCGGACTTGATCCTGCGCTCCATCGACAACCTGAAGCACACGCTCATCGAAGAGCTGGCCATTGTCGGCGTGGTCATCCTGATCTTTCTGTGGCACATCCCCAGCGCGATGATCCCCATCATCACGATTCCGGTGGCGGTGATCATTTCGTTCATTCCCATGCGCATGATGGGAATTACATCCAACATCATGTCGCTGGGCGGCATCGCCATCGCGGTCGGTGCCATGGTGGACGCCGCCATCGTGGTCGTCGAGCAGACCCACAAGAAGCTGGAAGAGTGGGAGCGGACCGGACGCAGGGAAGACTACCACTCGGTGATCGTCAACGCGGTGAAGGAGGTTGGAGGACCGAGTTTCTTCGCCCTGCTGGTGATCGCGGTTTCATTCCTGCCGGTGCTCACCCTGGAAGCGCAGGAGGGCCGCCTGTTCAAGCCCCTGGCGTATACCAAGAACCTCTCCATGATCATTGCGGCGGTGCTGGCCATCACGCTCGACCCCGCCATGCGGCTGCTCTTCACTCACATGAAGACGTTCGAGTTCCGCCCGCGTTGGCTGGCGCGCGCGGCGAACGCGGTGCTGGCGGGCAAGATCCACTCCGAAGAGCACCACCCCATCAGCAAGGTGCTGATCCGCATGTACGAGCCGGTCTGCGCGTGGTCGCTGCGATGGAAGTGGCTGATCATCGTATCGGCCGTGGCGGTGGTCGCCGTGACCGTGCCCGTATACGAACGGCTCGGCTCGGAGTTCATGCCGCCGCTCGACGAGGGCTCGCTGCTCTACATGCCGAGCACCCTGCCGGGCATCTCCGTCACCGAAGCGCAGCGGCTGCTCCAGGTGCAGGACCGCATCATCAAGCAGTTCCCCGAAGTGGACACGGTGCTCGGCAAGGCGGGCCGCGCGGACACCTCCACCGACCCCGCGCCGTTCTCCATGATGGAGACCGTGATCGTGCTGAAGCCCAGGGAACAGTGGCGCAAGACTCCCACGTGGTATTCCGATTGGGCGCCGGAGTGGGCCAAGACCGTGCTTCGCCGATTCACGCCCGACCACATCTCGACCGAGCAACTGGTGGATGAGATGAACGAGGCGCTTAAGATTCCGGGCACCACCAACTCCTGGACCATGCCCATCAAGGGACGCGTGGACATGCTCACCACCGGCGTACGCACGCCCGTGGGCATCAAGATCTACGGCGCCGACATCAAGAAGATCGAACAGATCGGTTCCCGCATCGAAGGGATCCTGCCGAAGGTGCGGGGAACCCGCAGCGTTTTCTCCGAACGCACTAGCGGCGGCTATTTCCTGGACTTCGACTGGAAGCGCGACGAGCTTGCCCGCTACGGCCTGACCATCGACATGGCGCAGGACGTGGTCATGTCGGCCGTTGGCGGCGACAACGTGACCACCACGGTCGAAGGCCGCGAACGCTATCCGGTCAACGTCCGCTACCTGCGCGATTATCGCAGCGACCTGGGCCGCCTGAAACGCGTCCTCGTGCCCGCCATGGACGGCAAGATGCAGATTCCGATCTCGCAACTGGCCGACGTGAGGCTCGCCAGCGGTCCCTCCATGCTGCGCGACGAAAACGGCATGCTGAACGGCTACGTATACGTGGATGTCGCCGGGCGCGATATCGGCGGCTACGTGACCGAGGCCAAGGAAGTGGTCCGCCGGAACGTTCCGCTTCCGCCAGGATATTCGCTGGTCTGGAGCGGCCAGTATGAGGCTATGCAGCGCGTTCGTGAGCGTCTGGCCTTGGTGCTGCCGCTCACCTTGTTCCTCATCCTGATGCTGCTGTACCTCAACACCAGGTCCATGGCGAAGACCGTCATCATCGTGCTCGCCGTTCCGTTCTCCGCCGTGGGAGCGATCTGGTTTCTCTACCTGCTGGGTTACAACATGAGCATCGGCGTGTGGGTCGGCCTGATTGCACTGCTCGGCGTGGACGCGGAAACGGGCGTCTTCATGCTGCTGTACCTCGATCTCGCCTACGACCAGGCGAAGAGGGAGGGGAGACTGCGGGGTCTTCGCGATTTACAGGAAGTCATCCTGCACGGCGCGGTGAAACGCATCCGCCCCAAGTTCATGACCGTCGCCACCATGTTTGTGGGACTGGTCCCCATCATGTGGTCCACCGGCGCCGGCGCGGACGTGATGAAACGCATCGCCGCACCCATGATCGGAGGCATCTTTACGTCCTTCGTTCTCGAACTGGTGGTCTATCCGGCAATTTACGAGGTCTGGAAATGGAACTTCGAAGTCAAAAAACTCTTGCCGCGCTCCTGATTTGTTTTTCCGGTGCGGCCTCCGCGGCGGATCTCCGTTATGAGGCGCGCCATGATCACTTGCGAAAAGGCGGTTCCGGAACGCTGGTTATCAGCGACGCCGGTATCTCGTTCCAGGAGTCCGGGAAAGCGAAACACGCCTGGACCTGGAAGTATGACGACATCCAGCAGCTCGAAATCTCGCCCAAGAGGCTGCGCGTGCTGACTTACAGGGACAGCGCCTGGAGACTCGGGGCTGACCGTGAGTACCGTTTCGATCTCGCGGGTGAAGACACTTTTGACGCCGCGTATGCTTTGCTTAAAGACCGCCTCGACCAGCGGTTTGTCGCCGCGCTGCCCGATAAGGCCGTGAAGGCGGAATGGGAACTTCCGGTGAAACACCTGCAACGCTTCGGCGGCTCGCAAGGCGTGCTGCGCTTCGGCGAGGACCGCGTGGTGTACACCACGGACAGGAAGGGCGAATCGCGAACGTGGCGATATCCCGATATCGAAAACGTCAGCACCAGCGGTCCGTACCAGTTGACGCTCACCACCTATGAGCGGGCGCGCTCCCACTACGGCAACCTGAAGGGTTTCAATTTCCAGCTCAAGTCGCGGCTCGGCCAGGAACGCTACAACGAACTGTGGCTCAAGGTGAACCGGGCCAAGGGCCTGAAGGTCCTGGATTCCTACCGGGCCGGAGAGTAAGACGGCGCGCCGGTTGTATCCGATAGCCCCGCGGGCAGCCGCGCCTCAAACTCCGCGTCCGACGCGCATGCCGCCAGGGTGTCCGGTTCGCAAACCGCATAACCGGATCCGGCGGGATTGAAGCGGCCCGAAATCAGGTACGCCGCACCCGCCGTGGCGGCGATCCAGGGTTGCCACACGATCAGCGGGACCACGTATTTCTTCGATCGGATCAGCGTTTCGCTCACCCCCCGCATCCTGGCGCTGCGGCGAGTGCCCGGTATCTGCGGTATGGCGAAGTGCCGAAGGTCCATGCCGGGGCGCTTCCGGCAATAACTCACCAAAGCCTTGGCCGAGTGTTTGGGCGTTGAGATGCCGGCGTCCGCAATGAGGCTCCGCCGCAGCGCGCCGGGATAGTAGAAATTGATCACGCTCCTCGCGAAGTCGGCGCAATTGCGGTAAAGGAGATTGAACCGCCTCTGGTTCTTCTGCGAGTTGAGATGCCGGATCAGGCGGAGGTCATCCTCCGGCGTGGTGTCGAGCGCAAAGCCGTAAATGCCGCGGTCGTAAGCCGCGCCGGCCAGTTGAATCCAATCTCCCTTGGGAATTTCCCCCTCGGGCCCGTCCGGCGCGAGTTCCCGCAGATGCGCCCGGCGATACCCATCCCTGAGTCTCGCGACCAGGGCCGCGTCCACCCATTCGGGTACCTCCTCAGGCCGTTCCACGGCATAAAGGTAAGGGAGCAAGGGCACCGCGATCCAGTCCCGTCCCGCAATCCGGTTATAACGGCTGATGACGGCTCCGGATTCACCGGGCCGGCAGGGCCGCAGCCGGGTGGGCGTCTCCGCGCAGATGGCCGAGAGGTAGACCGACGCATGACCTGTAGGGGTGAGAAAACCGAACCTGCCAAACGGCTCGCTTACCAGGAGCGCAACTCCCGCGGACAACCGTGCGGCGCCCGGGAGGACAAGAAGGCAAACCAAACAAATTGTCGTGTGCACGTTTTAATTGGCGCGTGGTTCTGGAACGGTAATTATAGCCTGCGAGCGAGGGTCTGTGCCGGATTTGAGGAGTTACCGGTCTCCCGACACAAGTTCAATGCTGACGCGGCCCGACTTCCCGCCCGTGGAGTCCTTAATTCGATAGCCGTAGGCCGGCAACTCCGTCCCGTCTTCGAGCTTGAAGGCAAACTCGCCGTAATTCACCGTTACTTCGACGCCCGGCGAGAAGACGGTGCGCTGCACCAGAAAGTCCGGCGTGAGCATCTCGTGCTTCAGGAGCTCCTCGTGCGCCAGGCGCCGCTGGTGCGGCGCAAGCACGTCGTTGATCGACTTGAAGGTCTTGCGCCAGGCCCAGTACGCGCGGTTCGAGACGGTCCAACTGGATTGATCACCGTACAGCAGCCCCCGCAGGAACTTAGCCGGCCACGGCCCGCGCGGATAGCCGTAGTTATCCATGCCGTAGTTGTACGGGCTGCCGTGCTGGCGGTAAAGCATGGCGCACTCGTGGTACACCAGGCCGTATAGCGGCACTTCGATCCCCAGCCTTATGGGGTGCTCGTCATAGAACGAGACCAGGCTCAGGTTCCAGTCCTGCGGAGGCCCTTCCGCCCCCAGCACCACTTTTGCGTTCGTGGCCACTCGCATGATGTTCATGCGCTGTTCGCGGGTTAGCGCGCGGGTGAGCGGATGACGCGAATCGTAGCACTCCACCAGCGGCAGCGAGCTGACAGTGTCCAGAAATATCGCGTTCGGCCGCAGCTCGCGGAGGTACTTGTCCATGTTCCGCCGGAACAGTTTTGCGCCCTCCATCGGGCAGATCTCCTGGGAGTGGCCGCCTTCGGACGTGAAGCCTGGAACCAGCGCCCCGAAGGCGTCGCGCATGATGTACTTCTCGTCGTAGCCCGGCGATTCGAGGTCGAGGTTGCGATAGTTATCCCAGAGCTGCGCGAGATACCCTGCCGCCTTCGCGGCTTCGATGGCTCTCACAAGTTGTGCGGGTCCGCCCGCCTCGGCATTGACCTCGGACGCCTGATCGATGGGCCGGTAGTTGTCGTAACCCTTCTTGCCCCACCCGGCAATGCGGATGACGGCGCGATCCACACCGAGCTTGTGTTTCAAGTCTTCGACGATCTGCCGGACCTGCTCGAACGTGGTCTGTACGTGGTGGTAACCGTCGAAAACCGGACCGGCCAGCGACAGGTAGCGCGGGTCGCGCGGACGGTTCGCCACCACCTGTATCTCGAAATTCGCGGCCCCGATCAGCCTCTCCACATCGAGGTTCGCCGCGATCTTCTGCTTCAGCGTGACCAGCGTTCCTTGCTCACGAGCATACTTGCGGTACGTCTTGCACATCTCCACGTATCCGCCGCCGGGCTGGAAGACGTACCGCGCCACGCGCGGATAGCCTAACTCCCCTTTCACCGAGCGCCAACACGGCCAGATGGCGGAAAGCCGCGGAGCAAACAGCGACGTGCCCGGCCCGGGGACCGCGGAGGGCGGGGCGGGTTCCTGCCCGGGAGCGCGCACATCGTTGGCGATCAGGCCGTAGGCAACGTCGTCGGCCCGTTCGATGATGCAAAGGAACGAGCTCCGGCCCTTCCTGGCCCCGAACCACGGCATCGAGCTCGAATCGAACACGGTGGCCTGCCCGGCGATCCGTTCCCAGACCCAATTCAGATAGCGGAAGTAGCCCACCTTATCGAAGCGCGAGGGAACGATGAAGCCCTGCTCCTGCGGAAACACGATGTAGCCGTCGTCTTCCACGGTGCGCACCGGGAAAAGGCGCAGCGGCCATTCGATCGTCTCCACCTGCCAGTAGCGCGAGCTGTTCTGAAGCTGCTCGATTCGGAACGTCAGTTCGGGCCGGTCCTTCGCCAGGATGACGGCGAGCGACAGCGAGAGATGCTTCTCCACGCTCCGGTCCTCTCGCACCGGACCCAGGCGCGAACGGAAGCCCGAAAGCGACAGGCGGATCCCCCCCGGCGTCTCCTCCACTTTCTTCCCGGCCGCGCCGCCCAGGCTTACCGCCAGTGTTTCGCCTCTCCTGCCCCGCAAATGGATGCGTCCGGCCGCATTCTCCCAGGGATCCGGACCCCAGGTTTCGCGCGCGGCAAGGTCTTCGACCGCCAGTGTCAGGTTATCCGGGCGAACCGTCACGCGAAGGTGCTGGTTCGCAAGCACCAGGTCCTCACCCTGCGGCCGCGGCACGCGAACGAAACCCGTCTGCGCCGCCAGAGTCCCGCACAGGACGAAAGCGAAAAGGAAAACCCTCATCATCGCCTTGCCTCCTTGCGCGCCAGGTACACCGTGCGGCAACCGGCGCGCATCAACGGATCGTTCTTGAAGAACTGGGCGCCATCCCACGTATGCAGCCCGCCAAAGCCCGCTTGGCGCAGCGCGTGCTGGATCTCCCCGGCGGTCCAGCATACCTCGTCGACGCGCTCATGATGCCGCCTCCAGAGGCTTCCCTCCTTGATGAACCACTCAATATCGCTCCAGGCCTGGCCATGACGCGCGTCATTGCCGTTGCGCATCACCAGCACCACGCCGGGCCGCTCGGTCCAGAAACACGTGCACCAATAGGCCTCGAAGCCGCTGCGGTTGTTCACGTCGAAGAAGAAGTAACCGCCTGGCCGCAGCGCGCGAGCCACGGCCTTGGCCACTCGCCGCAGGTCGGCCTTTAGCGGCACATGATTCAACGCATCGCACTCGCAAATGACCAGGTCCACGGGTTCGGGCAGGCGGAACGTGCGCATGTCGGCGCGGAGCACGCGCAACGGTACGCCCGCGCTCCGGGCTTTCTCGCGGGCTAGCCGGCACATGGCCGGGGAAGCATCCACGGCGAACATGCGGATGCCGCCCCGCGCCATCTCGACCGCGGTGGTTCCCGTGCCGCACGCCAGATCGCAGGCGCTACCGATTGCGGGCAGAATCTTGCCGAGGACCCGTTCGCGCGCCGCGTCAATCGGGCCGCGAAACGGCGCGAAGATCTGGTCGTAGTACCGCGCGAGCCACTTATACGGGCGGTTCATGGCGACTTACAGTATCTTACTCACCCCTGGGGTGAAGCATACGGGATAAACACCGCCGGGTCCCGGCCGCGTCGGCGGCTCCATGTCGCTCCTCACCTCTTCCGGCCGCGGCGCGAAATAGAAGTCCGACGCGTTCACCTGCTCCCACGTGACTTCCTTGCCGGTATAGCAACTGATCTGGCCCATGATACCGAGCATGGTGCTCTGCGCCATGTAGTCGCCGCCGTTGATGGGCTTGCCGGAGCGAATGGCCTTGAAGAACTCGTCGTGCTCGATCTGGTACGGGTTCGTGTGCACACCGGCGTACATCTTGGGTCCCGAATACTGCCACGGGTTTTCCCCCTCGATACGCCCCTGCATGGTGAAGCAACGGCCCTTGGTTCCCACAAGCATGCTGGAGGTCTGGTTGAAACAGTTCGGAATGGTGCGGCAGAAGGCGTGCATCCGCACCCCGTTGGCGAATTCGTAGAGCACGGCGTGATGGTCGAACACGTTGCCGTACACCTCCGCGTTCAGCGTGGAACGGCCTCCCATCCCCATGCAGCGCACCGGCGGCATTCCCCGCATCGCCCAGTTCGCGCGATCCAGGTTGTGCACCAGCGATTGCGGGATGTCGTCGCCGCACAGCCAGTGGAAATGATACTGGTTGCTGGCCTGGTGCTCGACTTCGTTCTGTCCCGGCTTGCGCGGGCGCAGCACGTAGGGGGCCCGGAAGTATCTCTCTTCGATGGCGACAATGTCCCCGATGGCGCCGTCATGAACCCGCTCGATGGCTTCGCGGTACATGGTGGTGTACCGGCTCTGAAGTCCCGAAAGCACCGAGAGGTTCTTCTGCCGCGCCAACTCGCAAGCCGCCTTCACCACCTTGATGCCCGCGGGATCGATGGCATGCGGCTTTTCCACGAACACGTGTTTGCCGGCCTGAATGGCCGCCATCATGTGCATGGGATGGAATTTCGCGGCGTTGGCCACCAGCACCACGTCCACGCTTTCGATGACGTTCTTGTAGCCGTCGAAGCCGGCGAAGCAATGGTTATCATCCACTTCAACCTGGCCTGCGAACTTCACCTTCAATTCCGTCCGCCTCTCCTGGATGCGGTCTGGAGCGATGTCCGCCATCGCCACCAGGCGCGCTCCCTTATCGGCCGTCAGCGCCTGTCCCGCGGCCTCCGTGTTGCGCCCGCCGCAGCCGATCATTCCGACGCGGATCGTGTCGCTTCCAGCCACATACCCCGGCAGCCCCGCAAGCGCGGCTCCGGTCTTGATGAAACTCCGGCGTGAACTTTCCATGTGTCGTTCCCCCCCCTAAGTGGAATAGTGTAGTCCAACCCCGCAAGCTCAACGCACAGGCACGGCGTTGTCCCCGGGCGTCTGCGTCGATTTCGGAGGGCCGGAGGCCGATACGGTGGTACCCCTCGGCATATTCGAAGCCGTACTTACGTTCCAGTCCGCGCTCACCCCGTTCAGATCTTGAAGAAGATCTTGCGTTGATAGAGCCAATAGCAGATGTACCACAGGCCCGCCAGCACCAGCAGGTGATGCGGAATGGCGCCGAGGTCGCCCAGAAAGGCGAAGTTCTTGTCGAACGCGCGCAGCCCGCGGTCGAGCCAGCCCTTGATCCCGATCTGGCCGAGCGAGTACACGAAGATCGAGTTCATCCCCAGCACCAGGAACGGAAAGGCCCATCGCCTCACCTGCTTCACCTCGATCACCCAATAGAAGAACGCCAGCATCAGGATGACCCATCCGGCGCTGAAGAACGTGAATGAGGCGGTCCACAGGCGCTTGACCATCGGGTTGAACGGCTCCAGCCCCAGCCCCAGCGCGAACGCCGCCACCGAGCATGCGGCCAACACCTTCAGCTTGTAGGCGTGCGGCTTTCCGGTCTGCAACAACGCCCCCGCCCAGCACCCGAACAGGATGGTCACGGCGTTGCCGATGAAGTTGATGGTTGTGTAATAGCCCGAGTACGTGTATCCGAGCACGGCCTGGTCGATCACCTGGCCGATATTTCCCGCCTTGGACCAGGGACCCTCGGGACCGGGAAAGATGGCGAACAGCGCCCAATACCCCACGATCATGGCGAAGGCGGCCGCCGCCTGCCATCGGAACCGCAGGCGCAGGATGAGGAAGCACAACACGTAGCCGAACGCGATCTGGCACAACACGTTGATGAATTGCAGCCGCAGTCCGCGTGTGCTGCCCCAGTTTGAGTAGATGTTGCTCAGCACGATCAGCATGAACGCGCGCCACGCCACGTGCCGGAACACCTTCCACGTGTCCGCGCCCTCGGCCGTGCGCCGCGCGAACGCGAACGGCATGGCCACTCCGACCATGAACGTGAAAGCCGGCTGGATCAGGTCCCAAAAAGTGCAGCCCTCCCACGCGGTGTGATCGACCTGATCGGCCAGCCAGCTCCAGCCGGGATAGTTGCGCAGTACGGACATCCCGAAGCCTTCCGCAACCAGCAAAAGCATGATGAAACCGCGATACGCGTCGAGGCTGACCAGCCGCGCGCCGGCCTTGCCGTCCGGGATCTTCGCGGTTTCGGCAACCGCGGGCCTTGTCATCGTAGCCATAAGGGCGCCTCTAACTCTCCGGGACCGGCGCGGGCGTGCGAGGCGCCGCCTGCACCTTCTCCCACGGTTCCACGTGGGCGCGTGCGGCCCACTTCTCGTACGCCGCCGCCATGCGCCCGGCGCGCTCTGCTTCTTTCTCCGCCAGGTTTGTCATTTCAGTTCGGTCGGCTCTCATGTTGTAAAGTTCCCAGCGGTCCGGATGCCGCGAAACCAGCTTCCACTCACCCTGCCGGATGGCGCGGTTCCCCTCGTGCTCCCAGCAGATCGCCTCGCGTCCTTCTACCCTGCCGCCGCCGAACGCCGGGCGCAGGCTCCTGCCCTCGAGTGGCGTCACCGGTTGGCCCTTGCGCGATGATGGATACTTCACCCCCGCCACGTCGAGGCACGTAGCCATGATATCGATCAGGTGGGCCGGCTCGCGCACCAGGGCGCCGGTCTGTCGGATGCCCGCGGGCCAGCGGGCGATCAGCGGCGCGGAGATGCCGCCCTCGTGCACCCAATGCTTGTAGAGCCGGAACGGCGTGTTGGAGGCGTTGGCCCATCCGATGCCGTAGCTCTGATAGGTGCTGCTCGCGCCCGGCATGACGCCGGGGAGATTGCCCACCCGCACGGGGCGGCCCTCGCGCGTCAGTTTGGGCACGTGCAATCCGCCCGCCTTCGGCCCGAGTTCCTCCGCGCAGCCGCCGTTGTCGGCCAGGAAGAGCACCAGCGTGTTCCGCTCCTGCCCGGCCCTCCGCAACGCCGCGAGGATCCTGCCGATGCCCTGGTCCATGCGGTCGATCTGCGCCGCATAGACCTCCATTCTGCGCTGCTGCCATTCCTTGTCCGGCGCGTCCTTCCATTCGGGCACCCGGCTGTCGCGCGGGGTCAAGGGCCAGCGCCGGTCGATGATCCCCATCTCGATCATGCGCCGCCGGCGCTCGCTGCGCAACGCGTCCCAGCCGTCCTTGTACCGGCCGCGATAACGCGCGATCTCGTCTTCGGGCGCGTGCAGCGGCCAGTGGGGCGAGGTGAAGGCGGCATACAGGAAAAACGGCTGGGTCTTGGACGCCGATTCGATGTATGCGGCGGCGTTATCGGCGATGGCGTCCGTGAAGTAGTAATCCGGCTTGTCCGGCTCCGCCGGATCGTTGTCGCGCGTCAGCGTCACCGGGTTGAAGTAATCCGCCGCGCCGTGAATGATTCCGTAGTACTTGTCGAAACCGCGCTGCCGGGGCCAGTTGTGCTTTGACGAGGTCACCGGCGTGACGTGCCACTTCCCCGCCATGAACGTCTGGTAACCCGCCGGCTTCAGCGCCTCGGCAATCGTGACGCAGTTGGGGTTCAGGTCACCGGTGTAGCCCGGGAAAGGCTTCGGGTTATCCACCATGTGACCCACGCCGGTCTGGTGCGGGTACAGGCCGGTGAGCAGGCTGGCGCGCGTGGGACAGCAGCGGGCCGTATTGTAGAACTGCGTGAAGCGCACCCCTCCCTTGGCTAGCCCGTCGATGTGGGGCGTACGGATCTCGGATCCGTAGCAGCCGAGGTCGGAAAAACCCATATCGTCGTTCATGATGAGCACGATATTGGGGCGGGAAGGCGCGGCGCCCGCCGCTCCGGCGAGTGCGGCGCCGCCCGTGACTTTCAGAAAATTGCGGCGGTCCATGGCGAAACTCCTAATATACACGGCAGACGACACCGCTGCCCCAGCGCACTGTTCACCCCGCCGCTGTCGATTCGATCCCTGGCCAGCGTCACACCGATGGTCTGAAACGCCGGCTTGGTCACAGTGTTGTAGGTGGCGAACAGGTTCCGGCCGCGATTCACCGGCCGAGGATCCCCGGCATCGAATTCGATGCCGCTGTACTTCAGCACCATCATTTCCGGATGCACATTCCAGCCCGAAATCGGTTTCCAGGCATTCTGCGATTCCTCTCCCTCGTCCGCCCCGGCGTCGCCATTCACCACCAGAGGATCATCCGCGGCCGCGGCTGAAAGGTCGATAGCCCGGTTTCTGCACCCGGGTTCTGCACCAGGTTGAGGTCGAATATGCCCTGCGCGATCACCCGCCGGAGTCCGGTCACCAGACGCGGCAGGCTTCCGGGCGAACCATCGGCTGGCCCGCCGTGCAGCCGAACGCCTGCTGGAACTCCGGCATGTTTGAAACCACGCCGTTCACGCGATACTTGCCCGGCGAATGCGGATCGGTGGCCGCGCGCACGCGCGCCGCTTCCTCCGTGCGGTTCTGGCACCAGACCTGCGCCCAGCCCAGGAAAAAGCGCTGCTCGGGTGTGAAGCCGTCGACCTTGGGCGGCTTGCCGGAAAGCGTGCTCAACAGCGCGATGTAAGCGACGCGGACGCCGCCGCTATCCGCGGTGTTTTCGCCCAGGGTGAGCTTGCCGTTCAGCTTCACGTCCGGCGTGGCATTGTAATCGGCGTACTGGCGGACGAAACAATCCGCCCGCCGCTCGAACTCCTTCGCGTCTTCGGCGGTCCACCAGTTGGTCAGGTTTCCCTGGGCGTCGAACTTGCGCCCCTGGTCGTCGAAGCCGTGCGTGAGCTCGTGGCCGATCACAGCGCCGATGGCGCCGAAGTTCACCGGATCGTCCATCCGCCGGTCGAAGAATGGCGGTTGCAGGATGCCTGCGGGAAAGTTGATGTTGTTCTGAAGCGAGGAATAGTAGGCGTTCACCGTGGGCGGCGTCATGCCCCACTCGCTGGGATCCACGGGCTTGCCGATCTTCGCCAGGTTGCGGTTGCGCGCGAACACGTTCGCCGCCAGCGAATTGGCCATGGCTTCACCGCGCTCGATCTTCAGCGCGGAATAATCGCGCCACTTCTCCGGATAGCCGATCTTGTTGGTAATGGCGGCGAGCTTGGCGAGCGCCTGTTTCTTCGTCGCCGCCGTCATCCAGGGCAGTTCGGCCAGGTCCTTGGCCAACGCCTTTTCGAGCGCCTCCACCATCTTCAGCGTGCGCGCTTTGCCGTCGGCGCCGAAGGTGCGCTCCACGAATTTCCGCCCCAGCGCCTCTCCCAGGCCGGCATCCACCGCGGCCACGCACATCTTCCAGCGCGGGCGCATTTCCCGCGCGCCCAGCAGCGTCTTCTCGAAGAACTCGAAATTCTCTTTGGCGAAGGCGGCCGGCAGCAGCTCGATCTGGGAGTGCACCAGGTGCCAGGTGAGGTACACCTTCCACTGGTCGATCCCGGTCTTGTGCAGCAGCGCATCCATCCCCCGCATGAACGTGGGAACCGCGATATTCAAGCTCTCGAACGCGGGCGCGCCGGTCGCGGCGAAGTACGCCTCCCAGGCCAGCTCCGGCGACATGGATTCGAGCTCATGCGCCGTCATCTTGTGATACCGGTTCTCCGGGTTGCGCAGCGCCACGCGGTCGAGCGAGGCCTGCGCGAGCGCGGTCTCCAGGTCCAAGACCACGCGGGCCTTGGCTGCCGCGGCCTCGGCCCCGTCGCCGAGAAGCAGAAACACGTTGCGCACGTGGGCCAGATAGCGCTCCCGCAGTTGCACGGACTTCGGATCGGTCTTGAGATAGTAGTCGCGGTCGGGGAGCGACAGCCCGCCCTGGTCCACCACGGGGATGTTCTGCGTCGAATTCTTCAGGTCCGGCGAAGCTCCGAAGCGGAACAGAGCGGCGGCGCCGATGGCGTGCAACCGGGCGACCGTCTGGGCCATGGTGTTGCGGTCGCGCATCGCGGCGATCCGCTCCAGTTCGGCCTTGAGCGGCGCCGTCCCGCGAGCCTCGATGGTCTTCTCATCCATGCAGGAGAAGTAGTAGTCGCCGATCTTCTGCTCGATGGCGGTGCGTTGGGAAGCGGCGGCAGCCTTTTCGAGAATGTCCTTGAGGATCAGCCGGTTCTGCTCCGCAACCTCGTTCATGCGGCCCCAGATGACCTGGTCGCCCGGAATGGGGTGTTGGGCCATCCAGGTTCCGCAGGCGTACTGGTAGAAATCGACACACGGACTTGCGCTGCGGTCCATCCAGCGCACGTCGAAGCGGGGAGCCTCCTGGGCGAGCAGGAGGGCGCAGGGAAGCAAAGCGAGGATAAAGCGCATGGCGGAAAGCCGATTGTACAATGGCGCGGCCGCGTCTATAATGCGCCCAGCAACTGGCCCAGGCTGCGCACCAGTTGGCCGCGGCCTTGATGCACGAACAGCCCGATCTGGGCGACGAGCGAATAGGCGATCCCGATCTGCGCCAGCGCATAGCCGGCCAGAGCGAACTGGCTGACGCTCACCAGCCCGGCCCCGAACTGCGCGATGGTCACCACCCCGCAGCCGAACTGGCCGATGGCCACGATGCCCCGCGCCACGACGGGCGTCCGGTTGGGACGGTACTTGAACGAGATGTGAATGAGGGGCAGCCCGAACAGCGTCGTTTCGGACTTGTACTCGTAACCCCACCCATCCCACTTGTCCTTCGCCGGATACGGCGCTCCGCACTGAGGACAGGAAAAGGCCTGCTCCGAGACCTCACGGCGGCATTCCCTGCACGGTTTCATACCGTCCAAGGGTACAACAGCGGGGTCCCAAACGGATGCCCGGTATGCGTTATTCTGGGATGCAGCCGCAGGTAGAGCAAGATCTGGCGATCAGCGAAACGGAAGGAGAAGTATGAGTCAACTCGCAATTCACGGCGGGCCCAAGGCCGTCACCAACAAACTGATTGGCTGGCCCAAATTCGACGAGAACGCCATCAAGGCGGTCGAGGAAGTTCTGCGTTCCGGGAAAGTCAATTATTGGACGGGCCGGAAGGGCATGGAATTTGAGAAGCGGTTCGCCGCGTGGCAGGGCAGTAAGTACGCCATCAGCGTCGCCACCGGCACGGCGGCCCTGCACGTGGCCCTTACCGCGCTGGGCATCGGACCGGGCGACGAGGTGATCGTGCCCAGTTACACATTCATCGCCAGCAGTTTCTCGGTGGTGCAGGCCGGGGCCGTGCCGCGTTTCGCCGACGTCAACCTGGAGGACCACTGCATCAGCGTGGAATCCGCGGAAAAGCTGGTCAACGAACGGACGCGGGCCATCATGCCGGTGCACCTGTACGGCAATGTCTGCGACATGGACCAGATCTTCGCCTTTGCGAAGAAGCACAACCTGCTGGTGATCGAGGACAACGCCGAAGCGTTCGGCGGTGAATTCCGCGGGCGTAAGACCGGCACCATGGGCCACATGGCCGGGTGCAGTTTCTGCCAGAACAAGACCTTCACCACCGGCGGCGAGGGCGGCATGGTGACCACCGACGA
>JBHGBM010000140.1:0-7286 GCA_041946965.1 Bryobacteraceae bacterium
GCCCAACACCCGTAAAATCAACAACTCGCCTCAAGTTGGGGGGTGGAACTTCGGAGTAGTGGGGTTGCGGCGCCTAATTTCTCGGACCGGACGCATTCCCGCTCAACTGGGTGTTCGGCCCACAGGACAAGCCATTCGGCGGCGGCGTCAGCGCGAAAAGGGATGTTCAGTACGTTTTGCCGGGCTTGAGCAGCGGCCGAATCGCCTGGAACACCGTTCGCGCGATGATCGCGTAGCCGGCGCCGTTGGGATGCAGGCCGTCGCGCAGCATGTAGCGCGGATCGGGCGCCACTCCCTCAAGCAGGAACGGAATGAACGCCACCCGGCGCCTGTCCGCCACTTCCCTGAATACCGCCTCAAATTCCCGGATGTACTCGCGGCCGTAGTTGGGAGGGAGGGTCATCCCAGCCAGAACCACCGCCGCGCCGCCGTCCTGAAGCGCGGCGATCATGCGCTCCAGGTTGGCGCGCAGGATTCGTACGGGGACGCCGCGCAGGCCGTCATTGGCGCCGAATTCGAG
Organism: Bryobacteraceae bacterium; assembly: GCA_041946965.1. Lineage (GTDB taxonomy): Bacteria > Acidobacteriota > Terriglobia > Bryobacterales > Bryobacteraceae > JBHGBM01. Next base: position 521 of record JBHGBM010000140.1, read on the forward strand.
GATCACGATGGTGGGCTTTTCGGCGAGCACCGTGCCCACGCGCGCCAGACCGTCGCTGCTGGTCTCTCCGCTCACGCCCAGGTTCACCACGCGGTAGCGGTAGCCGGCGCCGTCCAGCAGGCGCTGAAGGGCCTCCGGATAGGTGGAGGCCGGATCGGCGCCGAAGCCTTCGGTCAGACTGTCACCGAACGCGGCGATCACCGGACGGGCGTCGGCCTGCGCGGCGGATTGCCGATGGTCTTCACGGCGGGCGTCGCCGGAGGGTCCGCGGCTGCACGCCGCGAGCAGCGCCACCGGAACCAGCACGCAACGGGCCCTCATGATGCCATAATAGCCGTCGTGATCCGCGTTAGGGGTCTGACGAAGAAAGCCGGGCGCGTGGAAATACTCCGCGGCATCGATCTGGATATCGCGCGCGGAGAGTTTGTGGCCATTACCGGGCCTTCGGGCAGCGGCAAGAGCACCCTGCTCGGCCTCATCGGCGGCCTGGACGCGCCGACCTCCGGCTCCATTGAAATCGGCGGCCGCGAGATCACCCGGCTCAACGAAGACGAACTGGCCCTGCTGCGCGGGCGCGCCATCGGGTTTGTGTTTCAGGCCTACAACCTGATCCCCACCCTCACCGCCGAGGAGAACGTGATGCTCCCGGTGGAACTGGCCGGCGGCCGCGACGGCCGCGCGCGCGCCCGCGACCTGCTGGAACAGGTGGGGCTTGCGGACCGTCTCGGCCACTACCCCGTGCAGCTTTCCGGCGGCGAGCAGCAGCGCGTGGCACTGGCCCGCGCTTTCGCCGTGCGCCCGCCCATTCTGCTCGCCGACGAGCCCACCGGAAACCTCGATTCGGAAAACGGCCGCATGGTCATGGAGGCGCTGGTCTCGCTGAACCGGCGCGAACAGGCCACCCTGGTGCTGGTAACCCACGATGCCGAGTTGACCGCGCGCGCCGGCCGGACCGTATCCATGCGCGACGGGCGCCTATGCTCTACCTCCGGCTAGCCTGGCGCGAGTTGCGCTCCTCCCCCGGGCGCTTCGCCTTCGTCGTCCTGGCGGTCGCCGTTGGGGTGGGGGCGCTGGCGGGCGTGCGGGGATTTGCCGCCGCGTTCCGCGCCATGCTGCTCTCCGACGCGCGCACCCTGATGGCTGCGGACCTTTCGGCGCGCGTCTTCGCGCTTCCAACGGCGGAACAAAACGCGGCGATGCAGACGCTCGAGCGGCGCGGCGTGCGCCGGACGCAGGTGACCGAGACGGTCACCATGGCGGCCTCCCCGGGCTTCGCCCAGCCGCTGCTGGTGACGCTCAAAGCGGTGGATCCGGCCGTGTACCCGTTTTATGGAAAGCTGCGCCTGGAACCGCCCGCGCGCCTCGATGAGCACTCGGCCGCGGTCTCGGGCGACCTGCTGGCGCGGCTCAACGCGCGGGTGGGCCAGACACTGCGCCTCGGCGGCCAGCCGTTCCGCATCGTGGCCGTACTGGCGTCGGAGCCGGACCGCATGACCGGGACGCTCAACATTGGGCCGCGAGTGATGATCACGCGCGCCGGGCTCGCGCGCACCGGGCTGATCACCCAGGGCAGCCGCGCCTCGGAGCGGTTCCTGTTCCGCCTGCCGCCGCTCGGCATTTCCGTGGAAGAAGCGCGGCGCACGCTGAAGAAGGCGCTGCCGGAGGCCACCATCGCGGACTTTCGTGAGACGCACCCGGTGGTGACGCGCGGGCTCGACCGGGCCTCCACGTTCCTCAGCCTGGTGGCGCTGATCGCGGTGATCGTGGGCGCGCTCGGCGCGGGCATGGCGATGCACGCGCACATTCAGCAGAGGATGGAGACCGTGGCGATCCTGAAGTGCCTGGGCGCGAGGCCGCGCCAGGTGCTGGGGATCTTCACCACGCAGGCGCTGCTGGTGGGCGCGGCGGGCGGCGCGCTGGGCGTGGCCTTCGGGCTCGCCGTGGAACGGGTGTTCCCGGTGTTCGTGGAACGGATCTTCGCGCGCCGGCCCGAGTTGGGGTTCGACGCCGCGGCGGCGCTCGAGAGCCTGGCGGCGGGCGTGTTCACCACGCTGCTCTTCGCCCTGCCGCCGTTGCTCGGGCTTCGCCAGGTGCGGCCGTCCGCCGTATTCCGGCGCGCCATGCCGGAAGAGAAGCGCGGCGCGCCGTGGACGGCGTGGGCGGCGGGCGCGGTGATCCTGGCGGGGCTGGGCGTGCTCGCCGGCTCACTGGCGCGCGTGGACGCGTGGCGCCTCGGCATGTTCTTCGCCGTGGCCCTGGCGGTGGGTGTGGCCGCGCTGGCGGGCATGGCGCGCCTGCTCCTGTTGGGACTCCGGGCGGCCGTCGCGGCGCTGCGGCTTTCGCCCACGGCGCGGCACGGGATCGCCAACCTGTACCGCCCCGGAAACCAGTCCACCGCGGTGCTGGTTTCCATGGGCGTGGGGGTGATGTTCACCCTCACGGTCTTTCTGCTACAAACCTCGCTGCTGCGGCAGATCGTCGAGAGCCTGCCCCCGGGGATGCCCAACGTGTTTCTTCTCGACATCCCGGCGGCGGAGCGCGAGACGCTGGCGGCCTTCGCCGCACGCCAACCGGGCGTTGAGCGCCCGCCGGAGGTGTTAGCCGCGGTGGCGGTGCGGCTGCTGCGCGTGGACGGCACGCCCGTCGAGAAAATCCGCCTGCAAGGCTTTTCGCGGCGCTTTCTGCGCACCCGCACGGTGACGTGGATGGCGGAGCGGCCCGAGGGCACGCAGATCCTTGGCGGCGCGTGGTGGGACGCGAAATCCGGGCCGCAGGTGTGCGTTGCCGAAGAGACCGCGCCGGCGCTGGGAGTGAAACCGGGATCGGTCGTGGAGTGGGCGGTGTGGGGCCGCACCATCCGCACTCGCGTCGCCTGCATCATGCGGCCGGAGTCCATCCGCATGGCGGCGCGGTTCGAATTTCTGTTCAGCCCCGGCGTGCTGGAGGGCTTCCCCGCGATCTATTACGGCGGGTTGCGCATTCGCCCCTCCGAGGTGGCCGCATTTCAGCGCGCGCTCTACGAGCGCTACCCCGCCGTCACGGTGGTCAACGTGGCCGACGTGCTTCAAACCGTGCAGCAGGTCATGGATCAGATCGGGATGGTTTACCGGTTCATCTCGCTGTTCACGGTGGCCGCCGCCGCCATTATTCTCGCGGCCGGCGTGGCGGGAACGCGCTTCCGGCGCGTGCGGGAGACGGCGGTTCTGAAAGCGCTGGGCGCCACGCGGCGCCGCGTGGCCGCGGTGTTCTCGGTGGAATACCTCCTGCTGGGCGCGGTGGCGGGCCTGATGGGCGCTCTGCTGGCGAATGCTTTCACGGCGGCCGTATTGAAGGGTCTCTTCGACGCGCGCTACCGCTTCGTGTGGCTGCCTTCGGCGGCCGCCGTCGCCGCCACCGCGGCCCTTGCGGCCATGGCGGGGTGGGCGGCGAGCTACCGCATTCTCGGGATGAAACCGCTCGAAGCCCTGCGCGAAGAATGAACGGGCCTTAATAACCTTGTCCCGTTCGAGCGCGTCCCACCAGCATGACGCGTGGACTTCTGGCTTTCTCGCTCATGGCCCTGGACGCCTTCGCCGCGGGACCGCTGATCATCGGCGTGCGCGGCGGCGCCCCTTTCGATTCGGGGAACGCCATCACCAACGCGGTGAGGACCGCGCTCGGAGCCACGGACCGCCGGTTTCAAATCGGCCCGGCCGTCGGGGTCAGGCTCCCTCTGAATTTCTCCGTGGAAGGCGATGCGCTGTACAACCGCCAGTCGCTCAGCTTTTTCAATTTCGCGGGCACGACCTCTTCCTCGTGGGAGTTTCCCGTGATGCTGAAGTACACGGTGGGGCAACAATCGGTCGCCCCCGTGTTCGGCGCGGGCGTGACCCTGCGGCACGTTTCCGATTTCGGCCGCCTGCCCGCCTTTCTCACCGGCGGAACCAACTCGCCCACGACGGCCGGCTTTGTGGCGGGCGCGGGCCTGCGCCTGAAGATAGGGCCGGTCAGCATTACGCCGGAACTGCGCTACATGCGCTGGGGCGGCGAGAGCTTCACGGGGTCTCTCTTCAACCTGCTGCCGCTCAATCGCAACGAGGGCTCGGTGCTGGTGGGAGTCACGTTCTGACTGTGACACAATAGCCCAATGCGCATGTGGCTATTGATGGCGCTGGCGGCGGCGGCCGCGGGCGCGCAGGAACTGTACCAGGTCCCCGACGGCCTGGAGACACGCTGGTTCAGCCCGGAGAACCCGCAGGGCGAAAAGGGCGCCGCCGGGCAGGTCAACGCCGGGCGAAAGGGCAGACCCAGAATCCCGGTCAAAGCCGGTGAGCAGGTGGTGCTCGCCGAGGTCAAGGCATCCAGCGGCACCGTGCGGCGCATCTGGATGACCATCAACAACCGCAGCCCGCAGATGCTGCGCTCGCTGCGCCTCGATTTCTACTGGGACGGCGCCTCGAAGCCCGCCATCAGCGCGCCGTTCGGCGATTTCTTCGGCACCGGCATCGGCCGCATGGCCCCCTTCCAGTCGGTGTTCTTCGCCAGCCCCGAGGGCAAGAGCTTCAACTGCTTCATCCCCATGCCGTTCCGCAAGGGCATGAAGATCGTGCTCACCAACGAAGGCGAGACCAGTCTGGGCTCGCTCTACTACGACATCGACGTGACGCTCGGAGACCGGCATCCCGCCGGCGCCGGCTACCTGCACGCCTGGTTCAATCACCAGAACCCCACCGAGTATCAGCGCGATTTCGAGATCCTGGCGCGCGTGGCCGGGCGCGGACGCTTCCTGGGCTGCAACATCGGCGTGATCTGCGACCAGAAGCGCTACCTGAAAACCTGGTGGGGAGAGGGCGAGGTCAAGGTCTACATCGACGGCGACCGCGAGCTGCCCACCCTCTCCGGCACCGGCACCGAGGACTACATCGGCACCGGCTGGGGACAGGGCGCGTTCAGCAACCTCTACACCGGCTGCCCCGTGGCCGACCGCGACAACATGCGCTACGCCTTTTACCGCTACCACGTGCCCGACCCCGTGTACTTCCGCAAGGATGTGCGGGTGACCATCCAGCAGATTGGCGCCGCCAACCCGGAGGCGCTGAAAGCCATGCGGGCCGCGGGCACCGAGCTGTACCGCGCCGGTCCGGGGCTGGTGAAGCACGAGACCGGACTGTGGGAGCGCCAGGACGACTGGTCGAGCACCGCCTACTTCTATCTCGACCGCCCGCGCAACGATCTGCCGCCGCTGGAGCCGCTGGCGAAGCGGCTGGCGGGGCTGTAGGGCCGATGCGGCGTGCTATTCTAACCCTGGGCGCGCCGCGCGCCCCGCTCACCGCCGAATGATCCAGCTTACCGGCGCCTCCAAGCGCTTTGGACCCCGCATCCTGTTTGAGAACGTCGATTGGCTCGTGACGCCCAACGACCGCGTCGGCGTGGTGGGCGCCAACGGCACGGGCAAATCCACCCTGCTCAAAATCCTGGGCGGCATGGAAGGCCTCGACGGCGGCACGGTCGCGATTCAAAAAGGCATCAGTGTCGGCTATCTCCCGCAGGAGGGCCTCTCGCTTTCCGGCCGTTCGGTATTCGCCGAATGCATGACCGTGTTCAGCGACGTTCTGGCGCTCGAGCGCGAGCAGGAGGACCTGACCCACCGCATGGCGGAACTGGACCCGGCCGGCGCCGAGTACGCGCAAGTGGCCGAGCGCTTCCACCGCGCCGAAGCCGAGTTCCGCGCGCGCGACGGTTACGCCGTCGAGGCGCAGGTGGGCGCGGTGCTCTCGGGCCTCGGCTTTCCCAACCGCGACTGGAAGCGCCGCACCGAAGAGTTCTCCGGGGGCTGGCAGATGCGAATCGCGCTCGCCAAGCTGCTGCTCGAACGGCCCAACCTCCTGCTGATGGACGAGCCCACCAATCACCTGGACCTGGAAGCGCGCAACTGGCTGGAAGACTATCTCAAGTCGTACCCGCACGCTTTCGTGCTGGTTTCGCACGACCGCTACTTCCTCGACGTGACGGTGGGCAGGATCGCCGAGCTGTGGAACAAGGGCCTGCACTTCTACACCGGCGGCTACACGCACTACGAGAAACTCAAAAGTGAGCGGCGCGCGCAGCTCGAAGCGGCGTACAAGAACCAGCAGGACCGCATCCGTCAGCTCGAAGCCTTCATCAACCGCTTCCGCTATCAGGCCAACAAGGCGAAGCAGGTGCAAAGCCGCATCAAGGAGCTCGAGAAGATCGAGCGCATCGAGCTGCCGCCCGAAGAGAAGACCATCCATTTCCACTTCCCCCAGCCCAAGGCGAGCGGGCGCGTGGTGGCGGAGTTTCAGAACGTGGCCAAGAGCTACGGCGAGCACCGCGTCTTCGCGGGCGTGAATTTCATGATCGAGCGCGGCGACCGCGTGGCGCTGGTGGGAGTGAACGGCGCGGGCAAGTCCACGCTCATCAAAATCCTGGCGGGACAGGAACCGGTCACCGGCGGCGAATACATCCTGGGGCACAACGCGGAGCCGGACTACTTCGCGCAGGATCAATACAAGGAACTCGACCCGCACGCGCGGCTGATCGACGACCTCGCCGAAGTCGCGCCGCGGGCCACCAACACGGAGCTGCGTACCATTCTCGGCTCGTTCCTGTTCTCCGAGGACGACGTCTTCAAGACTATCGGAGTGCTTTCGGGCGGGGAGCGCAACCGCTACGCGCTGGCCCGCATGCTGATGATGCCGTCCAATTTTCTGCTGCTCGACGAGCCCACCAACCACCTCGACCTGCGCGCCAAGGACGTGCTGCTCGA
>JBHGBM010000141.1:0-7228 GCA_041946965.1 Bryobacteraceae bacterium
TTCGGATCGATCTCCCACGCTTTCAAACAGATACTCGGCCTTCTGTCGTGGAACTTCGGACTAACGCGCTTACTGCCGCCGCTTCAGCCAGCCGCCGGGATGGAACGTCATGAGGAACGGCTCCCGGTTCAGGTCGCGCTCGAAGTCCTTGGCGCCGCCTTGCTCCAGGAAGCGTTCCACGGCGGCCATGGGGCCTGTGTAGTCACCCGGGTAGGAAGGCACGCCGTCCATGTTCGTGTCCTCGACCACGAGGTAGCCTCCGGGACTGACCAGCGGCGCATACAGGCGCAATTCACGCAGCACGTGCAACATGCTGTGGTCGCTGTCCAGGGTCACCATGGTGCGGCGGCCGCGCACGCGGGTGGCGATCCGCTCCACCACCACCGGGTCAGTCGAGCTGGCGTGGATGAACTCGACGTAGCGCCCCCACAGCGGATTGGCCTCCGCCGCGCGGTGGGTGGTCATGATATCCACAGTGATGATCTTCGAATCGCCCAGGCCCGCCGCATCCAGAACCGAAGCCAGGTAGAGCGCCGAGCCGCCCTCGAGCGTCCCCGTCTCCACGATGAACTCGGGACGGGTCTCCACGATGATTTCCTGCATGGTCCACAGGTCGAGCGGATTTTGCAGGATCTGTACGCCCGCGAACCAGGCGCTGCGCCAGACCGCCGTCTTGTGGTACAGGCTCAGAGCCTCGCGCGTCTCCTCCACGCTGGCGCCCTTCCAGCGCCGCGCCAAAGCCTCATAGCCCCGGCGGGCTTTGACAACCTGGGCCTTCTGGAAGGCATAGGTTCCCTCGAGCTCGCACACCCGCACCGAGACCACCCGCAGCGCCGTTTTGCGGCCTGTCCCTTCCTCGGAGTAGCTGCGGTCGGCGTGAAACTCGACCTCAAGTTGCGGCCGCGCCAGGGCCTGCTCGGGAACGCGGCAGGTCATTTTATAGCTATTGGGATCCGGGAAGCGGTTCCGGCAGGCTTCGACGCCGTTCACCTTGGCGGTTACCGTGACGTCCCCGTTCTTGAAGTCGATCTCCCGCGGAATGGCGAACTCCAGTTCCACGTAAAGCTCTTTGACTTCCAGCGGGGGCTTGTCCAGGCGGACGGCGAAAATGGGCTCCACCGGCCTCCATCCGCCATTGGCGTCGCCGAATCCGCGAAGGAGCCGCGGCCGCGCGCGCTCCTCGGCCACCGCCAGCACGCTGTGGCCCAGGTCCACCGCTTTGAACCGCGGCTTCGGGGCTCTCTGCGCCGGCGGACTGGAACCGCACGAAGCCAGCAGCAGAACTGCCAAGGGAAGCATCGCAAATCGCATCGCCGTCCTCATTTCCTTCGCAGCCAGCCCCCGTTGTGAAACCCGATCAGGAACGCCTCGCGGCGCCGGTCCGGCTCGAAATCCCGGCCGCCCGCACCTGCCAGGAAAGCCTGCACGGCGGCCGCAACAGCGCTGTTGCGACCCGCCTCTTCGACGACGAGACAGCTTCCGGGGCTTACCAGCGGCGCGTACGCGTTCAGTTCCGCCGCTGCGTCGCGCCCGGCTCCGCCCGAACCAAGAATCACGAGCGTCTTACCGCCGGCGACACGCGCAGCCACCTTCTCCACCACCGGTCTTGCCGCCGGCGCACCAGAAATGAACTCCACACCGTTCTTCCAAAGCGGCACTTCGGCCGCCGCACGGGGAACCTCGCCTTCGCCGGCGGCGATCACCTTGCCCTGCCCGCCCAGCGCATGGGCGTAGTAAAGCGCCGCGCCGCCTTCGCCCACGCCCGTCGCGACCACGAACTCCGGCCGGATCTCATAGATCAACTGCTGCGCCATCCACAGATCCACCGGGTTCCTGCCCGCTCGCACGCCCAGGTACCGGGTGTTGTTCCACGCCGGCAACCCGGCCATGAGCTGCTGCATGCGCCGCCTCCGCCCGGGCGGGTACTTCTCCCATTCGCGGATGACCTCCTCCTCCGCACGGTGCGCACGTTTCACCTGGAGCGCGTGAAACGCCTCGGTCGCTTCGTACGGCTCCAGCCGCACGCTGGCCAACGCCAGTGCGTACTGCGCTCCCGTCGCCCAATCCCGGAAACTCCGGTCGCATTCGTACTCCACCACCAGGACCGGCTGCTCCAGCGCGGCTACCGGCACGGGACAGCTCAGCCTTCTCCTTCCGGCAGTCCGGTAAGTCTCGCGGCATGCCGGCAGACCGTTGACCCGCGCGGTTAGGGTGACATCCTCGACCAGCGTGCCGATTCCAATCTCCTCCGGCACGGAAAAATCGAGGGTGACGTATAGCGGCGCCGAGGGCAGCGGCGACGGCCGGTCCAGCCGGACGGCGAAAAGCCGCTGAGCCCAGGTGATGCCGGAGGCGCGCTCGACCTCCCCCACAACCCGCGCCTGAGAAGTTGGGTCCCAGAAACTGACCTCCGTGCACGGAGGCGCCTCCGCCGCAACGGGGTGCGCGGCGCGCCGGCATCCGCTGAAGCCGATGACGGACAGCAATGCGGCAATGATCTTCAGAGTCAAGCTGAACGGTAACTCCCTGACCGGAGTTGCCGTTTGGCACCCGGCTCTCGGATAGGATACACCGAATCTCACCCGCCGGCGCTGTGAACGACGAACAGGGTTACGGACGGCCGTAGGGCCATGGCCCCCCTTATCGCGCAGCGGCGCCGCCGGCGGGTTCGCGCCGGGCGATCTGCGCGTACACGTGCTCCAGGACCTGCGCAGCGGTCCGCTCAAGCGGCTCCACGCCGCTCACCACAACGTCGGCGACGTCGCGCTCCGGAAAGACGTAGCGCTCCGCCATGGGGCGCACGGTCTGCTCGTATTGCGCGACAACGGACTCCGGAGTGCGCCCGCGCTCGCGCACATCGCGCTCCAGGCGGCGGGCGAAGCACAGCTCGTCCGCCGTGTGCACGTAGACACCGGTGCCCAGCAGAGCGCGCACCTGCTCCCAGTACAACGCGAACAGGCCCTCCACGATGGCAAAGCGGCCCGCGCGGACGCACTGTACTTCGGGCGCACGCGTGTGGCGGGAGAAATCGTACACCGGCACGGCGATCTCTCCGCCTGCGGCCAGCAGCGCGAGCTGACCGCAGAGGAGGTCGTGGTCGAGGGCGGCGGGCACATCGAAGTTCACACGCGCGCGCTCTTCCACCGTGAGGTGGCTCAGTTCGCGGTAATAGGAATCCAGGGCCACTACCGGCGCCGAAAGCGCGGAGGCGAGTTTGCGCGCCAGTTCGGTCTTGCCGGAGCCTGACGGGCCGGCCACACCGATCAGGTATGGTCTGAGCACGGTTTCGCGTTCAGTATAACAGAACCCCAAGATTCGCCTGTGATCCGGCTTCTTTTCACCCGGCTGGTGCCCATCTATGTTCAGTCCGCCGCGCTCAACGGCAAGACCCTCGACAAGCCCTGGTTCTATCACGATGAGCGGGTCAAGGGCCGGGGATGAGCAAGCCGGTTCCGCCGTGAGGGTGTCCGGGCTCAACGGCGGTCCCAGTGTTCGTGGCAGCATCTCGTTTTACCCAGGGCGCCACGGGCTCGGGTTGTTGGATATCGTTCTGCGCCTGAACGCCCCTACCACGGTTGGCGCCCTTGTTCAGTTGTAGCGAGGCGACGAACCGCCTGCACGTCCGGCGCGAAGACAATCGATCTCTCGCGCCGCCGCCGTCAGAATTGAATTGTTGGGGAATTGCCGTTGTCCGTCAGCCAGCAAATGCGCTGCCGCGCCGAGGTCGCCGGTGTGCGCCAGGCTGAGAACCACCTGTGCCAGGCTGTCCGGATGCGCTGCGAGGACGGCGCCACCGGACTCCCGGTACAGCGCGGTGACTTGATTGTGTTTTCCAGATTGGAAGTAGATCGACGCCAGGAGGCGCAGCGCATCAGGGTTTGAGGGGCGGCCTTCCAGAGCTCGTCGCAGATAGATCTCGGCACGGGCCGTCTCATTCTGTCCCAGCGATGCCAGCCCGCGCAGGTACGCAGCCACGGCCTCCAGACCATTGAGGGCGCCGGCAACATACAACTCGACATCCGGGCGGGACTCCTGAATCCGAAAGCCGATGTTCCCAGAACCCACCACGCGCGGAGAACCTGACTCGCGAAGAGTGGTTACGATTCGATATTCCCCCGGCTCAAGTTCACTGAGTGGCAACGTCTTCGCCTTGAGGATTCGCCCCCCGCTGAATTCGCTTCCCGGAACCGACTCCGTGAATGTGCGGCGTTGACCGCGGTCACGTGCATGCGCCAGGAGATACTCCACATCGTAAGCGCGCTCCTCACCCCCGCTCGCCTGGATTTGAAAAAGGACCTGCAAGGAATCGCGCTGGGTGAAAACACGGCCCACAGCCGGAACAAACTGGACGCCAAAGTAGCGGAAGGGCGTCTCCGCTGCGTGCGGTCCGACGGATCGGGCGGAGTGAACCAGGATTGGTTCGCTCAACGTCGCTTTACCTGCCTCGATCAGCCGCTCGGCTTTCCAACTCCGGCCCGCCTCTCGGTTCACCACTTCCATCTCGAGCCGAAATCTTCCGGGAACAACGGGGATGCGTCGCGCCAGCAGGAACGGCCTGAACCGTCCCTGCTCGCGGGCGCGGTATGCCGCTTCGCCGGTGTCCTCGAACAGCAAGTCTCCCTGTTCGGTGAATAACCGGTACCCGCTGGATACGATTAGGTTGCCGTTCCCGTCGGGACGACCTAGACGCTCGTCATCAATCAACACCGCGTAGTCGAGCCAGTACTCGCCTTGCGGGTCGGCCACAACCGCCACGGCCGCCTCCAGTGGCTGTTCCTCCGGCGCAAGAAACCAGGATGTGACCTGCGCCCGAAGTTGACGGGCTTCCCGCACCCGTCGCGTCGCCCACGGGTCGTTCGCGTAATTCTGAAGTCTCGCGATCAACAAATCGCTCGTGATGCTCGGCCTGAATTCCTGGGTGTCCAATGGATCGGCCGGAACGAGGGAAAACGCAGCCCGCGCCAGGTCGCCGCCCAGCGGCTTCAGGAATTCGTAAACATCGCGGTTAGTATGAAACTGCGTCCCGCGAACAAGCTTCAGCGGGCCATCGAGAAAAGGCCGGTAGTACCGGTACTCGCCAGCATCTTCGGGCATGTAGAATACCACGTTGAAGAAGGGCGGCAAGGACGGGTTTCCCGTGGAGTTCCGGTAAAACCACAGTTCCAGGGGGTAAATCTGGCCGTAGCCCTTGAACGGTGCGCGCGACAGGGGCTTTCCCAACAGAATGTAGGTGCGTCCCATGTCGGTCTTCCAACCGGGTGTGTTCGATTCCCGGCCGAAGTTCTGGTTGACATAGTCCAGCCTCCGATAATGTTCGTCCTTCGCCAGGTTCCGCCCGGATCCCCGAAGAGGGTTGCGGGCGTCCCAGAACTCCTGAATGAACTGCTCGCGCGCGGCGTCGGTATTCAGGCGCAGGAACGCTTTCCTTTCGTCGTCGCTAATCAGGTAGACAACTTCTTCATTCAGCCAGCGATCGTACTTTTCCGGCAGCGGCTTGCCGCGCGCGAGCGCAGGCCACTGGCTTAGGAACAGCACGAAGCCGAGGGAGGCCGCAATCGGCCTCCCTCTTGCCCATCGACACCCGCCGCTCCTAGAATTCGAAACGAACTCCCAGCCGCGCATGGAACGGCACCTGGTACGGGTAGGCGTAGTTGAGCGTGTTCGGCTTGAGGAAGTCTGGGTTCGCCGTGAACTTGTCCAACTGGAAGCTCTGATCAATGCGCACCAGCCGCTTCTGGTTGAACAGGTTGAAGAAGTCGGCCACAAACTTCAGGTTCCTCCCTTCGGCCACTTTGCATGTGTAGTCGGCGTGGAAATCCACTGGATACGTCCAGTCGGTCCGGCCCAAGGCGCCCCGGCTGCCCGAAAGCAGGTCGCCCGGCAGGTTGTAAGCCGGGTTCGCCATGTACCGGCTGACCGGCGTGCCCGAAGCGATGTTCCATGCCGCGCCAACATTGAGGTTCCTTAGCCATCCGGTGTCGAATTGATAACTGCCGAACAGCTTCAGATTGTGCGTACGATCCAGCGGCAGGTCGCCAGTCCGGGCCTGGTCCAGCAACCGTCCGTCGCTATTGGTGAAATCAAATAGCGTGCTCGCATACGGGGTGAGCAGAGCCATGTCGCTACGGTACAGTCCTTCGTAATTGCCCGAGAGCTTTGAAAGCCGGTAGCTGGCGAACGTTTGCCAGTTGGTCCCGAAACGCTTGTTCGCCACGAGCTCCATTGCCTTATAGGTTCTCTCCGGGTCGTAGAATCGCGCATCCGGGCCGAACACGCGCAGGTCGCCCGATGGATTTGCGAGTACCAGTTGCTGTGTACGTCCGGCATCATAGTCGCCCACGCTCAGTGGCGAGATATCCTCGAGGACGCGTCGCAGATCACGCCATACGAACCGTCCGCTGAAGGTCAGAGAACGGCCGAAATCGCGCTCATAGCCAGCCACGATTTCGTCCTGGTACGCCGGCTTCGGATCTCCCGCAATCAGCATGGGAACGGACGGACCGCCGGTGAACCGTAGAGTCTGGCCCAACGCGTTGCCAATGTAGCTGGCCGCCGACAGGTCGATGGTTCCGCTCTGGTCGCGGTACAGCGCTCCCCGAACGGTCCACTCGTTCGACGCAAAGCGAGCGGCGAGAATTCCCGGGATCCGCTCATAGAAGCGTCCCCAGTTGAAGAACAGCTTGGATTGCCGGTCCGCCGTAGGATCAAAGATGACGCCGATGCGCGGCGCCCAATTGTCACCGAACGATGGATGTACTGAGGGCCCGGAAATCCGCTGTTTCTCCCATCGCAACCCAGGCCGGATCGTCAGGCGGCGCCCGATGGTCCAACTGTCTTCGAGATATGCAGCGTGGTAGCGGGTCCAGCCCGTCGCCGACGGGTTGGAATAGTTCCCTCCCCAGACCTCGAGTACCACAGGGGAGGACGGATCCGCCGGGTTCAAGTAGCGGCGCATCAATGCCGCACCGTACTGCGTCCGCCCCGCCGCACTGCCGAATTCCGGAAGGTCAGGCAATGTGAACTGCGCGCCGGTGTAGCGCAGGGTCCGGTCGAAATCCAGGTTGTCGAATTGGTAACCGAAGGAAAGCGCATGACTCCCGCCAAGCGTGCCTCGGTAGGTACTGGACCAGGCGAACTGATTCCCGCGAGACTCGGTGTTTTCCAGTTGCCCCAAGCCGCCGCGGATCACCTGGCCGCCCGTACCGCGCTGCAACGCCGTGTTGTCGAT
>JBHGBM010000142.1:0-6590 GCA_041946965.1 Bryobacteraceae bacterium
CATGGGACGAGGTCATGCCGTTCCTGCACACGAAGAACAACATCGTCGAGAACAACGAAGTGGAGCGCGTGCTACAGAAACTGGGCGACGGAGCAGGGATCAACGTCACCGGCGCGGGTGAAGGCAATATCATCCGGCATAATTACATCCACGACGTATTTGCAAGCGAGTGGGTGAGCGGCTGTCTGCGTACAGACGACTGGCAGCGCGGAACCACCTGGGAAGAGAACGTCATCTACCGGTCCAACGCGGGCGCATGGGAGCACAAGGGTCCCAACAAAGTCCTCAACAACTATGCCATCGACGTCCTTCCAAAGGGCTATTTCCGGATCTTCCGAAGCGGGCCGGGCGAAATCATCGACGGCACCGTGATCGAGCGGAACATCTTTTACCACCCGAAGGGGCCCGCCGTGTTCTACACGTACGCCGTCGGCCCGCAGCAGGTGGAGAAATCGAGGATCGAAAACAACCTCTATTACTGCGGGGGCATCGAGGAGACATCGACGCCCAAGTTTCTCGAAACGCTCCGTGCGCATGGCGCCTCCAAGACCGATGTGTACGCGGACCCGATGTTTGTCGATTTGAAGGCGGGCGATTTTCGGCTGAAGCCGGAATCGCCGGCACTGAAGATGGGCATCAAGCAGATAGACCTGAAAGGCGTCGGGCTTACCAAGGCTTTTCCGAAACGGCTGCTGGAGTAAATAGGATTATGCATCGGCGATCTTTTCTTGCCATTCTGCCTGGAGCGCTTGCGCTGGCCCCTGCGCAAGCGCCGCAATCGGAATCCGAACCGCCGCCAAATCGGCCGAAGGTGCCCGGAACCCTCAGCCTGCGGGCGCGCCGGCGCAAGGAGCAGCCGCCCGGGAGCGGCAAGATCCAAGTCTCCGAGGAGGTGCTGCGCTGGGAGGTGGCCCAGACGGCCATCATCATCATCGATATGTGGGATACCCACGTCTGCGCTCTTTCCGCCCAGCGGGTGGCCGCGATGGCGCCGCGAATGAACCAGGTCGTCGACGCCGCCCGCAGCCTGGGTGTAATGATCATTCACGCTCCCAGTGACACGATGAAGTACTACGAGAAGAGACCCGAGCGCGAGAGAATGCGGCTTGCGCCGATGGCCCCCTCGCCCTTCCCGGTCCGGGCGACCGAGCCGGATCAGGAAGAGCGGCGCATATTTCCGATAGCCGCAGGCTGTGACGATCCCGTTCCGAAGAAGTTTACGGGGACCGGGCCCGCCACTACGAGAGGTCCCTATCCCTGGGAGCGCGAGCACGACGCCATCCATATCGCCGGCTATGACGGCATCAGCGACAGCGGGCAGGAAATCTACAACTACTGCAAGCTGGAAGGCATAACCAACATCGCTCTCATGGGCGTCCACACCAATATCTGCATCCTCAACCGCGCCTTCGGCGTCCGCGAGATGACGCGGCTGGGCTTCAACGTGGTCGTGGCGCGGGATCTGACCGACGCGATGTACGATCCACGCCGGCGCCCGTTCGTAAGCCATGCGCGCGGCACCGAACTGGTGATCGAGCACATCGAGGCCCACTGGTGCCCATCGATCCTGGGCGAAGATTTGACGCGCGTGATTCCCGGCAGCGATGGCCCGGTCTCGACCCGCTCAGAGACCAGCGGGTAGAGGCCGGTTCCCGTCAGCCCTTCTCGCCCACGCTCCGGCTCGCCGCCACCGTAGCTCCCAGGATCAGCGCGCCGCCGGCCACGGCCCAGGCGCTGGGACGCTCTCCGTGCACGAGGAACGCCCACAGCGGATTAAGCGCCGGCTCCGCCAGCAGAACCAGCGAGGCTTCGAACGCGGGCACGTGGCGGATGGCGCGGGTCACGCAGACGTAAGCCAGGCCGATCTGCACCACGCCCAGGTACACCACCGCCGCCGCGTCCCGCGCGCCGAAGTGCGCCACCGGCAGCGCCATGGGGAGCGCCGCCGCGCAGGCGATCAGATTGCCCGCCAGCACCGGGGCCATGCCGCTGGCCCGCGCCCATCGCAATCCCGAGATGGTGAGCGCCCACGCCAAACCGGATGCCGCCGCCACCAGGTTTCCCCGCGCCGGGTCGGGCGCCGTCGCCACCGCGCGTTCCGAGCCGAGAAAGAACAGCGCCATCCCCCCCGCCACCACCGCCGCCAAAGCGACATCACGGCCGCGCAGCCGCTCCTTCAGTAGCCACGGTCCCAGAAGCATGAGGTACAGCGGCGCGGTGTCCTGGAGGAAGATCGCGTTGGCCGAGGTGGTGAGCTTGTTGGCCGTCACAAACAGCACCATGGTGGCGGCATAGGCCGCGCCCACCGCCGGCACACGCGCGCCACGCAGCCGGCGCGATTCGGGCAGCAGCAGGGCGAGCGCTATGGCCGCCACGCCGGAGCGGAACGCGGCCACCTGCCAACTGGTCAGGGTGGTGGCTTTGATGGCCGCGCCGCCGGTGGAGAACAGAAACGCCGCAGCCAGCAGGAGCAGTCTGTTACGGGTCAACAGGCGATGGTAGCACTGCGATAGAATCCGGTTATGAGGTGGATATTGGCGCTGGTCCTGTGCGCCGCCTCCGCCGCGGCGCAGAAGTACACCGGTCCGCAGCCTCCCAGGGCGGATCTGCCTTTCCTGGTGCACGCGGACAACCTGGAACCGACCGAAGATCTGGTAGCGAATGAACAGGAGCGCAAGGACGAGATCCTTTACACCGTCAAGGGCGCGAGTTCGCCCGCCAGGACTCCGCTCGCCTCTCCCATCTTCCTTCTCAAGGCGGAGAAGCTGGACCCTTCGCGCCTGCAACTTTTCAAGCTCGATTCCAGGAACGGCCAGCGGGAGATCCTGTTCCGCAAGAAGAAGAACAACGCGCGGCCGATCCGCATCACCGTCACGCGGCTTTCCCAGGACAACCTCTACCGCATCGAAGTGGATGAGAGCCTGGAGAACGGCGAATACAGCCTCTCGCCCGAAGGCCTGAACCAGGTATTCTGTTTCCAGGTTTATTAGTGCGAATCGCCACAGCGCAATTTGCAGCAGCGCGGGGCGATTCTGTATAAACATCCCAGATGACGCCCGCCCCGGTAGTTACACTCCGAGAAGCCGCGCAGATCGGCCGCGGAAAGATCCTCAATCCAGAGAGCCAATCCTATTACGGGGGCATACGCCCCGGCGCGCCGGTGCTGGTTCTGCTGGCGGCCGGCAGGGGCACGCGCTTCGGCAAGGAACCCAAGTGCGTGCAGCCCGTACACGGTGCGCCGCTCGCCCGGCACTCGATCGACGCCTTCCGCGCCTTCAGCCCCTCCCCGGTGATCTGCATCGTGGGATACCGTTACGAGGACGTATCCGCCGCGCTCGGCAATGACAACATCTACGTCCGCTCGGACAATCCCACCGGCGGCACGGCGTTTGCGGCCTACGAAGCCTTCAGCGTGAGGGCGCTGGCGGAGCAGAATCCGCTGCTGATGATCTCGATGGGCGATCGCATCGTGCCCGCCTCCGTGTTCCGGCGGCTCTACGACACCCACATTGCCGGCCCGCGGGAAGCCGGCATCACCTTCCTGACCGCGATCTACGAGCCGCCCAAGAACCGAGGCAAGGGCCGCGTGCTGCGCGACGCGCAGGGCCGCGTGCTGCGCATCCTGGAAGAACGCGA
This sequence comes from Bryobacteraceae bacterium, assembly GCA_041946965.1. Lineage (GTDB taxonomy): Bacteria > Acidobacteriota > Terriglobia > Bryobacterales > Bryobacteraceae > JBHGBM01. The sequence continues at coordinate 3,637 of JBHGBM010000142.1, forward strand.
TATCGCGGCCGAGCCCGACGCCGCCCGACGCCAGGCCCTGCTCGCCTTGACAGAGGGCAATTGCCCTCTGTACGTGATCCGGGCCGCGCTCCTCCGCCGCCATTTGCAGGCGCTCACCAACCGCAACGCGCAAGGGCAGTACTATCTCACCGACGTCATCGAGAGCATCAGCCGCGAGGGCGGGGAAGTACGCACCGTGACCACCACCGTAGCCGAGCCGGAATACGACCTGCTGTGCTCGGATCTCACCCAGCCCATGGACCTCGCGCTGCTCGAAGGCATTTTGGCATCCTCGCGGGGCGTCCTGTTTCCCGAGGAACTGGAAGTCGAGGAGGTCGCGCGCGCCATCGCGGCCGGCCGCCCCGCCGGGCAGGTGGCTTCCATCGCGCGGCAGTTGCAGGAACTCATGGCCGCCGCCGCGCGCGAAAAACTCGGGTTCAAGCCCGATGCTCCCGTGGCCATCGGCATTTCCGGCGGGCGGCTCCGCATCGCTTTCATGCACCCGGACATGATGCGCTTCTTCGGCCCCGCCTGGCAGATGCCCATCGGGGCCGGCGACGCGGCGGGAGGCGAGCAGATCACCATCCTGGTCCAAAGCTCCGAAGACCGCCGCATCCATCTCTACCCGGTCAATCCGCAGTACCGCGAGAGCGTGAACTCGGTGGCCTCGGACAACGAGGTCATGTACCCCGGCGAGGAGATCTCCGACCTGCACGCCTACGAAGAGTTCGGCACCCGCATGAGCGAGAGCCTGCTCCTCTCCCTGGGATACTTCAGCCAGGAGGAGATCGAGGAGCGCCGGCGCAAGGGGCGGCCTCTGCCCCCGGCGTCGTTGTGGGCCGGCAGCAACATGCGGCGGCCGTTCGCGCTGGTGGGCAACGCCATCGCCTCCCTGCGCACGCTGCGCAGCGGAAGCCTCGGCGCGAAGATTCGCGAGCACCTCGGCCGCGAGCGGTTCCAGGGCCTGCGGTTGGTTTCCACCGGAAATATCCCGCAGGGCGGCTTCTCCAGTTCTTCGGCCGTCACGGTGGCCACCAAGAACGCGCTCAACGCCCTGTTCGGCATCGGCATTCCGGCCGACCTGCTGGTGCACCTCGCCTGCCAGGCGGAGTACGGAACCGGCGTGCGCGCGGGTTCGCTCGATCAGGCCACCGAGCAGAAAGGGCGCTCCGGCGAGGGCGCGCTGATTTCGTCGAACCCCCGGGACAACTACCGCATCCTGGGCACCTATCCGGTTCCCGCCGAGCGCTTCCGCATCATCTTCCCGTATACGGTGGAGCGTGACCGCGCGGCGTGGCAGTGGTCGTGGGGTTTTTACGGCAACGGCGGCGATGGGCCGCTCACCACCGGCGAGATGCGCAAGCTGACCGGCAAAGCCGCGGAGATGGCCGCCATCCTGTTGCGCCTGCCGCTCGATACGGATTTCTTCAAGGTCATCGAGAGCGACCTCGTCGAAGACGGCCTGCTGGGACGCGACAATCGCGAGTGGATCCGCTCGGTCCTGCTCAAGACCCCGCTCTGCATTTCCCGCGAGCATCTGCGCGGCTGCATCTTTTCCCACCGCGAGTGGTACGCCGGGCAGCTTGCCGAACTGGAACGGCTGGACTCGGCCGCGGCGCTCGAGAAGACGGACGCGGCCTTCGAATCGCTGTTCGCAGGCTGGCGTGAGCCCGTAATCAACGGCGTGGAAGGCGTGCCGCTGCGCGCCATGCTCGCCTACCTGTTCGGCGAGGTGGCGAAGAACTTCTACCTGATCCGCAATCCCGAGCGCTGGATCGAATACGTGACCCTTTCTCAGCGGGGCGACCGCTGCTTTGAAATCGATCCCAACCGGCTGCCCCCGCGCGAAGAGATGGAACGCGAACTCGACTGGGAACGCGGAGCGGCGGGGTTCGACCGGCTCGACCTTTGGATGGAACGCTGCGGGGCGGCGCCGTTCGACTATAACCGCGGCCTCGACGACGCCTCGCTCGCCGCGCCCGAGCCGCCCGAGTTCCACCGGCTGGAGGGCTCGAATTTCTTCCGCGGCCTGGCTCTCATCGACCTGGCCGAGGCCATGCTGCACCGCGCCTTCGGCCGCGACGCCGCCGCCGTGCGCGTGAATGCCGCCGGGCAGGGCGACTACTTCCAGGTGCATCTCGATACACGGAAGGCTGCCAAAGAGGAGGTGCAGCGGTTCATCTCCGCGGCTTTCTACCAGCGGTTCGGCCTGGCTCCCGCAACGGAATTCGTGGAGCTCCATCCCGGCGGCGGGGCCGTCGGGGTACGGCTGAGCCGTTACGATGCGCTGGGCCAGCTCATCATCCGCCTGCAGGGCACAGTGAACCACCACCGAGATGTGGTTTAGGATTCCGGCGTATAATTGTCGTTTGCCTGAGACGAACGAGGAGGCGTCCGTCCATGAAGATCCGCCCCGAAGATGCGCTGGAATACCATGAGCAATCTCCCGCCGGCAAGCTGGCGGTGGTTCCTACCAAACCGTGCAGGACGCAGCGCGACCTGAGCCTGGCCTACACCCCCGGCGTGGCCGTGCCCTGCCTGGAAATCGAACGCGACCCCAGCCTGGCGTACAAGTACACCGGGAAGGGCAACCTGGTCGCCGTAGTCAGCAACGGGACTGCGGTGCTGGGGCTCGGCAATATCGGCGCGCTGGCCGGCAAACCCGTGATGGAAGGCAAAGGCGTGCTGTTCAAACGCTTCGCTGATATCGACGTGTTCGACATCGAACTGGCCACCGAGGACCCGCGCGAGATCATCCGCGCCTGCCAGTTGCTCGAGCCGACCTTCGGCGGCATCAACCTGGAAGACATCAAGGCGCCGGAGTGCTTCATGATCGAGGAAGAACTCAAGCGCACCATGCACATCCCGGTGTTCCACGACGACCAGCACGGGACCGCCATCATCTCCGGCGCCGCGCTGCTCAACGCGCTGGAGCTGACCGGCAAGAGGATCGA
>JBHGBM010000143.1:0-6477 GCA_041946965.1 Bryobacteraceae bacterium
GGCATGGCGATGGATTGCATCAAGGAAGGCAAGCACGGCGTCATGATGGCCATTTCCGAGGGCCGCTACGCCGCGGTCGAGATCCCCGATCCCAAGCTGGGCCCGCGTCGCGTGGACGTGGCCAACATGTACAACACCGAGCGCTACCGGCCGAATTACGCCGCCAAGCTCGGATTGCCCATCTTTCTCACGCGGGCATAGCGTGGACTGGCGGAAACTGCTGGGGCGGCGCACGCCGCCGCCCCGCCTCACGCCGGAACTCCGGGAGACCATCCGCGCCTCCTTCGACCAGGCCTCGCGCGACGAGGAACATTTCCCCTCCACCATTGATCCGCGGATCTATCACGTCAAGCTGATCCTCGACTACTTCGGGCCGCTCGCCGGCAAACGCGTGCTGGATGTGGGCTGCGGCAAAGGCCGCTTCGCGCGCATCCTCAAGGACCGCAACCCCGAGGCGGAGGTCTGGGGCCTCGATATCTCCGAGGAGATGCTCCGCTACGTGCCCGAGGGCATCCGAACCCGCGCCGGGACCATGACGGAATTGCCCTTCGAGGACGGATTCTTCGACGCCGCCTACGCGACCGAATCGCTGGAGCACGCCGTGGAGATCGAGCGCGCCGTGGCCGAAATCTGCCGCGTGGTGAAGCCCGGCGGCCGCATTGTCATCATCGACAAGAACGCCGGGCAGGCCGGGCGGCTCGAAACTCCGGAGTGGGAACGTTGGTTTACGCGCAAGCAACTTGAAAAGCTGCTGGCCCGCGGCTGCCGCGTGGTAAACAGCCGTTTCATTTCCTACTGGGAGGACGTGGAGCCCGACGGGCTCTTCATCGCCTGGACCGCGGAAAGATGAATCCGTTCGCGTTCTGATCCGCGTTACCATCGGGGGATGCAAGCTCACAGCACTAAGACCGCGCCCGGGCGCCGGCAATTCGTCCGCGCCGCCGCGGCTGCCATCGCCACCGCCCGGTTTCCGATTCTAGGGGCCAATGATCGCGTGCAACTCGGTATCGTGGGACTCGGAGGCCGAGGCACGGATCACATCAATTACTATGCGGATCTCGATTCCGACTGCCGCATGGCCGCCGTTTGCGACGTGAACCAGGCTGCGCGCGAACGCGCCTCGGCGCTGATCAGAAAACTCAAGGGACACGCCCCGAAGGAGTTTCCGGACATGCGCGCCATGTTCGACTCCAAGGACGTGGACGCCGTCTCGGTGGCCACCCCCAACCACTGGCACGCTTTGGCCACCATCTGGGCATGCCAGGCCGGCAAGGATGTGTACGTCGAGAAACCCGCCACCCATAATGTCTACGAGAGCCGGAAGGTGGTGGAAGCCGCGCGCAAGTACAAGCGCATGGTGCAGGTAGGGTCGCAGAGCCGGTCAATGCCGCACAAGATCCGCGCCATGGAATTGTTGCGCCAGGGCGCTATCGGAACGGTGTTCCACGCGCGCGGCCTGTGCTTTCGCCGGCGTTTCTCCATCGGCCATACGCCCGACGAGCCGGTGCCGGCCGGCCTCGACTGGAGCGGCTTTCTCGGCCCCGCCCAGATGAAGCCGTACAGCAAGAACAAGTTCGCTTACAACTGGCACTGGTTCTGGGATACCGGCAACGGCGACATCGGCAACCAGGGCGTACACGAAATGGATATCTGCCTGTGGGGCCTGGCGAAAGACGGCTGGCCCGTCTCGGTGACTTCAAGCGGCGGCAAGTTCGTCTGGAAAGACGACCAGGAGACGCCCAACACGCTCCAGACCACCATCCATTTCGGCGACAGCCAGATCACCTTCGACACGCGCAACCTTCCCACTCCGCCCGAAGCGGCGGTCGAGATTCGCGGCCCGAATCAGACCGCGAACATCTTCTTCGGCCACGCCGGTTTCATGGTGGTGGACGGCGGCGGATTCCGCATCTGGAAGAGCACGGCCGCGGACGTATCGGGCGAAGCCGCACGGGGCGCGGGCGCCGGCCGGCGCGAGAAGTTCGAGAAGGGCTTGGAAGAGAAGTCGCAGGGTTCCGATACCGTGCCGCACATGAAGAACTTCCTGGACGCGGTGCGCTCGCGCGACTACAAATCGCTCACGGCGGAGATCGAGATCGGCGCGCGCGCGGCGGCTTTCTGCCACCTCGGCAACATCGCCTACCAGGTGGGCCGCAGTCTCCGCGTCGACCAGGCGACTGGCCGTTTTATCGGCGACAACGAGGCCAACGCCCTGCTCACGCGCAAGTACCGGGCGCCGTACATCGTGCCGGAAAAAGTCTGAGCCGTTTACGGACGCAGCACGCGGGCCAGCAACGGATAGGCCTCCACGCCGTTCCACTGGTGCCCGCCCTCGAACGAGTCCACCCGGAGCTGGTCCGCCGCGCCGAATGCCGACCACGCGCGGCGCATGCGGGCCAGCGCCGGTTCCAGCCGGTCTTTCACCATCAGGCTGTCCTGCCGGCCCACTTCCCACAGGCAGGGCCGCGGGGCGATGAGCGAGGCAACCTCCGGGACGTCTCCGAACCGGAGCAGCCCGGGGATCACCTGCGCGCCGCACGAGTAGCGGCCCTGAATGCGTTCCTGCATCACGTTCAGCGCGCCGGAAATCACGGCAGCGCGCACGCGCGGCGCAACCGCCGAGACCATCATGGCCATGCGCCCGCCGAGCGAGAGCCCCACGCAGCCCAGTCTGGAGGCATCCACGGACTCGTGGGAAGCCAGCATCTCCAGCGTCCATAGGGCGTCCCGCAGGTTTTCCGCCAGGAGCAGGCGGCCGAGAAGCTGCATGCGCACAAAGGTGACGGCGCACGGGTCTTCATTCCGGTAAGCCGCGCGGTTGCCCAGGCGCCGCCCGAAGGGAGTGAAGCACGGGGCCGCCACTACGTAGCCGCGTCGGGCGAGTTGGCGGCCGTAGTCGTAGTGCGCGCTCTGTATCTGGGACGCGCGCTCCGGCGTGTGGTCCAGGCCGGCCACCGAGTCGTGCCCGTATTCGCCGTGTCCGTGCAGCGCCAGCACGCCCGGGCGGCGGCCGGATGCTTTCGGCAGCAGCAGGTGTACGGGGACGTCGCGCTCGCCCCCGGCGCGCAGCAGCAGCTCCTCTCGGCGGTAGTCGCCGCAATCCACCACGCGTTCCCGCACGGCGCTCCATCGTTCCGGCGGGCGATAGAGCCCCAGCAGGCTGTCGAGCTTGGCGCGAAATGCGCGCTGCCATGCGCCGCACTCCTCTGCGGAGCCGCCGCCAAACTGCATCGAAAGCGGCGCGCTCGCCGCAAGCCGCCGGATGTCCTCGTCGACGGTTTGGGCGCATGCCGGCAGACAAGCGCCCAGCGCGAGCCATTCACGCCGGGTCATAGCATTGGTATATCACTGTGCGTGCTATTCTTGTTGAGGCGTTTATCCAGCAAGACTCGCTGCCCTTACTGAGATCAAAACGCTCATTGGTCCGGTGGAGGTGCGAACTGCGAGTTTTTCTGGTGAACCCGAGCGATGTGTCGTTCGGAATCGGCGTGATCACACCGCGCTGGCTGTACGTGCTGGCGGGAGCCACGCCCGGCCGTTTCGGAGATCCCGAGATCGTCGATGAGACCCTCGATCAGATCCGGCCGGAAGCGATCCAGCCCGGGGATGTAGTGGGGATCGGCATCCACACGGCCAATGCCCTGCGGGGGTTCGAGGTCGGAAGACTGGCTCGCGAGCGCGGCGCCTGGGTGGTTTTCGGCGGCATTCACGCCACGCTCTATCCGGAGGAAGCCGTGGAACATGGCGCGGCGCACTCCGTGGTGCGGGGCGACGGCGACATGGTGTGGGCGCGCGTGATCGACGATTGCGTCCGCGGCGATCCCCAGCGGCTTTACGACGGCGGCCATGTGCCGCCCGGACAGTTCGTCCAGGCTCGCTGGGATCTCATGAAGTCCAGCCGGTACATGTGGGCGTCCGTCCAGACGGTTCGCGGATGCCCCAAACATTGCTCCTTCTGTTCCGTCTGGCGAACCGACGGCCAGGCGCCGCGCCAACGTTCCGCCGAACCCGTGATCGAGGAGATCGTTCGGCTCCGCCGGATGGGCTACCGCTTTATCGCCCTGGCCGACGATAACTTCTACCCCGTGTCGCTCCAGGACATCGCGCTGGCAGATCGGCGGAACGACGTCGCGCGCGCAGCCCAATTGCGCGCGCTTCGCCGCGAGCGCTTCGAGTTGATGAAGCAACTCGCCCTGCTTCCGCGCGACATGATTCTGTTCACCCAGATCACCATGGAAGCCGCCGAAGACCCCGCCTTCCTCGACGCCATGCGCGAGGCCCGCATCCGCGGCGCGCTGGTCGGCGTGGAAGCCGTGACCCCCGAAGGGCTGAAAGCCATCTACAAGGACTTCAATCTCGCGGGCGACGGCCTGGTCGACCGGCTGCGCACCTTCCGGCGTCACGGCGTACACGTGCTGGGGTCGTTCATCTTCGGCCTGTCCACCGACCGGCACACCACCTTCGACGCCACCGCCGAGCTTGCCAAGCGGGCCGATCTCACCTTCGCGCAGTTTGTGACCATGACGCCGTTCCCCGGCACCGTCGATTTTGCGCATTGGGAGAAGTCCAGCGGCGCCGGCGCCGAACGGATTGCGGGCGTGCCGTTGACCCGCTACTGGCTCATTCCCGGCCACCTCCGCCCGAAACTCTACACCCGGCATCCCACCATGACTGCCGAGGAGATCCGCGCGGGCACGCAGCGGGCCTGGGATTCCTATTACGCCCTGGGCGAGATCTGGAAGCGGGCCAAGTGCGTCAAGTCGATAAAGGCGCGCCTGGCGTTCGTCTTCATTTCGAAGCTCTACCGCCAGATGTACGCCAACACCGGAATCGCCACGGACAGCGCCCGGCGCAAGAGAGCCAACCGCTGGGCGCGCGTCATGGCCGTGGTGTGCCGGCGCCTGTTCGCGGCCAAGCCCATGCCGCAGCTTCAGGCGCCCGCCTCGGGGTAGAACCCATGAAGATGCTCGATGTTCCCAGCCGCGAGCGCTGGCGCAACTGGCTCGCGGAACACCACGGCTCCGAATCCGAAGTCTGGCTGGTGTTTCACAAGCGCGATCGCAGCCGCATGAGTTACGACGATGCCGTGGAAGAGGCGCTGTGCTTCGGTTGGATCGACAGCATCGTCAAACGCCTGGACGACGAGCGCTACCTGCGCAAGTTCACTCCGCGAAGACCCGGCAGCAAGTGGTCCACCGCCAATCGCCGCCGCTACGCGGACCTGAAGGCGCGCGGCTTGCTCGCCGCGCCGGGCCTGGAGCGCGCGCCTACGGGCCGCAGCGGAGATGCCCCGCGGCCGTCCCTTTCCGCGCTTCCACCTTACATCGAAGAAGGCCTCAAGGCCGAAGCGCGCGTGTGGAACGCGTTCCAGGGTCTGGCCCCCTCGCACCGGCGGGCATACGCCGGCTGGATCGATTCGGCCAAACGCGAGGAAACCAGGCAGAAACGTCTTCGCGAGGCGATAACCCTGCTCGCCGCCGGCAGTAAGCTCGGTCTGAAGTAGCTATAATCGGTCCGTACCGGTCCGTACAAGGAGAAGTTGCCTATGCGTGAACTTGCCGCGTTGATGCTTCTGTGCGGCGTTCATCGGCGGAATCGGCGCGCTGCTCGGCGTGATTATCGGGAGCACAAAGACCAGGACGATCTATCGGGCCGGGCCGTCACGTTAGTCGTTGGCCGAGAACCACACCTCGAGGCTGCCTGGCCGGGCGTTGATCCCCGCCACGCGGTAGGCGTACGCCGATGAAATGCCGGCGGCGGTCAACACTTCGACGATCGCCTCCGCCGTGGCCTTATCCTGATCGTTGAAGTAGCGGACGTTGGTCTTCCTGGGGATGACCGCCTTGCCGGCGACGTTCTCGATGCCCGGAACCAGCAGTCCTCGTTCCCGCAGTTTCTCTTCGACCTGCTTGGCCTTCTCACGCTGGCGGGCATCGGCGATCTGGATGTAGACCCGCCCCGGAATGGCCTCCAGGGTCTTCTCGATCGACGGAGCCAGCGTCTGGTTGTTGGCGGCCAGCGCGGTCAAAGACTGGATCGCGCCGTTCGAGACTTCCTTATTCGGGTCGCTCGCGGAGACCTCCAGCAAAACGGGCATCAATTCTCCCGGAAGTTGTCCGTTCCTGGCGAAGTACTCCGCGACTTTGGTGGCCAGCAATCGCTCTCGCGGGCTCTCGCTCGAGAGGTGCTTCAACATCGTGGTGAGCCGGCTCGCGTTGCTTTCCGCCCTGCTCCTGACCTCGTCCGTTCTCTTCTGCTGAAGGTTGAACCAGGTGCCTAACAGCAGTAACACCACGGGCAGAAGGAGCCCGGAGACAATCTTGGAAACCGTCTCGGCCCTCGTCCAGCGATCTGGCGGCTGTGACATCGGATCTGATTAGACCACAGCCCGGTCGCGCAGTCTACGGCCCGCGAAAGGGCAGACGCAGAAAAGCCCGGCCATGCGGCCGGGCTTTTCGCTGATTGAATCCGGGCGAC
>JBHGBM010000144.1:0-6082 GCA_041946965.1 Bryobacteraceae bacterium
GGTTATCGGGCACAATAAAAGAAACCGACCTTCCAACCACATTCATGTCGCGCACCCAGCATAACACTTGCCGCGAGGTTTTGGTATCTGATATGTTAAGCTTGCGGATGCCCCTTACGATGCCATACGGCGCGGCAGCCCTGCGGCTGCCGGTGGATGCCGATCTGATCGCGCCGCCCGAGACCCGTGCGGCCGCCGACGAGCGCGCGGCGGTGCGGCATGCGCTCGAGCACCCGATCGGGTGCGAGCCCCTCTCGCGGATCGTGAAGCCCGGCGAGCGCGTGGTCATCATCGTTAACGACATCACGCGGCTGGCGCGCACGGACCTGCTGCTGCCCCTCATCATCGAGACGCTCGGGGTTCCGGACTCGGACATCAGCCTCGTGTTTGCGCTCGGCACCCACCGCCGGCAGAGCGAGGCGGAGCAGCGCGCCATCGTCGGCGAGGAGATTTTCCGGCGCATCCGCGCCTACGAACACGACGCGAACGACGGCGCCAACCTGGTCGAGGCCGGGACCACCAGTTTCGGCAATCGCGTCACGATCAACCGGCGCGTGATGGAGGCCGACCGCATCATCCTCACCGGCGAAATCGTGTTTCACCTCATCGCCGGTTACAGCGGCGGGCGCAAGAGCATTGTTCCGGGCGTGGCGGGCTATGCCACCGCCACGTTCAATCACCGCATGCTGCTCGACCCGCGCTGCCGCGCCGGTGTGCTGGAGGGCAATCCCGCGCACGAAGACATGCTCGAAGGGTGCCGCATGGTGCAGCCGGATTTCATGGTCAACCTGGTGTTGGGCCCCGGGGGAAAGGTGCTTCACGTGGTTGCGGGCGACGTGGAGCAGGCGCACCTCGCGGGCTGCCGCGCGGCGGACCGCCTGCTGCGAACCCCCGTCGGGCGGCCCTACGACGTGGTGATCGCTTCGGCCGGCGGCGCGCCGCTGGATATCGACCTGCGCCAGGCGCACAAGGGCATGGATAACGCCTGCGCGGCGCTGGTTCCGGGCGGCTCGCTTTACTACTACGCGGAGTGCGGCGACGGCCTGGGCAGTCCCAAGCTCGGGCAGTACCTCAACGCGTATGCCGGCGAGGCGGAGATGGAGCGCGCGCTCACGGAAAACTTTGTAATCGGCGGCCACAAAGCGCTGTGGCTCGCGCGCATGGGGAACCGCTACGATGTGCACCTGGTCACGGCGCTCGACCCGCGCATCGTGGAGCGGTGCGGCTTCCACGCCGTCCGCCCGGAGGAACACGAGGCGCGCCTTCTGGAACTGCTGCGCCGCAAACCGGGCGCCCGTGTGGCCGCCATGCCGCACGCCGGATACACGGTTCCCGCTTTATCTTTCAAGGAGACAACCGCATGACGAGTTTCGCGCAAGCCATCGAACCGATGCCGATGTACATCGGCGGCGAATGGGTCACCACACCCGAGCAGCACACGGTAACGCTGCCCTACGACGGCGCCCCGGTGGGTTCCTGCTTCCTGGCGGATTCCGCCATAGTGGACCGCGCCATCGAGGGCGCACGGCGCGGAGCCGCGCAAATGCGCAAGCTGACGAATTGCGAGCGCGCCGAACTGCTCGACCGCATGATCGCCATTGTGAGGCGCGACCTCGCCGATTTCGCGCGGCTGATCTGCTGCGAGACCGGGAAGCCGGCCAAGGAGGCGCGCGTGGAAGCCGAGCGCACCTTGCAGACCATGATCGCCTCGGCCGAAGTGGCGCGGAACCTGCGCGGCGAAGTCATCGCCATGGACGGCGCCCCCATAGGCAAGGGCCGCATGGCCATGACCGTGCGGGAGCCGCTCGGCGTGATCGGCGCGATTACACCCTTCAACGTGCCCTTCAACCTGATGATGCACAAGGTGGGTCCGGCGCTCGCGGTGGGCAACGCCGTAGTTCACAAACCGGCCAGCGCCACTCCCTTGAGCGCGCTGCGGTTCGCGCGCGTGGTGGAGGAGGCCGGCGCGCCCGCGGGCGCCTACAACGTGGTGACGGGCTCCGGATCGCTGATCGGCAATGCCCTGGTGGACAGCCCGCACGTCGCCATGATCACCTTCACCGGCAGCAAAGAGGTGGGACTCGGCATCCGCGCCAAGGCGGGCATGAAGCGGGTCACGCTCGAGCTGGGAAGCAATTCCGCCCTGGTTGTGGAACCCGATGCCGACGTGGATGCCGCCGTGGCGCGCAGCGTGATCGGGAGCTTTTCGCACAGCGGCCAGGTGTGCATCTCCGTGCAGCGCATCTACGTGCACGAGTCCATCGCGGAGGCGTTCACGGCGAAATTCGTGGAGGCGGCGGGCAAGTTGCGCATCGGACATCCGTTCGAGGAGTCCACCGATATCTCGTCGCTGATCAGCGAAGCGGAAGCCAGGCGGGTGGAGGCGTGGATCGAAGACGCCCGCCAGAAGGGCGGGCGGTTGCTGTGCGGCGGGCGGCGCAACCGCGCCACCATCGAGCCTACGATTCTTGCCGAGGTGCCCGGAATCGCGCGCGTCTCCTGCCAGGAGGTGTTCGGCCCCGTGGTGGTGGTGAACCGCTACGCGAAGCTCGAGGACGCCATCGCGCAGGTCAATGACAGCGTATACGGATTGCAGGCCGGCATCTTCACGCGCGACCTGGAACGCGCCTTCCGCGCGGCGCTCGCCTTCGAGGTCGGCGGCGTTATCATCAACGATGTGCCCATGTTCCGCGCCGACCACATGCCTTACGGCGGCGTGAAAGAGAGCGGCACGGGGCGCGAAGGTCCCCGGTACGCCGCCGAAGAGATGTCCGAAATGAAGCTCATCTGCTGGAAGGTCTGACAAATGCAACTTTTTATCGATACAGCCGATATCGCACAGATTCGTGAGGCTTACGCGTGGGGCATCGTGGACGGCGTCACCACCAATCCCACCCACATCGCCAATTCGGGAAGGCCGTTTGACGATGTGCTGGCCGAGATCTTCGCCACCGTCGACGGCCCCATCAGCGTGGAAGCGGTGAGCACCAATGCCGAAGGCATCATCGAGGAAGGCCGGCGCATCGCCGCGTTCCACAAGAACGCGGTGGTGAAGGTGCCGGTGATGATCGAAGGCTTAAAGGCCGTGAAGGTGCTCGCAGCCGAAGGCATCAAGACCAACGTCACGCTCTGCTTCAGCCCGTTGCAGGCGTTCCTGGCGGCCAAGGCGGGCGCAACCTATATCAGCCCGTTCATCCACCGCCTCGACATGGTGGGGCACGAGGGCGCGGAACTCATCCGGCAGATCCGCGAGATTTACGACAACTACGGATACAAGACGAAGATCCTGGCCGCGAGCATCCGCAACGTAAGCCAGGTGCTTGCTTCGTTGTTGGCCGGCGCCGAGGTGGCCACCATGCCTTTCGAAATGCTGGAGGCGCTCTACAAACACCCGTTCACGGATGCCGGCCTGGCGAGCTTTCTGAACGACTGGAAGCGTGTGCCGCCGAGCCGGCTGTTCGCGCCGAAGTCCGGTGCGGGAGCCTGAGCGCCAGAAACCACAGGAGCAGCGAACAGGCTGGCAGGGCCCCCTCGCGGGCCAGAAGCGATCAGGCCGATCGTCCTCATCGGCCACAAGGTCAGCGCGCTCCCGATTTGGCTGTCAACGCGGCGCTTCCGCCTGGCGAAGCAAAAGATCGGCTTTTCGCGGCTCCGCCCTGTCCGCCTGTTTCTGGTGTTCCTGCTCGAGAAACTCGAGCAGCTTCTGACGCACCGTGGCGATGTGCTCCCGCATCGCCTGTTCGGCGCGGGTCCGGTCTCCGGCCTCGAGCGCCCCGGCTATGGCCACGTGAAAATCGGGCGCCGTGCTGCTCGAAAGGTCGTAGGTCTTGCGGCGGAAGATCCAGATCTGGTTTTGAACGTTTTCGAGCGCCTTGCACAGCCGGTTGTTGGAGGTCGCCGTCGCCAGCGCGGCGTGGAAGTGCATGTCCTCGTCGATGTAGTGGGGCTTGTTATTCTCTTTCAGGAATTTCCGCATGCGCCGGACGCTGTGCTTCAGCTCGGAGATCAGCTCCGGCGAGAGCGCGGCGGTGTGGACCACGTGCGTTTCCAGAGCCTCGCGCAGGTCATAGAGGTCCTCGATGTCCTTGGTGGAGAAATCACGAAGGTAGGCGCCGCGCCGCGGTTCGATGCGGATAAGCCCCTCGGCCTCCAGGCGGTTGAGCGCCTCGCGGATGGGCGACTTACTGATACCCAGGGCGGTGGAGAGGAATTCCTCGGTAAGCCGCGCGTCTTCGTCGAGCTTTCCGTCGAGTATATATTGCTTGATGCTGTCGTAGGCGAGCGACGTGAGATTCGACGGAATGTTAATTTTCTTCATGGCTCTGAGATTCTAGATGTAGAGTATCACAAGCGGGCGCCGCTGCCATGTGTTCGGCGCCCGCAAGCCGAAATTAACCGGGGAGACGCCAGCCGCTGCGGACGTACGGCTTCAGGAGTTCGTTGGCCGCCGGGTTGTTGGTAATGCGCATGTTGGCGGCATCCCACTCCAGTTTGCCCTCGAACCGCAGCGCCAGCACGCCGAGTGCGATCCACTCGGTGAAGGGCGCCGCGTGTTCAAAGTTGGAGCACGAGGGTTCGCCGCCCTTGCAGGCGCGGATCCAATCGCGGTAGTGGCCGGGCGACCGCGTCAGGAAGGTCGGGGGCCACTTGTAGTCCTTCATCCTGGCCACCGGAAGCAGGCGCGTATTCTCGCCGTAAGTGCCGGTGGTGATCATGCCCTTGTCGCCGATGAAGAGGCTGCCGTTGCTGCCCTGTCCGGCGCGGCGGGAAACCTGGGCATCCAGGCGGGCGTTGGCATCCGCGGGCTGCTGCGCCTGTCTCTGCCGCCGCCGCGGTGCGGCGGCGGGTTCCGCCGCTCCGGCGGCGAGGGCAGCGAAGGAAGCTTCGGTGAAGATCTGCCCCTGCACGAGGGAATAGGCTTCACGGCGCGGCGCGGCGCCCTCGGCGGCCGGGCGGCGCGGCAGGTCGCCCAGCCTCTCGCCCGCCGGCACCCCGGGGATGTCCGGCTGCTGCTGCATGCCGTCGTACCAGGTGATTCTGACCGGCGGCATGGAACCGCGGGCGGGGAATTCGAACCGGATGACGGATTTCTTCGGGAAGTAATACTTGCTCTTGCCTTCCTGCTGGAGGCATTCCACGCTGGTGGGAGAGGTCAGTTGGAGGGCGACGTTGGGAGCGCCGAGGATATGGCAGGCCATGTCGCCGAGCGAGCCGCAGCCGAAGTCGTAAAAGCCGCGCCAGGCAAACGGCGCGTACTTATCGCTGTAAGGCCGCATGGCAGCGATGCCCAGCCACAGGTCCCAGTCGAAGGTTGGAGGCACGGGCAGTTCAGCGGGTTCGTCCGGCAGGCCCTGCGGCCAGATCGGCCGGTTCGTCCAGGCGTGCACTTCGGTCACTTTGCCGATCTCGCCGGACCAGATCATCTCGGCACACTGCCGCGTACCTTCGTTCGAGTAACCCTGGTTGCCCATCTGGGTGGCCACTTTGTACTTGCGCGCGGCGTCGCGCAGCAGCCGGCACTCGTAGACGGTGCGGGCCAGCGGCTTCTGCACGTAGACGTGCTTGCCGCGCTCCATGGCGGCCAGCGCGGCGGCGGCGTGCATGTGGTCCGGAATGCTCACGATCACCGCGTCGATGTTGTTGGCCTCCTTATCGAGCATCACGCGGTAATCTTTGTACTTCGGCGCCTTCTCGAACTGCTTGTAGATGCGCTCGGCGCGGGCATCGTCCACATCGCACAGCGCCACGATGTTCTCGGTGGCGGCGCAGGCCAGGATGTCGCTCGCGGCCTTGCCCCCGGCGCCGATGGATGCGATATTCAATTGCTCGTTGGGCGATCTGTAGCCCAAAGCTTTTAGGGAAGGCTGACTGCCGAATCCCGCCGCCGGAACGGCCCCGGCCAACAGGCTGCCATAGAAGAAGTGACGTCTTGAAACGCCGTCTTGTGCCACGTGAAACCTCCTGAGATTGGACCTTCAATAGTAGCGTGTTGACGGCGTTTGTGTGTTAACGCGATTCCCTCAGGGTGCGCGACATGAATGTGGTTGGAAGGTCGGTTTCTTTTATTGTGCCCGATAACCGA
>JBHGBM010000145.1:0-6068 GCA_041946965.1 Bryobacteraceae bacterium
CGCTTCTTTTCTCCCGGCTTCAGGTAGAAGGAATGGCGTTTGACTTCCTTGATGATGTCCTCCTGCTGCACCTTCCGTTTGAAGCGGCGAAGGGCGTTTTCAAGAGTTTCGCCCTCCTGGAGCTTCACTTCAGCCAATCGACTAACACCTCCCAACTAGACCCAAAATTTTCCCACGCCTCGCGGGGAAGGTACTGATATCATAGGTGCTTGACGGATAAAGTCAAGCGCAAAAAACGCGGCACCTGCTAGACCCCGGTTTCACAACCAACATAACTTTATTGTTTTCAGGGACTTAGCTTGATGGAAAACGTATTGGCAATCTTACTGGCGGGAGGTGCTGGCGAACGCCTGTACCCCCTGACACGCGACATCGCCAAACCAGCCGTTCCGTTCGGCGGCGCCTACCGCATTATCGATTTCACTCTCTCCAATTGTATTAACTCAAACGTACGGCGCATATTCATCCTACCACAGTACAAATCCCTGGAATTGATCCGTCACATCCGCGACGGGTGGAATATCCTCTCCGCCGAAGTGGGAGAGTACATTGAGGTTATCCCTCCCGCCAAGCAGATGGGCGAGGACTGGTATCTGGGCACGGCGGACGCGGTATTCCAAAACAGCGCGGCCATCCTGGCGGAACGCCCCGGACGGGTGCTGGTGCTCTCCGGCGATCAGATCTACAAAATGAACTACCACGAGATGATCGAGTGGCACGTCCAGCACAACGCCGACGTGACCATCGCGACCATCCAGGTATCGCCGGAGGAAGCGCCGCGTTTCGGCATCGCGGAGATCGCGGCGGACTACCGCATCGTGGGTTTCGAGGAGAAGCCGCGCCACGGCAACCCGAAGCGGTCCGTCTTTGATCCGGATTTCGTCAGCGCGTCCATGGGGGTGTACGTCTTCAATACGGACGTGCTTCTTCAAGCGCTTTTGGACGACGCGCAATCCCCGGCGTCCTCGCACGATTTCGGCCGCGATGTGATCCCGGGCAACCTGGACCGGCTGCGCGTGGTGGCCTACGATTTTCACGATATCAACGCCAAGGCGGCGCGTTACTGGCGGGACGTGGGCACGCTGGACGCCTATTATGCGGCCAATATGGACCTGGTGGACGTGACCCCGGAGTTCAACCTGTACGACCAGCGGTGGCCGATCCGCACGCACGTGCGGCAGCAGCCGCCGGCCAAGTTCGTCTTTGCCCAGGAGGGGCGGCGCATGGGAGTCGCCATCGACTCCATCGTGTGCGCCGGCTGCATCGTATCGGGCGGACGCGTGCTGCGAAGCGTGCTCTCGCCGGGTGTGCGGGTGAACAGCTACTGCGAGGTGGAATATTCCATCCTCATGCCGAACGTAGAGATCGGGCGGTACAGCCGCCTACGGCGCACGATTGTGAATACGGGAGTGAAGGTGCCCGATTCCAGCGTGATCGGCTACGACCTCGACGAGGACCGCGCGCGCGGCTACCACGTGACCGACTCGGGCATTGTGGTGGTGGCGCCCGAGAACGCGTACGAGTGTTCCGCGACCAGTTACCAGCCTCAGGAGCAGCGGGCTGTATAGGAGTTCAGACACAAACACATGAACATCGAAAAAGTAATCGGACGAGAGATTCTGGATTCCCGCGGGAATCCTACCGTAGAGGCGGATGTTTTTCTGGCCGACGGCAGCATGGGGCGGGCCGCTGTGCCTTCCGGCGCCTCCACGGGCGAGCATGAAGCCGTGGAATTGCGCGACGGCGATAAAGCGCGCTACCTGGGCAAGGGGACGCAGAAAGCGGCCGCCCACATCAACACAGAGATCGCCGGCGCGCTCGAAGGCAAGGACGCTTTCGACCAGGCGGCCATCGACGGCCTGCTGATCGCGCTGGACGGCACTCCCAATAAGGGCCGCCTTGGCGCTAACGCCCTGCTGGCCGTCTCGATGGCCGCGGCGCGGGCTTCGGCGGCGTCGCATGACCTGCCGCTCTACCGCTACCTGGGCGGCGTGGGCGCGCGCCTGCTGCCCGTGCCCATGATGAACATCATCAACGGCGGCGCACACGCCGACAACTCGGTGGACGTGCAGGAGTTCATGGTGGCGCCGTTCGGAGCGGAGAAATTCAGCGAGTCGCTGCGCATGGGCGTGGAGGTGTTCCACAACCTCAAGACCGTGCTGAAGAAGCGCGGCTATTCCACCGCGGTGGGCGACGAGGGCGGGTTCGCCCCCAACCTCAAGAGCAACGATGAAGCCCTGGAGGTGGTGCTCGAAGCCATCACCAAGGCCGGCTACAAGCCCGGCGAGCAGATCGGCATCTGCCTGGACCCGGCCTCGAGCGAGTTCTTCCAGGACGGCAAGTACGTCTTCAAGAAATCCGACAAGAGCCAGCGCAGTTCCGAGCAGATGGTGGCGTTCTGGGCCAACTGGGTGCGTCAGTACCCCATCCTCTCGATCGAGGACGGCATGGCCGAGGACGACTGGGCCGGCTGGAAGATGCTGACCGAAGCCGTGGGCGACAAGATCCAACTGGTGGGCGACGACCTGTTTGTCACCAACACCGAGCGGCTGAAGCGCGGCATCGAGCAGGGCGTGGCCAATTCGATTCTGGTGAAGGTGAACCAGATCGGCACCCTGACCGAGACGATCGAAGCCATGCAGACGGCGGCCAAAGCGGGCTACACCGCGGTGGTGTCGCATCGCTCGGGCGAGACCGAGGACGCTTTCATCGCGGACCTGGTGGTGGCCGCCAACGCCGGACAGATCAAGACCGGTTCGGCCAGCCGCACGGACCGCATCGCCAAGTACAACCAGTTGCTGCGCATCGAGGAGGAGCTCGGCGCGGCGGCGCAGTTCGCGGGTAGAAAGGCGTTCCGGCACTAATGAGGCGTCCGAAACCGTTCGTACTTACCATTCTCGACGGCTGGGGATTTTCCCCGGCCGTCGAAGGCAACGCCATCGCGGCGGCGCGCACACCCACCTATGACATGCTGCTGCGCACGTATCCTCATACCCTGATCGGCACCTCGGGGCGGGCGGTCGGGCTGCCCGAAGGCCAGATGGGGAACAGCGAGGTGGGGCACCTGAACATCGGCGCGGGCCGCGTGATCCATATGGACATCACCCGCATCGACCTGATGATCGAAAGCGGAGAGCTGTTCGATAACCCCGTGCTGAAAGACGCCATGCGGCACGCGCGCACGCGCCGGCTGCATTTCATGGGGCTGTCGAGCCAGGGCGGAGTGCACTCGCAGCTCACGCATCTCTACGGGCTGCTCGAGATGGCGCGGCGCGAAGGCGTCTCCGACGTGTGCGTGCACTGCTTCATGGACGGGCGCGACACGCCGCCCGAGAGCGGCGCCGGCTACGTCGAGGAGGTCCAGCGCAAGCTGCGCGAGATCGGGGTGGGCCGCATTGCTTCGGTCATCGGCCGCTATTACGCCATGGACCGCGACAAGCGCTGGGAGCGCGTCGAACGTGCTTTTCGGGCCCTGGTGCTGGGCGAGGGCGAGAAGGCTACCGACCCCGTCGAGGCCATCCGGCGTTCCTACGAGCGCGGCGTCACGGACGAGTTTATCGAACCCGTGGTGATTGTGGACCGGCGCAGCGAGCCGGTCGGGCTGATCCGCGACGAAGACGCGGTGGTGTTCTTCAACTTTCGCGCCGACCGCGCCCGCGAGATCACCATGACCCTGACCGATCCCTCGCTGGAGCGTCCCTCGCGGTCGCTGGCGCCGAAGAATTTGCACTTCACCACCATGACGCGGTACGACAAGACGTTCACGCTGCCGTACGTGCTGCCGCCCGAACACCCCAACAACATCCTGGCCAATGTGCTCTCGCAGCTTCAGTGGAGCAACCTGCGGGTAGCCGAGACGGAGAAGTACGCCCACGTGACCTATTTCTTCAACGGCGGCACGGAAAAACCCTACGCGGGCGAGGAGCGCGAACTGGTTCCCTCACCCAAGGTGGCCACCTACGACCTGAAGCCGGAGATGAGCGCGCCGGGGATCACGGAAGTGGTGAAGAGCGCCATCGAGAAGCGCGACTTCGACATCATCGTGATGAACTTCGCCAACGCCGACATGGTGGGCCACTCCGGCAAGATGGAAGCCGCGGTGAAGGCCGTGGAGGCCGTGGACGCGGGACTCGGTGAGATTTACAAGGCGCTGAAACAGCGCGGCGGCGGGTGGATCATTTCCGCCGACCACGGCAACGCCGAGACCATGGTCGACCCCGAAACCGGCGGCCCGCACACCTATCACACTACCAACCCGGTGCCGTTCCTCCTCATCGACGATTCCGGCAAGAAGCTGCGCGATGGCGGCGCCTTGCAGGACATCGCGCCCACCATCCTCGGGGCGCTGGGCGTGGAGCAGCCCAAGGAAATGCGCGGACGCGACCTCAGGGAATAGAGCATTTTGGGGTTTTGCGGGATACTGGACATAAGGGCTGTTTTCCACAGCTTTCTGTTCCCGTGCCGAGGCTCAGATTGAACGCGGGTGTGAAACGGCATGCGCTGGCGCTGGCCACCGCGGCGCTGCTGGTGGCGGTGGCTTCCACCCGCTGGTACAGCCATCTGCTGTTTCACAGCGCCATCGAGCTGTTCACCATCGCGGTGGCCTGGAGCATGTTCTTTCTGGCCTGGAACGCGCGCCGCTACCTGGAGAACCATTACCTGCTGGTGCTGGGTATCGCTTCGCTGTTCGTAGGCGCGCTCGACTCGGTTCACGTGCTGGCCTACAAAGGCATGGGGGTGTTTCCGGGCGATTCCTCGAACCTGGCCACCAAACTGTGGATCGCCGGCAGGTATCTGGAAGCAGCCGCTTTCCTCATTGCGCCGGCGTACATCCGCAGGAAGCTGCACGCCGGAAGCGCGGTGGCGGGATGGGCGCTGGCCGCCGCGGCGCTGCTTGCGGCGGTGGCGGCCGGCGTTTTTCCGGATTGTTATGTGGCGGCTCGGGGGCTCACAACTTTCAAGATCGCCAGCGAGTATGCGGTGATGGCCGCCATGGGCGCGGCCCTGTTCCTGATGTTCCGCCATCGGACCGCATTCGAGCCGGTGGTGCTGAAGCAGCTTGCCGGTGCGGTAGTGGTGAGTATCGCCTCGGAGCTGGCGTTCACGCTCTACGATGACGTTTATGGCGGGGCCAACGTGGTGGGCCACCTGCTGCGCTTTCTGGCGTTCTGGCTGATGTACCGCGCCATTGTGGTGACCGGCCTGGTGCGGCCGGTGGATCTCCTGTTCCGCGACCTGGCGCACAGCGAGGAGGCCCTGCGCCGCAGCGATGAGCGCTACCGCGCGTTTGTGGGCGTCACTTCCGAGGGCATCTGCCGCATCGAGATGCGCGAACCGGTTCCCGTCGACTTGCCGGAGGACGAACAGGCCGCGCTGCTGCTGGAGCGCGGCTACGTCGCCGAGTGCAATGACGCTTACGCGCGCATGCACGGCAAGAGCCGTGCGGAGGAGATCACCGGCGCGCCGCTGGCCGCCCTGCTCGAGCAAGCCGAGCCGGGCGGGCAGGAATTGATGTTGCGCTTCATTCGCGCCGGTTATCGCGTGCCCGAGGGGCGGGCGCGCCGCAACAGTACCGGCAAGTGGATTGCGGGAAGTTACGCCGGCGTGATCGAGAAGGGCGCGCTGGTGCGCTTTTGGGGCGTGCAGCACGATATCACCGAGCGCGTGCGCGCGGCCGAGGAGCGCGAACGGCTGATCGCCGAATTGCAGCACGCGCTGGCGGAGGTGAAGACTCTCGGCGGGCTTTTGCCCATCTGCGCCAGTTGCAAGAAGATCCGCGACGACCACGGCTACTGGACGCAGGTGGAATCCTACATCCAGGCGCATTCCGGGGTCTCCTTCACGCACGGCATCTGCCCGGACTGCGCGCGCGCGCTGTACCCCGGGTTCTACGAATCCGGCGGGACCCCCGCGGGCCGATAGCACCTGACACCCTACAGATCCAGGCTTGCCCGTATCCTCATCGGGCGGGTTTGGGTGTAGTATATCCGGTTAGATTCAGGAGTCTAGGCCGAAGTTCCTGACGGTTTCGTAGGCTTACCCCTTTACTTTGAATGAGGTGGGCCTGA
>JBHGBM010000146.1:0-5869 GCA_041946965.1 Bryobacteraceae bacterium
GGCTTAACTCAGCCCGGCTGTACGTGACGCTTGACAGAGTCGCCCCATACTAGAAGATAACTTTGAGCGCGAATTGGAGCACACGAGGAGCGCCAGCGGAGGTGATGCGCCCCATGCTGCTGCCCAGGGTGGTGTTGGGGTTGCCCAGGTTCACCCGGTTCAGAACGTTGAAGAATTCCGACCGGAACTGGAGTTTCATCCCCTCACGCAAGGGCAGGGGGAAGTTCTTGAACAGGCCGACATTGGCCGTGGCCGAGCCGGGTGCGATGATGATGTCGCGGCCGGCGTTGCCGAACGTGCCGGTGGCGGGCGTCGCAAAAGCCGCCGGATTGAACCACCGCGCGATCTTCTCCGCGCGCGTGCGGTCGCCGCCGATGCGCCACTCGCCCACCACGTTGGGCCGCTGATTGCCGGTGCCGCTGAGCGCGATGTCGGAGGAGCCGAGGGTCGCGTTCAGCGCCAGCCCGGTCCGCAGGTGCAACAGGCCGTTCCACTGCCATCCGCCGGCCACCAGCCGCAAAGCGGTGTTGCGTCCTTTCAGCGAAGGCAGGTCCACGATCCACGAGAGCGAGGCGATGTGCTTGGCATTGAAGGTGGCCAGCCCGCGCTCCGCCCGCAGGTTGAACGGGTTCGGCGCGATCGGCGACTCGCCCGAGATGGAAGAGTTCTGGTCGATGGCCTTCGAGAAGGTGTAGGCGCCCTGCACGGAGAAGTGATTGGAGAACCGCTTCGAGCCCTGCACCTGCAAGCCGTGGTAGTTGGAGTTGGCCGACGTCTGCATGGACGCCAGGCTGCCCCAGCCGTAGATCATGCGGTAATTGTTCAGCGTGCTGAGCGTGGCGCCCCTGGTGTAAATGGCCGGGTTGATCTCGTTGGTGTAGGGTAGCTTGTGGCCGAACTTGCCGACGTAAGCGGCCTCGATCACGGTGTTGGGGAGCACTTCGCGCTGGAGGGAGAGGTTGACCTGTTCCACGTAGGGAGTCCGCAGCCCGGGATCGGGGAAGGTCATGGCCGGGAGCCCGAAGAACTGCGGGTCCTTCATGTTGGTGGTCAGAGGCAGCGGCGCCTGCCCGCGCAGCGGATCCGAAAGACTGTAGGGCGTGTTGTAGGTGTAGGAGTAGCGGAACGGTTGGCTGAAGTTCTGGATGATGTTCGCCGCGATCATGTCATAGAAGAACCCGAAGCCGCCGCGCAGAGAAGTGCGGCCGTCGCCGAAGATATCCCACGCGAAGCCCACGCGCGGCGCGAAGTTGTTCTTGTCGGTCTGCACCATGCCACGCGGCACGCCCTGATCGCCGTAATACACCAGCCCGCGGGGCGCGTTCGGGAACACCGTCGATTGCTGGCCCAGGCGGAACGTGGCCCAGTAATTCTGCGGATGCACCCACGGCATCTGAATCTCGTAGCGCAGTCCGATGTTGAAGGTCAGGCGCGAGGTGACGCGCCAGTCGTCCTGAATGAACTGGCTGAAGCTGGTCTGCACGCCTCCCTGTTCGGTCAGCGGCATGGCCACCTGGGCGGTGGCGGGCTTGCCGAGCAGGTAGTCGGCCACGGCATTGCCTGTGACTCCGCCGTTGAAGTTGAACACCCCCATGGTCTGGTAGTAGCTGCGGTTCAGGTAGCGCTTGCGGAACGCCTCCCACCCGGCCTTGATGGCGTGGCGGCCCCGGTTCCAGTTCAGGTTGTCCTTGATCTGGTAATCCTCGTTAACGAGCCGCGCGTTGATGCTGGAGCCGTTGCCCAGCGTGACGCGGCTCTGAATGTTGATCACCGGCGGAATCGGCACGTTGTTCAGCACCGGGTAATTGCCGCCCAGGTCTGCCAGCGAGAAGCCGTTAATCACGTCGTAGGAGGGCGTGAAGCGGTTATAGCTCACGCGAAACTCGTTCACCATGGAGGGCGTCAGGGTGTAAGTGTCGGACACCGTCGCCGCCTGCACGCGCGCCCAGTTGAACAGCGTAGCGTAGGTGGGCACCTGGCCCGCGATCGAGATCTGGGTGGCGTAGTTGTGGTTGTAGCGCCCGCTGAGCAGGTGCTTCTGCCCCAGGTTGTAGTCCACCCGGATGACGCCCTGGTCGTTGTTCTGCGGCTGCGCCCAGGTCTGGATCAGGCTGCCCGCGCTGGCGTTGGGCAGCGGCATGAGGCCGGGGCGTGTGATGATCTCCCGCGCCACCGGGTCGAAGCGGCTGGCCGGGATCTTGTTGTCCGGGAACGGCCGGCCCGTGAGCGGGTCGTTGGAAGCCTTCTGGCCGCTCAGGTCGCCGGCGCGCTCGGCCGCGGTGAGCGGAAAGGCGCCGGTAGCCAGCGCGCCCTGCCGGATGCGCAGGCCCTCGTAGGAGCCGAAGACAAACAGTTTGTCCTTCTTCACCGGTCCGCCCACCGCCGCGCCAAACTGGTTCTGCGCGAGCTGGGGGATGGTGTTGGCGAAGAAGTTCCGCGCGTTGAAGCTGCTGTTGCGCACGAACTCCCAGACGGCGCCGTGATAGTCGTTGGTGCCCGACTTGGTCACCACGTTGAACACGCCGCCGGCGTTGTGCCCGTACTCCGCGCTGAAGCTGCTGGTCAGCACCTTGACTTCCTGGAGCGCGTCCGGAGGCGGATAATTCAGGCCGGTGTTGCGGAACACCGCCTGGTAGTCCTGCCCGTCGAACAGGAACAGGTTGAAGTTCGCCTTGGTGCCGGACATGGAGACCGTGGGGCCGCTGCGGTCGCCGGTGAAGGTTTGCGGCGCGCTCACGTCCGATGCGCCGGGCAGCAACAGCGCCAGGGATATGACGTTGCGCCCGTTGGTGGGCAGTTCGGTCAGGCGCCGGTCGTCGATCATGGTACCCATTACGGCGGAGCGGCTGTCGATCAGCGGCGCTTCGGCCATGACGGTGATGGACTCGTTCACGCTGCCCACCGCCAGCGCCGCGTCGACGCGCAGGTTCTGGCTGGCGGTCAGCGTCACCGCCTGCCGCAAGAACTGCTGAAAGCCGGCGGCGGTCACGCGGATCTCGTAAGCGCCGATGGGCATGGCGGAGAAGACGTAATCTCCACTGGCGCCCGTGATGCCGCTGCGCGCGGTTCCGCGTTCGGTCAGCACCGCCTCCACTTTGGCGCCGGCGATCCCTGCACCGCTCGGGTCGGTGACGGTGCCATAAATGACTCCGGTGCCTTGCGCCAATGCGGCACGGGGCACGAACAGGGCAAGAAACGCAGCCCCCAGGAGAATCGAATGCGTGATTCTGTTTTGTACGAGCATAATTCCATCCGTCGAGTGATCGTGTTTATGCGAGACTGTGTATATCATACCGCGGGCGGAGCGTAGCCGGGGGCCCGCCTGGCGTTACTTCCTTCCGGCCGCCTCGACGAGCCGGCCGGCGGCAGCCCGCAAGAAAGCCTGATATGCTCGGGTTAACCGCCATGAAACGCATTCTGCTGTTCGTTCTCCTGGTTGCGGCGTGTTCCGCCGCTTTTGCCCAATCCACAGCCGGTTTCGGCAGCATTTCCGGTGTGGTGCGGGACGCTTCGGGCGCGGTGATTCCCGGCGCGAAGGTCGCGGTGTCGAATGAGTCGAAAGGCATCGTCCGCAACCTGATCACCAACGACGCGGGCCTGTTCACCGCTCCCGCGCTGGTTCCGGCCCAGGGCTACGCGGTCACCGTGGACGCCGAGGGCTTCACGCGCTACGAGGCCAAGAGCCTGGAACTGCTCGTGGGCCAGGACCTCAACCTCAACATCGGCCTGTCCGTGGCCGCGGCCACCGTCCAGGTGGAGGTCACCACGGCCACGCCCATCGTCGAAGAGACCAAGACGGACGTGTCGCAGGTGATCGGCGAACAGCAGATTGCGGAACTGCCGATCAACGGCCGCCGCGTGGACTCGTTCGTGCTGCTGACTCCGGCCGTGACCAACGACGGCACTTACGGCAACCTGAGCTTCCGCGGCATGGCCGCATCCAACGCCTTTCTGGTGGACGGTGTGGATACCACCCAGCAGTTCTTCAACGAGAACGCCGGCCGCACCCGCATCGCCTCGCAGCTTTCGCAGGACGCCGTTCAGGAGTTCCAGGTGGTGTCCTCAAACCCCACCGCCGAGTACGGGCGCGCCTCCGGCGGCATCGTCAACACCGTGACCCGCAGCGGAGGGAACGACGTGCACGGCAGCGGCTACTGGTTCTTCCGCAACCGTACGCTCAACGCCCAGGACCGTTACGCCACGTTCAATCCTCCGGAAGTGCGGCACCAGGCCGGGTTCAGCATCGGCGGCCCGGTGAAGAAGGACAAGCTCTTCTACTTTTTCAACGGCGAGATCCAGCGCCGGAATTTCCCCATCGCCTCCAGCATCAACCGTCCCGCGGTCATCGATCCCAGCGGCCATTTCATCGGCTGCGGCGCGCCGGCCACGCCCGCGCAATGCGCCGCCATCGACCGCTTGCTGCCGCGCTACTTTGGCGCCATACCGCGCAACGCCAACCAGGAGCTGCTCTTCGGCAAGCTCGACTGGCGTCCCACCGAGCGTCATTCCTTCAGCGCCAGCTTCAACTTCCTGCACTTCCTCTCCATGAACGGAATCCAGACCTCGGCGGCGATCAACACCGGCGCGGCGATCGGCAGCAACGGGAACGCCTCCGTGCGCGTGCGCAACGGCCGCCTGAGCTGGACGAGCATTCCCTCCAACACCGTGGTGAACGAGTTTCGCTTCGGCTGGTTCACGGACCGCCAGGCGGACGACTTCAACCCCGACGTGCAGACGGCGGGCCTGGGTTACGTGGTGCTTTCGGTGGCGGGCCAGAGCTATCTCGGCGCGGGCGCCAGCTACCTGCCGCGCGTCAACCCCAATGAGCGGCGTTTCCAGTTCGCCGACAATCTCTCCTGGACCCTGGGCAAGCACGCCATGAAGTTCGGCGTGGATATCGCCAGCAGCCGCGACTACATCTACAACATGTCCGAGCGGCACGGCAGTTACGTGTACGGCAACGTGACCGCGTTCGCCCAGGATTTTTCCGATAACGCGGCCGGCGGCAAGCGGTGGCAGAGCTACCGCCAGACGCTGGGCACCCCGGACGTGACGCTAACCATCCGCGATCACGGTTTCTACGCGCAGGACCAGTACCGCGTGACGCCGCGGCTGACCCTGAACTACGGCGTGCGTTACGAGTACGCCGCGCTGCCGCAGCCCGCCATCACCAACCCGGATTACCCGCAGACCGGCCGCATCGCTTCGGGCAAGCGGAACTTCGCGCCGCGTCTCGGCATCGCCTTTTCGATCAACGGCAAGACGCTGGTGCGCGCCGGCTACGGCCTTTATCACGCGCGTTACAGCGGAGTCCTGCTGCAAAGCCTGTTCACCAACAACGCGGTGTACCAGAGCCAGGTGTCTCTGACGAGTTCCAATTACGCCGCCGGGCCGGTGTTTCCGAACCGGCTGGAGGCCAGCAATCTCGCCCGGGGCGGAACGACGGTCGAATTCGCCGCTCCCGATCTGCGCACGCCGTACACGCAGCAGGGCACGCTGGCGCTGGAGCGACAGCTCGCGGCCAACCTCGGGCTGACCGTTTCCTACCTGTGGAACCGCGGGGTGCAGGGCCTGGGGGTGCGGGACCTCAACATCGGCCCGCTGGGCCCCGTGGTGACCTACCGCATCGCGGACGCCGGCGGCAACATCGTGGGCGCCTACGCCAGCCCCACCTATCTGCTGGCCAACCGCGTGGACCGCCGCTACACCCGCATCCTCCAGGTGGAAAACGGCGTCAACAGCTACTACAACGCGCTCGCCGTGCAGATGCGCAAGCGCTACTCCAAGGGCTTCCAGGCTTCGGTGGCCTACACCTGGGCGCACGCCATCGACTACAAGCAGGGCACCTACCAGGACAACCTGGGCTTCA
>JBHGBM010000147.1:0-5458 GCA_041946965.1 Bryobacteraceae bacterium
CCGAACCGGACAATTCACGTGCTAATCGGACCGGACAAATCACATGCTAGCGACAGTCCCTCCGGGGATCGTGGTCTCCTGGCGCGCAACGGGATATCATGTAGGGCGAACACTGCTTCCGATGCCCGCCCAATCTCAACGCGCCGGGATGCCCAAGGTGGTGATCGCGACCACCGTGGCGCTCTCCTTTATCTCCTTGTGGCGCGCCGCCGCCGTGATTCTGGGCGATCTGGCCTCCACCATGTTTTACGTCGGCGGCATCGGGGAGCAGGCCATCGGCGAATCGGCCCCCTGGGTGATCATGGCGGTCATGCTGTTCGCCTTCGCCATACGCTCCATCTACATGGAGAGTTGCAGCATGTACGTGCGTGGCGGCGTGTACGTGGTGGTGCGCGACAGCCTCGGCCCGTTCCCGGCCAAGCTCTCGGTTTCCGCGCTGGTGGTGGATTACGTGCTCACCGGGCCCATCAGCTCGGTCACGGCGGGCCACTACCTGGCCGGGCTGATCAACAACGTGGCGGAGTGGAGCCAGTCGCCGTTTCGCGTCAACACCAACCTGTTCGCCATGGCGTGCGGGCTGTTGGTGACGGTGTATTTCTGGCGGTCGAACATCCGCGGCGTGCCGGAATCGAGCTTGAAGGCGCTGCGTATTTTGCAGATCACCACGGTCATGGTGGTCATTCTGCTCGTGTGGGCGCCGCTCACGATGGTGCTGCGCGGCGGGAGCCTGAACATCCCGCCGGCGCCGCTGCCCTCGAATTTCCACTTCGGCAAGGAGTCGCTCGGGTGGCTGGAGGGCACCCGCTGGCCCTCGGTGGCGGTTGTGGCCATTCTCATCGCCTTCGGTCACACCCTGCTGGCGCTGAGCGGTTTCGAAACGCTGGCGCAGGTATACCGCGAGGTGGCCGCCCCCAAGCTCAAGAACCTGAAGCGCACCGCCAACCTGGTTTGCAGTTACGCGCTGGTGGCGACCGGGCTGATCACGCTGTTCGCGGTCATGCTGATCCCGGATGAAGCGCGCTCGCGCTATTACTCCAACCTGATCGGCGGGCTGAGCATGTACCTGGCGGGGCCCTACGTGCTGCGGCTCGCCTTTCAGGCGTTCGTGGTGATGGTGGGAGCGCTGCTGCTTTCCTCCGGCGTGAACACCGCCATCATCGGGGCCAACGGCATCCTGAACCGCGTGGCGGAAGACGACGTGCTGCACCGCTGGTTCCGCAAGCCGCACCCGCGCTTCGGAACCACGTACCGGCTTATCAACCTGATCGTCGGCGCGCAGCTCGGCACCATCCTTCTCAGCGGGGGCGATGTGTATCTGCTGGGTGAAGCTTACGCCTTCGGCGTGGTGTGGAGTTTCACGTTCAAGGGAGTCGGAGTGCTGGCGCTGCGCTTCCAGCGCAAGGACCAGGCCTACCGCATGCCGCTGAACCTGCGCATCCGCGGCATGGAATTGCCCGTAGGGCTGGCGCTCACCACCATGCTGCTGTTCCTGGTGGCGGTGACCAACGTGCTCACCAAGCAGGTGGCCACCATTTACGGCGTCACCTTCACTACGTTCCTGTTCATTCTCTTCGGCGCCTCCGAGCGCCTGAGCCGCCGGCAGAAGCACGAGGAGGCGCACGGGCTGGAACAGTTCAATCTGTTGACGCACGAAAGCCTGGAGAAGGAAGCCATCGGCGCGCGCCCGGGCTGCGTGCTGGTGGCGGTGCGCGACTACAATCACCTGCTGCCGTTGAAGAACGTTCTGAAGAAGACCAACGTGCGGCGGCACGACATTGTCGTCTTCACCGTGCGGCCGCACTCCACCGGGTCGGGCGAGTACGAGCTGACTTCCGAGCAGATCTTCAGTGAATACGAGAAGGAGCTGTTCACGCGCGTGGTGGCCGCGGCGGAGGCCGAGGGAAAGCACGTGGACCTGCTGGTGGTGCCCGCGCGCGATCCCTTCGACGCCATGGTGCGCGCCGCGGCGCAGTTGCAGTGCTCGCGCCTGGTGACGGGAGTTTCTCCGCGCATGGCCCCGGAGGAACTCGCGCGCCGCATTGGTCTCGCGTGGGAACAACTTCCCGCGCCGCGGCACCCCTTCACGCTGGAGCTGATCCGGCCTGAGCAGGCTTCGATGTACGTCGAGCTGGGCCCGCATCCGCCGCGGCTGTGGCCGGAGGACGTGAGCCGCGTACACGAACTCTGGCTGCGCCTCAGCGGCGACGAGCGGCTCGGTTCGCGTCTGCACCATCGCGACATCGTGGGCGAGGCGCTCCGCCGCTTCGAAGCCGAGCTGGAGCGCGACTACGAAGCGGTTGTCGAGGATCTCAAGAGCAATGTGGGACCGCGCCCGGCGGGGCCCAAGTGAACATAGCCGCCTTCGCCGATGACGCCACCGGCGCGCTCGAAACCGGCGCGCAACTGGCGGGGGCCGGCGTGCGCGCGGCGGTCTGCTTTACGGGACGCCCGCCCGGGGACGCGGTTCCCGTATTCGATACCGAGACCCGCCACCTCACGGCGCAACAAGCCGAAGCCGCGGTCGCGAGGGCGGCGGCAATGTGCGCCGGCGCGCGCTGGGTATTCAAGAAGACCGATTCCACCCTGCGCGGCAACATCGCCGCTGAATTCCAGGCGTTGCTGCGGGCATGGCCCGGACGCGATATTCTCTACGCGCCGGCGTACCCCGCGCTGGGCCGCACGGTGAGGGATGGCGCGCTCTACGTATACGGCCGGCCGCTCGGCGAGACGGAATTCGCGCGCGATCCGCTGAACCCCGTACACGACGGCCGCATCGCGCCGTTGCTCGCCGGGTTGCGCGTCAGGGTGCGCGACGGCTGCACGGATGAGGACCTCGATGCGGCTGCGCGCGAGGCGGTCGAGAGCGGGGCGCTCGCCGCCGGAACCGGAGCGTTCGCCGCGCACTGGGCCGCGGCGATTCCCGTGCCGCGCGCGCCCCGCCCGCCCCGCCCCCGCCCGCGCGGGCCGTGGCTGGCGGTGAACGGCAGCCTGCACCCGGTCTCACGCGGGCAGATGCGCGCTCTGGGCGGCTGGAAGATCCTGCAAACGCCCGCGGCCCGCGCCCAGGATCCCGCGGCGGTTTTGCGGGCGCTGGCCGCGGAAGCCGCGCGCGAAATCCACGGCGCCGCGGCGCTGCTGGTGTGCGGCGGCGACACCGTTTTCGCCCTTCTCAACGAACTCGGGATTGCCGCCGCCGAGCCGTGGGGCGAACTCCTGCCGGGAGTGGCGCTCTCCACCCTGCGTTATGGCGGCCGGGAAATCGTGCTGGTGACCAAAGCGGGCGGCTTCGGCGATGAGACCACGCTGGCGCGCGTTCGCGCGATGATGGAGCAAGGCTCATGATCTACGGAATCACCATGGGGGATTCGAGCGGCGTGGGGCCGGAGATCGCCCTCAAGGCGTGGCGCAGCGGGGAACTGCGCCGCCGCGTGGTGGTCTTCGGCGATCTCGCGGTGCTGGACCTGTGCAACCGCCGGCTCGAATATGGCGTTCCGCTGCACGCCGCCGCCGGTCCCGCGGATTACGTCGCGGGCAGGCTCAACGTTCGCGATTTCGGCCTGCTGCGCGCCGAAGACGTGACGCCCGGACGCATCAACGCGAAATCCGGCGCCGCCGCGCGGGCCTACGTGGTGGCCGCCGCCGAAGCCGCGCTGAGGGGCGAAATCGCCGCCATGGTCACGTTGCCCATGAACAAGGAGGCCGCGCAGCTTTCCGACCCCGCCTTCGTCGGCCACACGGAACTGATCGGCGCGGTGTGCGGGACGCGCGATGTGACCATTATGCTGGTCTCGGGAGACCTGGTGGTGACCCACGTGAGCACGCACTGCTCGCTGCGGCAGGCGGTCGAGCGCGCGAAAGAACCGCGCATCCGCCGCATCATCGAGCTGACCTGCGCGGCCATGGCCCGCATCAAGCCGGATTACCGCGTGGCCGTGGCCGGTCTCAACCCGCACGCAGGAGAACACGGGCTGTTCGGCAGGGAAGAGATCGAGCAGATCCGTCCCGCCGTCGAGCGGGCGCGGGCGCAAGGCCTGCGAGTGGAGGGGCCGGTGCCGCCCGATACGGTCTTCTACATGGCGGTCCGCCGCAAGCTGTTCGACGCGGTGGTCTGCATGTACCACGACCAGGGCCACATCCCGCTCAAGCTGCTGGACTTCGAGGGCGGGGTGAACGTCGCGCTGGGGCTGCCGATCATACGCACCTCCGTGGATCATGGCACCGCCTTCGATATCGCCTGGCAGGGAAAGGCGTCCACACGCAGTTTCGTGGCCGCGCTGGAGTTCGCCGCCCGCATGGCCGCAGCGGGTTAGGCCGGCGGAGCAATCCGAGCCGCCGGTCTCAGGTTACAATGTGAGGCCATGCGGAAATCCGCCGCCTTCCTGCTATTGCTGCTGTGCGCCGCCTGCCGGCAGCAGCCGCCCGCCCAGTCCACCACCGTAAAATACGGCGTCTACGTGCAGTCCGGGCCCATGGACTCGATCCTGCTCAAGGACTACGCGCCGAGGACGTCGCTGGTGGTCCCGCAAACGGCGGTGGAGAAAGCGCGTTTCCCCGTGATCGATGTCCACAGCCACTCCGGCATGAACAACATCAAGACGCCGGAAGACGTGAAGGCGTGGCTCGAAACCATGGACGAAACCGGAGTGGAGACCTCCCTGGTTTTCACCGACTCGACCGGCGCCGAGTTCGACCGGCAGGCGGCGCTCTTCAAACCTTACGGCAACCGGTTCGTGCTCTACTGCGGCCTGGATACCTCCAACATCGACGCGCCGGACTATCCGGAGCGCGCCGCGCGCGAGGTGGAGCGCTGCTACCGGCAGGGCGCGCGCGGGGTGGGAGAGCTCACCGATAAGGGCTGGGGCCTGGACAACGCCATGGCCGCCCTGAAGCCTCCCCAGAATCCCCTGCCGCGTGACAGGCGCCTGCGCGCCGACGATCCGCGCCTGGACAAGTTCTATGAGAAGTGCGCCGCACTGAAGCTGCCTCTCAACATGCACATTGCCGATCATCCTTCCTGCTGGCAGCCGCTGGGGCCCAACCAGGAGCGCACCCCGGACTTCCAACACTTCAACATGGCGGGCAAGGACGTGCCCTCGTACGAGGAGCTGCTGGCGATGCGCGACCGCATGCTCGCCCGGCACCCCCGCACCACCTTCATCGCCTGCCACCTGGGAAACCAGGGCAACGATCTCGCCGCCCTCGCTAAAGTGCTGGACCGGCACCCCAATCTGTACGTGGACATCTCCGCCCGCGACTACGAGATCGGCCGCCAGCCGCGCAGCGCGGCGCGCTTCCTCGCGCAGTACAAGGATCGCGTCCTGTTCGGGACGGACATGGGCCGCGAAAAGAAGATGTACCAGGGTTGGTGGCGGTTGCTGGAGACCGCCGACGAATTCATCCCGGGCCGCCTGTGGTGGCGTCAGTACGGCCTGGAACTGCCCGCGCCCGTGCTCGAGGC
>JBHGBM010000148.1:0-5026 GCA_041946965.1 Bryobacteraceae bacterium
TGCAAAGCGGACAATTCACGTGCTAATAAAACCGGACATCTTGACAAACTAACGACACTCCGGAGGTATCCTGTGGGTACATGCGCCTCCTCTATCTCGCGCTCCTGGCCGCCTCACTCGCCGCGCAGAACCAGAACACCCCCGAAGGTCCGGGGGTGAACTGGAACAAACAGTGTTACTCCCTCAACGTGCCGCTGCTCGAAAAGGCCCCGGCCATCGACGGCAACCTCGCGGATTGGAAGGACTACGCCTTTACCGACGGCCTGTGGGACGTCTACCGCGTGATGCATGCTCCCTGGTTCGACCCGGGCCGCAACCGCCTGACCGATCACGGCAACGAGCCGCGTCCGGAAGACGACCTCAGCGCGCGGTACTACATAGCTTGGGACCGGCGCTACCTGTATCTGGGCGCGGAGGTGCGCGATAACGTGAACGACGTGAGCGACCCGGCGCACGAGCCCAAGCGCTGGTACGCGAAGGACTCCATCTGCTGGTTCCTCGAAGCGCCGCGCGACGCCAAGCCCGAGTTGTTCGGGCAGGGAGACAACGCTTTCTGCTTCGTGGCCGACGCGCGCAAGCCCGGCTACGGCGCGTGGTGGCGGCACGGCAGCCCCGCCCGCACCTACATCGAGGAGCCCATACCTAAACGCGCCGTCAACTATGCCATCCGCATGAACCCGTGGGGACGCAGCCCGGGCGACTTCATCCTGGAAGCGCGCGTCGAGATGGCCCCCACCCTGGGGGCGAGCGACCCGGCGTGGCGCGCGCCGCGCATCGGAGACGAGTACGGCCTGGAGATCGTGCATTGCGACCCGGACGGCGGCGGCTACGGCGGCCACCTGATGATTTACGGCACCGGAGACCGCGACGAAAGCTGGGGTATCATGAAGCTCACCGGCCCCATCGGGCCGGTCCAACGGAAACAGAACTGACCGCCATGATGCAATTAGGATTCGTAAGCGCCATTTTGCCGGACCTCTCGCTCGAAGAGGTCCTCGGCTTCGCCTCCTCCACCGGATACCGCGCGGTGGAGGTCATGTGCTGGCCCGTAGGCAAGGCCGAGCGCCGCTACGCCGGTGTGACCCACATCGACGCCGCGGGCCTGGACGCCGCGGGCGCCGGCCGCATCCGCGCCTTGCAGGAGTCCTCGGGCGTGAACATCAGCGGACTCGGCTACTACCCCAACCCGCTGGCGCCCGACCCCGCCGAGGCCGCCATCTACATCGCCCACATCCGCAAGGTGATCGACGCCGCCAAACTCCTCGGCCTCTCCGTGGTGAACACCTTCATCGGCCGCGACTGGACGCGCTCGGTGGACGACAACTGGGCGCGCTTCCGCGAGGTGTGGCCGGGACTGGTGCGCTACGCCGGCGAGCGCGGCATCCGCATCGCCATCGAGAACTGTCCGATGCTGTTCACGCACGACGAGTGGCCCGGCGGCAAGAATCTGGCCCACAGCCCCGCGGTGTGGCGCCGCATGTTCGAGGAGATTCCGGACGCCAACTTCGGCCTGAATTACGACCCCTCGCACCTGGTGTGGCAGCAGATGGATTATTTGAAGCCCTTGCGGGAGTTCGCCTCGCGCATCTTTCACGTGCACCTGAAGGACGCCCGTGTGGATCGCGAGAAGCTCAACGAAGTCGGCATTCTGGCTACGCCGCTCCAGTTCCACACCCCGAAACTGCCGGGCCTGGGCGACGTGGACTGGGGCAAGTTCTTTTCCGTGCTGGGCGACGCGGGCTACGGCGGGCCGGTGTGCGTGGAAGTGGAAGACCGTTCCTACGAAGGCTCGCTCGAGCTGCGCAAGGCGGCGCTGGCGCAAAGCTTCGCCTACTTGCGGCAGTTCACTCCCGCACGATCGTAATTCTCGAAAAGCCCTCTTCCGCGCGCGGGGGCGTGAGCCGGGCCGCCATGCGCTGCATGGCCTCCGCCGGAACCACGCGGTTGCGGCGCAGGTTGCGCTCGCGGCAGGTTTCCAACGGCACGTCGAAGAACACCGCCTCCACCTCGCAGCCCCACGCGCGCCCAATCTCGATGTAGGGCCGGCGCTCCTCCGGTGTCAGGTGCGTGGCGTCCATGTAGGTCACCGGGCGCCCGATGGCCAGCCGCTGCCGCAGCAGGTAGCGCAGGGTGAGAAACACGCGAGGGTGGATGCTCTGGTCGGTGGCGTCGTCGATCAGCAGTTGCCGGACCGAGTCGGAGGAGAGCGGCACGATTCCTTGCCGCTCCAGCCACGTGGACTTGCCGCAGCCGGGCAGCCCGATCAGAATCACGATACGCATCACTGGACCCGCAGCAGGATGCCCGCGCCCGGAGCCAGCCAGTCCATCTCGCGGCCGAGCGGCTCTTCTTTTCCCGAATAGGGCGACGTCCGGAACAGCTTGCCCGGGCGCTTCAGCGCGATCTCGAAGCGGAACGACTGCGCCAGGTCCTTGTTCACCAGCATCAGGTACGGCCGTTTCCGCTCATCTTCGAATTCGCCGATGAGAAACCGCGGGGCGGCGGGCTGCTTCACCAGTGCCTGCGTCATCTTCACGTCTTCCACCAGCGTGCCGGCCGAAAGCGGCTGTCCCTGCGGCGGCGGCTCGGGGTAGTGATACACGCCCGTGCTGCGCAGCTTCAACATGGTGGGCGCGAGCGCATGGATCTCCAGGTTCACGCGCCGCAGCATCTCCCAGGTCGCCGTGCGGTTGCCGAACGGGTCGATGGGAGCCAACCGGTAGTTGCCGATAGGCGGCGTGAGGTACGTAAAGTACTGGATGCCGCGCCCTCCGTATGCCAGCGTGCTGTAGACCTGCAAGTGGAAGGTGGCATCGGAGGGCTCCATGTAGTTGAAGTGCGCGTTGGCCAGGATGCAGTTCCAGAACGGCACGCCGCTTTCGAGCGCCAGCCGGCGCACGATTTCCAGGTTGACGAAGAAGGAGTCGAGCATCTCGCCGTTCACCAACGAGTAATTGTCATAGCTGAGGAAGGGCTGCCCCACGGTCCTCACCAGCATACGCACGTAGTCGTCGTAGTTCGCCGTACCCAGCCGCACGGCGCTCACCCGGTATGGGAACAGGTTGACGTAAGTCAGCATGCCGGGCATGGCTTCGCGGACCAGCGCCGCCACCCGCCCCAGCCCCGGCATGAGCGTAGCGGCCGGCTCGTCGCGCAAGTAGAAACCGAGCGCGGCGGGGTTGCCCGCCACCTGCGCTTTGACGGCGGCGATGTTCGCGCGGATCTGGTCTTCGGGCGGAGGGTTTGACCAGTCGTAGCCGTTGACGCGCTTGTCGGTAACGAAGCAGCTCAGCCCGGCGGCGTGCACGCGTTCCAGGTCGTCCACACGGCAGAAGCCGGAGACGTTGAGCCCCGCGTCCTTCATGCCGCGGAGCAGTTCAGGACCGGAGGGAGAAGATCCCCACGCCATCACGGGGAAGTCGCGGGCCGGTTGCGCGGTCACGGCCGGTGCGGACAGCAGCAAGAGGATCAGGCGCCGCATGGCTGGGAATATAGTATCCCATGTAAGATCGGTGCATGCTCCTTTACAGGTTTGCCGACCGGCTGCGACACTGGGCGCGCCTCCGCCGGTGGACGGCCGACCAGGCCGCGGGCAGGCTCGGCGAGGACCTCGCGCACCGGCTCCTGCGGCGCAGCGGCTACCGCGTGGTGGCGCGCAACTGGCGCCCGCGTTCGGGCGCGGGGGAGATCGACCTGGTGGCGTGGGAAGGCGCCACGCTGGTGTTCGTCGAAGTGAAGACCCGCGGCACGGAGGAGTTCGGCGCGCCGGACCGCGCCATCGACGCGGAGAAGCGTGATGCCCTGATCCGCAGCGCGCGGGATTACACGCGGCGCGCCGGCGTGAGCTGGGAGCGCGTGCGCTTCGATTCCGTCAGTGTGCTTTTGGATCCGCGGCCGCGCCTGGAGCTGGTGCGGGGCGCGTTCGCCCGCGGCCAGACGGTATAATCGAGCTTCATGCGGAGGATGTGTGCCTGAATTGCGTAAGGACCCGATCACCGGCCGGTGGGTGATTATTGCCACAGACCGGGCGCGCCGCCCCTCCGACTTTTCGCGCGAATCCGTTCCCGCTCCCGCCATGCGCTTCTGTCCTTTCTGTTACGGCAACGAGCAGAAGACCCCGCCGGAGGTGCTGGCGTACCGGCAGAACGGCGGCCCCAATCAGCCCGGCTGGAGCGTCCGCGTGGTGCCGAACAAGTTCCCCGTCCTGGGCATCGAGGGCGACCTGAACCGGCAGGGCGACGGCATTTACGACAGGATGAACGGCATCGGCGCGCACGAGGTCATTATCGAGACGCCCGACCACACGCTCTCCATGGCGGAAATGACGGAGAAGCAGATCGAGGAAGTGCTGTGGGCGTTTCGCGACCGAATTAACGACCTGAAGCGCGACCGCCGCTTCCGCTACATCGTGCTGTTCAAGAATTGGGGCGAGGGGGCCGGCGCCACTCTCGAACACACTCACTCGCAGCTCATCGCGCTGCCCGTGATCCCCAAAAGCGTGAAAGAAGAGATGGACGGCGCGGCGCAATACTATGACTTCAAGGAGCGCTGCATCTACTGCGATATCGTGCGGCAGGACACCGCGGCGGCGGCTCGGCTGGTGACCGAGACGGAACGCTTCGTGGTGCTGGAACCCTACGCCTCGCGCTTCCCCTTCGAGACCTGGGTTCTGCCGAGGCGGCACGAATCGCATTTCGAGGACGCCGAGCCCGCCACGCTCCAGAACCTGGCGTGGGTGCTGCGTTCCACGCTGCGCAAGATCGACAAGGTACTGGAGAAGCCGCCATACAACTTCATCGTCCACACCGCCCCGGTGCAGGAAGGCGAGTTGCACCACTATCACTGGCATGTGGAGATCATTCCCAAGCTCACCAAGGTGGCCGGCTTCGAATCCGGTACGGGTTTCTACATCAACCCGACGCCGCCGGAGGAGGCGGCGCGCTACCTGCGCGAGGCGGGTTTGGGGTAGTGTCGTTAGTTTGTCAAGATGTCCGGTTTTATTAGCACGTGAATTGTCCGCTTTGCA
>JBHGBM010000149.1:0-5013 GCA_041946965.1 Bryobacteraceae bacterium
GCTACCTTGACACGGTAGAGGTCTGGCGTTCGAGTCGCCACGGGCCCACCACCTTGCTTAGAACAGTTTGCGCCCCCCGGCTCTTTCGTGCGGACCAGGAACGCGTGTACACTAACCGGAGAAAGGACTCTGATATGCGCCTTTTCGCTTTTCTCGCGCTCGCCGGATTTCCTGCCGGGCATGCGCTTGCCCAGTCTCCGTTGCAATGCACGGCCAACGCTGGGGTACCGCCGCTCGTGCGGCATGAAGGCCGGGCCGAAAACGCCGGCGACATCCTACTGATCTGCACCGGCGGGGCCGCCGGTTCCAACGTTTCGGTGAACTTCCAGGTTTTCCTGAACACGCTCGCCGCAAGCAATCTGACGAATGCCTCCACGGGCGAGACCGAAGCGCTTCTGCTCATTGACGAGCCGCAGCCCAGTCCCGCCGTGAATACTTCTAACGGCTTTCCGTACACCGGCCAGGTGAAGGGAACACCCGGAGTGCCGGCCGGCGCCCCCGGTTCCGGGAATGTTTACCAGGCCGCCAGCAAATCCATCAACTCGTTCACGTGGACCGGGGTTCCGGTGGTCGCCCCGGGCGCCGCGGCGCAAAGAATTATCCGCTTCACCAATATCCGGGCCGACGCGCGCGTGGTGCCGATTCCCGATCCCTTGACCCCCGGAAAGATTTACGGCTATGTTGCCGCCGCTTCCAGCGGAGGGCCGATCACCGTCAACAACCCGGCGCAGATTGTTGCCTTCGTAATGCAGAGCCTGACGTTCTCCTCGGCGGTGAGCGGGCCTCTTGCGACGCTCACGTTTACCGAGCAGTTCACCACCGCAATGCGCACCCGGATGACATCCCCCGGCCGGCAGAACGTGCCAGGCGCGGTCTATTTCACCGAGAGCGGGTTCACCCCGGATTTCGCCACGCTGAATCCGGGCGACATCGGCTCGGCTAACACGGGCACGCGGCTGGCGGCGTTCTTCACGAACATCCCCGCGGGAGTGACGCTGCTGCTCGTGCCCAACAGCGTCACCGCCAGCCCGGGGAGCGGCCTGCTGCGCCGGATCCTGCCGCCCTACGGCGCGTCCTACGACGGGGGAACGCTGGCGCCGGCGACGGGGTATGGCGCCGTTCTCGTGGTCAACCAGAAGACCGCAGTCTTGTACGAGCTCATTCAGGCCGGTGACCCTCTCGTGATGGAGCAGTTCAAGATCCAGACGGTACCCTGGCCGGCTGTGGCGTTGACGGGGACCACCGTGCAGGGTTTGTACGCGCCGATCAACAGCACCGCTGGGGTCAACGGACCGGCCCCGGAACCGCGCTTCCTTCCGTAGCCTCATTTCCCACTGACTTAGCCCGGACGGTCAACACGCATTTCGGAACGGGCCGGTCCGCCTGCACTGCGCCGCAAGCCGCGATAAAATAGTCTCCCATAAAAGGAGATAGGGAATGCGAGATCCATTTACGCACGCGGCAGTGTCGCTGCTATTCCTGGCGGGCGCGGTTTGCGCTCAGGACTTCCGGGCCACGTTGACGGGCGTGGTCACCGACCCCAGCGGCGCCGCCGTTCCCGGCGCTACGGTGAAAGCCACACATGTAAGCACGAACGCATTCAAGGATGCCCGGACTACCGACTTCGGCATCTTCACGATCCCATACCTGGATCCGGGCGTGTACAACGTGGAGGTGAGCGCGCCGGGGTTCCTCACGGTGATCCGCGAGAAGATCGTGCTGCGCGTGGCCGATAAAGTCAACCTCCAGGTCGAACTGAAAGTCGGCCAGGCCGCCGAGAGCATCACGGTCACGGCGGAGCAGGAAGTCATCGAGACCGCGTCGGCCGACCGCGGCCTGGTGTTCGATCCCATCAAGACCCAGCAGCTCCCGCTGAACGGGCGGCAGACGTATGCGCTTATGGCGCTTACCCCCGGCGTCCTCTTCACTCAGGAGGCGTTCGGCCCCGGGGGGCATTCCGGCCAGCGCGGATGGGACGTCACCAACGTGTACCGCATCAACGGGGCGCGCGCCGGCCAGAACCTGTTTCTGCTGAACGGGGCGCCGATCAGCGACGCCGGCGGCACCTGGCAGGTGGCGCCCAACGTCGAAGCTGTGCAGGAATTCAAGGTGATGACCAACACCTACGACGCCTCCTATGGCCGCTTCGGCGGCGGCGTGGTCAACACCACGGTCAAGAGCGGAACCAACGACTGGCACGGCAACGTGTTCGAGTACTTCCGCAATACCGTGCTGGACGCCAACCGCACCGGAAACAAGCAGACCACTCCGAACATACGCCGGCCGACCCACAACCAGAACCAGTTTGGCGGCATTCTCGGCGGCGCTTTGCGCAAGGATAAGGATTTCGTCTTCTTCAGCTTCGAAGGCTGGCGCGAGATCCAGCCCGCGTCGGTGGTCTCCAGCGTGCCTCCGACGCTGCTGCGCGACGGCCAGCACTTCAGCGACTTCGGCTACACCGTGTACGACCCGCTGACCAGCGCGCCCTGCGCGCCGCCCGTGAATTGCCGCAACTCGGCCTACGTGCGGCAGCCGATCCCCGGCAATGTGATTCCGCAAAGCCGCATCAGCCCGATCGCGCAGAAGATCCTGTCGTATTACCCGAAGGAGAATTACACGCCCAATCCGAAGGCCCTGTCGGCCAACTACTACACGAACACGAACGGAAGGTACCGCTACGACCAGCCCATCGGCCGCTGGGATCATAACATCGGCGAAGCGGACAAGATTTACGCGCTGGTCACCTATCAGCACGGCAAGGAGTACCGGAACTCCACCGGCTTCCCGCCGCCGGCGGGCAGCGGGGATATCAACTCGCAGCGGACCGACCAGAATTACATCGCGGCCTGGACGCACGTGGTCTCGCCGACGACGGTAGTGGACATCCGCGGTTCCTTCGGCCGGTTCACTTCGGAGTTCCCCCGCTACACGGATTACGACTTCACGGTGGACAAGGTGGGGATGACCAAGATGCCGCACGCGCCCACCAACCCCAAGTCCAGCGTTCCGCGCATCGACGTGAGCGGCTTCACACAGCTTTTCTCCGGGGGCAGCGCCGGCGAGTGGAGCACGCACAACCAGTGGAACTTCACGCCCAGCCTGAACATGACCCGCGGCAGGCACACGCTGCGCACCGGATTCGAGTTCAATTACGTGGCCAACGCCATCGGGAACCGCACTTATTCCAACGGCTACTTCACCTTCAACGCGAACTGGACGCGGCAACTTTCCGACATCAGCGCGTCCGGCGCGGCGGGCACGTTCGACGGCTCCTCCGTCGCCAGCATCCTGCTGGGCTATCCGGCCAGCGGCCAGCTCGACTGGGCCGACAATCCCTACCGCACCCGGCCGTACTTCGGCCTTTACGTGCAGGACGACTGGAAGCTCTCCTCGAAGCTGACCATCAATCTCGGCATGCGCTACGACGTTCAGTATTCCTGGCTGGAACGCTTCAACCGGTACAACCGCGGATTCGACCTGACCACCAAGAACCCCATGAGCGACCGGGTACTGGCGAACTGGGCCAGGATCAAAGCGGACTACGACAAGAAGAATCCGAAATATCCTTATCCGGCGCCTCCGTCGCAACTGAGCGGAGGGTGGCTTTTCGCCGGCGTAGGCGGCCGCCCGCAGCGGATCTTCGACACCGACTGGACGAATCTGGCGCCGCGCGTGGGCCTGGCGTGGCGCATTGCCAGGAACACCGTCATCCGCACCGGGGCGGGCATTTATTACATGGCCAATACGCAGGGCGGGCGCACCAATGGTTTTTCCATTACGACGAATTACGATTCGTCGCTGGACGGCAGGCTGCCCTCGGCGGGCACCAGCCTGACGGGGCCCTACTCGCTGGTGGATCCTTTCCCGCTGGGCATCCTTCAGCCGACCGGCGCGAGCGAGGGCCTGCTCACGCTCATCGGCCGGGGCGTCACCTTCGATCCCAGCCGGCTGAAGACGCCGCGAACCTATCAGTACTCGTTCGGGATTCAGCACCAACTGCCGCACGACATCATGGCCGAGGCCTCCTTCGCGGGCAACTACCAGACCTACGTTCCCGTGGACTGGGGCATCAACGAAATCAGCATGGCGGACTACAACCAATCGCGCGCAGACAACGCGAACTACAACGCGCTGCAAGTGCCCAGCCCCTTCTGGGACATCCTGCCGAAGAATGGAGGCGTGGGAAACAACGCCACCGTCTCGCGCGGCAGCCTGCTGCGGCCGAACCCGCTGTGGGGCGGCATCACCCAGGCCAATACGCAGTGGGGCTACTACCGCTCCGACGCGCTTCAGGTAAAGATCGAGAAGCGGGTCATGGGCGGGCAGAGCACCGGCGTCATGACGTGGGTGCTGGCCTACACGCTGTCCAAGGCCTACCAGGCCGCCAACCGGCTTCAGAGCTGGAACTTGGAGGAGCCGCTGGTGTACGAGCTGGATAACCAGGACAAGCCGCACATGCTATCGTTCGCCGGGGTGTGGGACATGCCGCTCGGGCGCGGCAGGAAGCTGTTGAACTCCGATAACGCGATCGTGAACAAGCTCGCCGGCGGATGGCAGTTCGACTGGATTTTCCGGTATGTTTCCG
This sequence comes from Bryobacteraceae bacterium, assembly GCA_041946965.1. GTDB lineage: Bacteria > Acidobacteriota > Terriglobia > Bryobacterales > Bryobacteraceae > JBHGBM01. Next base: position 4,586 of record JBHGBM010000149.1, read on the forward strand.
GTTATCCCGTGGGCTGGCCCAATCTGAACAACAAGTGCGGCGAATGGCACGCGAAGGAGCAGACCCGCTACACGTGGTTCAACAACGACAAGAGCTGCTACGAGACGTTCCCCTCCTTCACGCTGCGGACCATTCCGGACCGGTTTCCCGATATCCGCCAGCACGCCGCGCCGCAGTTGAACGTCGCGTTGGAGAAGACCACCAGCATCAGCGAGCGGCTCCGCTTCATGATCCGCGCGGAAGCCTTCAACCTGACCAACACTCCCATTTACGGAGGCGTGGATACCAGCTTCACCAGCACGCGCTTCGGCATGCTGCCGCAAGACCAGCAGAACTGGCCGCGGGCGGTGCAGTTGGCGGGCAAGTTCTTCTTCTAGTATGGGGCGACTCTGTCAAGCGTCACGTACAGCCGGGCTGAGTTAAGCCGA
>JBHGBM010000015.1:0-83449 GCA_041946965.1 Bryobacteraceae bacterium
GTCTACATGTACGTAGCCACCGTCCCCAATCGCAACTCCCCACCCGCCATCCTCCTCCGCGAAAGCTTCCGCGAACATGGCAAGGTCCACAACCGCACCATCGCCAATCTCTCCCACTGGCCCCCCGTCAAGATCGAAGCCTTGCGCCAACTCCTCAAGGGAAACTACCAAGGCCTCCCCGATCTACCCTCCGCTTTCGAGATCACCCGCTCGCTCCCCCACGGTCACGTCGCCGCCGTCCTCGCTGCCATGCGTCACCTGCAACTCGGTACCGTGCTTCATCCCGATGCCAGCCGCGAGCGCGACCAAGTCCTGGCCTTGATTGCTTCCCGCATCCTGGAGCCCTCTTCCAAACTCGCCACCAGTCGCTGCCTGCGTCCTGAAACCTGCCATCACACGCTCGGCACGGAGCTGCACTTGGGAGCCCTCAATGAAGATGATCTCTACGCGGCCATGGACTGGCTGGTCGCCCGTCAAGCCCCCATTGAAGCGGTGCTGGCGCGACGCCACCTGCGGCAGGGCACCCTGGTGCTGTACGATCTGACCTCGACTTACTTTGAAGGCCATCACTGTCCCCTGGCCAAGTACGGCTACTCGCGCGATGAACGGCGCAGCAACCCGCAGATCGTGTTCGGTATCTTGTCCTCCGCCGAGGGCTGTCCGGTAGCGGTGGAGGTGTTCGAAGGCAACACGGGCGATCCCAAGACGGTCGCGGCGCAGGTAGCCAAGCTGCGCGAGCGCTTTCATTTAGAGCGTATCATCCTGGTAGGCGATCGCGGCATGCTGACCGAAAAGCGCATCGAGCAGGACCTCAAGCCACACGACGGGCTGGAATGGGTCACGGCCTTGCGTGCGCCGCAGATTCAGAAGCTGGTCAGTCAAGGGGCAGTACAGTTATCGTTCTTCGATGAACACGACTTGGCGGAGGTGAGCCAGCATCCCGATTATCCTGGGGAACGGCTCATCTTCTGCCGCAATCCCCTGTTGGCGGCCGAGCGGCAGCGCAAGCGCGGCGAGTTGCTGGCGGCCGCGGAAAAGAAGCTCAAAGAGATCGAGGCGGCCACCACCCGAAAGCGCCAGCCGCTGCGCAGCGCCGAGAAGATCAGCTATCTGGTGGGGAAGGCGCTGGCTCCTTCCAAGGTCGAAAAGTACTTCCGTTGGGAGATCACGCCGGCAGGTTTGCGGTGGCAACGTGACGCCGGACGGATCGAGCGCGATGCCGCCCTGGATGGCATCTATGTGCTGCGCACCTCGGTGGCGGAGCAGTTTCTCGATACCCAGCAGACGGTCCTCGCCTACAAGCGTCTGGCCGCTGTTGAGCGCGCCTTTCGGAGCCTCAAGAGCGTGGATTTGAACGTACGGCCGATCTATCATCGTGCGCCGGACCGAGTCCGGGCGCACATCTTCGTAGCCATGTTGGCCTATTACGTGGAATGGCACATGCGCCAGGCGCTGGCGCCGGTGCTGTTCGACGATGAGCAACGCGGGGACCGTCGGTCTTCTCCGGTAGCGCCAGCGATGCGCTCCCCCGAGGCGCGCGCCAAAGCACGAACCCAACGCACGGCCGATAACTGGCCCGTGCAGAGCTTTCAAGATTGGCTGAAAGACCTGGCCACCATCGTCAAGAACCGCATCGAACCTCGACTCCCATCGCTGCCCCCCTTTGAGATGACCACGCGCCCGACTGCGGCTCAGCAGTATGCCCTGGATCTCCTGCGCGCCCGCTTATAGCCGCTGTAGTCAGTAAAACTGCCCCCTTGCATGCCCAACACCCGTAAAATCAACAACTCGCCTCAAGTTGGGGGGTGGAACTTCGGATTCCAAGCCGCGACCGCCAGGGAGCGGTGGCGCCGCCCTCAAGACTTCCTGGCCATCTTCAGGGAATCCACGGTCAAGGTATCGCCGTTGACTTGTCCGTTCACGACCACCTTGTGGCCCACATGCGCCTTGACCTTTTCCTGGTTGGCGACTTTGTAGTACTTGCCGTCGGCGGAGTTGACGAAACCCGCCGGCACCCCGCTCTTTACGCACGTCCGGGCGCAGGTGAGCGCTTTCTCATCCGTGTGCTTGCATTTTTCACAAGTGATGATGCCGGTCATTTCCCCGGCATGCGCCGCGACGGCAAACAGGCAGAACATCAGCAGCAAAGCAAGGGCAGCGTTCTTCATTGTTCCTCCTTGAATTTCAGGATCCCGTTTTCGGCCCCCCGTGGCCATGATTGATTGTACATCCCAACTCCGCGGACTACTGAAAGCCGGCGATCACAAGGTTGGCCGGCTTACCATCCACGGTCGCTAGAACGGGCACTTCCCCCTGTCCGGCGAGTCCCAGGGGAACTCGGACGTTCACTCGATCGATCCCAGGCAGGGATTCGTCGGCACCCGCGTACAGCACTTCGCCGCTAGTGCCACCCAGGGTGACCACAACCGCCGAAAGAGCGCTTCGGCCGCGAATGCCCGTACCCAACAGAACCAATTCCATACCCGACGCTCCACCCAGATCCAACGGCGCGGCTACGCAACTGCCGGGGTCGGGGCCGCATTGAGAGAGGGCCTGAGCGGTCTGGTTGCCATCGAGCCAGGTCTTCACGGCCCATCCGGCCGCTACTCCCTGGCCATTTCCGTTTGCCGAGAACAGGCCGGGCGCGACCGCAGCGATGGTCACTGCACCGCTGGCTACCTGCGCGCCACCGTTCATGACGCTAACGGTGGCGGGGCCCAGAGCGACATTGTCCGGTATCAGATAGGTGATCGAGCCGGGCGCGACGAACATGAGAGCGGCGGAGCGGCGCTGGCCGGCGCTGTCCTGGACGACAATCTCGGCGCCGCCGAGCGAAACAGGAAACGGCGGGTCGCCGGCGGTGGCGACAGCCGGCGCCAGGTTGCTTCCCAAAGCAGTGGCCATGGAACCGGGAGCCAGCGGCTGGCCGGGCATGTAGCTCGCGGCGGAAACCGATCTGAGGGCGGGAGGCGCCACCATAGTGACGGCGACATTGTCCACGAGAAAATTCGGCGCTCCGCGCGGTTGAGGCGGGAAACTGATCTTCACGAGGTTAAATGGCCGGCCTCCGGAGTCGAAAGACAGGGTTCCCATCGGCATGGTGTCGCCCGCGTAGGTTCCATGCGCCGTAGAGGAGCCCACGGGCGGGTTGGCCGCGGAGTCGAGGAAGGCGGTGAGTTGCAAGGTGGTGGGTACCTCGACCTGCTGGAAATCCGCGGTGGCGAAGTTCAAGGAGATTGCGGAGAGCGGCCGGCTGAACTGTATATCCATTTGATAGGAGCTGAGGCCGTCTGGAGATAGGAAATTGCCACTGAACCGGGATAGCTTCCAGCCGGTGGACGAAGCAGTCTGGACGGAAAAGTTGCCTGCCGAAGCCGAACTGAAAAGCGCGGTCACGCCGCCCGCGGTCTGCTGCAACGGCAGAATCTGGCCGGTGGACAACGGCGGCGCGCCAGAATCGAAGTCGAAGACGACCGGCTGGGCGTTGAGGCAACCCTCCGAAATGCAACCGAGTGCTGCAATCAACAGGGCGAAACTACGCATCTTCATGTCTCGTGACCTCGTTGAATCTGGAACCCGGAGGAGGATCATGTTTCCGGAGGGTTCGCGTGAACACCTGTTCCTCGCGCCGCGTGCACGTCGTACGCAGGCTGTTTCTTGGGGATGTACTTATCCGGGTTCGCCAGGAAAGCCTTCCGGCAGTGATCGGAACAGAAGTAATAGGTCTTGCCCCGGTGCTGAGCTTTAATGGCGTTGGCGTCTTTCGCGTCCACATCCATGCCGCAAACGAGGTCCTTCTCGGTGGCCGCTGCCTCTGGAACCGCCGAAGACGCCGCGGCCGCGAGCTTGAAGCGGCTTTCGGAATCGAGCAGGAACGCAGCAGAAACCACCACGCGCTCACCCGGCGTGAGGCCGCGGACAATTTGCACGCGGTCGCCAAGCCGCCAGCCGCTCTCCACCATCCGCGGTTCGAACCAGCCCTCGCCGCGGTCGACGTAGACGGTACTGCGCAGGCCCAAGTCAATGAGGGCATCAGCGGAGACGGTCACGCTCTGAGGCATGGCAACGTCGATTTCGACATCCACAAAGGCGTCAGGGCGAAGGACGTAAGCGGGGTTATCGAGCTCGAATCGAGTCTTCAGAATGCGCGACTGCGGGTCGAGTTGCGGCAGGGTCTCGGTCATGCGAGCGTGGAATTCACGGCCCTGGTAGCGGACCTTCGCCATCGTACCGGGCCTGACGAACTCGCGGTCCTTCTCGAAAATGTCGGCGAGCACCCAGACGTGTCCGATATCCGCGATACGGTACATCTCAGCACCCTTATCGAACCGCTGCTGAGGGGAAATGTTCCTGGAGATCACAATCCCGTCGGCCGGGGAATATACGCGGATCCGGTCCGGGGCGACGCGAGTCCTCCGGATCTCGTCGATCTGGAATTCGGTCATGCCCAGGGTGCGCAATGAGTCGAGCGCCACTTGCAAGCTGAGAACCGTGGTGCCGCGCTGATAGCCGATGGTTGCGTCTCCGCTTTGCGCCTGGGCGTTTGTTTGAAGGGCGAATACGAACGTCTGCGTGGCGGCCACCAGATTCGGCGTGTAGTAGGAGGCCAGGACCTGGTTCTTCTTTACAAACACACCGGCCGGGTTGTCGCCCAGTTCGCGGATCCAACCGTCCGCTCCGGCGATGAGGCGGTACTGGCGGCCTTCATCGACGGCAACCCGCCCCGGCACCCGCAACACATGCGAATCGGGGGCCATGCGGACCTCTTCGGTTCTTAGACCGAGGAGTTGCTGTCCGGCGGCAGTGACCCGCACTGCCCCGGGTATGCCGGCAGCCACAGCCTCATCGGCAGTGCCTCCGCCATCAACCACCAGTCGCATGCCGCAGGACGGGCAGTCGCCGGGGCGGCCCGATTTGTACCCTGGGTGCATGGGACAGGTGTAATGGCGGGCCGGACTGAGGGAATTGGAGGTGGAAGACGCGACAGGAACCGGGCGCTGGTTAGTGAGATAGCCAGCGAGAAACAGTCCCGCCGCCAGGAATAGGCCATTTATGATCTTTGCGGGTGTCTGCATAGTCTTTCCTAAATAGGGGGAGAGATGGCTCCCTCCCCCGGAAGACTGCTCGTAAGCAGTTAAGGAGCAACGACCCCGGCAGTTGTGACTGCGGCGGAGTCAGCCGATGTGTTCGGGTAACCGGCAGCCGGAGCGGCGTACGTTTGAGTGTAGCCGACGCGGTTGTTTGAGGTCACCCTGTAGTAGTAAGTCGTTTTCGAGTTAGCAGTGGTGTCGAGGAACGTGGCGGTAGCCTGCGTTCTGGTAGCGTCGAGAGTGGCGCCCACCGTGGCCACGTTAGTCCATGGTCCACTCAATGCCGTGGCCCTCTGGATCGTAAAGCCGGACGGCACGGCGGTGCTGGGTGTGGCGGCCGCGGACAAGGCCAGCGAGATCGTGCCTTTCTTGACGCCGGGTGCCGCCGCCGCGGTAGGCACGGTCGGTGACACTGCCAGGATCATGGCGCGCATCATATCGTTCTCTTCATGGCCCAGGATGTGGCAGTGCCAGACGTACTCCCAGCCGAAGTTGATGAAGTTATTCGTCACGGCGGCCGGGTTATTCTGCGGGTCGACGTTCGTGAACTCGATTGTGGACTGGTAGCCCACCGGTCTGGTCACGTTCATCGGCCGAGAGCTGCTGGGTACGGCGAACGGTAGAGTCTGTTTGAACGGCCGCAGCGCGACGATGATATCCTCCAGAGGATTCATTCGCACCGTGTCCTTCAAACCCAACTCGTACGGGTCAGGCGGTTTGATGGCTCCATCCCATCCCACCCGGTTAATCACCTGAACGGTGAAAAGGTGGAAGTGCATGAAGTGCGTGTCCACGCCGTTGTGCGTAATTTTCCAGAGCTGCGTCTCACCGTCCTTAAAGAGTTCCGTGGGCGGATCGGAGTAGCCGTATGGAATGGTGGTCTGGGTCAGGAAGTTAGTGAACGGCAATTCAACACCCAGAGTGGCGTTCATCCTTCCGTAGTCCAGAGTAAAGAGTTCCTGGATGGTCTTGGGCAGCAGAGGCACCGTTGGCGGGAGGGCTAGCGCTGTAGCCGTCGATCCGGCAGTCTGTGGCGGCGTGAAGGTGACCGAAGGAGCAGAGGTGTAACCGCTGCCGCCGTTGGTAAGCGTGAGGCTGGCAACCACGGTGGGGGTCAAAGTTGCGCTGGCAGATGCGCCCGTGCCGCCGCCGCCGGCAAACGACACCGTGGGAGCGACGGTGTAGCCGCTGCCGCCAGTCGTGAGAGTGACTGACGCGACCGCAGCGGGAGCCAGAACCGCGGCAGCGGCAGCGCCCGATCCGCCGCCGCCCGTGATGGTGATGGCCGGAGCCGTGACATAGCCGGTGCCGGGATTGGTGATCGTGATGCTGGCAACCTTCCTGTTATTCAGCACGGCGGTGCCAGTGGCGGTAGTCCCGGCGGGAGGCGGGGAGAACGCGACGGTGGGAACAGTGGTATAGCCATTGCCTCCGTTGGTCACGGTCACACTGGCAACGGACCTGGTTGCCAGCGTTGCGGTAGCTGTAGCACCGGCCCCGCCGCCGCTCGAGAAGGTCACGGCAGGCGCGGAGGTGTAACCGCTGCCTCCGCTTGTGAGCGTTACGCTTCGCACGGAGGTGGGGGCCAGATTGGCCGTCGCGGTCGCCGTGATGCAACCTGTCCCGACACACGGCGCCGAGACAGCGACGGTGGGAGCGGCAGTATAACCGGCGCCTCCGCTGGTCAGGGTAAGCCCTCCGATCGGGCCGCCGATATAGGCGTTTACGGAATTGGCCTGAATCGGGATGTAGGTTTGCGGGCCATTACCGTGCCCGACGGGGTAGACCGGCTCGGGAACGATGACGGCGTCCTGCGTGGCAGAGAAAATGTTTGGAATCGCGGCAGTCAACGCCGGCAGATTCAAGGGTGTGCAGGTGCCCGTGCATAAGGAGTTCACCTTGATTTGCATGATGGTCCGCATGTTGGGGCCGTAGCCTGCCATGGTAGTGGGCGCGCCACCCGTGGCGCTGAAGTCCGGGTTGTTCGTGTAGTAGTCGAGACGTGGGTCGCCAGCCGGGACCGGCGCGGGCGAGTCGTTATAGAGGATCAGGGTCTGACCCGCGAACTGGCTGAAGTCGACGATGACATCCGCCCGTTCCGCCGGTCCCAGCCAGAGTCCGTGGTTCAGGACGTTCAGCACCGTGATGCTTCGCTTGTTGTAGTCGTAGCTGACGGGAGTCGAGGGAATCACCGCCAGTTGCGGCAGCACCCCGCCCTCGGCCCCAATCTGGATGATCGGCGGACCTGCGGTCGTGGGATCCGGCACGCCACCTTCCCTTGCATCCGTGGGCCAGCTCAGGGGCCCAAAGAAGGTAGAGTTATACTGCGGCCAGCAGCCTGCGGGGAGCCCGGTCTTGGTTGTCAGAGTGGTGGTTACCTGGCCGCCCCCGGCCATGGGTAACGCGGTGGAAGCGGGGCAATCGGGAAGTGTCCGCAGTGCGGCGGCCACGGCGGGCACCATCTTGACTTCGGTGTTCATGGAGGCAATCGCATAGGCCTGGGTACCGCCGGCCGGCGGCGCGGCGATGGCGACCGTTGGCGCGACGCAACCGGTGCCCGGATTAGTCACCGTGACGCCGATGACGACCCCATTGGCATCCACAGTCGCCGTTGCGGCGGCGCCTGTGCAACCGTTGATGATGACACCCGGAGGCAAAGCGGGCGGCGGGGCATAGCCGGAGCCTCCGGCAGTGACGGACACCGCGAGGGGGTCTGCCACGTACAGACCCAGGTTGAGCGCACGGTCGTTCGCGGCGTTTAACATATCGAAGCGATACGCCGTGGGATCCACAGCGAGCGTGGGATAGGCCGTGCCGTTGACCACCGGAGTGTCCATGAAGCCTTCAGGTGTGCCGGACGGACTGTTGCTGGGCGCCGGCCGCGTCGGATCGGGCACGCCGGGGCACAGGAGGGGCGGGAAGGCCCATCCGGCGGCCGGGGTCGCGATACTGTTGCAGGCATAGGGCGCCAGAGTCAGGGAACCCGGGCTTTGCGGAGGCCAGAACCACGGTCCCCAGTCCCATCTGCCGAAGCCGTTTGCCCCGCTGATGTCGGCCGGGTTCTGGTTCGGCGAGTAGATATGGGGGAACCACAAATCTCCCGTGCTGCCCCATTTCGTGATGTCCCAGGTGGGATCCTGCGCCGGGAGCTGGTTGTTGAGGTCAGGTACGAAGGTCTTGTCTTGAATGACTAAGGGGATACGGTGCGCAAGGTCGGCCGAGAGGATGCCGCCGGTCGTGGGATCGGTGACGATCGTCCCGGGAGCGCTGGCCGCTTTCAGCGTGCTCTCCTGGGCAGGGTCCACGAGCAGGTAGCCCGCGGCCTCGCCGGCGTAGACGTTCAGGCGAGTGATGCCGTAGGCATGGTCGTGGAAAAACATGAGGCGGCCGCTCTGCTGGTTGGTCCAGTAGAACGTGTGCATACCGTCCACAGCGCTGGGCGCCGGGTTCACGCATTGCAGGCCGACGCATCCAGGCGGAACCATGTCGGGCACGTTCTCGAAGCTGTAGCCCTTCGCAAAACCGAGCTTGGCGGGCTGACCGTCTCCACCTGCCGGCGTGACCCACTGGTGAGTAGTCCCATCACTGATCCAGGGAGTGTTTCCGCCGTGCAGATGCAGAGTGGCGCGCTTCTGAGAGGACTTCAAACTGGAAGTCGCATCGCTTACGAGGCCGGCTCCCATGTAAGTGGAGTCCATCGGGATATTGAGATCGGTGGCGATCTGGTTCTTGAACAGGATTCGTACGGGCCTGTTTCGTGTCGCCAGGATCAGGGGACCCAGGTACTGGTGCGCTCCCCCGGCGTTCAGATCCGTGTAACCACGAAGGTGGGTTGGCGGCAGGTCGCTGTGCATCTTCTGGGCATATTCACTCAGCCCGATCTGATAGTAGTCGCTACCTGGAAATAGCGCGGTGTTGGCGGTCGCGAGGGGAATGCACTGCCCAAGGCCGTTGGGGACTCCAGCCGCACATAAGCCCGGCAATGCATCGACGAACTTCCTTACGCCCGTGAGGGGCACGATCGCCCCGCTAACGGGATCGACTTGCGGCAGCGGGCTATTGGCGTAGTTCCCGACGCCGAAATAATCCGGCACCGCCCCAGGAGTCATCACGGCGGCGGTGGCGGCGGCGCCGAGCACCGCCGTTGGAGCCAAGGGGCTCTTGGCGCCCGCAGTTGTCTTGACTCCCGCGAACCTTACTCTTACTCCTTTCTTCTGCGGCCCGGCATTCTGCCTTGCGGCTTCCCGCTTAGCTTGCTTCTGTAGCGCCGGTGGACAGTTCTTATAGGTTTTGCCGTTGACGGTGCAAGGACCTCCGGCTTGGCCGTTGGCTTGCCCGTTTTGCGCGGCTGCCTGGTGCGAACCGAGGCAGACGGCCGTTACTATCAATCCCAGACGCACTAGCGTCCAGACTCTCTCCGTCTTCATGAACTCTCCCCTCTTTCACTTGCGATGCCTCTGGTTGACAGAGGGAACCACATCTCACACTTTCAAAGCCGCGTACCTACTTCGGCCCCTCAGTTCCTGGTTCACACCCCGCCTTGTACGCGTCTTTCGGCTCAGAAACTCCCTAAATACGTGGCGCACCGATCTTGTTCAGCGTGTGCGCGACTGTCAAGAACCAAACCCCCGCGGCGACCCCAAGAAAGTACAGATCTTCAATACTAAGGGCGCACGCACGGCTGCTTCAGTGGGAAACACTACTATCAGGTGTGAAATTAGTCCACGACCGTACACTCGGCGAGTTGAAAGGGTACATTAGGTCACGGTGGCCGGGGCCTGTTTCGAGATTTGCGGGCGGAAAGTCTTCACCCGGCGGCCGCGGCAAGCCGCAGCAGCGAAGATGCGGGTCAGTGCGTTTTCACCGGGAATTCTTTGAAGAGGTTGCGAAGACACGCGGTCATGGCCTTCGTGTACTGGTCGCGGTCCGTGAGCCGGATGGCATGCACGTTCGGTTCGGGCGCGTCAAATTCAAGTTTCGTGGTCCAACCCTTCTGGTCCACCTCGACGCGCGCCGGAACCAGAGTGAAGACATCCGCTTTCCTGCCGGCGACGCGAAGGAACGAAGCCGTGCACCACATGTTCTTCTCACGGCCCCAGATGAGCCGCCGCCACGGCCGCAGGTTCATGCGGATGGCGGCCAGCGGCTCGATTTCCTCCGGATCCACGCGGTTGAGGGCGTAGATGAAGAAGCTCTGAAGCGGCAGCGGCGCGTCCTCGAACACATCCTGGTAGCGCTTCAGCTTCCAGTGGCTGCTCTGGAGGCTGTCGAGCGGCACGCAGGGGTACCAGTCGACGGGCAGCCCGGATTCGAGGAGCCGCCGGTAGGCCTGCGGATCCAGTTGCACGTTCCACTCGCCGCCCGCCAGCGCCGCGCGGCCGATGTTTACCGAAAGGCGGGCCACCTTCGCGCGCACCAGTTCGGGGTTGCGATTGAACGCCGCCATCACATCGCGCACGCTGCCGGCCGTGATCACCTCGACAGGTCTGGGCGACTGCCGCAGAACCTCAAAGAACAGCTCGACGGCGGCCTGGTAGCGGGCCGGCTGATCGGTCGCGGGATCGCCGGGAAACTTGAGCTTTTCGGCCAGCCCGATGGCGTAGGGCACCCTGCGGCCGGCTATGAAGTTGATCTGATCCATGGGCACGCGGCCGGGTTCCTTCTCCTGTTTGGCGCCCTGATCGAGCAGCACGGCGCGCACATCGAGTTCCGGCAGCGCGAACAGCGTGGCGATGTCGAGATGGTCGTCGGGGTCCTGGTGCGGGTGGAAAAGGTCGGTGCAGTAAATCACCGGCACGCTTTGAGCCTGCGCGGCCAGCAGGGCAAGAAGGGACAATGCGTAGATCGGCCAGCCTCGCATTATGGCCTCCCGGTCGAGTATATAGCATCCCCCAAAAACCGGGGAGTAAGATGAGAGCACCATGAACTGGAACCGTCGTGAATTTGTTCTGAGCTCCGGCGCGGGATTGTGGTTGGCGCCGGTGCGAGTGAGAATCCTGGACGGCCGGACCGGCCGCCCCGTGGCGGCCCGCGTTCGCCTGCTCACGCTGAGCGGCGACGAAATCGTCCCGCCCGGTCACTCAGCCGAGCTCGCTCCGGACGCGCAGCAGGGAGATGTCCGGTTTCAGTCCAAACGCTTCTTCTATGTTGACGGGACTTTCGAGATCCGGCCGGACACGCTCCCGCTGAAGTACCAGGTCATCAAGGGGTACGAGTACGAGATCGCGGAAGGGGTCTTGTCGGGTGCCGGGACAACGGACATCGTGCTCACGCGCTGGTCGGATCTGGGGAAACGGCAATGGCGGGGCGGCGACATCCACATCCACCACATTTCCCCCCGGAACTGCCGCCTGGAAATGGAGGCGGAAGATCTCGACGTCGCCAACATCCTGACCTCGGACTTCACTTCAGACCAGCGTGAATTCGAAGGCCGTCTGAACCGGAACTCGAGCCGGGAGCGGCTGATCTACGTCTCACAGGAATTCCGGCACCCCGACCTGGGACATGTGTGCCTGCTGAACCTGAAGAAACTGGTGGAGCCGGTGATGCTGTCCCAGAAGCAGCCTGACCACGATCTCTTGAACATGACGGCGGCCGGCGCCGCGCGCGCCCAGGGTGGCTACGTTTCCTGGGCCCACTTTCCGAGCTGGCCCGGGCTGGAGAGCCCGCTGGACGTCGCCATGGAAAAGTTGGACGGCCTCGAAATCCTCTGCGTCCTCGATCCGCGCCAGTTTCCGGTGTTCGTGAGGCAAGTGGTTCCCGAGGTGGAAGCCAATGACGGGCTGCGCCTTTGGTACCGCTTCCTGAACTGCGGATTCCGGCTGACGGCGACCGCCGGCACGGACAAGATGACCACGTTCGTGACCGTGGGGGCAAACCGGGTTTACGCGCGCGTGGATGGCGAGTTCAACTACGAGAACTGGATCCGGGCGCTGAGGGCCGGACGCACCTTCATCACCAACAGCCCGGTGCTGAGTTTCACGGTGAACGGGCGGGAAGCCGGCGAGGTGATCCCGGCGGGAGCCGGGTCGAAGACCGTGATGCAGGTTCACGCCCGGGCGGAATCTCAACTGCGCTTCGACAGGCTGGAAATCGTCGTCAACGGCGAAGCAATTGCCGAGGCCAGCCCCTCGGGCGCCAGGAACGCAGCGGAAATCCACCTGGAGTATCCGGTCACGCGCAGTTGCTGGATCGCCGCGAGGGTGCTGGAGGACGACTCCCCATACCGGGCTCGGAACGTCGATTTCCGTACGATCCACGCCGGCCAAGGCACGCGCCTGGGCGATTACTACGGCACCCGCCGGCCGGAGACCGTGTTCGCGCACAGTTCGCCCGTGTACGTGATCCGCGACGGGCAGCCGATCCGCAGTTTCGACGACGCGCAGTACTACGTGCGCTATCTCGACAGCGCCGTGGAATGGCTGCGCAAGAACGGCAGATTCAAGCGCCCCTCGGACCGGACCGCGACCCTGGCGGCGTTCGAGGCCGCTCGCACGGTGTACCGGAAGAGGGCGGAGGAGGCGCACGCCCGTCGCTGAGCGTTCGGACGCCGGGCAAAATGTGTTACGGTTCAAGGTGCAGCGGAGATTCGGATATGGAAAAATCCAAAACGATCGATCTGTTGAATAAAGCCGTCGCGGATGAACTTCAGGCCGTGCACCAGTACATGTATTTCCACTTCCATCTCGCGGACCAGGGTTTCGGACCGCTCTCGATGCTCTTCAAGCGGATCGCCATCGCGGAGATGGGGCACGTGGAAGTATTCGCCGAACGAATCCTCTTCCTGAAGGGCGACGTCGAGATGGTTCCGGCCGGCCCGGTCGAAAGGATCACCGAGCCGGAAGCCATGCTCGTCAAGGCGATGGCGATGGAAGAAGGCAGCGCACGGGACTACAATCGCGCGGCTCTGGAGTGCGCCGCAAACGCCGACTCCGGCTCCAAGCAGATTTTCGAGCAGGTGGTAAAGGACGAGGAGAGCCACTTCGACCAGTTCGAGAAGCAGCGCGACAATATAAAACGGTTCGGCCCCAGCTACCTGGCGCTTCAGTCCTTCGGCGGCGGGGAAGCCAAGACCGCGGCCGCCGAGTAACGTTCGGCCACGCCGAAGGCCGGCGATCCTTTTCCGGCGGGCCGGTAAGGAGTGAGGGTCAGAATAATGAAACGCCGGGAATTTCTCAAGACGGCCGGCGCGGCGATGGGCGGCTTTCTTCCGGGCGCCCGGCCTTCCGCAAGAGAGCCGAACATCATCTTCGTGCTCGCGGACGACCTCGGCATCGGAAACCTGAGCTGCTACGGCTCGGATCAATTCAGGACGCCGAACATCGACCGCCTCGCGGGCGGGGGCATCCGTTACACGCATGGCTATACCGCCCCGTTGTGTGGGCCTTCGCGCGCGCTGATCATGACCGGGCGGTACGCATTCCGCACCGGCGCCACCAACCAGGACGCCACTGGGAAGATGAAGCCGTCAGTCGAGACCATGATACCCAAGGTGCTGAAGGCGGCCGGCTACGTCAGCGCTTCGGTGGGCAAGTGGGGCCAGCTTCCGCTCGGACCGGCGGAATTCGGGTTCGACGAGCACCTCAAGTTCTCCGGCAGCGGGACCTACTGGAACACCCAGGCAAGGGGGAAGGCATACCTGGTGAACGGCAAGACCAGGAGCCTGGGCGACAGGGAATACCTGCCCGATCTGATGCACGGCTTCGTGGCCGATTTCATGACCCGGCGCCGCGCCGAACCCTTCTACCTGTATTACTCGCTATCTCACATACACGGCGACATTCTGCCCACCCCCGACAGCGAGCCGGGCAGCAAGGATCACTACGCGGACAACATAGCCTACATGGACAAGCTGGTGGGCAAGCTCACCGCCGAACTCGATCGCCTCAAGCTGCGCGAGAACACCCTGATCGTATTTGCCGGTGACAACGGCACAGCCGGCGGGTACGCGGACAGGGCCACGGTGGGCGGCCGGCGGCTCTCGGGCGAGAAGGGCTCGATGCTCGAAGGCGGCGCCCTCGTTCCGCTGATCGCCCATTGGCCGGGCGGGGCCCCGGCGGGCCGGGTCTCCCCGGACCTGGTGGATTCCACCGATTTTCTTCCGACGTTTGCGGAACTGGCGGGCGCGGACCTGCCCCGCAACACCGTCATCGACGGCCGCAGCTTTGCCTCGCGTTTGCAGGGCCGCGAGGGTCCGGCGCGGGACTGGATCTATATTCAGCTTGCAAGGCGATGGTATGTCAGGGAGGCCCGCTGGAAGCTGGACCAGGCGGGGCAACTCTTTGACATGAGTCACGCGCCCTTCGAGGAGCCGCCGGTCGCCGGCGACACGAAAGACGCCGCGGCCATAGCCGCGCGCCGGCGATTGCAGGCGGCGCTGGACAAGCTCAATCCCGCGGGCGGGATCCTCGATCAGGGCGACGGCACCGGCCGGCACGCCAGGCGCAACGCCAGGAAGAACAGGAAGAAGTAAGAACCGGAGAGCTCACATCTCCTTGATGAAGATGTTGCGGAACTGAACCAGACTCGGGGGGCCGGTCCACTTGCCGTCGCGCCACGAGCCGTGGTGCTGCAAGCCGAGAGGTCCGCTTTGTGCGATGCCCGGCACACGGGCGTTCTCGATCACTTTCTTCCCGTTCAGCAGGATGGTCACGCGGTCGCCGAGCAGCGTGATTTCGAACGTATTCCACTCGCCGATGTTGCGGTCCGCATGCAATTTCGGAGTGGCGGCCGCGCGCACCTCCGGCGGCTGTTTCGTGTCGCGGCGGACGCTCCAAAGCTCCCCGGAGCCGACCGGCCAGCACCAGATATTCACTTGCGGTCCGCCGCGCAGCAGAATGCCGGAATCCGCATCGGGAAATTCGACCACGATGGGCCGGCCCGTTTCGTCGAGCTTTTCCGAGCCGTCCGGCAGGAGGATGCGGCCCTTGTACTGGAACGGCGCGGTTTTCAGCCGCCAATCGACGCGAAGAACGAAGTTGCGAAACTGCTTCTCCGTCCACAGGTTCTTATCGCCGGAGGCTTCGCTGCGGGCATCGTAGTCGATCACGCCGTCGAGGACTTTCCAGTGGCCTCCATCCCCGGCGGGAATCTTCCAGCCTTGAAGGTCGCGGCCATTGAACAGGGAGGTGAACCCTGCCGGAGGCTGGGCCGGGAGCCGCGCCCCCGAAGCCAACAGGAACAGCGCAGCCGCTGCCATGAGGTGCTGCCGGTATGGTCTCACGTTCGCCCATTATGGGACGGCCGCCGGCGCGGCGCAAGTTCGGCGCATAATCGAACAGGAAACCCATGAGCGGAATCAAATTGAAGAGAAGCGATTTCCTGCGCCGGATGTGCGGCGCCGCGATTGCCGGGCTGGCGCCCGCGGCGGCCAGGCCCAACGTCCTGGTGATCGTCACCGACGATCAGGGGTACGCGGACCTGAGCGCCTGCCGCCACGCCGCGGCGGACGTTTCCACTCCCAACATGGACCGGATTGCGGCGGGGGGCGTGCTGTTCACGCGGGCGTACGTGACTGCTCCGGTGTGCAGCCCTTCGCGCGCGGGCTGGAATACGGGCCGCTATCAGCAGCGGTGGGACCCCGCGCCGGGCTGGAACCCGGGGCTGCCGCCGGACGGAAAAACCGTAGCCGAGTATTTCAAGGGAGCCGGGTATGCCACCTGCAAGATCGGTAAGAACGACTTCGGCCGCGGCTATCACCGGCAGGTGGACCGCGAATATCCCCTGAACCACGGCTACGACGAGTTCCTCGGATTCTCGTCGCACGCGCACGATTATTTCCTTCTCTCGGAAAGAGACGAGCAGGAAACGCCCGATCCTCACGGTAACAGCGCCGCGTTGGGACCGCTGTTCGAAAACCGCGGCCGCAGGAGCTTTGAGCGCGGCTACACCACGGAGATCTTCACCGGCCGGGCGATTGAGTTTCTCGAAAAAAACCGCGGCCGGCCGTTCCTTCTTCACGTCGCCTATAACTCGGTCCACACGCTGGTCCACGAGGTTCCCGAAAGGTACCTGAACAGATTCGGCGTGAGGCCGATTCCCCGCTACGATCCCCGCACGATGGGCAACTACGTCGAGTACTACAACAAGTATGCCCAGCTCGGGGTCATCTCCGGCGGGGAGATGCGCAAGTATTACCTCGCGAACCTGGCCTGCCTCGATGACCATATCGGCCGCCTGCTGGACGCCGTGGACCGGTTGCGGCTGGCCAACGACACCCTGGTCGTCCTGTTTTCGGACAACGGCGGCACCCAGCATGGCGGCGGCTGCAACCGGCCGCTCCGCGGCACGAAGAGCACGATGTTCGAGGGCGGCATCCGCGTGCCTTTCATGATGCGGTGGCCGGGCCGGCTGCGCGCCGGGACCACCTACCCGTATCGCGTCTCCACGCTGGACCTGCTGCCCACGCTTCTGGAGGCGGCCGGCATTCCGCCCTCTCGCTCCCCGAAGCTGGACGGAGAGAGCTTCTTACAGGCGGCCAGGACGGGAAGGCCTGCTCCCACCGAGGGCCGGCCGCTCTTCTGGCTGTTCAGAAACAACTGGGCCGTTCTGGAGGGCGACTGGAAACTGGTGAAGACCTCCGGGCCGGGAGGCGCGCCGGCGCCCCAGATACTTTACGACGGTGATCCGGCGGAACCGAAACCCGCTCTGTTCAACCTGAAGCAGGATCCGGCCGAACAGCGGAACGTTGCCGGGCGGCATCCCGAAGTGTTCACGCGATTGAGCCGCCTGTTCGAAGACTGGAGGCGGCAGGTGGGGGCCGAAGCGGCATCGGGAAGAAGGTCCTCCGCGCCGAAATCGTGAGGTTCCGGCGCAGGTGATAAACTTGCGCTGATGCGCAAGCGGATCGCCGAATTGCGGCAGGGGGCTTGATATGAAGTTCTTTTTCATGGCTCTGATACTGGGCGTTGCGCCCGCCGGCGCACGCGGCGGAGAGGTGGCCCAGGCGCCTGAGGGCTGGAAGCCCGGAGCCGCGCGCGACGAAATCCGGCCGCGCTTTTCCTGGGCCGCCAAAGGCGGACCGGGCGGCACCGGGGTTTTCGTCATCGAAACCGGCGGCCGCGAAGGGCTCGCTGGCTTCTGGTCCAAAACGTTTCCGGTTTCGGGCGGCCGGCATTACCGCTTTCGCGCCTACCGGCGGGGGCAGAAGCTCGAATGGCCGCAGCAGAGCGCGATCGTGCGCATCCGCTGGACGGACGCGCAGGGCAACCGGGTGCTGGACGACCGGCCGCTGGTCGAGGGCGTGCTTCCCGGCTTCAAAGCGTGGGCCCCCTACGAGTACCCGCGCGACACGGGCGCGCCGGCCGCCGGTTGGCAGGAAGTGGCGGCCGTGAACCAGGCGCCTTCCGGCGCGCGGCAAGCGGTGGTTGAACTGCACCTGCAATGGGCACGGAATGCGCGCGTGGAATGGAGCGGCGTCGAATTGGCGGAGGTCCCGCCGCCCCCGGCGCGCAAGGTGCGGCTCGCCACGGTACATTACCGGCCCTCGCAGGGAAAGACGCCGGAGGAAAAGCGGCGGCAGTTCGCGAGGTTCATCGAACAAGCGGCTTCCCAGCGGGCGGACCTGGTGGTGCTGCCCGAGACCCTTACCTTCTACGGAACCTCCCTATCGCCGGCCGAGACCGCTGAACCCATGCCGGGCCCGAGCACGGAGTATTTCGGCGAACTCGCGCGCCGGCGCAACCTCTACATCGTGGCGGGCCTGTACGAGCGCGCCGCGCACCTGGTGTACAACGTGGCGGTGCTGATCGGCCCCGACGGCGGGATGGCGGGCAAGTTCCGCAAAGTGACGCTGCCCGACGGAGAGGCCGATAAGGGCGTCGCACCCGGCCGCGACTACCCCGTGTTCAACACCCGCTTCGGCAAGCTCGGGATGATGGTCTGCTACGACGGCTTCTTCCCCGAAGTAGCGCGCGAACTGACGAAGCGCGGGGCCGAAGTGATCGCCTGGCCGGTGTGGGGCTGCAATCCGGACCTCGCCCGCGCCCGCGCCGCGGAAAACCATGTCTACCTGGTGAGCAGCACATATGAAGACGTCAGCAGAAAGTGGATGTTGAGCGCAGTCTGGGACCGCGCAGGGCGCACCGTGGCGCTGGCGAGGGACTGGGGCACGGTGGCGGTTGCCGAGGTGGACCTGGCGCAACCCACCAGGTGGCCCAGCCTGGGCGACTTCCGGTCGAAACTCCCGCGCCACGTCCCGCTGATCGCGCCGTCGGTCCGTTTCGAATAGACGTCCGGTGCGCGATTCCGGGCGGCGTCGGCGGCAGTAAACTGAGAGGCAATGAAAATCAGCCGAAGAGCCGCCCTGGCCGCCGTCGGCACGCCCCTGGCGGCGCCCGCTTCTGAAGCGCCGCGCCGCGGAGTGTGGATCGACCCGGCGCTGGCCGCGCTGCCGCGAAGGCCCTGGCGCAAGATCCACCTCGACTTCCACAACTCGCAGCACGTGAAGCGGATCGGCGAGCGCTTCAACGCGGACGAGTTCGGCGAGACGCTTGCCAGCGCGAACGTCGATTCGGTGGTCGTGTTTGCCAAGGACATGCACGGGTACTTCTATTACCCGTCCCGGTACGGCCCGGTTCATCCCGGGCTGCAATTCGATCTTCTCGGCCCCCAGGTGGAGGCGTGCCGCCGGCGCCGCATCGCGGTCTACGCCTACTACTGTGTGACGTGGGACCACTACCTGGCCGCCCATCATCCCGAGTGGCTGGTGCTGAAACGCGACGGCACCAGCTACCTGCCCAAGCCCGATGCGACTCCGGGATGGACAGCGCTCTGCATCGCCCGCGAAGGGTTCGTCAAGCTCGTGGAAGACCACACCCGCGAGTTTGTCTCGAAGTACCCGCTCGATGGCGCCTGGTTCGACATGCCGTATCCCATCGGCGGCGAGTGCTTTTGCGAAGAGTGCCTGAAGCAGTTGCGGGGGCGCGGCAAGGATCCCACGGACCGGCTCGCGCAGCGCGAGCACAAACAGGAACTGGAAACAAGACTCCTGGAGCGCCTTTACAAGACCGTCCAGGGCGCGAGGCCGGGATGCCAGGTGGACTTCAACAACCAGGCCGCGTACGGGCTGGGAGAACGCGGCAAGTGGATGGACAACATCGACCTGGAGGCGCTGCCCACAACCGCTTCCTGGGGCTACTACTATTTCCCCCTGGTGACCCGCTATACCCGGACGTTCGGCCTGACCACGTACGGCATGACCGGCCGGTTCAAATCGGCGTGGGGCGATTTCGGCGGGCTGAAGCTTCCGGCACAGTTGGACGTGGAGTGCGCCTCCATCGTGGCCAACGCGGCGCGGTGCGATATCGGCGACCAGATGCCTCCCTCGGCGCGGCTCGATCCCGCGGTTTATAGCGTGATCGGAAAGGCGTACGGCCGCATCAAGGCGCTGGAGCCTTACCTGGAAGGGGCGGCGCCGGTTTCCGAGGCGGCGCTGCTCATCAAGGGGCTTCCCATCGACAGGGTGGCCGGAGAAGCGCTCTACGGCTGGGTGAAGCTGCTGACCGAGTGCCGCGTGCAGTTCGACGTCGTGGAACCCGATGCGCCGTGGGAGCGGTATGGGCTGATCGTGGCGCCGGAGGACGTGGCTGTTGACGAAGCTCTCGCCCGCCGCCTGAGGGCATACGTTGCCAACGGCGGCGCGCTGGTGGTGTCAGACCGCGCGGGCGTCTTGAACGGCGGAAGCTGGCTCGAAAGCTACGGCCTGTCCTACGCCGGACCCTCGTCATTCAAGCCGGCCTACATGATTCCCAAAGAGGCGTTCACCGCCGGCATTCCCGCCTACGAGTACGCGCTTTATGAAGGCGCGTCGCAGTGGCGGGCCTCAGGAAAGGCCAGGGTGGTGGCGCAACTGGGCGAACCCGCGTTCCAGCGCTCGCCCCAACACTACACCAGCCACCGCCAATCGCCCTTCGACCACGAGTCGCCGTATGCGGCGGTCGCGGTCAGCGGCAAGGCGGCGTTGTTCGCTTTCCCGTTGGGATTGAGCTACTACACCGAAGGCTACTGGGTGTACCGGAGCGCGCTCCGCCACGCGCTCGAAACCGTGCTGCCCGAGCAGATGATCCGCAGCGACGCGCCCGTGAGCGTGGAACTCGCGCTGACCGCGCAGAAGTCGCGTTACCTCGTGCACGTCGTGAACTGGTGCGCGAACCGCGGCACGCCCAGGCACCCGGTCTTTTATGAAGAGCCCTACCCGCTCACGGGAGCGAAGGTGACCTTGAACCTGCCGGTAAGCGGCGCAACGGTGCGCGCCGTGGCCGCCGGCATCGACCTCAAAGCCAGAAAGACGCCGGGCGGCGTCGAGGTCGCCGTGCCGCCCGTGAAGGTTCACGAGATCCTGGTCTTCCAGCGCTGAGGATCCGATGGCTGCCAGACCTGTAAACACCCTCCGTAAAGTCGAACGGCTGCGCCGCGCGCTGCGGCACGAGGAACCGGACCGCGTGCCCATCAGCGACTTCTTCTGGGGCGGTTTCACCCGGCGCTGGCGCCGCGAGTTGAACCTGCCGGACGATGCCGATCCGTACCGGCACTACGATCTCGATTTCGTGGTCACGATCCCCAATATGGACCCGTGGATCCGGCCGTTCGAGACGATTCGGGAAAGCGATGCCGAAGTGGTGGTCAGAACCGGCTTCGGCGCCGTGATGCGGAAGCGCTTCGACCTGCCCATGCCGGAGATGCTGGCATGGGAGGTCGATGACTTCGCCAAACTGGAGCGCGTCGAGTTCGACGACCCTCGCGACCCCCGCCGTTTCCACGATGCCGGCGACAACCAGATCGCAGGCGTCGGGGACGGTTTCGAGCGCCACTCGCCTCCCTGGATCCAAACCGTGCAATCCCAGTGGAACGATTTCGCGGTATTCGGCAGCATGATCGAAGCCAGCGAGTGCCTCACGCGCCTGGCGGGCCAGCAGAACGCCATGTTGTGGATGGCGGAATACCCGGAACGCATGGGCGCGGTGGTCAACCGCATCGGGGAGCACTACCTGGAATGCGCCCGGGCGGCCATGGACGCCGGGCGGGGCCGGCTGGACGGCTTCGTAATCTGGGGCGACGTGGCCTACAAGCGAAGCACGTTCATGGCTCCGCGGTATTGGCGGGAGTATTTCAAGCCGTGGGTGGCCCGCATGGTCGAGCAGGCGCACGCGCGGGGCCTGATGGTCATTTACCACGGCTGCGGAAACGTGAAGGCGATCCTTCCCGACTTCATTGAAATCGGGGTGGACGGCTACAATCCTCTGGAAGCCAAGGCCGGGCTCGACGTGGTGGAATTGCGGCGGCAGTATGGCCACCGGATCGCCTTTTGCGGCAACAGCGACATCACCATCTGGGAGACGGGCGACCCGGAGCGGATCCGGCGCGAGGTGCTGCGAAAGCTGGATGCCGCCCGCGGCGGCGGCTACGTATTCATGTCGGACCACTCCGTCAGCAGTTCCGTCTCTGGTCCCGCCTACGACTCGATCGTAAAGCTCGTGCGCGAATACGGCCGCTACCCGTTGCCGCGCGAACCGATGTAGTATTCTTGATGCTCGAAGGAGGCTGAAATGCGCGCGTACGCCGCCGCTCTCGGCGCCACCACTCTATTGCTTCCCGCACTGATCTTCGGCCAGGCGATAACCGCCACAGTGACAGGCACGGTAAGCGATCCCACCGGAGCCGTGGTTCCGAACGCCCGGGTGGTGATCCACAACCGGCAGACCAATCAGAACCGCGAGGCCGTAACCGGCAGCCTGGGAACCTACGAGTTCGCCTACCTGCCCGTCGGCGTGTACAGCCTTACCGCGACGGCGCCCGGATTTCAGGCGCTGGAAGTGAACGCTTTCGCGCTGGCCGTGGACCAGGTGGCCCGCCTGGATCTCAAGCTCGCGGTCGGTCCGACGACCGACCGCATCGAGGTGACCGCCGCCGCGGTGGGGCTGCAAACGGAGAATGCCACGGTCGGCACCGTGATCGACGCGCGGCAGGTCGTCGAACTGCCGCTCAACGGGCGCTCTTTCATCCAACTCGCGCAGCTCACCCCCGGAGTGAATCCGGGCACGCCCGGCTCCATCGCCGTGCGCCGCGCCCGAGGGTCCGTGGGGCAGGCGGTGGGCATGTCCGCAAACGGCGCGCGCGACACTCAGAACCGCTACTATTACGACGGCGTGGAGGCCATGGATTACGACAGTTACGGCTTCAGCTTCTCGCCCTCCATCGACGCCATTCAGGAGTTCAAGGTCCAAAGCAGCACTTATTCGGCCGAAATCGGCGGTGCGCCCGGCGGCCAGATCAACCTCACCACCCGCAGCGGGACCAACGCGTTCCACGGCACCTTGTGGGAGTTCAACCGCAACGACGCATTCACCGCGCTTAACGCGTTCCAGGTGCGTTCGCCGGGCGCGAAACCGCCGCGGCTGAACCGGAACCAGTTCGGCGCCAACGCGGGCGCGCCGATCCGCATTCCGGGCGTGTACAACGGCCTGAACCGGTCCTTCTTCTTCTTCAACTGGGAGTCCGGGCGGCTGGTATCGGGCACCTTCGGGAGCCAGGTGCAGGTGCCCCCGGCGGCGGCGCGGACGGGCGACTTCTCTTCGTCGAGGGCCCGTATCTCCGATCCGCTCACCCGCCAGCCGTTCCCCGGCAATATCATTCCGGCCAGCCGCATCGCCAGCTATGCGTCGAAGTTTTTGACCGGCTTCGTGCCGCTGCCCAATGCCTCGCTGCCGGGCGTGAACTACACCGGGCCGGCCGCATCCGCACCCACCTACCAGGACCAGTATACCGGCCGCGTGGATCACACGATTTCCTCGCGCGACACCATTTTCGGCAGTTACATGTTCAACACCCAGGCCGACAAGGACGTTCCCACCTTCAGCTTCGACTGGCGCCGCAACCGGGCGCGCACGCAGAACGCCAGCCTCACGGACGTACACATATTCTCGGCTTCGGTGGTGAACGAAACGCGGCTGGGATGGAACCGCATGTTCGAGCGGGAATCTTTCGGCAGCACCGGAGACCCGCAATACGACGTGGCCAACATCATCGGCATCGCCGGCGTCTCCAAGGATCCCCGCGACTACGGCGCCCCCACGTTCACCGCGGGTTATCGCATGCCCACAACGCAGACCAACGGCCCGCGCGACCGCATGAACCAGGTATGGCAGATCGCCGATAACCTTTCGCTGCGCGGCGGCAAGCATGCGCTGAAGGCGGGCGCGCTGCTGGTCCGGCGCAACGTGAATTTCGATCAGGCCAACAATCCGCGCGGCACCTTCGTTTTCAACGGCAACGTCACGGCCATCGGCGGTTCCCCCACCCTGGACAACCAGTTCGCGGAGTTCCTGCTGGGGCTCGCCACCTCGGCGCAGATCAGCCCCGCCCGGCGCCTGGTGCGGCTCAACAACTGGTCCCAGGCCTACTACTTCCAGGACGACTGGAAGATCACGCGCTCCTTCGTATTGAACCTGGGCATGCGCTACGAGTATTTCCAGCCGTTCGCCGCCAGGGGAAAAAGCGTGAACTTCGCCCTCAACGGGTTCGTGATTTCCGGCCTCGTCTACCACGGCTTCCCCGATATTCCCGACACGCCGGGGTACCCGGCCGCGCTGGTATTCGGGGACAAAAAAAATTTCGGGCCGCGGATCGGGTTTGCCTGGAGCGTGCCGGGCATCCGCGACCTTGTGGTGCGGAGCGGGTATGGCATCTATTACGCTCCGGAAGTCTCCAATATCTTCACCAATATGACCGCGAACCCGCCCATCGTGGCGCGCTACTCTTTCACCGGGACTCCCACGAACCCGATCTCCGTCCAGACCGCCTTCTCGCCTGCCGGTCTGCGGCAGGACGTCATCTCCACGGGCAACGGCCTGGATCCGAATTTCAAGAGCGCGTACACCCAGCAGTGGAACTTCACCCTCCAGAAAAGGCTGCCGCGCCAGATGTACCTGGACGTGGGTTACGTGGGTGCGAAAGGAACGCGCATCGCCGCGATGCACCAGGCGAACCGGCCGATCGCCATCATCCCGGCGGGCCAGCCCATACCGCCCATCGCGCAGCGCCGCCCGTTCGCCGGATGGGACGCCGTCAACGTCGATAAGTCGGTCGGCAACTCCATCTATCACGCGCTACAGGTAAAGCTGGAGCGGCGCATCAGCCCCGGCCTTTCGATCCTGGGGTCCTACACGTGGTCCAAGACGCTCGCCAACGCGGATTCCAGCGGGAACCTGGGCAGCGGTTCGTACAACGGCAACAACCAGAATTACATGGACGCGCGCGATGGGAGGTCCTATGCCGTGTTCGATATCCCGCAGCGCCTCTCCGCGGCCCTGATTTACGACGTGCCGCTGTTCCGCAATTCGCGAAGCCGCGCCCTCAAGGGACTGCTCGGAGGCTGGCAACTGAGCGCCATCGTCACGGAACAGTCCGGCTTTGCGGCAACCATCTCGGGCGGGACCGATACCACCGGCACGGGTATCAACTCGAGGGTCAACGCGGTGTACGGGCAGAAGCCCATGCTCGCCCGGGGGGAACGCACGCGCGAGCGCTGGTTCAACACGGCCGCATTCGCGCCGCCGGTGAGCGGCAGTTTCGGCACCTCCGCGCGCAATCCGCTTCACCTCCCGGGGATGAATAACGTGGATGCCTCAGCCAGCAAGCACTTCGCCATCACCGAGCGCAACCGTGTGCAGATGCGGGTCGACTTCTTCAACGCGTTGAACCATGTGAATCTCGGCGCTCCAGGGCTCAACATTCGCGACCCGGCGACCTTCGGCCGCGTCATCAGCACCTCGCAGTCCACCGGCATGCCGGGCGACGCACGCGTGGTACAGTTCGCGGTGAAATACATTTTTTGACATGAAGCTCTCCCTCCTGCTCACGCTGGCCGCGGTTCCGGCCCTCTGCCAGCAGGCGCTGCCGCGCGTGCTGCTGATCGGCAGTTCCGTTTCGGTGGGGTACACGCCGCCGGTGCAGAAGCAACTCGCCGGAGAGGCGGAAGTGCATCGCATCCCGGGCATGGCGGGGACCACGGCCAATATCGTGCAGCATCTCGACGAATGGCTGGGAGATTCGCGCTGGGACGTCATCCATTTCACCTTCGGCCTTCGCGATCCCACGCGCCTTGCCGATGGAGAACTGGCCGTGCCGCTTCCGCAGTTCGAGCGGAACGTGGCGTGGATCGTGAAACGCCTGAGGGCCACCGGCGCGCGGCTGATCTGGGCTACCGCCACGCCGGTGCCGCGCGACGATCTCAAGCCGGTGCGCAAAACGGAGGATGTCCTGGCGTATAACGCCGCAGCGCGGGCCATCATGACGGCGAACGGCGTGGCGGTCAACGACCTGTACGCCTTTGCATTGCCGCGGTTGAAAACAATTCAAAGACCCGATAACGTTCACTTCACGGAGCCGGGTTACGAGATTCTGGGAACGCAGGTTGCGGCGGCCATCCGCGCGCAACTGCGCCGGTAAAGAAAGGAGCATCCCTCATGCGTTTTCGATTGGCGGCCGTTGTGCCGCTCACTGCCGCGCTGGCGGGCGCGCCGCAGTTTCAATTGCCGGCTACGGACGGCAAGGTGCGCGTGATTGTCTTCGGGGCGCACCCGGACGATTGCGACACTACCGCCGGCGGAGTCGCCGCGAAGTACTCCAGGCTCGGTCACCACGTAAAGTTCGTGTCTCTGACCACGGGTGACAACGGGCATTACGAGACCGGCGGCGGCGCGCTCGCCGTTCGCCGGAGGGCGGAAGCCGCCGAGGCCGGACGGCGCCTCGGCATCGAAAGTTACGAGGTTCTGGATAATCACAGCGGCGAGCTGCTGCCCACCCTCGAGATGCGCCGCGTGGTCGTGCGCAAGATCCGCGAGTGGCGGGCGGACCTCGTTATGCTGCCGCGCCCCTGGGACTACCACCCCGACCACCGCGCCACCAGCCAACTGGTGCAGGATGCGGCTTACCTGGTCACGATCCCGTTCTACACCTCGGGCGTGCCGGCGCTGTTCAAGAACCCCGTTTTCCTGTTCGTGCAGGACCGCTTCACCCGTCCCACTCCGATTCGCTTCGACGTGGCCGTCCCGATTGACGACGTGATTGACGCCAAGCTGGCCGCTCTGGACGCGCACACCTCGCAAATGTACGAGTGGCTTCCGTTCCAGGAGGGCATCCTGAAGCAGGTCCCCGCCGACCCGAAAGCGCGCCTTCCCTGGCTGCACAACCGGCGCTTCGGAAGGCCCATGCCGGCGGGCCTGCGCGAGGCGCTGAAGATCGCGCACGGCGCGCGGGCCGATGCCATCCGTTACGCCGAGGGCTTCGAAATCTGCGAGCTCGGACGTCAGCCAGCCCCCGAGGAGCTGCGGAAGCTGTTCCCCTTCTGAGCCGGCCCCGGTTCAGCGGCATCTGGAAACGGCCGGCGTGGGTTTCGGCGTGAAGGGCGCCGCCTCAACGAACCTACGCTTTGGGCCGTCCGGCTGGCCGGCGGGGCGGCGCACGCAATTTGACGCGCCGCTGATATACGATGTTTACGGTGCCGGAATGGTCATCGACTTTCACTCCCACTTTCCCAAACAGGACCGCTTCGCGGAAAGGCTGGTGGATCTGCTGCCCGCCGCCGGGATCGATACGATCTGTTTGTGCTCGGCGGGCGAAGAATTCGGCCATGCACCGAACGAAGAGATCCTCGCCGCGGCCGCGAAGCATCCCAGGCAGATCGTCGCGCTGGCGCTGGTGCGGCTCGGAATCGATCCGCCGGAGGTGGTGACGAGGTACGCGGCCGAGGGTTACCGCGGGTTCAAAATCACCAATCCCCGCGCGGCATACGACACCGAAGCCTTTTTTCCGGTCTACGAACGCATGGAAGAGACCGGCCTGCCGCTGCTGGCGCACACCGGGATCCTCATGGGCGTCCGTGTGCCCAGGGGCGTCAGGGTCAACTCCAACTGGATGCGGCCCATCTGCCTGGATCCCGTGGTGCGAAGTTTCCCGGGGCTGAACGTGGTGGGAGCGCACATGGGCGTGCCCTGGCACGAGGAAGCCAGCATGATGGCGCGCATGCACCGCAACTTCTACCTGGACCTGACGGGCGCGCATTGGGGCGGATGGCGCGTGAACAAGACACCGGAGTTCTACCGTTACCACTTCTTCTGGCCCGGCGCCTGGGACAAGGTCGTGTTCGGCACCGACATCCTGGGGCTCGAAGAACTGGTCCCCTCCAGGCAGTACCATGACAAGATGATCGAGAGCCTGGACCTGCCGCGCGAAACCGTGGAGAAGATTTACGGAGGAACCGCGGCGCGGCTCCTGGGACTTGATGCGAATTCGGCGAAAGAGGCAATCCTTTGATGCACGACATGACCAGAAGAGATGCGATCCACGCAGGCATTGGCACGCTCGGCGCAACCGCGGCGCAGGCACAGGATGGTCCCGTGCGGGTGGGGATCGTCGGCATCGGCAACCGTTCCAAGGCGCACTGGGGAGCGTTGGCCAAGATGTCCGAAGCGAAAATGGTGGCGCTCGCCGACCTTGAATCGCAGCGCATGAAAGCGGTGGACGAGAAACTGGGGATCAAGACGGCGCACTACACCGACTACCAGGAGATGCTGAAGGACAAGAACGTCCAGGTGGTCGCGATCGTCACCCCCGGCTACCTGCACAAGGATATGGCCGTCGCGGCGATGCGCGCGGGCAAGGACGTCATGCTGGAAAAGCCTTTCGGCATCAACTACCGCGAGGCGCTGGAGATTCAGCGCGAGGCCAAACGCACGGGACGGGTGCTCGCGGTGTGCATGCAGCGCCGGTACTCCGTGCCCGACGCCACTACGCGCTGGGCCATCGAGCAGGGCCGCATCGGCGCGATCCGGCTGATCGATTGCACCGAGCTGCGCGGCGACTGGTTTGCCGGAGGCTGGCAGTACACCGACCCGAAGACCGGCGCGAAAAAGAACTGGCGCATGGTGAAGGCCGCGGCGGGTTCGACCGAACTGGAGTTTTCCGTGCACGCCTTCGCGGAGATCGCCTCCCTGGTGAAGTCCCCGCTGGCGCGCCTCTCGGCCACCGGCGGCGTGGTGCACTACAAGGACCGCGATACGCGCGACGTCTCGTCGCTGATCGCGGACTTCGCCAACGGCGTCCGGCTGAATTACTCGTTCTCCTGTTTCGCCGCGGGCGGCGGCAACAGCTTCACGGTGGTCGGCGACAACGGCGTTCTCACGCGGGAGAGGGGCAAGATCCTGATCTCGACGGGGCGCGGTGCGCCACAGGCTGTGGAAGCTCCCCCGGGCATCTCGCGCGAAGACGCCGAGATCCAGCTTTATCGCGACCTCTTCAAGAGCATGCGGGACCGGTCGCAGCCCGCGCTCGGGCCGGACGCGGCCATGGAGCCGGCCAAGATCGCCTTCGCGGCGGAGATCAGCATCACGGAGAACCGCATCGTCACGGCCCGGGATTTCGCGTGATGCGCGCCGCGGGCCATGCCGTGATCGCGCAGGGCGGCGGCCCCACGGCGGTGATCAACGCGTCGCTCTACGGGGCGGTCGCGGAGCTTGCGGCCGCGCTTCCGCCCTCGTCGAGAATCCTGGGGGCCGAGGGCGGCGTCGCCGGAGTCTTCAGGAAACAGTGGATCGATCTGCGCGCGCCCTCGGCAACAGCGTGGGAGGGCGTTCGCATGGCGCCGGGGGCCGCGCTCGGCTCCTGCCGCAAGATGCTCAATGCCGAAGAGGCGGCCGCGGCGGTGGAGATCTTCCGCTCGCTGGATGTCCGGCGCTTCTTCTACATCGGCGGCAACGACTCGATGGACACCGCATTGAAGATCGGGCGCGCCGCATCCGCCGCCGGCTACGAGTTGTTTCTCGCAGGCATCCCCAAGACCATCGACAACGACCTGCCGTGCACCGACCATTGCCCCGGCTTCGGCAGCGCGGCGCGGTACTTCGCGCAATCGGTGATCGACCTGGGCATGGACATACGGGCGCTGCCCACCCCGGTGTCGATCCTCGAGGTGCTGGGCCGCAACGCGGGCTGGCTGGCGGCAGCTACCTGCCTCGCGCGTGAGAAGCGCGGCGACGCTCCGCACCTGATCTACGTGCCCGAGGCGCCGCTCTCCCGCGAGCGGTTTCTGAAGGACGTGGAGGCGGCATACAAAGAGCTCGGTTGGGTGGTGGCGGCGGTTTCCGAAGGCGTGGTGGACGAGAAGGGCCACGACTGGGCCGCGGCGCGCGGCAACGCGGTGGACGGATTCGGCCACGCCCTGCCGGGCGACGTGGCCGCCAGCCTGGCCGCGGTGGTCCGGAGCGAGCTGGGAATCCGCGCACGCAGTGAGAAGCCGGGGCTGTGCGGGCGCTCGTCGGCGCTGCTGGCCTCAACCGTGGACCGCGAGGAGGCCGAAGCCGTGGGCCGTTTCGCGGCGAGGAGTGTTTGCGAGGGCCGGAGCGGCTTCATGGCGGCGATCCTGCGGGAGAGCAATGAGCCCTACCGGGTGAACTATTCCGCCGCGCCGCTCGAAGAAGTTGCCAACGTGGAACGCAAGCTGCCGGCTGAGTTCATCGCCGCCGCCGATATCAAGGACGCCTACCGGGCCTATGCCGCGCCGCTCATAGGCGGGCCGCTCACGCGGTACGCGGCTCTCAGATAAGGAGACACCGTGGATCCCTATTCCATTCCGTTCGAGCAGTTCGCGGCGCTGCGACCGAAGTGGCGTTTCGAGCGCGTGGAGGATGCCGCCACGCTCAGCCGCCTGACGGGCGAGGAAGTGGCCCGGGAGCTGAAGCGCGCCGAGGCGGAGAGCCGGCGGCTGATGGTTGTCTGCCCCGTCGGTCCCATCGATTACCGCTGGTGGGCGGAGGCGTTGAACCGGGAGCAGGCCGACGGCGCGCGGTTGCTCACCATCAACATGGACGAGTACCTCGACGAGGCCGGCGAACTGATTCCGGAGTCGCACCCGTTGAGCTTCCGCCGCTTCATGACCGAAGGGCTGTTCAGCCGCCTGGAGGGGCGCGCGCGCGTTCCACCCGAGAACGCGCACTTTCCCTCGCCGCGGGATCCGGAGGCGACCACGCGCCTGGTGGAGACTCACCAGGGAGCCGACCTGTGTTACGGCGGCATGGGGCTGACGGGCCACTTCGCTTTCAACGATCCGCCCGAGCCCGGCGAGCCCGCCCATGCGGAGGCCGTGCGCGGCAGCCGCACGCGCGTGGTCACGATCACGCGGGAAAGCCAGGCTCAGATGTGCATGGGCGGCACCGGCGGGAATTGGGAGATCATTCCGCGCAAGGCCATTACGGTGGGGATGTACGAGCTGTTGATGAGCAGAAAGATTCACCTTACATTCATGAGAAGCTGGCACGCGGGCGTGTTGCGGCGGGCGCTGTTCGGCCCCGTGACGCCGCGCTGCCCAGGCTCGTTTGTGCAGGAGCACCAGAACGTGAGAGTCACAGTGACCGACATCGCGGCCGAGTTGCCGCTTTTGCACGTGGCGCAGCGGGTGGCGGCATGAGCGCGACCGCATACAGGATTGGCGATTATTGTTTCGACCCGGCGGCCTTTCTTCCGGACCGCCTGTACCGCAAGATCACCGACGTCCGGGTGGAGACGCCGGAGCTGATTTTCGCGGAGGCGGCGCGGCGCCAGCGGCGCGAGCGCCTGACCGCGGACGGCAAGCTCGTCATCCTGGCAACCGACCACCCGGGGCGGCGCGTGGCGGGCATTCCGGGCGATGCCCTCGGTATGGGCGACCGCAGGTCGTACCTCGCGAGGGCGCTGCGCGTGCTCCTCGCGCCGGGCTGCGACGGCATCATGGGAGCCACGGACTTCATGGAGGACCTGCTGATCCTCAACTACCTGGTGCGGGAGGCGGGCGGGCCCGCGCTGCTCGACGAGAAAGTGCTGGTGGGCTGCATGAACCGGGGCGGCCACGCCGGCGTGCGCGGCGAGATCGACGACCGCTTCACCTCCTTCACCGCGGCGCAGTTGAAGAGGATGCGCTTCGAGGGCGGCAAGCTGATGTACCGTCTCGATCCCGAGGACGAGCTCAGCATCAAGGCGGTGTACGACTGCGCGATGGCTATCAACGACCTGCATCGCGAGGACCTGTACGCGTTCCTGGAGCCGATGAGCGTCCGGCGCAAGGAAGGCGGCGGGTACGAGACCGTGAAGACCGTGGAGGCGCTGGCGAAGGACGCGGGCGCGGCGGCGGCCATGGGGGAATCCTCGGCGCGCACCTACCTGAAGCTTTCCTATACACCCGGTTACGAGCGCGTGGCGGCGGCGACTACGCTGCCGATCCTGATGCTCGGCGGCCCTCCGCGCGAAGACCCCACCTCGACGCTCGACGACTTCGCTCGCGGCATGCGGGCGGCGCACAACGTCCGCGGGGTGATGGTGGGCCGCAATGTGACCTTTGCGCCGAAGGAGGACCCGCGCGCGGTGGCCGCCGCGGTCATCGCCATCGTGCATGGCGGGGCGGACCTCGAACAGGCTTTGGAGACCGTACACCGCGAGCGGAACCTGGAGATGGACGCTTTCGCGGCCTGGAGGCAGGCATGACGCCGCTGATGCAGCTTCCGGTGGATGAACTGCGCGCCCGCGCGCGGATTCGGTTCCACCTCACACCCGATATCCCCTCGCTCATCGAGCATTTCGCGCAGTCCATCGTGGATGAAGTCCGCGCGGGCAACCGGCGCGGCGAGCCCGTGCGGTTGATTCTCCCGGTGGGGCCGGTGGCCCAGTACCGGCGCGTGGCCGAAATCTCCAACCGCGAGCGCATCTCCTGGAAGAACGTGTACACGTTCAACATGGACGAGTTTCTGGACTGGCAGGGCCGGCCGGTCCCGCTCTCCCACCCGCTCTCCTTTGAAGGCTACATGCGCCGCCGGTTCTTCGGCCTGCTCGACGAGGAGCTTCGCATTCCCGAAGACCACTGCTTCTTCCCGAACCCCTTCCGCATCGACGAGATCAGCGGGAAAATCCGCGAGCTCGGCGGTGTGGATTGCTGCTACGGCGGCGTGGGATATCACGGCCATGTGGCCTTCAACGAACCGCCCATCTCGCGCTGGTATCGCGTCTCCGTCGAGGAACTGCGGAATTCGCTGACGCGCGTGGTCGCGTTGGGCGACGATTCCATCGTGGTGCAGAGCATCCATTCCTCCGGCGGCGACTCCTCCGCCATTCCGCCTCTGGCGGTCACGCTGGGAATGAAGGACATTCTCGCTTCCCGCAGGATCCGCCTCTATCTCGCCGCCGGGGAGCGGCATCGCGCGGTGTTCCGCATCACCGTGGCGGGCGAAGTGACCACCAGCTATCCAAGCACGCTGGTGCAGGGGCACCCGGATGCCGAAGTGATTACCGACGAGGCGACCGCCAGGCCCATCGAGGTCGGATTGCGATGAACTCGGAACAGAAGCCGCACCGCCTGCGCTGGTGGATTCTGCTGCTGCTGTTTCTCGCCATGACGATCAACATCCTGGACCGCCAGGTGCTCTCGCTCGTGGCGCCGGTGATCCGCGACGAGTTTCGTTTGAGCAATACGCAATATGGAACCATCGTCTTCTGCTTTCTGCTCGGCATGACGCTGGCGCAGATTCCGGTCGGCATGATGATGGACCGCTACGGCGCGCGCATCGGGTTCTCGCTGGTGATCGCGTGGTGGTCGGCCGCCAACATGCTCCATGCCGGGGCGCGGACCGTGGCGCAGTTCAGCCTGCTCCGCTTTCTGCTCGGGGTCGGAGAGTGCGGCACTTACTCGGCGGGGGTGAAGGCGATCGGACAGTGGTTCCCGGCGAAGGAACGCGCGCTGGCGGCGGGCCTGTTCAACAGCGGTTCGCTCGCGGGAGCGGTGATCGCGCCTCCGTTGATCGTGTACCTCATGCTGCACCACGGCTGGCCGAGCGCGTTCCTCATCCCCAGCCTGGCGGGTTTTGTGTGGATCGTCCCCTGGCTGAGGCTCTATTGGGAGCCGTGGCGGCACCCCCGCCTGACGCAGGCGGAGCGCGAAGCGGCCAGGCCCGCCGTGCGCGAAGAGGCTTCGGTATCGCCCTCCATCGGGCGCCTGCTGGCGCTGCGCCCGGTGTGGGGCGTGATCCTGATGCGCGCTTTCGGCGGCCCGGTGACGCATTTCTACTGGTACTGGCTGCCGGAGTATCTGAAGCGTGAACGCGGCATGTCGCTCGAGATGATCGGTCTGTTCGCGTGGCTGCCGTTCTTTTCCGGCGGCGCGGGAAACATAGGCGGCGGATGGTTTTCGAGCCGCCTGATCGCGCGCGGCTGGACGGTTCACAAGGCGCGCAAAACGGCCCTGGTGATTTCCGTCGCGCTGTGCCTTTCGGCGGTGCTGGTTCCCGCGGCGCCGAACGCGGCGTGGGCCCTGGCGCTCATCTGCCTGGCCTCGCTCGGCATCAACGCCGTGGCCGCCAATCTCATGGGCCTGATCACGGATCTGTTCCCGCAGCGCGTCCTGGCGAGAGTGAGCGGCATGACGGGCGTGGGAGACGGAGCCATGAGCATGACCATGATGCAGTTGACCGGCATCGTGGTGGACCGCTACTCGTACCTGCCCGTGTTCGTCGCGGCGGGCGTGTTTCCGCTCATGTCGCTGGCATCTCTTCTGTTGCTGGTCGGCAAGATCCGGCCGGTGGAGTTCTCAAACCCCAAATGACCCGGAGATCAAGAGCTATGTTCAGATGCTTCATCCTGGCCGCGCTGGGCTGCGCCGCCGCCGCAGGCGAGGAGGGGTTCAAGCCCCTGTTCGACGGCAAGACCCTCAACGGGTGGAAGCTGGTCCAGCCGCGCGGTCCGGGGTGGACGGTGGAGGACGGCGCCATCGTTTGTCCGCAAGGCGGCGGCGGAAAGCTGATGACCACGGAAGAGTACGGCGATTTCATCCTGCGGCTGGAGTACCGCCTGGCGCCCGCGGGCAACAACGGGGTCAACATCCGTGCGCCCTACGAAGGCCGGCCGGCCTATGTGGGGATGGAAATTCAGATCCTCGACGACGCCAACGAAAAGTGGCGCAACATCCGGTCCGAGCAGAAAACGGGATCGGTCTACGACGTCATCCCCGCGCGCACGGGATTCGCCCGGCCCGCGGGCGAGTGGAACGAGATGGAGATCACGGCCCGCGGGCGGCAGATCACGGTGGCGCTGAACGGAGTGATCGTTACCGACGTCAACCTGGACATCGTCAGGGAACCGCAGATTCTGGAGAAGCACCCGGGCATCCGCCGGAATTCGGGATACCTCGGATTGCTGGGCCACAACACCAGGACGGAATTTCGCAACCTGCGGGTGAAGAAGCTGTAGTCGCCGCCGGTTGTGCGCGGCGGGGTCAACTTGAGGCCGGCTCGATATACACGATCTCGGCGAAATACTCCGACGGCAGCTCGACGACGATTCCCGAATCCATGATCTCGCGGCCGGTGGCGGTGTAGGAGCGTGGCGCGTCCTGGAACCGCACCCGGTACACCCCTTCCGCGCGAAGCCCCCGGGGATGCACCGCTGTCTGGGAAGATTCGGTTTCCTGGCGGTACACGAAGATCACGGACCGGTCGGTGGCCGGGTGGTGGGACTGAATGAAATCGTTGAAGGCGCCGTCAGGCGGCGGAGACAGGTGATACACCTTCCCTTCGCTCACATGGCGGCGGATCGCTTTGTAAATGGCCAGTTCTTTTTTGGTGAACTCGACCATGAAATCGGGCCACTCCGTAATCTTGCTCATGATGATCAGCGGGCCGCCGAAGAAATGACTGCGCGTGCGGTAGTTGTCCCACGGGGTGGTTTCCATGTAGCGGTCGGTGTAGCGCGGCGGAAACGGGAAGGTCGCGCCGTAGATCGAGCGCCGGGTTGTGAGAAAGTCGCTGTTATCGTTCACGATCGAGGTGACGTAGCTCTGAACCATGCGAAACGTCTGCATGTTTCCGCCGTCTTCGCAGTTCTCCCACATCAGCCCCGGCTCAGCCCGCTGGACAGCCTCGACCACCGCGTTCAACCCCTCGACGGAGTTGGAGTAGTTCGAATCTTCGGCGTGATGCGTGTGGTTGGCGGCGAAGCAGCCCTTCACCATGTTCTCGCCGTCTTGCAGCAGCCAGTCCACACCGTTCTCGCGAACCACGCGCAGGATCTCCGAGATGACCCATTCCTGAACGGGCCTGTGCGAGAGACAAAGACCCTGGGCCCCGAAGTAGCCGCGCTGCGCGCTGGGCGCCGGCGTCACTGCCCAGTCCGGATTGCGGCGCAGGATCTGGGAGTCCGCCGCCGCCTCGGCAAACGGCAGGTGCAACCCGAACTTCATCCCCAGGGAGTGGACGAATTCGGAGAACGGTTTCAGCCCATTGGGGAACTTTTGGGGATCGGGATGCCAGTCGCCAGTGACCTTCGCCCAGCCGAAGTCGATAGTGAACAACTCGACTCCGATCGCGGCGGCCCGCCGCGCGGCCTCGCGCAGCATCTCTTCATTGATGTCCCACTGGTAGCCCCACGAGTCGAAAGCCACGTACGGGAAACGTTCGGCCTCCGATCCCGGCAGCCTTGCCGCGAGTACGGCATCCACATAACGCTGCGTGCGGTAGCCTGCCTCGTCCCAATCGCCGCGGTACAATCCGAGGAACGCGCCCGGCACGGCGAACTCGTCGCTGGGCGCAACGGCGTGATAGAGACGCTGCACCTGGCTGTCCGTCCGGAGAACTTCGTATTGTGCGTTCCATTCGGCGTGCGCCCGCGCACGGCCGTCGAACTCCCACCCGAAAATGATGCCGTGATCTTCATCGTCACGAACAGCTCCCCAGGTAGCGTGATTCCCGTAGGCCCCCGTAAACGCCTCCACCGGCCCTTCGAGCACACTCAAATCCACCTCGTGCGGTTCGAAGTTGGCGCGGTCGCCGCCCCAGGACCACTGGCCCACGAACAGGCCGCGGAAGCGGCGGCCCTCCCCGCGGAAAGTCCAGGGCAGCATGTCGGCTTCTGTCACGCGGCTGGTTGCGCCGGCCGTGTTCTTGTAGAAGGTGCGGTACCGGAGGAATGGCTGTCCTGCGTGGACTTCGGCCTCGAAACGGATTTGCGCGGGCAGGGCGCGCGCGTTCAGCACGATACTCTGCCGGATTCCCTCGCGCTCGATGGGCGTGCTCTCGTGGCCAGCCAACTCGTATTGCGCCGCCACGCCCAACGTCACCGCGTTGACCGTCAGCCCAACCGGCGAGCTCGGCTGCGCGTCGGGTGCGGACCAGGTGCGGCCCGAGGCCTTATTGATCAGGGCAACATAGCGGAAACTACCTTCGGGCATCAGCCGAAACGAGGCTTCGATGT
Source organism: Bryobacteraceae bacterium (assembly GCA_041946965.1). Classification (GTDB taxonomy): domain Bacteria; phylum Acidobacteriota; class Terriglobia; order Bryobacterales; family Bryobacteraceae; genus JBHGBM01. The sequence goes on from JBHGBM010000015.1 coordinate 36,348, forward strand.
GGGCATTGCCCAGAGTCCATGTACTGGTGTGGGCGTCAAAGCGCGAGTAGCACACGTCCGCCGGCAGTGCCGGCATGGCGAATGACAGCAGAATTGCGGCTACGCCGCCGCAATACCGGGGGACTGGTCGCACTGCAAGCACCTCGTAGCTAATTATGATCGTGGTACGGCGCTTTGGACAACTATGTCAAGACGGAAACACATGCCGGAGATGGCAGGCCTTCTTGGCGGCGTGCCGCTCTGCACGGGCGTGGTTCCAGCGGAGCCGCCCTGTCCGCCGAGCCCCGTCATTCGCACCCGGCGCGGGACGAGGCAGGAACAACGAACGCTTCAACCTGATCCGCGGCCGCTTCGAGCTGCGGTGACTCCTCGCGCCGCTACGGTGCAGCCCGCGCTCCGCAAATCCACGGCTCGTTGCGCGAACCCATGCAAAGCGAGACGGTGAAGCGGTCGCGGCGGATCACCGGAAGATATTCCGGCGGGACGTACAGCGAGGGGTTCGCCAGCCCGAAAAAGCCGGCCGTGCGGATCACCGCGGGCATGATGAGATGTCTCGCCGGATCGGCATAGCGGGCGCGCAGTTGGGCGAGTCCGGTTCCGGTGTCCGCAAACACCAGCCGGCTCAGGCCTTCGGGCGCCTCCGGCTGAAGCTCGAACACGGCGAAGCCGGAACGCGGGAAGTGCCTGGCCGCGCGCGGCCATTCCCGCGGCCGGCTGGGATCGCGCCAGCGCAGCCGCAAGGACACGACCGAGGTGTCCGGGCCGCGCGGGGGCGGGAAGAACTCTCGATCCGAAAGCTCGAGTTTCGCCGGGGGCACCCCGCGGCGGTTCGCGGCCGCGCGCAGCAGAACCACGGCGTCGGCGGCCAGCAGGATGGCCAGCGCCGCTCCCAGAAGCAGGAGTCTCATGCCCGCCTCCGCATACGCTGGAAACAATACAGCAGCGCCAGCGAGATCGCTCCGATAATCAGGAAGAACAGGTACTTCGGCATCCAGTCCCACCACCACTGGAACAGCCGCGTGTAAAGGTAAACGGCAAAGAACGCCGCGGCCGTGTTCACGATGGAAGGCGAGCGCGCCAGCACGCCGCGCCAGATGGCCAGGGCGGCCGCGGCCATGCCCGCCAACTGCGCGACGATCTCCACCGTGCGCGGCTCGAGCGCCAGAAAGCTGGAGCGGCCGTTGAGCGAAAGCACGAACAGCGCCAACAGCACCGCGCACAGGCCCGTGTAGCGGTAGACCCACCGGAACTCTTCCAGGGTGCGATGCCTGAAGATCGACGGGACCGCGATGCCGAGCCCGCCGGCCGCGATCACCGTTTCCACCCGCGCATCCACGGCCGCCCAGAACAAACCGGTCCACGACATCAGGGTCATGGCGATGAAGAACATGCCGCACATGATGCCCGCCGCCAGCAGCAGTTTCAGGCGGTAGGCATAGGCCAGCGCCAGCCCGAACGCGGCCCACACCAGAAACGCGTTCGGCGAGGGCGTCATGTTGAACATGCCGCCAAGAGCATTCAGGTTGAACACCGCCGCCGCGAAGGCGATGATGCCGAGCAGCGCCGTGTAGTAGTATGTGCGCTCGCGGCGCGAAGCGAACTCCATGGCGGCCACCGCGGCCGCCGGCGTGAGGACCAGAACGGCGATTTGCGCGGGCAGCGGCAGGCGGTCCCAGATGCGGTAGAAAAACAGCACCACCGCCGCGCACAGCGCCAGCCCCGCAATCGTGGAGGCGATACGCATGCCCCACGAAATGCGTTTGGCCGCGTCGGTGACATCCACGTCGTAGCGCTCGGCCAGGCCCCCGAGCAACGATTCCAGGTGCGCGTCGAGGCGGCCGCGCTGCTCCGCGGTCAATTCCAGGGCGCCCTCGCCCTCCAGTTCCCGAAGCTCTTCGCGAAAGGCGCGGATGCGGTCCGCCCTCCGCTGCGCATCGCTCTTGTTCACTTCGCATCCGGCAGCGGCGTCGTGGGTATCCGCAGGGTGTCCACGAACCGCGTGAAGAACTCGAACGCCGCGGCGGCGGCCACTAGCTCGATAATCTGGCGGTCGTTAAAGTGCCGCTTCAGCGCGGAGTAAAACTCGTCGTCCACCAGCTCGGCCGAAACGTGCAGCCGGCCGGCGCACCGCAGGCCCATCTTCTCGCCCTCCGAAAAAGGACCGTTTTCGAAATCCGCCAGCGCCGCCGCCTGTTCCTCCGTCGCCCCCCTCTGCTTTGCCAAAGCAGTGTGCGCGGACCTTCAATAATCGCAGTTCTGCAAGATGGCGATGCGCGCCGCCAGCAGTTCCTTGTACCAGGCGGGCAAGTTGCCCTCGCCCAGCAGCGGCTTGAGAAAACCGGCGATGCCCACCGCCAGCTCGGGCACGTGCGCCACGGTCTTGAACATGTAGGGCACCACGCCCCGCTGTTCCATCAGGGCGTCGTAAATGGCGGCGACATCGGGGTGGACCTCGCCGCGCTCGAGCATCGGAATGCGTTCCGCCATGGCCGGAGTATGGCACAAATGCGCGCCGCGCGCACTGCTACGCTGGGCTGATGGAGAAACGGACGCTCGTGCTGGTCAACGGCTTCCTCGGCGCGGGCAAGACCACGCTGCTGATCGCCGCGGCGAACCTGCTCCACGCCCGGGGCAGGCGCGCCGCCCTGATCACCAACGACCAGGGCGAGGAGCTCGTGGATACGCGAATGGCGCGCGCCGCCGGCGTCCCTGCCGCGGAGGTCGGCGGAGGCTGCTTCTGCTGCCGTTTCTCCGATTTTCTGCGCTCGATGGCCGCGCTCGAGGAGCACCATCCCGAAGTGATCTTCGCGGAGCCTGTGGGAAGTTGCACGGATCTTGCCGGCACCCTGATCGAAGCGCTCCGCGGCCGGTTTGCCCTGGCGCCCCTGACCGTGCTGGTGGACCCGGCCCGCGCGCGCGAATTGCTCGCCCCGGACGCCGACCCCGACATGGCGTGGCTGTTCCGGCAGCAGCTTGCCGAAGCCGATATCGCCTGCTTCACCCGCGCGGACCTCCACGCGGACTTCCCGCAACTGCCCGGCTCGGCGCCGCGGAGGCTCAGCGCTGTCACCGGCGAAGGCGTCGCGGAATGGCTCGAGGAAACGCTCGCCGGCGAACGCACAGCGGGCGCCCATCCGCTCGACATCGACTACACGCGCTACGCCCAGGCCGAAGCCGCCCTCGGCTGGCTGAACTGGCGCGTGGACCTGCGGCTGGCGCGCGCGCTCACCCCTGCGGCGGTGGTTGGCTTGCTGCTCGAAGCCTTCGGAGGCGGCCTCCCCATCGCGCACCTCAAGGTGTTCAACGCCGCCTCGGGCGGATACGTGAAAGCGAGCGTCTGCCGCGCCGGGGAGGAACCGCTGGTGGACGGCCGCCTGGATCTGCCTCCGGTGCGGCGCCACGAGCTGGTGATCAACCTGCGGGCGCGCGCCGCGCCGGAGGAGTTGGAGGCCGCGGCCGCGCGCGCGGTGCGCGCGCTGGGAGGCCGCGCGGCGTTTCTCCGCCGCGAGTCCTTCCGTCCCGCGGCGCCCCGCAAGCTGCTGCTATCCTAACTGTAATGGGCGAGGATCGCCGGGTTGTAATCGCTATCGACGGCCCCGCCGGCGCTGGGAAGAGCACGATTGCGCGCCGTCTGGCGGTGCGGCTGGGCTACACCTACGTCGACACCGGCGCCATGTACCGCGCCGTCGCCCTCTGGGCCCTGCGGCGCAATATGGACCCCTCCGATGCGCTGCGCATGGAACCGCTGGCGCGCGCCGCGGAGATTGCGCTGGCGGCGCCCGGCCGCGTGTGGCTCAACGGCGAGGAAGTCACGGATGCCATCCGCACCCACGAAGTTTCGCAGGCCGCGTCCGTCATCGCCGCCATCTCCGGGGTGCGCCGCGCGCTGGTGGAAAAGCAGCGCGATCTGGCCGCGCGCAACAGCGTGGTGATGGAAGGCCGCGACATCGGCACGGTGGTCTTCCCCGGCGCGGAGATCAAGATCTTCCTCGACGCCGGGCCCCATGAGCGCGTGCGGCGGCGCGTCGCGGAATCGGAGCAGAAGGGCGAAACGGTCAGCGCGGCGGCCGTTGCCGAGCAGATGCGCGAGCGCGACCGGCGCGATAGCACGCGCGCCGACGCGCCGCTCACGCAGGCGCCCGACGCCGTCTACGTGGACAGCACGGGCCTCTCCATCGACGAAGTGGAGGAATGCATTCTGCGCATTGTGCGGGCGAGGATTTCCAACGGAAAGGAAGCCGGTTCTTGAAACATCTCCTGGTAATGAAATTCGGCGGCACGAGCGTAGGCTCGGCCGAGCGCATGCGGGTGGCGGCGGGCCTCTCCGCCGCCGAGCGCGCCCGGCGTCCGGTTGTGATCGTGGTTTCGGCCATGGCCAAAATCACCGACCTGCTGCTGGAGACCATGCGCAAGGCCGAAGCCGGCGACGCCGCCGGCGTGGAGGCGGGGGTGCGCAGGCTGCGGCAGAGGCACGAGGATACCTGCCGCGAGCTGCTGCCGCCCGACCGCCAGGACGCGGTGCTGGCGGGCATCGAGGCGCTCACCGGCGAGTTCGACCGCATCGCCGGCGCCATGCTCATGCTCAACCACCGGCCGCCGCGCTCGGCCGACGAGGCCGTGGCCATCGGAGAGCGCCTCTCGGCGCTGCTGATTTCCGAATACCTCACCGCCGAAGGCACTCCCGCGGCGGCGGTGAACGCGGCGGACATCGTGGTGACCGACGCGGTCTTCGGAAACGCCTCGCCGCTCATGGAGCCCACCCGCGAAAAGGCGCGCGCACGGTTGCTGCCGCTGATCGAAGCGGGCGTTCTGCCGGTCGTCACCGGCTTCAACGGCGCCACCGCGGACGGACGGCCGACCACCTTGGGCCGCGGCGGCTCGGATTTCTCGGCCTCCATTCTTTCCGCCGCCCTCGACGCCTCCGAGCTGTGGATCTGGACGGACGTGGACGGCATCATGAGCGCCGATCCGCGGCTGGTGCCCAACGCCGCCGTGCTCGAGGAGGTCACGTACGCCGAGGCCGCGGAGCTGGCCTACAACGGAGCCAAAGTTCTGCACCCGCGCACGCTGGCGCCGCTGGCCGACAGGCAGATTCCGGTGTGGAGCAAGAACAGTTTCGCACCGGAGAAGGCCGGGACGAAGATCGTGCCCGCGCTGGCCGGTCCGGGCGGCGCGCGCGCGGTAACATCCTCGGCGAAAGTCGCGCTGATCTCGCTCGAACCCGCCAGCGCGGAGATGAACGGCGCCCTGATCATGGCGCGCGTGCTCGAGGCGCTCGCGCAAACCAACGTGGAGGTGCTGGCGCTCTCCAGTTCCAGCTACCGGCAGAGCTTTTCGCTGCTGGTGCGGCAGGAGGAGATGGAAACGGCCGCCGGCGCTATCGAATCGGCCCTGGCGCTGGAACTCGCGCACGGCTACGTGAAACCCGTGCAGGTGGATGAAGAGGTCGGACTGCTGGCCGTGGTCGGCGAAGGCATGCAGGGCAAGTTCGGCGTGGCCGGGCGCATCTTCACCGCCATCTCGCGGGAGCGCGTGAACATCATCGCCATCGCTCAGGGTTCGAGCGAGCTGACCATCGCCATCGTGGTGCGCCGTGAAGGGCTGGAGAAAGCCGTGCGCGCCGTGCACGCCGAGTGCGGCATGGGCGCCGGCGGCGCGGCTGCGGGAGTCTAACGCCGCCGGCGCTCGGCAGCGCGCACCCGCCGCTCGTCCATCCCGAAATAGTGCGCCACTTCGTGCCACACGGTAGCGGCCACCAGTTTTTCCAGGTGCGCGCGATTGCGGGCCAGCCGCTCGTGCGGCCCCTGGAAAATGAAGATCCGGTCCGGCAGGGCGAAGCTGTCGAACACGCTGCGCGCGGTGAGCGGCCGTCCCTGGTAGAGCCCCAGCAGCGTGCCTCCCGGCTGGACCTTGCCCGCGGCGAGCTGCGCGGCGCTGGGCTCCGGCTCCACTACCAGCGCCACGTTCTTCAGGCGGCGCCGGAAGCGCGGGGGAATCGCCCGCCAGGCCCGCTCCACCAGGGCATCGAATTCCTGGGGGCTCATATGCGCCCGGCCCGGCGTGAGTAACGGATGGCCCCGGCCTGGAACAGCCGGCGCGGCGTGAGTTTCTGGAGCAGCACCACGGCCCTGTAAAACGCGGAAGGAATCACAAACAGCTTGTTGCGGTCCAGTCCTTTCAGCGATTCGGCAACCACGTAATCGGCTTTCATCCACCAGCTTTCGGGGATGCGGCCGCGGTCTACGCCCATCACGTCATGAAACTCGGTGAGCACGAAGCCGGGGCACAGGGCCTGCACCCGCACGGGGCTGTTGCGGCTCTTCAATTCCATCCAAAGGCCCTCGGTGAAGGCGTTCATCCAGGCCTTGGTGGAGCAGTAGCTTACGTTGCCGGGCGTCTCGCCGAACCCGGCCACCGAGGAGACGTTGATAATGCCGCCGCGGCCGCGCGCGGTCATGCCGCCGAGCGCGGCGTGGCACAGCCGCATGGCGGCGATCACGTGCAGGCGGCACATGGCCTCCTGGCCGGCCAGGTCCGCTTCCCAGAAGAAGCCGCGGGTGCCGAAACCGGCGTTGTTCACCAGCAGGTCCACTGTCGCCGCGCGGGCGGCCGCGCGCTCCAGGTCCGCGGGATTTGTAAGGTCCGCAACCAGAGCTTCGGTGCCGCGCAGCTCGTGGGCCAGCGCCTCCAGCCGGTCCGGGCGTCGCGCCACCAGGATCACCTGCATCCCGCGCGCCGCGAGCTGGCGCGCGAACGCGGCGCCCAACCCCGCCGAAGCGCCGGTCACGAGCGCGGTTCTCAGTTCTTTCATGGGAGTGGTTACTATTGTAGTAAATGGAACTTGGCGCCATGCGCTGCGTATAACTCTGATTAGGGGTGATCCGCATGGCAAAGAACGGAAAAAGGCGACGATTTGTATGGCTGCTGCTGATCGTCGTCCCAATGCTCGGCGGGGCGGCCTTTTTCTCACTGAAAGCCATCGGGCGGAATTCTCCCAAGATCGACCCGGAAAAGCTGGTGAAGGTGGAACGCCTGGACCTGGCGCGCTCCGTGGTCGCCACCGGCAAGATCGAACCCACCACTAAAGTCGAGATCAAGTCCAAGGCCAGCGGAATCATCCAGCGGCTGCCGGTGAACGTGGGCGACGCGGTGCGCAAAGGGCAGGTCATCTGCGAGCTGGATAAGAATGACCTTCAGCCGCGCGTCCGCGAGGCGCAGGCGGCGCTGGGCATGGCCGAAGCCGCGGTCAACAGCGCCAGGGCCGACCTGGAACGTTACAAGGTGGAAGCCGCCGGACCCGACCTGCCGTTCCTGAAGCGCGACATGGAACGCGCGCGGCAGATGTTCTCCGACGGCCTGATCGCCCAGAACGTGCGCGATGATTCGGAAAAGAACTACGAGCTGGCACGCAATAAGCAGCAGTCCGCCATCGTGAACCTGGGCGTGGCGCGCGCTTCGATTGCCAAGGCGGAAGCCGCCAGGGAACAGGCGCGCGCGGTGCTGGCGCGAGTGGAGGAGGACCTGCGCAACGCCACCATCGTCTCCCCCATCGACGGCGTAGTGCTTTCGCGCGACCGCGAGGCGGGCGACGCGGTCAGTTCCATCCTCACCATGGGCTCCGGCGCCACCCTCATCATGACCCTGGGCGACCTCGCCGAGGTTTACGTGAAGGGCAAGGTGGATGAGAGCGACATCGGCAAGGTTTACGTGGGCCAGCCCGCACGCATCACCGTGGAGTCGTACAAGGACCGGAAATTCGCGGGCAAGGTGACCAAGATCTCGCCCATGGGGGTGGAGAAGGACAACGTCACCACCTTCGAGGTGCGCGTTTCCATTTCCAATGAGTCGCGCAAGCTGAGCGCGGTCATGACCGCCAACGCCGAGATCATTCTGGAAGAGCGCAAGGGCGTTCTGGCGGTCCCCGAGGGCGCCATCCTGTACGGCAAGGACAAGTCGACCAACGTCGAAATCCCCGACCCGACCGTGGAAAAGGGCAAACGGAGGGTGGCGGTGGCCACCGGGATCAGCAACGGTTCGAAGATTCAGATCCTCAAGGGGCTGGCCGAAGGGCAGCAGGTCATCCTGCAATAGGGGCGCCGCCATGACCTACCTGGCCGAGTTGATGGCCCACGTGGTCTCCAGCCTGATGCGCAACAAGCTGCGCAGCGCGCTCACCATGGCGGGCATCGCGTGGGGCGTGGCCTCCATTGTCCTGATCGTCGCCATGGGAGACGGCTTCAAGGCGGGCCAGCGCAACAACATCGGCACGCTCGGCGTCAACATGGTGCTGGTCTTCGGCGGCCGCACGGAATCGCAGGCGGGCGGCCAGCGCGCCGGCCGCCGCATACGGTTGGACTACACCGATATCCGCGACATCCGCTCGGAGTGCTTCCTGGTCAAGGCCGCCATGGGGGAGATCGGGAACACCGTGCGGGCCGTGAGCCCGCACAACAGCGGCTCCTTCGACGTGTTCGGAGTGGAACCGGTGTACGCCAGAATCCGCACCACGCCCATCGGGGAGGGCCGGTTCGTGAACGATGAGGAAGAGCGCGAGGCGCGGCGCGTCTGCGTGATCGGCAACAACGTGCGCAAACAGTTGTTCGCCGCGCGCCCCGGCGTGCTGGGCAGCCAGATCGCCCTCAACGGCTGGCCCTACCGCATCGTGGGCATCATGCCCGCCAAGAACCAGAACTCCAGCTACAACGGCATGGACGACGACAAGATCTTCATCCCATACTCCGCCATGATGCGGGACGCCCCGCCGCGCGATCCCAATTTCCTGCCCGGGATGGTGAACGATATCATCTACCAGCCCGCCTCGCTCGCCGAGTGGAGCGCCGCGCGGCATCAGGTGTTGCGGGTACTGGGCCGCAACCACCGCTTCGACCCGGCCGACCGCGGCGCGGTTTACATCTGGGACACGGTGGAGGACGCCGAGCGGGTGGACGGCATCTTCGTCTCCATGACCGTGTTTCTCGGTTCCATTGCCATCGTCACGCTCACGCTGGGCGGCATCGGAGTGATGAACATCATGCTGGTGACCGTCACCGAGCGCACCCGCGAGATCGGGCTGCGCAAGGCGGTGGGCGCGACGCGCCGGCGCATCCTGGCCGACTTCCTCGCCGAAGGACTGGTGCTGGCGGGCGTAAGCGGAACGCTCGGCTTTCTGGGCGCGTTCGGGCTGGCGGCGGCGGTGAACTCCTTCCCCCTGCCGGACATGTTTCCGGGGCTGCCGGTGAAGGGCGTCACGGCGGCCTGGGCGTTCGGCGCGCTGGCCGTCATCGCGGTGGCCTCCGCCGTCTGGCCCGCCTGGCGCGCGGCTTGCCTCACGCCGGTGGAGGCGCTGCGCTATGAGCGTTAGCAGCATCCTCGGCGAGGCCGCGCAGGCGCTGCGCTTCAACCTCCAGCGCAGCGTGCTCACCACCGTCAGCCTGGCCTGGGGCGTGGCGTGCTTCGTGATCCTGTACTCTTACGGAGACGGCTTTCAGGCGGCGCTGACCTCCTCGTTCCGCGCGGTGGGGCACGACCTCATCCTGACGTTCGCCGGGCAGACCTCCTCGCAGGCGGGCGGCGAGCGCGCCGGCCGCCACATCCGCTTCGACGTGGCCGACGTGGACGCCATACGGGAATCCGTCCCCCTGGTGGCCGCCATCTCGCCGGAGGTGATGGTGCGCGGCGCCACCGTGGTGCGGGGATATCGCACCCTCACCCGCACCATTCGCGCGGTGCGGCCGCCCTACGGCGCGGTGCGCAACATGGCGATGCAATCGGGCCGCTGGCTCACTCCGGAGGACGATCTGAACAAATCCCGCGTGGCCGTGATGGGCGCCGAAGCCGCGCGCAAGATCTTCGGCGAGATCCCCCCGGAAAACGAAGAGATCACCGTCAACGGCCTGCGCTTCTCCATCGTGGGCGTGCTCAAGACCAAGACCCAGATTTCCAATTACAACACGCCGGATAACGAGTGTCTCTTCATCCCTTATGAGACGGCGTCGCTGTTGCGCGATATCCGCTATCCCACGTTCATCGTGTGGTCGCCCGTGAACCCCATGTTCCGCAAGGAGTCCATGCGGCAGGTGCGGGAGGTGCTCGCGCGCCGGCATAATTTCGCGCCCACCGATGAGCGCGCGGTGGAAATGGTCGCCTTCAACGAGTTCCTGCGCATCATCGATACCATGAGCATCGCGTTGCGCGTGCTGCTGGGCTTCATCGGGACGCTGACCCTGGCCATCGGTGGGGTGGGGCTGGCCAACATCATGCTGGTCTCGGTGACGCAGCGGACGCGCGAGATCGGGGTGCTGAAATCGGTGGGGGCCACGCGCGGCGCGATTCTGGCGCGGTTTCTGCTGGAGGCCATGGCGATCGTGACGCTGGGCGGCGCGCTGGGGGTGTTTTGCGGCTGGGGCGTGACCCGGCTGCTGGGCACCCTGCCGCTGCTCGGGCCGCTGTTCGAGGACACCACCGGGACCGGCGACATCCACTTGCGGATTTCCACCTTCGCCGTGCTCACCTCGACGATGATGCTCGAAACCGTGGGGCTGATCGCCGGACTGCTGCCGGCCATCAAGGCGGCGCGCCTGGATCCCATCGAAGCTTTGCGGTACGAATAGCGCGTTACCGTCCGATAAGTCCGGCAGGGGGCCATGCGCCGGATCTTCAAACCCTCGCTCGCCGATTTCCTGCTCGGCGCGCTGCTATACGCCTGTTTTGCGCGCGGAGGCTGGCAGGCGCTGCTGGCCGATGGCGATACCGGCTGGCACATCCGCACCGGCGAGCTGATCCTGACCACCGGCAGGGTGCCCTCCGCGGATCCGTTTTCCTTCACCCGCGCCGGGGAGCCGTGGTTCGCCTGGGAGTGGCTTTCGGATGTGATCTTCGCCATGCTGCACCGGCACTGGGGCCTGGCGGGAGTGGCGGGACTGGCGGCGGTGGTGCTGGCTCTGGCCGCCGTACTGCTGTTCCGCCGCATGCTGCGCGCCGGGGCCGATATCTGGATCGCGCTGCCGCTGGCGCTGGCGGCGGCGGGAGCCTCGAGCGTGCACTACCTGGCGCGCCCGCACGTGTTCACCATCCTGGGGGCGGCGGCGGCGTTCGGCATCCTGGAATCGGAGCGGCGGCTGTGGCTGCTGGTTCCCATGGCGGCGCTGTGGACCAACCTGCACGGCGGGTGGGTGGCGCTGGTCGCCTCGGTGTGGCTGCTGGCGGCGGTGCGGAGGAAACACGTGCCGGTGGCCGCCGCCTGCACCGCCGCGACGCTCCTGAACCCCTACGGCTGGCGCCTGCACGCGCACGTGTTCGATTACCTGCGCTCGGGGTGGATTCTCCAGAATGTGCAGGAGTTCCAGCCGCCGCGCTTTGAAAGCGAGGGCCTGCTGCAATTCGCCGCGCTGCTGGCGCTGGGGCTGGCCATGGTTTCGCGCTACGCCGCCGCGCGCCGCTGGTATCCGGCGCTGATCACGCTGGTGTGGGCGCTGGCGGCTCTGCGTTCGGCGCGCCACGTGCCCGTGTACGCGGCCGCCGCGGCACCGTTGGCGGCGGGCGAATTGGGCGCGTTGTGGCGCGGCGTGCGGGGCGGCCTTGCCGAAACCTTCCGGGCCATCGGCCGGGATTTTTCCGCCGAGGGGCTGCGTTTCAGCGCCTGGGCGCCGGTGCTGGCGGCCGGCGTGTTCGCGCTCTCGCCCCCCGCTTGCGGTTTCCCCGAGCAACGCTTTCCGGTGGCGGCGGTGGAGCGCCTCGCTCCGGGAGCCAGGGTGCTCACCTCCGACCAGTGGGGCGACTACCTCATCTACCGCCTCTATCCCCGCCAGCGGGTCTTTTTCGACGGCCGTAGCGATTTCTACGGCCCCGCGCTCGGCCGCCAGTACCAGTCGCTCATGTCCGCCACCGGCCCCTGGGAGTCCGTTTTCGAGCGCTACGCCTTCCAGTTCGCCCTGCTGCCACACGACTGGCCGCTCCAGGCGGTGCTGGCGCGCGACCCCCGCTGGCGGCTGGTCTACCGCGACCGAACCGCCGCTCTTTTCGCCCGCCGTTAAAGCTTTTCCCCATACTGCCGAATTACCGGATGTGAGGCTGGACCGGAAATTTCTGGCGGCCGTGGCGGCCAGTCTGCTGTGGGCGCTGCTGGTGGCGGCGGTATTCTACCGCGTGTCTCTCAGGGCGGCCCGTCCCCCGCAGGCGCGCAAACCCCTGGTGATTGCGGTGCGCGATCTGGCCCCCGGCGCGGCCATCGCGGCCAACATGGTGCGGCTGACCGAGGTGCCGCCTGAAGCCTTCCCCAAGGGCGGGTTTTCGAGACTGGAGGAAGTGGTGAACCGTCCGGTGGCCGCCGCCATCCTGCCGGACGAACCGGTCACGGAGGCGCGCCTGGCAGCCCGCGGCAGCGGGGTCGGGCTCGCGCCGCTCATCCCGGCGGGCAAGCGCGCCGTGGCGGTCAAAGTGAATGAAGTGGTGGGGGTGGCCGGGTTCGTGCTGCCCGGCATGCGCGTGGACGTGCTGGTCACCGGGCGCGCTCCGGGCCGCGACGATACCGCCACCCGCACGGTGCTTCAGAACGTCACCGTGCTCTCGGCCGGGCAGGCTATCCAGACCGACGGCAAGAACCAGACCATCAACGCGCAAGTGGTCACCCTGCTGGTGAATCCCGAGCAGGCCGAGGTGCTGGCCCTGGCCAGCAACGAAGGCCGCATTCAACTTGCGCTCAGAAACTCCGCCGACGAGCGCATTGCCGCGCCGCCGGGCACGGAACTGCGGCGGCTGTACGGCGTGGCTCCTCCGCCGCCGGCCGCCGCCGCGCCGCGCCCGGCGGTGGCCGTGAAACCGCGCGTCCCGGTGGAACCGCCCCGCAAGGCCGCGGCCGCACAGGCCCCGGCGCCTCCCAGCGCCGGCGACACCGTGGTGGTGTTCCGCGGAGGCCGGCCCACCGTGGAGGCCATCCCGTGATCGCCGCCCTTCTCGTCATGGCGGCCGGACTGGAGTCCGTAACGCTTTCGGTGGGTGGAAGCGCCGTGCTGGACGTTCCCGAAGGAGTGGCGCGCATCTCGGTGAGCAGTCCGGAAGTGGCCGACGCCTTCGCGGCCAGCGCCCGCGAGGTCCTGCTGCAAGCCAAGGCGCCGGGCAGCGCCAACGTGGTGATCTGGCCCAAGACCGGCGCCCGCCGCCATTACAACGTCACGGTGCAGCCCGACCTGGAACCCTTGCGAAAGCTGCTGCGCGAAACCTTTCCCGGCGAACAGATCGAGGTGCGGGCCACCCGGGAATCCCTGGCCCTGGTGGGCCGCGTCAGCAGCCAGGCGGTGGCGGACCGCGCCCTGCAACTGGCCGCTTCGGCGGTGAAGGGCGCCGTCAGCAACTTACAGGCGGCGCCGCCCGCGGTGGAGCGGCAGGTGCTGCTGCGGGTCAAGTTCGCCGAAGTGAACCGCGCGGCGTCGAGCGCCTTCGGAGTAAACCTGCTCTCCACCGGCGCGGGCAACACGCCGGCCAGCGCCGGCACGGGCCAGTTCCCCTCGGGGGCCTTGGACGAGATCTCCGGGCGCATTCCAGGCAAGCTGGGCGGCACGGCCACCACGTGGTCGCTTTCCGACGTGCTGAACGTATTCGCCTTCCGCCCGGACCTGAACCTCGGGGTGCTCATCCGCGATTTGCAGACCCGCGGGCTGTTGCAGATCCTGGCGGAACCGAACCTGGTGGCCAGCAACGGCAAGGAAGCCAGTTTCCTGGTGGGCGGCGAGTTTCCGGTGCCGGTGGTGCAGAGCGGCGCCAGCGCCGGCGCGGTCACGGTGCAGTTCCGCGAGTTCGGCATCCGGCTGGCGTTCACGCCGCTGCTGACGACGAACCGCACCGTGAAGCTGCACGTCAAGCCCGAGGTCTCCACCATCGACCCAACCAACGGCGTGCAGGTTTCGGGCTTTCTGATCCCGGCGCTGGCAACGCGCCGCATGGAGACGGACATCGAACTGGCCGAGGGCCAGACCTTCGCCATCGCCGGTCTGATCGACGACCGCGCGGTGGAGAATCTCTCGCGCGTCCCCGGGCTTTCGAGCATTCCCGTACTGGGGGCGCTGTTCCGCAGCCGCTCGCTCACCAAGAACAAGACCGAGCTGATCGTGATGGTCACGCCGGAATCGGCCGTGCCCGCCGCCGCCCCGCCGCCCGGCCCCGAGATGCCGGTGCCCTTCCTGAAACCATGACCGCCGGAATCGAACACGGATGGGAGGAGCGCCTGCTCCGCCCGGGCAAGCCGCAGCTCAAGCCCGAATATCAGGAGCTGAAGTTCACGCTCCACCGCAAGCTGCTGGACCGCATCAACCTGGACGCGCTGGCGCGCATTGGCGACGACCGCATCCGCGGCGAGGTGCGGCAGGCGGTGCTGACCATCGTGGAGCAGGAACCCACGCTGCTGAGCGCGCTCGAAAAACAGCAAATCAGCGACGAGGTGCTCGACGAAGTCTTCGGCCTGGGGCCGCTCGAACCGCTGCTGCAAGACCCCACGGTTTCCGACATCCTGGTGAACGGCCACGGGCAGGTCTACGTGGAGCGGCGCGGGGTGCTGGAGTTGACCAGCGTGCGCTTCCACGACGACGGCCACCTGCTGCGCATCATCGACAAGATCGTCAGCCAGGTGGGGCGTCGGGTGGATGAATCCAACCCCATGGTGGACGCGCGCCTGCCGGACGGTTCGCGCGTGAACGCCATCATCCCGCCCCTGGCGGTGGACGGGCCGCTGCTCTCGGTGCGCCGTTTCGGCACCGATAAGCTCATGCCCGAGGACCTGGTGGAAAAACGCTCCCTGACCCGGGGCATGCTCACGCTGCTCGAAGCCGCGGTGCGGGCGCGGCTGAACATCCTGATCGCCGGCGGCACCGGCGCGGGCAAGACCACCCTGCTCAATGCGCTCTCGGCGTTCATCTCTCCCAAGGAGCGCATCGTCACCATCGAGGATGCGGCCGAGTTGCAGCTCAAGCAGCCGCACCTGGCGCGGTTGGAGACGCGCCCGCCGAACCTGGAGGGCCAGGGCGCGGTGCGGCAGCGGCAGCTTCTGATCAACAGCCTGCGCATGCGGCCGGACCGCATCATCGTGGGCGAGGTGCGCGGCGAGGAGGCCCTCGACATGCTGCAAGCCATGAACACGGGCCACGACGGGTCGCTCACCACCATCCACGCCAACACGCCGCGCGACGCCGTTTCGCGGCTGGAGGTGATGGTCTCGCTCGCCAGCGCCAACATGCCGCTCACGGCCATACGGCAGCAGGTGGCCTCGGCCATTCACGTTCTGGTGCAGGCGTCGCGTTTCAGCGACGGCTCGCGCCGCGTCACCAGCATCACGGAGGTCACCGGCATCGAATCGGACATCGTGACCTTGCAGGATATTTTCGTGTTCGAAAAGCGCGGCCTCTCGCCGGAGGGCCGCGTGCTGGGGCGGTTCATCGCCACCGGCATCCTGCCGAAGTTCAATGAGAAGCTTCTGGCCGCGGGCATACGCCTGCCGCTCGATCTTTTTGACGAGGTGGCGCCGGTCTGATGCTGGCGGTCTTCGCGGTGGCCTTTCTGGCGGCGTTGAGCGGCTACGCGATGTTCGCCTGGCGCCTGGAAGGAGTGCGCCGCTCGACGGCGGTGCGCCGCCTGGCGCGAAAACCGCGGGAAGACAAGCCGCGCCGCACCGAATCGTTGCTCACCGACGCGGCCGCGGCGCGCCGCGGCCGCCTGGCGTTGCGCCTGCTCGAGCGCGTGCGGCTGAAGGAGCGCGCCGATGCGCTGCTCGAAACCGCCGGCTTGCGCTGGAGCGCCGCGCGGCTGCTGCACATCTGTTTATGCGCGTTCATTGCCGGGTTCGCAGCGGTTTCGCTCGCCACTGGCAACCGCTACCCCGTCTTCGCGGCCCTGGCGGGCTGCGGCGCCATGCTGCTGCCGGTGGGATGGGTGCGGCGCCAGGCGCGGCGGCGTGTGGACCGCTTCGAGGAGCAATTCGCCGATTGCCTGGAATTCATCGCCCGCTCCATGCGCGCCGGCCATGCCTTCTCGGTGTCGCTCGAGATGATTCACAAGGAATTCCAGGAGCCCGTGGCGGCCGAGTTCCGCCGCGCCTTCGAAGAGCAGAACCTGGGGCTGCCGCTGGAGGTGGTGCTGGCGAAACTCGGCCGGCGGGTGCCTTCCATGGACGTGCACTTCTTCGTCTCGGCGGTGCTGCTGCAAAAACGCACCGGCGGCAATCTGGCCGAAATCCTGGACAAGCTCGGCTACGTGATCCGCGAGCGTTTTAAGCTGCGCGGGCGCATCCGCGCCATCAGCGCGCACGGGCGGCTTTCCGGGGTGGTGCTCACCCTGATTCCGATCGTCGTGGCCCTGCTCATGTTTCTGGTGAACCCGCAGTACGCCCGGTTCTTCGTGGAGGATCCTGTGGGCCACGCCCTGCTGGCCGCCACCGTGGGGCTGCAACTGGTGGGGTACCTGATTATCCGGAAAGTCGTGAACATCGAGGTCTAGCGGCTGTGATGAGTCGGACATTGAGATGATCGAGGCGCTCACCATCATCGTGTTCCTGGCGGCGGCCGCCGCGCCGCTGGCGCTCGCGCTGCGCCGCCGCCTGCTCGGCGCCCGCCTGGCCGCGCGCTTTTCGGCGCGGCCCGCGGTGGCCCCCCTTCCGGAGGTTTCCCATTACCTGAGCTGGCGGGAGCTGGTACGCCGGGTCGGGGAGCTTGCACCTTTCTCGGCCACCGATGCCGCGGGTTTGCGCAAGCGTCTCATCCGGGCCGGCTTCCGCGACCCCGGCGCGGTGAAGGTCTTCCACGGCATACGCATTCTCTCGGTCGCCCTGCTGGCGGGAGCGGGCCTGCTCGTTGCCCTGCACACGGGGCGCAGCCCGCTGGCGGGCATCGCCGCGGGAGCCTGCGCCGGGCTGCTGCTGCCCATGCAGGTTTTGATGCGGCGGGTGGCGCGGCGCGCGAAGGCCATCCAGCGCGGCCTGCCCAACGCCCTCGACCTGATGGTGATCTGCGTGGAGTCCGGGCTCGGCCTCGACCAGACCAACGTGCAGGTGGCCAAGGAATTGGCGGCCGCGCACCCGGAAATCTCCGACGAATTCACCGTGATGAATCTGGAGCTGCGCGCGGGCAAGCGCCGCGCCGAGGCGCTCCACAACCTCGCCGAGCGCGCCGGCGTGGAGGACCTGCGCAAGCTCGTCGCCGTGCTCATTCAGACCGACCGCTTTGGCACCAGCGTTGCCCAGAGCCTGCGCGGCCACGCCGACTACATGCGCACGCAGGCCCGGCAGCGCGCCGAGGAGCGCGCCTCGAAGCTGGCCGTAAAGCTCGTATTCCCGATTTTTTTCTGCATCCTGCCGTCGCTGTTCGTGGTGACGGTGGGGCCGGTAATCACGCGCGTGGTGCGCGAGTTATTGCCTATGCTGGAAAACCTGTAACGAAAGGAGGCAAGGATGGATTCGAACCTGCTGGTCCGGCTGCTGTGCGGCGCCATGGCGGTGGCGCTGCTGGCGGTCATCGTCACGCGCCGTCGCAAGAAGACCGAGTAGCGCGCAATCAGGAGCGGCGGGCGTCCAACTCCGGCGCCGCGGGTCCGGCGGCCAGAATGGCCAGCGCCACGACGTAGAGGAGCCCGCCCACCATCAAGGTCTGCACCAGACCCAGGTAGATGGCGCAGACCAGCGCACCCACCGACCCGAGCACGCTGGCGGCGGCGTTCAACGACCACGCCCAGCGCACAGAAGGCTTGTGCATCTGCTCCAGGCGCTTCAGGCCGGTGGGAAAGGGCATCCCCATCACGAATCCCACCGGCGCGATCATCATCACCGTGATCGCGATCTTCACTCCCAGCGGCAGCCCCACGCCGTTCACCAGCACCGAAAACAGCACCACGCCCAACGCCGCCACCAGCACCGCCGCCAGACCCAGCGTCTTGATCAGCCGCGCGTCGTCCGGAACCAGGCGCGGGCTCGCATAGCTGCCCAGGCCGCTCGAAACCAACATGGAGAAGATCACCACCGTGAGCGCGTAAGTCGGATGCCCCAGGAAAAGCACGAACTTCTGAATCAGCGCCACTTCCACCAGAATGTAGCCCGCGCCGATCGCAACGAAGTAAAGCAGGAACCCCAGCACCCCCCGCTGCCGCGGCAGTTCCGTGCCCAGGATCAGCGGCGGCAGCGCCAGGATGATGAAGGTGGCCAGCAGGCTCACGCCCATCAGGGTGAACAGCCGCGGCACGGCGCTGTTGATCTTGTAATCCGCCGTCTCCCGCGAAAAGCTGGTCACGAACGCCCACATGTCCCTCGGCTGCACGGTGTAGAAGAAGAACGGCCGGTTGTCGTTCACCGGCGTGATGTCGAACCGGTAATTGCGCTGGTATTCCCGCGGGTTGGGGCTGCGCAGAAGCTGGGCGAACTCGTTCGCGGGCGTCTCCGGCGCCGGCAGGTAGACCGCCTGCATGTTTCCCGCAGCCAGCGCCGTGCGGGCGCGGTCCACGTCCGCCGCGGTGAACGGCTTGCGGGAGATGATCACGGTGTCGCGCGCACCCCAGCCCTTGGCCGAGCCTTCGCGCGCCACCATCACGTGCCGCCACGGCTCGCGCTCTCCCAGCGACCGCAGGGATTCGATAGCCAGCGAGATCAGCCGCAGCGATTCGCGGGGCGGGTCGAAACCCCACCGCGTAAACGCCGCGATGCCGTCGCCGGTCAGGTGCGTGAGATAATCGCGAAACGCCTCCGTGGTGTAAAGGTTGTTCTCGGAAAGCGCGAACGCGCCTGCCGCCGTCGAGGCCCAGGTGTCCACCAGCGTGGCCTGCAACACCTGGTAGCGCTCGGCGGAGCGCCGCACGAAGCTGCGGCCGTCCTCCACCACGATGCGCACGTCGGGCCGCAGGTACAGGCCGCGGCTCAGCTCCGGAAAACGCTCCCGCATGATGGTGGTGGCGATGATCGGATTGATCTCCACCCCGGTGATATCGCGCGAACCCGAAGCCAGCGCGCGCGAAACGTCCCATCCGCCGCCGGGGCCGATGATCAGCACCTTGGACTTGGGCCGCAGCACGTAGGGCAGTCCCGGCCCCTGGCCGAGCAGGTCCTGGCGCTCGCTGGCGCTCAAATTGCCAAAATCGAAATTGGCGATGCCGGTGGAGGCGTCGGCGTCGATGAAGATCATCGGCACCCCCGATCCGCGCTCCGGCGCCACCGCCACGCGTGAGAAGCTGTTCCAGCGCACGAACCTCTCGCCCGTGAGCTTCTGGCCCTTGGCGCACTTTACGTCCAGTACGCGGTAGGCTCCGTTATAAAGCAGGAAAGCCACCAGGCCGAGCGCCAGCGCCACGCTGCCCGCCCGCGAGTACGCCGGCGAGCTCGCCATGCTGTACCAGATCCCCGCGGCCGCCGCGTACATCACCGCGACGGCGAGCACCGTGTTCGGACCGCCGAAATAATTCAGCAGCGGGATCAGCAGCAGGCAGCCCGCCGAAGCGCCGAGCAGGTCGAAGAAATATACCCGGCCGACGCGCTCCACGGTTTCCGAAATGGCCAGCGAAACGATCGCCCCGGCGCCGAAGAAGGGCAGCGACGTAGTGAAGTAGATCAGCGCCAGGCGCCAGTTGGAAATGGTCTCCCGCTGGAACAGCACAATGGCCAGCGCCAGCACCACCAGCAGGCTGTTGACGGCGCTCAGCCTTCCGAGCTTGCGGAAGAGGTCTGTCTTCCACCCCGCCACCACGTAGGAGAACACGCCGCCCGCGCCCAGCCCGAACAAAGCTATGGAGATCGCCAGAAACGCGAAATGGTAATAGAAGACGACGGAGAAGATGCGCGTGAGGGAAAGCTCCAGCAGGAGCGTGGCCATGGTCGTCAGCGCGACGGCAAGGTACAGATAAGGCCAGTGAAACGATGGGGATTTCAAACCACCATGGTAGGACAGCGGCTACACTGAGGTCTATGGTGACCCGCAGAGAGTTCCTCGCCGCCTCCGCCGCGGCGCCGGCGATCAAACGCGCGCGGCGGCCCAACGTCGTCATGTTCATGACCGACGATCATGGCGCCTGGGCGACCGGCGCATACGGCTGCCCCGGCATCCACACCCCGAATATCGACACGCTCGCGGCCACGGGCGCGCGCTTCACCAACGCTTTTGCCTGCACCCCGGTGTGCTCGCCCAGCCGGCTCACCTACATCACGGGGAAGATTCCTTCCCAGCACGGCGTGCAGGACTGGCTGGTGCCCTATGACAGCTACGGCCCCAACACCACCCGCTTCCTCGACGGCCACACCACTTACTCCGAAGTGCTCGCGCGCGAAGGCTACACGCTTGGCATGTGCGGCAAGTGGCACATGGGCGACGACGAGCGCGCGCAGCGCGGCTTCACGTACTGGCACACCGTCCCGGGCGGCGGCGGCCCCTACCAGGACCCCGAATTCGTCACCAACGGCGTGCGGCGCAAACTCACCGGATACAAGACCGACCTGGTCACCGACGGCGCTCTCGAGTTCCTCGGCACCGTCAAGGACCGCCGTCCCTTCTACCTGCTGGTGCCGTTCTACGCGCCTCACACCCCTTACAACTACCAGCCCGAGCAGTACCGCGCACCGTATCGCGACGCGACCTTCTCCTGCTTTCCCGACACCGCACCTCATCCGTGGCAGAATCCCGGGCTCGCCAACCTGCACGGCAAGCGCGAGAACAAGCTGGCCTATTCGGCGCTGATCACCGGCGTGGACCACAACGTGGGCCGCGTCCTCAAGCGGCTGGAGGAGATGGGCGCGCGCGAGGACACCCTGATCGTGTTCACCGCCGACCAGGGCTGGAACGCCGGCCACCACGGCGTATGGGGCAAGGGCAACGGCACCTGGCCTCTCAACATGTATGAAGAGTCGCTGCGCGTGCCCATGATCTGGAACCAGCCGGGACGCATCCGCGGCGGCCAGGTGCTGGACCCCATGATCTCGAGCTACGATTACCTGCCCAGCATCCTGGAATACTGCGGCGCCTCGTACCGCGACCCGAAACTGCCCGGCCGCAGCTACACGCCGTTCCTCTGGGGGAAGAAGCCCGCATGGCGCGACCGCCTGTACTTCGAATACGAGTACGTGCGCTCCATCCGCACGCGCAACCTCAAGTACATCGAGCGCACGAAGGAGTGGCCCAGCGAGCTATTCGACCTCGAAGCCGATCCCGGCGAAACCAGGAACGTGATTTCCGATCCCGCCTACGCGCGCGTGGTGGCGGACCTGCGCAAACAGTTGGGCGGCTTCTTCCAGCAGGCCGGCGCGCCGCCCATTGAAGACTGGCGCGGCACCACCAAACAGCGGCTCTCGGTGTATCGCAGCCCTCAGGCAAAATGAGTTATGCCTGTGCTCCTGACCGGCGAGTCTCTCACGGTTGAGGAAGTCGGCGGCGTGGCGGCTGGCGGGCCCGTGGCGGGCATTGCGCCCGAAGCCGAAGACCGCATGCGGCGGTCGCGAGCCGTGGTGGAGCGCATGGCCGCCGGCGACGCTCCCGTCTACGCGGTGAACACCGGCGTGGGGCGGCTGGCCGACGTGCGCATCGGCCGCGGCGACCTCGAGCAGCTCCAGCGCAACGTGGTCCGCTCCCACGCGGCGGGCGTGGGCGAGCCGCTGCCGCGCGCCGAAGTTCGCGCCATGATGCTGATCCGCGCCAACGTGCTCGCCAAGGGCCTTTCCGGCATTCGCCCCGTGGTGGCGGAGCGCCTCTGCGAGATGCTGAACCGCGGCGTGACGCCGGTGGTGCCCAGCCGGGGAAGCGTGGGCGCGAGCGGCGATCTCGCCCCTCTGGCGCACATCGCGCTGGTCCTGATGGGCGAGGGCGAAGCCGAATTTCAGGGGGCGGTCCTCTCCGGCGCCGAAGCGCTGCGGCGAGCCGGTCTGGAATCGCTGGTGCTCGGCGCGAAAGAAGGCATCTCGCTCATCAACGGCACGCAGGCCATGCTGGCCGCCGGGTGTTTGCGGTTGGCCGAATCCGAGGCGCTGGCGGAT
Organism: Bryobacteraceae bacterium; assembly: GCA_041946965.1. GTDB lineage: Bacteria > Acidobacteriota > Terriglobia > Bryobacterales > Bryobacteraceae > JBHGBM01. The sequence continues at coordinate 58,324 of JBHGBM010000015.1, forward strand.
GCCGCGGACGTGGTCTGCGCGCTCACGCTGGATGCTTTACGCGGCACGCCGCGCGCCTTCGACGCCCGCATCCACGCGGCCCGCCCGCATCCCGGGCAACTGGCCAGCGCCGCGCGCCTGCGGCGGCTGCTCGAGGGCAGCCAGATCCGCGCCTCGCACCTCGCCTGCCAGCGCGTGCAGGATGCCTATTCGCTGCGCTGCGCCCCGCAAGTCCACGGGGCCGTGCGGGACTGCTTCACCGAGGCGCGGCGCGTATTCTCCATCGAGCTGAACTCCGCCACCGACAACCCGCTGGTGTTCGCAGAGGAGGTGCTCTCCGGCGGCAACTTCCACGGCGAGCCCGTGGCCATGCAGCTCGATTTCATGGCCGTGGCGCTCACGGCGCTGTCCTCGATCTCCGAACGCCGTGTAGACCGGCTGGTGAATCCCGCGCTCAATGAGGACCTGCCCGCGTTCCTGGCCGGCAACCCCGGCCTCGAGTCGGGACTGATGATGGCCCAGGTCACCGCCGCGGCGCTGGTGGGAGAGAACCGCGTGTTGGCGCATCCCGCCACGGCCGGGACGATCACCACCAGCGGCAACAAAGAGGATTTCGTCAGCATGGGCATGGCCGCGGCCCTCAAGCTCGCCCGCGTCGTGCGCAACACCCGGGCGGTGCTGGCCATCGAAGCCCTGGCCGCCTGTCGCGCGCTCGACCTGCTGCGGCCCTTGCGCACCAGCCCGGCGCTCGAAGCGGTACGGGAGCGCGTCCGCGCCGTGGCGCCGGAGCTGACCGAAGACCGCCCCCTGCACCGTGACATTGCGGCCGTGGAAGCCCTGATCCCGGAAATCGCCCGCGCCTAGCTCGCGTACACCGCAATCCGCGTCACCGTGCGATACCCCATGCGCTCGTAAAGCCGGTAACCCTGCGGCGTGGATTGCAGAATGCTCCTGCCCGCCCCGGCGCGCACCAGCGACTCGCGCATCACCGCCTCGCCGAATCCCCGTCGCTGATATCCGGGCGCGGTCGCCACGTTGTAAACCCCCACCACGCCGGAGCCCGTGACGGTAGCGGCGGTGGAAACCGCTTCCCCGTCAACATAGCCCACATACCCGATGAACCTCTCCCAAACGGCCGGTTCGGAAAAAACCTCCCGGAACCATACGATCGGCACATTGAAGCACATGGACCCGATCGCACAAAAGTCCCCCAGCGTGCGGGCGTTCGACACCTTCAGCACCTCCAGCGCGGGCAGCGGCTGCGCCGGCGGCCGGACGCATTCCGCCGCCATCCCCGGCATCTCCACCGAGAGCCGCAGTCCCTGCCTGCGGAACACCTGCCGGGCCCGCGGGCGCAACGCGGGCGCCAGCCAGTCTTCACACACCCAGAAAGCCCAGGACACCCCGCGCCCGTCGAAGTGCACGTTCGCCATGGCAATGCGACGCTCCAAATCGGCTTCGTCCGGAACGAAACCGGAAAGGAACGCGGCGTTGAACATCTGGAAGGCGACGTTGGCCGAGGCGATGCTCACTCCCGGGTACTCCCGCACCTCTCCGCCGGCGCGGCCCGCGGCAATGGCGCGGAACGAATCCCTCAAGTTCGATTCCACCGGCGCGAAGTCCACTCTGCCAGTATCGCGCACGCGCGCTGATTGCATACAGATGCGCTAGACTGAAGTGTTCCCGATGCCATGACTTTCCGAACCGATGTGCTGCTGATCGCCGTAATGCTGGCGGGATTGTCCGGATGCGATCGCCACGGCGATGTGCAGGCCAAGCAGGAGACCGGACCGGTCAAGGTCCGCACCGCTCCCGTCACCGCCAGGGAGTTGCAGCGCGAAGTGGAATCGGTCGGCACCCTGTACCCCTACGAAGAAGTCGTCATCAGCTCCGAAATCGAGGGCCCCGTGGAACACGTGGGCGCCGATTTGGGCGACCGCGTCGAAGCCGGCCAGGTGCTGGCCCGCGTCTCCGAGGAAGAGCAGCGCTACCTGGTCGCGCAGAGCGAAGCGCAGTTGCGCCAGGCGCTCGAACGGCTGGGCCTCAAAGGCGAAAAGGACCGCGTCAAGGACATCAACGAAACCCCCGAGGTGCGCCGCGCCCGCGCCGACCTGTTTGACGCCGAGCAGCGCTACAAGCGCGTGACCAACCTGGTGGACCAGGGCATCGCCTCGCGCCAGGACCTCGACCAGGCTCAGGCCCGCTACCAGGCGCTTCAGGCCGCCTTGGATAACACCCTGAACCAGACCCGCAATCTGATCCAGGACGTGGAGCGCGTGCGCGCCGTTCTCGACCTCCAGCGCAAGAAACTGCGCGATACCAGCATCCGCGCGCCCTTCGCCGCCTACGTGAAGGAGCGGCAGGTCAACGCCGGCCAGTACGTCAGGCCGAACACCCCGGTGTTCACGCTGGTGAAGACCGATCCCATTCGGCTGCGCATCGAGGTGCCCGAACGCATGTCGCCCTGGATCAAGGTGGGGCAGATCGCGGACGTTTCGCTCGAAGCCTATCCCGACCGCCAGTTCAAGGGCAGGATCTGGCGCATCTCCCCAACTGTGGAGCAGAGCAAGCGCACGTTCCTCGTCGAGGCTCTGATTTCGAATCCCAACGGCGAACTGAAGCCCGGATCCTACGCCAAGGCCCGCATCCACACCGATAAGTTCGACCGCATCCTCCTCGCTCCGCGGCTCGCCATCAACTACGTCTTCGGCTCCAATAAGGCCTACGTGGTGAAGGACGGCGTCATCGAGGCGCGCGAAGTGAAGACCGGCGACATCTTCGGCGACGATGTGGAGATCACCCAGGGCCTGGAGGAAAACGAAACCATCGCCACCAGCAGCCTGAACCGCCTCGACACCGGGGCGCGCGTGGTGATCGCCGCCGGCGCCGGGGGCGAGGAGCGCAAAGGCCGCAAGAAGGCCGAGTAACATGCGCAGGCTGGCCGCGGCCCTTCTGCTCACTTCCGCCCTCTGCGGCGCTTCTACCCGCGTGCTGGTCACCGTGGTGGAGCAGAAGACCGGCAAGCCGGTCACGGATCTCAAGGCCGCCGATTTCACCCTGTTCGACGATAAGACGCCGCGCAGGGTCGAAGCCGCGGAATTCACCGGCAACTCCGTCCTCGATATCATGCTGCTGTTGGACACCAGCCTGGCGGGCGGAGCCGTACAGCCCGTGGCGGAGAACATCGTCGCCGAGTTGCAGCCCAAGGAGCAGATGGCGGTGGTCGCATTCCACTCTTCCGCCGACCTGATCCAGGATTTCACTTCCAGCCGGGAGCTGATTCTGCGCGCCATCGCCGGGGTAAAGTACGGTAATGAGCCGCGCGTGCTCGATGCGCTCTACGCGGCCATCGACGGCGGATTTCGCAGCAGCAATTTTCGCCGCGTGATCCTGCTGCTCACAGCGGGTCTGGAAGGCTCCAGCCGCGTCGGCGAGCGCACCGTCATCCGCCTGGCCCGGCGCAACGGCGTCTCCATTTACCCGGTGTACATGGCCGGCGTGGAGAAATCGCTGTTCGAGAACCTGGCCCGCCAGAGCGGCGGCGCCCTGTTCAGCCTGCGCGATCTCAAGCGTGCCAACCAGTCGCCCGGGCCGCGCATTTTCGAAGTGGCGCGCGGGCACTACGTGCTGACCGTCCAGGGGAATCTCTCGCTGGGCGAACGGGTCAGGGCGGAAATCAAGCGTCCGGACAGGGTTTTCGTTTCCGCGCTGCCTCTCGACTGAGGTGAAATCATGTCCGGCCGGATCAGGCAGTCAGGCGCGGCACTGGCGCTGGTTGCGACCCTGAGCGCGTGGGGCGCGCCGTTCGATCAGCAGGTGCGCCGCTTTTACGGCGCCGCCGACGGGTTGCCATCGGAGGATGTGTCGGCCATTGCCGCCTCGGGCGGCGAGGTCTACGCCGCCACACCGCGCGGCTTGGCGAGGTTCTCCGGGGGCAAATGGAGCGTGGTCCTGGCGCGGCCGGTATCGCTGGCCGGCCTGTACAACGGCCGCGTGCTGGCCGTCTCCGAAGGTTGGCTGTACATAGACGGCCGCAGGACCGTGGAAGCACCGGCCGGCGCGCGCGCCCTTTCCGGGCGCCTGTTCGCCACGGACACGGGCGTTTTCGCGCTGGATGGCGGCCGGCTCGAGCGCCTGGGCGACCTCACCGCGGTACGGGGAGTGGCCGAAAGCGCCGGCGGAGAGATCGTGGCCGCCGCCGAATCGGGGCTCTACCGGTACGCGGGCGGTGCGTGGCGGCCACTGTACCCGGAGCAGGGCAACCGCCGATGGGCCCCGCGCGACGTCCGCGCCGTGGCCTTCGACTCCCGCGGGCGCCTCTGGTTCGCCGCGCCGCAGGGCGCCGGCGTGTTCGACGGCCAATGGCGTCTGTTCACCGGCGCGGACGGCCTCCCCTACGACGATTTCACCGCGCTGGCCGCCTCCGATTCCGCCTGGTTCGGCACCACCCGCGGCGCCTTGCGCTTCGACGGCCGGACCTGGGAGTTCCGCCAGGGCTTGCGCTGGCTGCCCGCCGACGGCGTGCGCGGCGTGGCTCTCACCGCCGACGGCGACGCCTGGTTCGCCACCGCGCACGGAGCCGGTTGCATCTGGAATCGCCGCATGACGTTTCCCGAAAAGGCGCGCTTCTTCGAGGATGAGATCGACGCGCGCCACCGCCGGACCCCTTACGGCTACGTACTCGCGGTCACCGTGAAGCGTCCCGGCGATCCCTCCGAATTCACGCAGCACGATAGCGACAATGACGGCCTCTGGACCGCCATGTACGGCGCCGGCGAGTGTTTCGCCTGGGCCGCCACGCGCGACCCGGCGGCGCGGCGCCGCGCCGATGCCGCTTTCGAGGCGCTGCGGTTCCTGAGCACCGTGACGCAGGGCGGAAAACCGCCCGCGCCGCCCGGCTTCATCGCGCGGACCGTCCTGCCCGCCTCCGCCGGCGATCCCAATGCCTCCGCCTACACGCGCGAGAAAGACCAGCAGTTCCGCGCCACCCGCGATCCGCACTGGAAGATCCTGGCGCCCCGCTGGCCGCTTTCCGCCGATGGCCAGTGGTACTGGAAGGCCGATACCAGCTCCGACGAGCTCGACGGCCATTACTTCTTCTATGGCGTCTATTACGACCTCGCCGCCGGGGAGGCCGAGCGCCGGCGCGTGCGCGAACTCGTCTCCGCCCTCACCGGCCACCTGCTCGACCACAACTTCACGCTTGTAGACTGGGACGGCACGCCCACGCGGTGGGGCGTGTTCAACCCGGAGGCGCTTAACCGCGACCCGGTCTGGTATGCCGAACGAGGCCTGAACTCACTGAGTATTCTCACTTACCTCAAGATCGCGGAGCATATCACCGGAGAAACACGCTTCGGCGAGGCCTACCGGCGGCTCATCCGCGAACACGGGTATGCGGCGAACACCTTAGTTCCGAAGATCGCCAACGGGATCGGCTCGGGCAACCAGTCCGACGACGAGATGGCGTTCATGGACTACTACAACCTGCTGCGGCTGGAGCGGGATCCCGAACTGCTGCGAATTTATCGCGCTTCGCTCGCAAGATACTGGCGCGAAGAACGATATGAGATGAACCCGCTGTTCAACTACATTTACGCGGCGGCATCGGGACTGAAAGGAGGCGCCTGGGTAGGGGAATCGCTGGAGACGCTCCAGCGGTATCCGCTCGACCGTTTCAACTGGAAACATGTGAACAGTTACCGAACGGATGTGGCGCCGCTGCCGGAAACGGTGCGGGGGGACCGGCGGGGGCGGGCCGGGATGCGCCGCAACGGATTCGTGATTCCGATCGACGAGAGGTTCGTAGATCACTGGAATCACGACCCTTATCAGCTTGACCAGGGCGGAGACGGCCGCTTGCTGGCGGACGGCGCCTCGTTCCTGCTGCCCTATTACCTGGGGCTCTACCACGGTTTCGTGGAGCCGTAAAATTAATTTGGGATTACTCTGGACAAACGGGTCCGAAAATAGTATAGTAAATTCAACAGACAGCATCCCTGGCGATGTGACCCCTCCCATCGCCAGCCCCTCTGAGTGCAGCCCCGGGAACCCAGCCCGGGGCTTTAATTTTTGGCGGCCGTTTCAGTCGTACCTTTCGTAGACCACCCGTTTCCGGTCAATCCCCAAACCGGCCAGCATGCGGCGCACCTCCACCACCATCTCCCATAGCCCGCAAATGTAAACATCCACATCCCCGCGGCCGCCGAGCGCCGCTTCCACGTGTTGTTGCACGCGGCCGGTTCGCCCGGACCACGACGGCCCCGGCCGGGTGAGCGTAGGCCAGAAGCGGAAACCCGGTCCGGCCCTGCGCGCGAACTCCTCGCGATAGAGAATTCCGTATTCATGGCGCACACCGAACAGCAGCGTGGCGGGCCTGTCCCGCCGTTCTTCAAGCATGGCGCGGAACGGCGCCACTCCCGTCCCGGTGGCGATCAACAACGATTCCGCCGGCTCCGGCCGCCATCCGAAAGCGCCGTACGGCCCCCGGAACTCGACCCGGGCGCCGGGTTTCAGGTCGAACAGGTAGGGAGAGAAGATCCCTTCCCTTACGCGATTGAGGCACAACTCGAACCGCCCGGGGCGCGGCGCAGAGGCCAGGGAATAGGCGCGCCGCACCCTCCGGCCCTGTATCGAGGCATACAGCATCAGGAACTGCCCGGCCCGGTAGACCAGGTTGATGCCGGGCGTTTCAAATACGAAGTGGCGGACTTCCGGGGCGATCTCGCACGAATCCAGAAGCCGGGCCTGAACCTGCTCTATTGCCATCCCGCGAGCGCCCCGCGGGCAAGATCGAGCACGATGGCGGCCAATCCGGGGTGGCCTTCAAGCGGCGGCGTGATGCGGATTTCGAGGCCGGGATGTGCGCTCTCCAAGCGGGCGGCCAGATGCGGGAGGTCGCGTTTCAGGTGCAACCCCGGCATGACCAGGTACGGCACGACGACGATGTGCGTAGCCCCCCGCGCCACAAGTTTCGCGACGGCCTCCGGAAGGGTCGGATGGTGCGGATCCAGAAACGCGGCAGTGGAAAGCGCAATGCCTGCCGCGCCGGCCACTTGCGCCGCGAGCGCGTGTACGGCATCGCCGGCGCCCGCTACGCGCGAGCCGTGCGCAAACACCGCCAGGGCCGTCACGCCGCGCCGTGTATGTATGCCCGCATGTTTTGGATTTCCTCGGTCTTGCGGGCCAACTCGTGGTGCATCAGGTCGCGCATGGAGAGGAATCCGGCCACCGCCGGGCCGCGCATCACCGGCAGGTGCCGGCAGTTGTTCGCCTTCATCAGCTCCATGGCCTGTTCCACCGTGGCGCTTTCATCCACCGTGGCCAGTTCCGTGCTCATCACTTGTGAAACCGGGGTCGTCGCCGGATCGAGCCCGGCAAGCACCACACGCACCATCAGGTCGCGCTCGCTGAATACGCCCCGCAGTTCCGCGCCGCGCAGCACAAGGATTGCGCCCACCCTCAGGTCGGCCATGCGCCGGAGCACCTCGGCCACCGGCTGCGTATCCTCGACCGCGTAAATCTCTCGCCCCTCGATGATGTTTCTGACTCGGGACATGTTTCACCCCTCATCCAGACAGGATATGGAGTTAACATACCACACTCGCCGGCGCGCGGCTTCACCACCCCAGGTTCAAGGCCAGTTTAATGAACCGCGGCAGGTTACGCTGCGTCGGGTTGAGCTGCCCGAAGGCCGCGTTGGTCACGTCCACCGAAGCGATGTCCGCGTACCACGGGTGGTTCATCATATTCACCATCTCGAAGCGGAATTGCAGCCGGAGCTGTTCGGTGAACGGGAAGTACTTGGAGAGCGACGCGTCCCAGTTCTGCGGTCCCGGCAGGCGCACGTCGCTGAAGCGGGTGGGAAAGGTGCGCAGCGTATACGGCTCCTGCGCCGCCACGCGCTTCCCGGTGGCCGGATTGTCCCACAGCGAGGTATTAAACCACCGCCCGATGTTGCCATTGTCGATCTTCGCGCTCCCGGTGGTCACCTGTGCCGCGTTGGGGTAATCGAGCGTCCAGCCGCTCATGTAGCTGACGTCCCAGTTGAGCTGCCATCCGCCGATGATCTGGTTCAGCAGGCCCGAGACGTTGGACGCTAGCGGCTTGCCCTTGCCGAACGGCAACTCGTACACGCCCGCCAGGGTGAACTTCTGCGGCGCGTCGATCTGGCCTGCCGAACGCTTCTCCAGGCGCGTGCTTTCCCAGTTGGCCAGCGTGAAGTCCTGGGCGTTCAGCACATTCGCCTGCTCCAGCACCTTGTTGATGGTGTAGCTGGCCAGGAACGTCAGGCCGTGGGAAAAGCGCTTGGACACCTTGGACTGCATGCCGTGATAGCGCTGCCGGCCGATGGGGACGTTGGCCACCGTCACACCGTTGTACTGCGGAAAGGCGTACCACAGCACCGGCCGCGTCACGGTGGACCCGTTCAGCGCGGCGTTGTTGGGAATCAGTCCGGCCATGGGGTTCTCCACGCGCGCCGTGTAGTAGGCCACGTCGATGGCGCCCGCCGCCGTGCGCCGGTTCAGCTCGTTTACCGGCACGTAGTTGAGCGCGAAGTTCATAGGCAGCTTGCTGGTGATGTTGCCCACGTAGCCGGCCTCCACCACCATGTTGCCCGGCAGTTCGCGCTGGATGTCAAAGGAATATTGGTGCGAATACGGCAGCGGCCGCTGCACCCAGTTGACCGTCAGCCCCTCGCCCAGGAAGCTGGCCGCGCCGTTGCTCGCGCCCACCGGCGCGATCATCTTGCCGCCGGGCAGCAGCGCGAAGGCGTTGGCCGTGGTCACGGCCGGCGTGAGATTGTCCAGGGTCACGATGGCGTTGGTGCGCTGGCTGAAGCCCATGGCCGAACCCTGTTCGTTCTGGCCCAGGTAATACAGCCCGTAGCCTCCGCGCAGCACCCACTTGGCGCCGATGCGGTACGACGCCCCGATGCGCGGCTGGAAGTTGTTGCGGTCCGGCTCGAAAGCGCCACGCGGCTGCCCGTCGCGTCCGGCGAACAGCACGGCGCCCTTCAGGTTCAAGCCCTTCACCTGCGCGGCGATCGGGCTGGCGGCGTTGAAATCGAGCGTGCGCACCATGCGGTCGCGCCGCTCGATGTTGGGCGACTCATAGTCCCAGCGCAGGCCGATGTTCAACGTGAGGCGCGAGCTCACCTTCCAGTCGTCGTTGAGGAACAGCGCCCAATAGTTATGGGTGTAGGCCGGGTCGATGTTCTGGTCCACGTACGCCGAACCCGGATAGCCCAGCAGGAAGGAGGCTACTTCGTCGCCGGAAACCGCGTCGGCCACCGCCGAGCTGCGGCGGGTCCAGTTCTTGTTGAACGTGTAGGAACCGCTGGCCATCCCGGGATTCGGCCGGTTGTCGTTGTAACGCCGCCCCTCGGCCCCGAACTTCAGAAAATGCTTCCCGACCACCAGCGCCGCGTTGGGCTGCACGGTGTAGCTGTCGTCGGCGCTGAAGTTCAGCAGCCGGTTGGTGCCCACGTACTGGTAGGCGCCCAGGTTGATGTTGGGGAACTGCATCTTCGTAAACTGCGAAACCAGCGCCGGATCGAACCCCAGCTTGCGCTGATCGAACCCCGCCCCGATGATGCTGCCCGTGGTTTCCTCCCAGCGGTTCAGGCCCGCGCGCAGGTTGAAGGTCATCCGCGGAGTCAGCGTGGAGGTCCAGTCCATGGTCCAGTTGCGGCCGTTGCGCACCAATGGCGCGTTCCCCGTGGGCTCGGCCACGTTGTCCAGCCCGAACACGATGCCGCGGTACTCGCTGAACGGGTTCTGGCCGTAACGGAAGAAGAAGGTGTTCCTGGAATTGATCACGAAGTCCATGCGCCCGATCCACTGGTCCATGTCGGCGATCCACAGCGAAGGGTACGGAAAGTTGTTAATGTGCGCGGGACCTTCTCCCGGCGTGCGCGGCGCCGGGTAGTACTTGAACACCTCCGTCGCGATGGGGCTGATGCGCGCAGCGGGAATGCGGTTGCCCGCGAACGGTTGCCGGATGCCGTCCCGGTTTGTGGTGAGCGGGTCATAGATCTGCACCTGTTGCCCCTGCGCGTTGTAAAGGCTGGTGAAATCGCCCTGCCGCCACTCCATCAGCGGGAACGTGGCCACGCTGGGGTCCGCCGAACGCTGCCGCATGCCTTCGTACGAAAGCAGCCAGAACAGGCGGTTGCGGCCGTCGAACACTTTGGGCACGTAAACCGGCCCGCTGGCCTGGGCGCCGAAAGTGTTCAGGCTCATGGGCGGCTTGCGGATGCCGCCGCGGTTCATCTCGGACTGGTTGGCGTTCAGCCGCGAGTTCTGGAAGTATTCGAACAGGTTGCCATGAAAGTTGTTGCCCCCGGCCTTGGTCACGATGGTGACGATGCCGCCGCCGGTGCGGCCGTACTGCGCGTCGTAGGTATTCGTCTGGACCTTGAACTCCTGCACCGACTCGATGGTAGGCACGTGGATCACGGTGCGGTCGGCCTGCACGTTGCTGATGCCGTCCAGCAGCACCTCGTTTTCTTTGTTTCTTCCACCGTTCACCGAAAGCCCCGACGTGCCCCCAATATCGAACGACCGCAGGTAGCGCCAGGTGCCCGTCTTCACGACGCCCGGAGCGGCCCAGGCGATCTGGAACAGGTTGCGGCCCTGCGTGGGCACGTTGGCGATCAGCTCGTTGGAGATGATCTGCGCGCGCGATGCCGATTCGGTCTGCAACATGGTGACCTGCTCGCTCACCGTCACGCTCTGGGTCAGGTCGCCGACCTGAAGCTGCACGTCCACGCGCAGCTTGTCCTGGGATTGCAGAATGATGTTCTGCCGCAGGAATTTCTTGAACCCCGCGGCCTCCACCGCCAGCTCGTATTCGCCGGGCTGAAGGAAGGGCGTGACGAAACTGCCGGCTTCGTTGGTGGTGGTGCTGGTTGCGGTGTTGGTGGCGCGGTTGGTGGCGCTCACGGCGGCGCTCGCCACCGGCGCGCCCGAAGGGTCTGTCACCAGGCCCGTGATCACGGCCCGCACTTCCTGCCCGCGAGCCATTCCGGCGCCAAGCAACAGGGCGGCGCCGCACAGAAGAACCGAGCGAGACATCCAAACCTCCTTTTTAGGCTCCTTAATACCCGAGTATCTTCTTGCCTTCTATCGCTCCTCTCCCTCCGGTGTCAATCCCCCGCGATCCGTTACCATGGAATTTTCATGTTGCGCATCGACGGCATCGTCCCGGTAATTCCCACGCCCTTCAGCGAAGATGAAGAGATCGACTGGGCCGCGTTCGGCGGATTGGTCGAGTTCGCCTGCCGCTCCGGCGCCTGCGCCTTCTGCCTGCCCGCTTACGCCAGCGAGTTCTACAAGCTCTCCGAGGAGGAGCGGCGCCGGCTGGTGGTGGAAGCAGTCCGCCTGGCGGCCGGGAAAATCCCCGTGCTGGCGCAGGTGAACTACGCCTCGGCAGGGCAGGCGGCCCGGACGGCGCGGATTTTTCAGCAGGCGGGGGTTTCGGCCATCGCGGCGGCGGTCCCCCGGCAGTTTGCCGTCCCCGAATCCGACCTGCTGCGCTACTTCGGGCGCATCCTCTCCGCCATAGACATCCCGCTGCTCATACAGGACTTCAACCCCGGCGGCGCCACCGTCAGCGCGGGCTTCGTCGCCGCGCTGCACAAGGCCCACCCGCACTTCCGCTGGGTGAAGCTGGAGGAGGCGCAGATGGGCCCGCGCGTCAGGGCTATCCTTGACGCCACCGCGGGCGAGGTCGGGGTGCTCGAAGGCTGGGGCGGCATGTACATGCTCGACCTGATTCCGGAAGGCATTTGCGGCGTGATGCCGGGCCTGGCGACAGCCGATATCCTGGCGCGTATCTACGCGCTGGCACGCGCCGGCGAGGCGGCGCGGGCCCACGAAATTTTCGCAGCCGTGCTGCCCCAGATCGTCTTCAGCCTGCAAAACCTGGAACTGTTCCACCACGCGGAAAAAAGGCTGCTGGCCGCCCGCGGCCTGCTGCCCCGCCCGGTAGTGCGCGACCTGCGCATGGAGCCAAACGAGGCGGACAGCCGCCGCATCGACTTCCTCAACGCGCGGATCCTCGAACTGGTGCGCAGCCTCTAACGCGAACCCGGCGAGGCCGTCACCGCGCTCCCGCTGAGCGCCTGAAAGAGGCGGAAATTTTCCGCGGCCTCGCCGCGCTTGCCCTCTTTTTCCAGCACCCGTGCGCGCAACGCGAACACGCGTGGAAACCACAGTGGCGTAAAGGGGTTCAAGCCGCCTGGCTGGGGAATGGGGTTGGGCGCCAACAGAGGGCCGGCGTCCTGCCAGCGTCCGGATTCCAGATAAGCCCAGGCTAGCAGCACCGGAATGCCCGGATCCGAGGATCCCAACTCCCCGCCCTGATACGCCCGGCGAAGCAGCGGGATAGCGCCGTCGAAGCGGCGGGCCAGCAGCAGCGCGCCCGCCTCGGCATAGTCCCGCAGGGGCCCCGGGGGCAATTCTCCGCCGCCGGTCATAAACAGGGCGGCGCGCGCAAGCCCCGAGCGCGGCGCCAGGCGCGCGGCAGTCTCCGCCTCACGGCGCGCTCCGGCCGCATCACCCGATTCCAGCTTCCAGATCGCCAGGTGAGCGTGGGCCTGTGCGCCGAGTTCCTCGCGCGCCCCGGCGGCGAAGCCGGAAAGCGCCTCAAGCGCACGGCCGCGCGCACCCGTAAGCCAGTCCCAGTCGGCCCGGCGGTAGGCGGCCAGCGGATCGTCGCGCCGCGCCTCCAGGTACTTCGTGAAGGTGCGGTTCGCGGCGGCCGGATCGCCCGCCACGAGCAACGCCCATGCGGCCTTGTAAAGCGTGCCGCCTTGCAGGAAGTTGGGGTCGCGCCGCCAGGCTTCCAGGTAGAAACGCGCGGCATCCCGCGGCCGGTTCAGGTAGAGGTGCGCGTCGGCGAGCGAATCCAGCGGGTTGGCGTCGCGCGGGCGCAGGCTTTCATACCGCCGGAAGGCGGCGATCGCGGCTTCCAGATTGCCCGAGTAGGTCTCGGCGTACCCCAGCACGTTCCACAGAACGGGGTCGGCCGCGTCGACGCCGGCGGCCGCCCGCAAATAGCGCGCGCCCTTGGCGTAATCGTGCGCCCGCATGGCAATCTCCGCCAGCCCGCGCAACGGTTCGGGATTGGCGGGTGCGAGGCGGGCCACTTCGACCAGAGTGTGCTCGCGGTTGGCGCTCTCTCCGCGCAGCACCGCCAGGCTCAAGTTCGCCTCGGCGCGTTCGAGCGGCGCGATCCTGCGCGAACACGCCTGCTCCAGGATGCTCCGGGCCGCAGCGGAACCTTCGCGCGCCAGCGCCAGCCGCGCCCACAGCAGCCAGGCTTCGCCGTAATCGGGATCGCGCGCGACGGCCTGCGCGGCCCGGCCCGCATCGCCCGATTCCATAGCATTCACCGCGTCTTCCACCGCCGCCTGGCTGCGCGCGCCGTAGGGCCGCGCCGAGGGATCCAGGGCACGCGCCAGCTCCGCCGCTACGCTCAATAGATCCGCACCCCCGGCCCGCGCGGAGCGGAGGGTGCGCGCGCCCTCCCGCAGCACCATCTCCGCGCGCAGCGCTCCGCCCTGCCGCCAAAAGAAACCCTCCACTGTCCGCTGCGCCCCGGCTGCGAGGGTGGCCTGCCGCCCGGAGGAAACGCCGGGTGTCCGCAGCCGCTGCGGTCCCATCGCGTACATGGAACCCGACGTGGCCAGTTGGCTCGCCAGCACCTCGGCGAAGCCGCGGCCCATCCAGTCCAGGCGCGGATCGCCGCTCAGGTTCTCAAAGCTCAGGATGGCCGTACGCCCGGCGGGGCCGGTTGGCCGCGAGCACGCCGCCAGCATCGCGGCGGCCAGCAGCAGGGTGCGCTTATAGGACACGCGGCTCGAGGGCCAGCAGTTGCTGGAACTCAGGGTTCTCCTTCAGGGCGGCGAATTCGGGTTCCTCCGGAATTTTTTGCCGGTCCTTGTAGCCCTCCTCCAGAGCTTTGCGCAGGTATTGCAGCGCGCGGTCGGTCACGCCCGCCTTGGCATAAACCTTGGCGAGATAGTAGTGGAACTTGGCCCGCTCCTCCACGCTGCGCTCCTGCAAAAGAACGCCGTAGGTGCTGCGGTGCTCGAACACTTCCGGGTCGAGCTCCAGCGCCTTTTGATAGGCCGCGAACGCGTCCTTGTATTTCTTGCGCGCGAAATAGGCCGTGCCCAGGTTGCTGTAAATAGAAGCCGACATGGGTGCAAGTTTCAGCGCCTTCTGGTAATAGCTCGTGGCCCGCCGGTAGCTCTTGCGGGCGTAGTGCACGGTTCCCAGGTTGTTGATGGCTTCCGAGTACTTGGGATTCAGTTTAATGGCGCGCTCGTAATGCTTCTTGGCCGTATCGAGCTGCATCATCTGGTGATAAGCGATGCCCACTTTGTTCCAGATGACGGGGTTCGTTTGCGGTTCCTGCCTGTAGAGTTCGATGGCCTCGCGATACATCTTGCGGGCCATCATGATATCGCCGCGCCGCTCCGGGGTGAGCGGCGCGGACTCGGCCGCGGGCGCCGTCTGCGGGCTGGTCTTATCGGATAACGATTGTGTCTGGGCGCGGGCGATACCGCCCGTGAAAACCAACAGAATAGTAAATCCGAGGCGTCGGCGGGAAACCATGAAGGCCTCCTCGCCTCTATTTAAACACACCCCAGATGCGGCGGAAAAAGCTCTTCTTGGGCTTCTGTTCCTGTTTTGGCTCGGCCTGCGCGACGGGCGGCGGCGGGGGCGCGCCCTGGCGCGCGAGCGAAGGCGCTTCGGCGCGCGCGGGCGCCGCCAGCGCGGGCGGCTCGGGAAGCGGCTGCGGCGGCGTGGTCTCCCATCCCGCCACGTTGGTGACCGCGTTCCTGCCGCCGTGCAGCGGACAGGCGCCCTGCGGCTGAGTTCCCGCCACGTACACTTCCGCGCGCGTCTGCGGGCAGTTCGGGGTGGCGGGATAGCCCGACGCGGGATCGATCTGCACAGTGACAATGCCGTCTGGCGCCTGGAACGGCTCCACGTTGCGGTAGGGCCGGTATTGCAGGGCGCGCTTCATGAAATCGGTCCATATCGGCAGCGCGGAGTGTGCGCCTTCCAGGTCGAGTTCGCGGTTGTCGTCAAAGCCCACCCACACGATCGCGAGCAGGCGCGAGGTGTACCCGGCGAACCAGCCGTCGCGCGAGGTGCCGGTCTTACCCGCCGCCGGCACGGTGAAGCCGCGCCCGCGAACGCCGGCCGCGGTGCCGCTGCGCATCACCTCTTCCATCAGGTTGGTCATCAGGTACGCCACGCGCGGATCGAGCGCTTCGCGCCGCTCGGGCTTAGCCTGGTAGATGGCCTGGCCGCTCTGCGAGCGCACCACGGTGATGAACGTGGGAGCCACGTACACGCCGCCGTTGGCGAACACCGTATACGCGCCGGCCATCTCGAACGGAGTCACATCGTAGGCGCCCAGCGCCACCGCCGGAGTCGGGTTGATCTGGTAGTTCAGCCCGGCGCGGCGCGCCACATCCACCACACGGTCGTAACCGATCATCTCCGCCACTTTCACGGTGGCCACGTTCATGGACTTCGCCAGCGCCTGGCGGATGGTGACCGTGCCGTGGAACTCGTGCTTGAAGTTGCTGGGCTCGTAAGGCTTCCCGTCGTACCAGAACGTGGTGGGGACATCCGCCACGGTGGTGCCCGCGGTAACGATGCGAGGCCCGCCCTCGATGGCGGTGTCCAGCGCCGCGGCATACACGAAGGGCTTGAAAATCGACCCGGGCTGCCGCTTGGCAAGCACCCGGTTCAACTGGCTCAGGCCATAGTTGCGGCCGCCGACCAGCGCCTTGATCTGCCCCGTGTGGGGGTCCAGCGCCACCAGGGCCACCTGGGCGTCGGGGAAGGATTGCCCGCGGAAACGGCGCTGTTTCTTCAATTGCGCGTCCACCAGCGGCATGCCCGCGCGCACGGCCTCGACGGCGGCGCGTTGCAGGTCCATGTCCAGCGTCGTGTAGATGCGGAAGGAACTGGACTGGAAATCGATGTCCTGGAAACGGCTCTGGAGCGTTTCATTAACCAGGTCCACGAAGTACGGCGCGTCCACCGAGACATTGGCGCCGCGCGCCAGGTTCAGCGGGGTCTTCGAGGCTTCCTCATACTCGCGGTCGTTGATGTAGCCGTTGGAGCGCATCAGTCCCAGCACCACGTTGCGGCGCTCGATCATGCGGTCCGGGTGGCGGAAGGGATCGGTGAATGACGGCCGCTGGATCAGGCCGGCCAGAGTGGCCGCTTCGGGAATATTGAGCTGCCGGATATCCTTGCCGAAGAAGACTTCCGCCGCTTCCCCGAAACCGTGAATGCGGAACGCTCCGCGCCAGCCGAGATAGATGTGGTTGGCGTAGTACTCGAAAATCTCTTCCTTGGAGAGCTTCTGTTCGAGCTGCACCGTGATGACGGCTTCGGCCAGCTTGCGCTTCCAGCTTTTCTCGGCGGTGAGCCACAATCCGCGCGCGAGCTGCTGGCTGAGGGTGGAGGCGCCCTGGTCCTTGCGGCCCTCCCGCAGGTCGATGTAGATGGCCTTCATCAGCCGTATGGGATCGAAGCCGGCGTGCTGGAAGAAGCGCTTGTCCTCGGCCGAAATCACCGCGTTGATGAGCACCGCAGGGATGTCGGCGAAACGCACCAGCCGCCGTTTTTCGCGGTTGCGGTCGAAGAGGTTGGTGATAAGCTGCGGCTCGAGCTGGAACTGGCTGCGGGCGCTGTTATCGGCCAGCGAAACGATCTGCGCGATGCGGCCGCCGGAAAACTTGATCACCCCGGGCTCGTTCTGGTCGAAGTAGGAGTCCGGCCCCGGGAAAATCTCCACCGCCTCCGGCCGCACGTGGTAGTAGCCGGTGCGGTTCGTGCGGGCTTCGGTGTACCCGGCCCGCACCAGCTCGGCGATCACTTCCTCCTTGGTGACCGGGTCGCCCACCCAGATCAGCCGGGGCGCGGCGTAGACCTTGGAGGTCTGTACAAAGGCGCCGGCGCGCAGCTTGCGGTCGATCAGTCGGGAATACTTGGCGTAGTAGTACGTGAACACCCCCAGCGCCACGAGCGACACCCCCGCCACCGCGATGACCAGGATGCGGCCCAACGGGCCCAGGAAGAATCGGGTCACTCGCGCGTTGCCGGGCACACGAACCTTCATCTCCCGTTTATGACTCGCCGTGTTCACTTCGATAATATTCTCACGCTTCTACCGGGCACCCGCTCCGGGATAGAAATGCAGATCCACGGTGTAGACGGGCAACTCGACCCGGACCACGTAGCGGACATCAATGCGCAGACTCTCCGGCGAACGCCTGATCTGCACGTTATTGGCCCTTACCGGAAGATCGAGATCCGCCGCTTTCTCCACCACCCAGGTGCGCAGCAGATCGTCCGATTTCGTAAAGTTTTCGACACGCTGTGTAATGTTTTCCACGTGCCGCTGCAACTGGTAATTGCGATAGTAGATGGGAGCGAGACGCGCGGCGAAAAATATCAACGCGGCAAGCACGGCCGCCGCCGCGCCGAGACGCCACGCCGGGGCCTTCACTCGTCCCGCTCCTGGTTCCGGCTGGTCGCGCAGAGCTCCTGCCACATTTCAGCGTGCGCCTCCCATTCCGGGTTTTCCAGCCCGGCGATCTGAAGTTCTTCTTCCTTCAACGTGCCGTGTCCGTATGGGCAAATGTATTCGATGCGCGGCCTGCCGAGCAACAGCATCCGGCTCCACGAGCCGGTCTCCACGGGCATGCGCAGGCGGCGCAGGCACACCCGGCAGCGGTAGCGCTGGTCCAGCCACGCCACGTAGAGCAGGCCGCAGCCGAACAGGAACCACAAGCCCACCACCAGCGTGTAGGCCAGGTCGTAGCCGAACCGGGGCGCGCGATAAACGCGAAACATGGTCTGCACGGGCCACGCCGCGTTCAAGACCATCAGCAGGCCGAACATGATCGCCGCGATCATGGCGAGTTTGGCGGCAAACCAACCCCAGTACCGCATCGGACCCCCTACCTACCAGTTTGCCGCTTTAACCCTTGCGGCGCAAGACGGCGCGCGCCAGGAAGAGCAGATTGGCCGGGCGCTCGGCCAGGCGGCGCATGAAATACGGATACCAAGCGGGACCGAAAGGCACATACAGCCGCAAGCGGTAGCCGTCCGCCACCAGCCGCCGCTGCAAGTCGCGGCGGATTCCGTAAAGCATCTGAAACTCGAAGGCGTCCCGAGAAATCCCCCGGCGGGCGGCGTGTTCGCGGACCGCTTCGATCATCTTCTCGTCATGGGTGGCAAGGGCTGGATACCGCCCTTGCTCCAGCAGGATGCCGGCCAGCTCCACGAAATTCCGGTCCACGTCCGCCTTGCGGCGGAAGGCCACCGTGGCCGGCTCCAGGTAAGCTCCTTTGCACAACCGCACACGGATCCGCCGGCGGCAGAGATCCACGATGTCCGCCCGCGAGCGGTACAGGTACGCCTGGATCACAGCGCCCACCGCGCCGTATCCGGCGTGCAGATCGCGCACCAACGCCAGGGTGCGCCCGGTGTACTCGCTCGATTCCATATCCACGCGCACGAAATTGCCGAGTTCCGCCGCGCGCCGCACAAGCTGCTCCACGTTCCGGCGGCAGGCGGTTTCAGAGAAGTCCAGGCCGAACTGCGTGAGCTTGAGCGACACGTTCGCCTGCATGTTCCTGCCGGAGATTTCCGTGAGGGTGCGCAGGTACTCGTCGCGGAACCCGGCCGCTTCCTCGAGTGAGGCGATGTTCTCTCCAAGACGGTCCACGGTGGCGAAGATTCCCTCGGAGTTGATTCGCCCGATGACCGCCAGGACCTGCGGCAAATTGTCGCCAGCCACAAACCGCCGCGACATGCGCCGCGCCAGGGGCGATGTTTCCACCCACTTCCGCAGCCCCCGGTGGCGGGACAGGAACAGGAGCAGGCGGCGCACACCTAAATAGTAACCCCGCCGGGATGCGCCCCTGCCGCGAAATTGGTATAACTGCGTCCATGTGTTTGCGTCGCCTGAAGGTTTGCGGGGCCGCGCTGTTCCTGGCGGCGGCTGCCCCTGTCCTGTTCCGGGACGCCGGGCGCGGCCCGCTGTCCGGCACGCGCATCAACGGCGCCGGCGGCAACAACACCTATGATGCCGGCCCTCTGCAACGCGGCAAACCGTTCGTGGATGCATCCACCGCGGCCATGGTGGACCATATTCGCAGGTCCGCGCGATGAGCCCGCGGCTGTTCGCGCTGCTTCTGGCCGTACCCGCGCTGGCGGAGACGGTTCCGTATTTCCGCCTGCGCGTCGAGTACGCGACCACCTCCGACTGGACCACCCTGGAGCCCGTGCAGGCGGACTCGTTCCTCTCCGTGCGCCAGATGAGCACGTTCGGCAATTTCACCCGCGCCGACGCGCGCGTCAATCTCCTGGCGCTCAACCAGCCGCTCGCCTCCGCCCGCGGGGGCGACAGCGTGGGCATGACCGCCGACTTCGCCCTCTCGCCGCCGGCCGGTCCGCTCGAGTTCGTTCTGAAAAAAGGCGCGGTGGGCGCCAGCACGGTACGGCTTTACCTGGTCGAGGAGGCCGGCACGAAAGCCGTTGCCGGGATCGGCCACGACGGCGCCGTGCCCGGCGACACCGCAACCAACACGTTGCGCTTCACCGTAAGCCTGCCCGAAGACGCCCAGCCGCGGTGGTTCGAGCGCCCGGACCGCCCGAAAATGGTGTGGGCCTTCTACTATCCCTGGTACCGCCTGCGCGATTGGGCCAGCCCGCAGCTTAAGGACCGGCCCTTGCAGCCCTACTCCTCCGACGACCCGGAGGCCATCGCCCGCCACGTAGAACAGGCGCGCGAGGCCGGCATCGACGGCTTCATCTCCTCCTGGTGGGGTCCGGGACACTACACCGACCAGAACCTCGCCCTGCTGCTGGAGATCGCGGCCGGCCGCGGCTTCGCCGTCACCATTTACTTCGAGACGCTGGCCTCTTCCGGCGCCCGGAGCCCCGCCGAGATCCGCGCCTGGCTGGCCTACTTCCTCGAGCGTTACGGCGGCCATCCCGCGCTCTACAAAGTCGACGGCAAGCCGCTCGTCGCCATCTGGGCCTCGGCTACGGTGCCGCTCGATACCTGGCGCGAGATCTTCGCAAGCCTGCGCGCCGAAGGCCTGGACGCCTGTTACCTGGCGGGCAATCTCGATACCAAGAACCTGGCCGTGTTCGACGGCCTCCACACCTACTCGGTCTTCAACACGAAAGACCTGCCCGCAACCCTGGCGGCAGCCGGGCGCGCCGTGCGCTATTACCCGCTGTTGATGGACGCGCCCGCACCGCGCATCTGGGCTGCGACCGCGCAACCCGGCTACGACGAGCGGCTCATCCCCGGACGGGCCGGCCTCTACCGCGAACGCGAGGACGGCGCCTTCTACCGCTCTACGCTCGACGCCGCGCTCGCCAGCGGCCCGGACTGGCTGTTTCTGACGAGCTGGAACGAGTGGTGGGAGCACACCCACATCGAGCCCAGCGAAGCCCACCTCGGCCAGTACCTGTCCATCACCCGGGAGTACGCCGGAAAGCTGAAGGCGCGTCCATAGGCAACCGAGGTATTTGTTAGACTAATCCCAAATGGGCCGTATACTTCTCGCCGTGCTGCTGGCGGTGGTCTGCCTTTCGGGCGCGGACAAGAAGAAGAAGAAGCAGCCGGAGATCCGCGTAGTGGAAACCATGGCGCGGAGGGACCAGCAATTGATTGCGCTCGACACGCGCGTCCAGAACACCGGAGACCAGCCCATCCAGGCGCTCATCCTCCTGTTCGATTTTCAGGCCGCGGGCGGAGCCGTGATCAGCACGCAGAAGACGAACATCGAGGAGCCGGTGCTCGAGCCCGGCGCCGAAGCGCTGGTCCGCGTGCAGCTCAGGGACCACGTCCGGGCGGTGCGCTACCGGTTGCAGGCGGTGGACGAAGCCGGACACGACATCAAAGTCCTGAACGCCGGCCCGTTCGTCATCGAATAAGCCTCTTTTTACGGAATTTTTACAACTCCGGCGCGCCTTCTCCGCCGCGCTCCCCGTAACATTTAACAAGAGACACCGCCCGCGGTGCGCTCCCGCGGAAGCGGCTTAGAGGAGGTTTGGGATGTCGCTGGTAGAAATTACTGTCACCTCGCCACCGAGCTATGAGGACGCCCACCTGAAAGTCGATTTTGAGTCCCGTGTCGCCCGGCTGGACGGAAACCCTATGCAAATGACGCGCAAGGAGTACGAGTTGCTGGCTCTGCTGGTAGAGAACGCCGGCGAGATCGTTCCGCGCGAAACCCTGCTCCTGCGTATCTGGGGATACACACCGCAGATCCGAACCCGTACCCTGGATGTGCATATACGCCGGCTGCGCCGGAAACTGGGTCCCTACGCCGAACAGTACATCGAGACCATTTTCGGAGTGGGCTACCGCTTCCAACCTTACCGCGCCACCCGCATTCCCACGAGGGTGTCCGCCATGGCGCTCGGCGCCTGATCAACCCGGGATCGCGAACCGGTCGTTCGTCTGGCGGCCCCATGCCGCCAGCATCGCGCGGTGCCGCACCAGCGTCTCGCGATAGCGCGCTTCCCCGGCGACGTTGACCATCTCACCCGGGTCCCGCTCGAGGTCCACCAGCGATTCGCGGCGCGCGCCCTCGCTGTACGCGCAATACTTGTAACGCTGGCTGCGGACCATGCGGCCTTCCGGCGTAGGCAGCCGGCCATCCACTTCCGCTCCTTCGATCATCTTGTTGCACACCACCAGGTACTCGCGCGGGTCCTTATCGGGGTCGCGCAGGCTCAGCCCGGGCAGTTGCGCCGGCTTGGGAATGCCCGCATAGGAGCACAAGGTGGGAATCAGATCGACGCCGGTGTGGGCGAGGCGTCTGGAGACGCCCGGCTTCGTCACGCCCTTGTAGCTGACGATCAGCGGCACGCGCGCGGCTTCTTCGAAGAACACCGTCTTCTGATTCCAGCGATGCGCGCCCTGGCAGTCGCCGTGGTCGGCGAGGAATACGATCAGGGTGCGCTCTTCCAGGCGCGCCTGGCGCAGCGGCGCCAGCACCTGGCCGATCAGCCCATCCACCTTCTCAATCATCCGGTAGTAAGCCCAAATGTACTGCCGCCACTTGCGCTCGTCGAAATTGCCGACGGGAAACTTCGGGTGGCCCTGGTAGGAACGCCGCATCAGCGCGATCACGTCCGGTGCGTCCTTTTGCAGCTCGAGGTTCGGACGGGCCGGCGGGCACTGCTCCGGCGGAGGCGGCGCGCCGATGGGGCCGTCCGGCAACTCCTCGCCGCGGGCCCACTGGCAGATATTGTGCGGGTTCACAAAGGAAGCCACGGCCAGGAACGGTTGCCGCGGCCGGGAACTCAGAAACTCGACCGCGTTCCTGGCGATGCCGGGATCTCCTTCGCGCTTGGTCCGGCCCAGGTGGTCGAAACCGTGGATGGCGGGCTGGCGCTCGGGATAAGGCAGGTGCCACTTGCCGAAATAGGCGGTGGTGTAGCCGGCTTGCTTGAAAATCGAGCCCATCAACGGGAACCGGCGGGCATCGATGGGCGTGGTGTTGTTGGTCTGGACCCCGGTCTCCGAGGGGTACCGCCCGGTAAACATGGAGGTGCGCGACGGCACGCACAGCGGATTGGCGCAGTAGGCGCGGCTGAAGAACGTGCCGTTCGCAGCCAGGCTATCCATGTTCGGCGTGTGCAGGTACTGGCGGCCGATGCGGCAGCTCATGGCTTCGGCGAACTGCTGGTCGGTCATCACGATGAGGATGTTGGGCCGCGCCTCGGCGGCGCGAAGCCCGGGGAGCGCGGTCCCCGCGGCGGCGGTAAGAAATGCGCGTCGGTTCATGCCAGATGTATGGTAGCAGGTATGAGAATTCTCGCTCTCCTGGCCGTGGCTTGCTCCGCGGTTTCCGCCGCTGATCCCCGGGACTGGCTTCAGGCCCTGGCCATGCGGCAACTCGAGGCGCGGCGCGCTGAGGTGGCCCTCATCTCGACACGCGCCGCGGCGGAGGCCCGGGGCAAAGCCGTCCGCGAAAAGCTCCTGCGCATGATGGGCGGCCTGCCGGGCGAACGCGCCCCGCTCAATGTGCGGCGCGCGGGGGTGATCGACCGCGGCGATTACCGCATCGAGAAGCTGATCTACGAAAGCCTGCCGAAGTTCTACGTGACCGCGAACCTTTACGTGCCGAAAGGAGCCGGGCGGTTCCCGGCCGTGTTGCAGCCGACCGGCCACAGCGTGCAGGCCAAATCGCGCGCGTTTTACCAGACCCTGGGACTGGCCCTGGTGAAGAGCGGCTTCGTGGTGCTCACCTACGATCCGCTGGGCCAGGGCGAGCGCCGCCTGTTCTACGACCGGGAGCTGGGCGATTCCAAGGTGGGCGGCCCCACGGCCGAGCACAGCATGGTAGGCATCCAGAGCCTGCTGGCGGGCGAGAGCGTGGCACGCTACATGGTCTGGGACGCCATGCGGGGCATCGACGTGCTCCTCGCCCGGCCCGAGGTGGACGGCAAGCGCATCGGGGTGGCGGGCTGCTCCGGAGGCGGCACCTTGACCGCCTACATGGCGGCGCTTGACAGCCGCGTTCAGGCCGCGGCTCCCGCCTGCTACATGACCGCCTGGGAAGAGCAGTTGGAAGGCACCGGCCCGCAGGACGCGGAGCAGCAGTTTCCAGACCAGTTAAAGGAGGGTCTGAACCACGGCGACTTCGCCATCGCCTTCGCCCCCAAACCCATGCTGATCGTCTCCACCGAGGAGGATTTCTTCCCCATCAAGGGGTCCAGCCGGACCTTCGAGGAGGCCAAGCGCATTTACGCCTTGTTCCAGGCCGAAGACAAAATCGCGCGCGCCGTGGGTCCCGGCGGGCACGGTATGCCGCAGGTGGTGCGGGAAGCTGTCTACGGGTGGATGAACCGCTGGCTGAAAGGCGGGCCGGCCGGTCCGCTGCCCGAACCCGCCTTTGAGACCGAGTTCGAACAGGCGCTCTACTGCACCCCGACCGGGCAGGTTTCGACATCACTGGGCGGCGAAACCGCCAGCACGCTGAACGTGCGGCGGCTTTCGGCGATTCACGTCTCGCGCCCCGTGGCGGATCTTGAGACGCGCATCCGGCGCCTCACCCGTTACGAACCGGCAACCGGCCCGGTGCGGGTGGAGACAGGGCAACCGGCTTCCCGCGAAGGCTATACCCTGGAGCCCCTGGTCTTCCAAGCGGCTGGCGGCCGCCGGGTGAAGGCTCTGCGCGCCCGGCCGCACTCCCCCCGCGCCGGAGCCCGCCCCGTGCTGCTGGTGGCCGAAGAGGGCTCGGCGCGCGCCATGGCGCCCAAGGCGGACGGCGACGCGCTGGCGCGCGCGGGCCACACCGTCCTGGCGGTGGATGCCGCCGGCTTCGGCGAGAGCGCCGGGGACAGCCCGGAAAAACTCGCCTGGCTGGGGCTGATGACCGGAAGGCCGCTGGCCGGGCTGGGAATCGAAGATATCCTGCGGGGGCTCGACGTGCTCGGCGCGGAAAAGGCGGCGGGCGTG
This sequence comes from Bryobacteraceae bacterium, assembly GCA_041946965.1. Lineage (GTDB taxonomy): Bacteria > Acidobacteriota > Terriglobia > Bryobacterales > Bryobacteraceae > JBHGBM01. The sequence continues at coordinate 82,840 of JBHGBM010000015.1, forward strand.
GGAAGGGGCTTGGCCGGAGTCGCGCTGCTGCACGCCGCGGCGCTGGATAAACGGTTTTCCGAGGTGGTGATCGAGGGCGGCCTGTTGTCTTACGGAGCGGCCGCGCGCGCCCCCATTGCCCGCCGCATTCTGGCGGCGGTCATTCCGGGGGTGCTGGGCGAGTACGATCTGCCGGACCTGGCGGCTGCCATCGCGCCGCGCCCGCTCACGCTGCTGAACACCCGCCGTCCCGCGGGCGATACGGCGCTGGTCACGGAGGTGGAAAAGGAATACCGCGCCGCACTGGATGCTTATGCCGCCGCGGGCGCGGCCAAGGCGTTCACCATAGCCGAACGGCGCGAAGGCGAGGCGCTCACGGGATCACACCGCTGACGCGGCGGTTTCGCCCACCCGGGCGACGGCCACCGCTCTCCGTTCCTCGGTCTCCCAAGGCACGTGGAACGAACGGTGACAACGCCGGCACTGGTAGCGGCCGCTCACCGGCCAGCCGATGTCGGTGTGAGCGACGCGGCACCATCGTGCGCCCAATTGAGACCAGAACCCCCGCATAAACCGAAGTTCCACGACAGAAGGCCGAGTATCTGTTTGAAAGCGTGGGAGATCGATCCGA